>NZ_CP132976.1:4800000-5425635 GCF_030864005.1 Achromobacter seleniivolatilans
CCACCAGATCGATCAATGCCGGACCAGAACCGCGATAGGGCACATGCACCATCGAGACGCCCGCAGTGCTCTTGAACAACTCCGCCGCCAGATGGTTGGACGTGCCCTGGCCGTTGGATGCGAAGGAGTACTTCTCGGGTTCCTTCTTCAACAGCGCCACGAATTCCGGCAAGGTGTTGGCGGGCACCGACTGGTTCACCGACATCACATTCGGAATCGTGGCCACGACCGTGAGCGGCGTGAAGTCCTTGATGGCGTCGTAGGGCAGCTTGGAATACACGCACGGCGCGCTGCCATGCGTGCTGACCGATCCCATCAAAATGGTGTAGCCATCCGCCGGCTGGCGGGCCACATATTCCGTGCCCACGGTGCCGCCCGCGCCGGGCCGGTTTTCCACAATGACGTTGGCGGACAGGCGCTGGCCCAGTCCTTCAGCGACTTTGCGCGCAATCAGGTCGGTTGACCCGCCTGCGGCGAACGGGACCACAATTCGAATCACTTTCTCCGGCCAGGCGGCGCTGGCGGATGCGGCAACCGCAAGCAGCGCGGTACCGGCGGCAATGCGACAGCAACTGCGTGTAAGCCCTTTGGTCATGGCTTGGTTTCCCCTTGTTGATAGAACTTCCTTGTGGCCGGATCATGCGTGTCCGGCCTTGGTTCGCTGCAACAACAAGGCCATGCTAGGCCTGCTGATTGAATGACAGCAGTCCTACAGGTTTATATTTGTATAAATGCCATTTATAGGTGCGCGGCGGTGAAAAATCCCGACCTGAATTTGCTTTTGCATTTTGATGCGCTGATGGCCTGCCGCAACGTATCGCGCGCGGCTGAACAACTGAACATCAGCCAGCCAGCCATGAGCGCGGCGATGAACCGGCTGCGGCAGCTGTTTGGAGACCCGCTGCTGGTACGCGAGGGCGGGACCTGGCAACCGACGCTGCGGGCGCTGGAGTTGCATCAGAATTTCAAGCCGCTCTTGGAAAGCTGGCAACGCGCTACCCGCGCCCGGGAGGCCTTCGACCCCGCGCATTCCGCGCGCACGCTGTCGTTCTACGCGACAGACTATGTGCAGTTCACTTTGCTGCCCAAGTTGATTCCGCGGCTGGCGGTGGACGCGCCGCATTTTCAGTTGCAGATCGTGCCGGCGCGGCCGCAGCATGGCTTGAGCATGCTGGACACGAATCACGTGGAATTGATCGCGGGATATTTTCCCGATCCGGCCCCAGATCTTCGCACGCGATTTTTGTACCAAGAGCCTGCCGTGTGCATTGTGCGCGAGGGCCACCCCTGTTTGCGCAAACGCTGGAACCTGGATGCCTATCTAAGCTATGGCCATCTGGATCTGGCCGCGCACACGCGCTACTTCAGCACGGCCATTGACCGAATCTTGATGGGGCACAACCGCAGCCGCAAGATCGTGGCGACCTTGTCCAGCTATCTGGTGTGCCCGTTCATTGTTGAAGGCTCTGACCTGATTGCAACGATGCCGGTCAGCATTGCAAAAGCCATGTCGGGCAGCGCGCGGATCGTGACGCAGAAAGTGCCGTTGACGCTGCCGCCGATTGCCGTGTCGCTGTACTGGCACGAACGCTATCAGGATGATCCCGCGCACGCCTGGCTGCGGCAGTATCTGGCCGGCGTGCTCGGGTAGCCGGACTTACTTCAACGGCATGCAGATGCGGGTCTGCAATTCTGCGGGCGGGGTGGTGCGAGGGTCGTTCAGGTATTGCTCGAACATGGGGAAGTCGGCCGGGACGTTGCCGCTTTCGGGCAGCCATTCGGAGAACATCCAGTTATAGGCTTTGCCCATTTCGTTGTAGGGACCGGTGTAGGTCAGGATGGCGCAACGGCCCTCGGGGATGTCAAAGCGTTGCAGTTCGCCTGTCAGCACCGCATCGGGCGCTACCGACATGCCCGCCATGGATCGCAAGTCGCGTTCAGGCACCTGCTCCGGGTCGTCGAGGTAGACACCAAAACCCGTGGTCTCGGGCGTGGCGATGCCCTGGCTGGCGGCGAGCATGAAGACGCGGGTGAAGACGGGTCCAATTTCCTGATAGCTGCCTTGGTGGGGCAGGACGGCCAGCGTGGCGCCGGGGAAGTGTTCGATTGCGATGGGATACATGGCGAGCTCCTGGGGGTCTGGGGGTAGGGAGCGGGCGGCACGATACCGTCCTGGCGAGATGCCGAACACGGCGCCAAATGCCCGATTGAACGCGGCGTCGGATTCGTATCCGGCGCGTTGCGCAACGTCTCTAAGCGGCGCCTGCGTGCCCGCCAGGGCCACCGCCGCACGGTGCATGCGGATGCGTTGGACGGTGGCGTTGACTGTTTCTCCCATCATGGCGCGGTAGACGCGGTGGAAATGGTAGGGGGACAGGCAGGCCAGGTCGGCTAGCTGGTGGAGGTCTGGGTTGGCGTCTGGGTGAGACGCTAGCCAGCGCAGGACGGGGTCTAGACGGTGGGCGTAGAGGGATCGGGTTTCGGGCTTCATGGTTGCTCCTTGGATGAGCAATGTAGCGGCTGGGTGTTTGCAGATTTTGCGGTTTTTCTGACCTACGTGGGCTATTGGACGGGTGTTGGTTCTTTAGGCGCCCGTCACGGCGGCGGCCTGGGGCGCGCGGGTCGACGATTGCGGTCCGGAGCCTTCGCTCCGGACTGCCCCTTCGTCATCTTCGTTGTCGCCTTCGGCGACTGCCTTCAGATTCCCTCGGGCTTATCGACTCCCCGCGCACCCCAGGCCACCGCCGCGCCAGGCTCTAGTGGATTTAACTTCCCGGATGCTGGCTCGTGTTGTGTTCTTTAGGTTTTTTTCAACGGCGGCATAAGGATGGAAGATCTTGCGGGGCCCGCCCCAGGCCGGCCGCGCGGGCGGCCTTTTGGGGCTTACGCAGTGTCTGGCGTTTGGAGGCTGCTGCCGCCTTTTGGGGCTTACGCAGTGTCTGGCGTTTGGAGGCTGCTGCGGCCTTTTGGGGCTTACGCGGTGTCTGGCGTTTGAAGGCTGCTGCGGCCTTTTGGCGCTTACGCGGTGTCTGGCGTTGGAGGGGCTGCCGTCTTTGTTTGCCGTTGGGGGCTTAGTATCCGCGCAGCGGATCGTAGATGTTGGGTAAGGCTTCGCCGCGTTCATTCGCCGCGATCAGTAGTGCGGTGTGACGGGCGCGTTCTGTGCGGTCGGGGATGGCGGCGCAGTGGGGCGTGATGGTGATGGCGGGGTGTGACCACAGCGGTGAATCGGGGGGGAGGGGTTCTTGTTCGAAGACATCCAGCACGGCTTGTTGCAGGTGGCCGCTGTCTAACGCGTCGATGATGTCTTGCGTGACCATGTGCGAGCCGCGGCCGGCGTTGATCAGGGAGGCGCCGCGAGGTAGTTGGGACAGCGTGGCGGCGTTGAGGATGCCTCGGGTGGCGTCGGTGGCGGGCAAGAGGCAGACGAGGATGTCGGTTGCCGCCAGAAACTCTGCGAACTGGGCTTGGCCGGCATAGGACGGCAGGCCTTCCAGTTTGCTGGCGCCGCGCGACCAGCCGCTGACGGGGAAGCCTACGCGGGACAGCAGTTGAGCGGAGGCAACGCCCAAGTGGCCCAAGCCCATGATGCCGACGCGCATGTCGGCGGCAACGCGCAAGGAGTCGAAAATCTCCCAGTGACGGCGCGCCTGGTTATCCACAACGCGTTTGATATCGCGGGTGAGCATCAGTGCGGAGGTCAGCACGAACTCAGCCATTTCGGTCTGCGTGCGCGTAGTGACCATGCGCGCGATGGACAGGTGGCGAGGCAGTTGCGGGTCGGCCAGGATGTGGTCGACGCCGGCGCCGGCGCTGATGATGAGTTTCAGATTTGGGAAGGTAGCCAGGCGGCCTGCGTCGGGGGCCCAGACGAGCGCATAGTCGACGCTGGCGGGGTCGGCGTCTTCGTGCCAGCCCACCACGTCCAGTTCAGGCGCAAAGACCTGGAACTTGGCGCGCCATTCGTCGATTGCCTGAGCGCCGCCGGAATTGATGATGAGCCGCATGCTGGTTCTTTCCTGTTTTCGGGCGTGGCGTCCCGGGCTATGCCGCGCCAGGCGCGCCGGTGGTTTATCCACAGGCGCGCCTGGCGCGAGCTGTCAACGTTCGACCGTACGGTTCCAGCGGGCATTGAATGCCGGCCGGCCCGTGTTGATCTGATCCCAGTCCAGGATCTTGGCGTTGGCCATATAGCCTTGGAAACGCTTGAGCGCTTCCGCGTTATCCGCCGGCGCCTGGACGTTCTTATTGGACGGGAAATGGCCGCCCATTTCCAGCGCTTTCGCTTGCGCGCCTGCCGACAACAGATACAACGCCAGTTTTTGGGACAACTCCGGTTCGCTGTTCTTGGCGATCACGCATTCGCCCACCATCAGAATGACCGAGCCTTCCTTGGGTTGCGCGTATTCCACGGGAATGTCGCGTTTTTTCAGGCGGGCGATGGCGGTGGGGGTCAGCGGGAAGATGGCGGCTTCGTTGGATTGGATCATCTCGGCCAGCTTGGCCGAGTTGGGGATGTACTCCAGCACATTGGGGCCGATGGTTGTCGGCCACTTCTTGAAGCCCGGTTCGTAGTTCTGGTCGTCGCCGCCCTGGATGCGGTTGAACATCAGGAAACCATGCAGGCCGAAGGTGCTGCCGGATGCCGATTGGAATACGACCTTGCCCTTGTACTTCGGGTCGGCCAGATCCATCCAGGACGTGGGCGGCGCCCAGCCCTTGTCAGCGAACATCTTCGTGTTGTAGCCCAGGCCCGTCATGCCGATATCGATACCGGCGGCCATGCGGTCCTTCATCACGGCGGTCGGATACAGCTCTTTCAACACGGGATCGTCGTTGAGCTGCTGGCACAGGCCCATGGAAATCGCGCGCGCCATGATGCCGTCATCCAGGAACATGACGTGCATCTGCGGATTGTCTTTATAGGCTTGCGCTTTAGCCAGCACGTCGGTCGAGGTGCCAGGCACCACGACGATCTTCACATTGTTGGCTTTTTCAAAATCGGGAAAGACGTATTGCGTGAATGCGCGCTCCATGTCGCCGCCATTCATGCCCACATACAGCGTCTTTTGCTGCGCCATGGCGCCAGCCGACAGCAACGTCATCATCGCCGCGCCCAACAGCCACTTCCCCTTGGTCAGGCGCGTCGCGCCCTGTTTCTTATCCATCATGGTGACTCCAGCGTTTGCTCACGAACACTCTCAGGCCGAGCCACGGCGCCGTGAGCGGCATCCGTGTACCGTTCAATGCGAAAGGCATCGATAGGAATAGAGGACTGGCCGCGCACGACCAGTTCGGACAGCACTTCGCCCACGGCCGGACCAATCTGAAAACCCGCGCCAGACAGGCCAAAGGCGTGGAACAGACCCGGCACTTTGGCGCTGGGGCCCAGCACCGGGTTGTGGTCAGGCATATTGCCTTCCACGCCGGTCCAGAAGCGTATGACCTGCGCGCCTTGCAAGACGGGCAGCAGTTGGGTGGCGTTGGCCATCAGTGCGCCCACGTTGGCGCGGCCAGGCCGCGCCAGGTCCGGGCCCGATGACACGCCGCGTCCGCCGCCGATGACGCAATTGCCGCGCGCGACTTGGCGCGCGTAGATGCCGCCGCCTTGCACGCCCAAGCTGACGTGCATGAAAACCGGTAATGGTTCGGTCACCATCATCAGGGGATGAATGGCGGTCTCTGGCACGGCTTCACCAAAGCTCTCGGCATAGCGGCCTGCCCACGCGCCCGCGCAATTGAGCAGGTAGCGCGAACGCACCTCCAGCTCATCGCCGGCGCGCACAATGAAGCGCGAGCCATCATGTTCAGCCGAGGTCACGCGCACGCCTTCACGCACGTCAGCGCCCAAGGCGCTGGCGGCGCGTCCAAAGGCGGGGGAGACCAACCTCGGGTTGGCGTGGCCGTCTTCGGGGCAGAATGAACCGCCCGCTACATTTTGGCCCAGCCAGCCGAAACGCTGGCTCAGGGCGCGGCGGTCCAGCAATTCCAGATTCATGCCAAAGCCGCGCGTGCGGTCGCGGTATGCCTCCAGCAATGCCATGTCCGCGTCGGAGAAAGCCAACTTCAGATGACCTGAACGCACGTACTCGCCATCGATGCCGATCAGTTCCGGCAGCTGTCCCCAGAGCTCATGCGCGCGCTGCGTCAACGGCATCTGCTCAAGTCCGCGTCCTTGCCGGCGCACGCCGCCATAGTTCACGCCGCTGGCCTTGGCGCCACACAGCGCGGCCTCCAGCAGCACTACCGGCACGCCCTGGCGGCGCAGGAACAACGCGGCGCTTGCGCCTACGATCCCTCCGCCGATGATCGCGACTTCCGTTTCGATGCGCTGCGTCATGTCGACACCTTTTCCGGCCGCTCCAGGCACACGACACGCACCGGTATCGGCTTGACCGGCGGCTGATTGCGCAAGCGTCCAACATCAGCCGGCTTACGGCCCACAGCATGCGCCAGCACTTCCGCCGCCGCCGTGCCGCACATGCGGCCCTGGCAGCGGCCCATGCCCACACGCGTCAGCGCTTTCAAGCGGTTCATTTCTTGTGCGCCAGTATCGCGCGCGGCGTGGCGCAGGGTGCCTGCGGTCACTTCCTCGCAGCGGCAGATGACGGTGTCATCTGCGATGCTCTCAGCCCAATCCACAGGAAAAGGAAAGGCGCGTTCCAGCGCGTCCCGCACACGGCTATTTGCAGCCAACCGGGCTTCCAGCACTTGGGCGCGTTGTGCATCGTAGTGAGCCGCCGTATCTTCCAGCAACGCCAGCGCGGCGCGCTCGCCTGACAATTCAGCAGCATCGGCGCCTGCGATGGCCGCGCCGTCTCCCGCCACATAGATACCCGGCACGCTGCTGCGTCCGGCCGCATCGCGCAACGGTGTCCAGTTGCGGTCGCGCGTGTTGAATTCAAACTGGCATCCCAGCAGACTCGCCAATTGGGTTTCCGACCGCAGCGCCAGCCCGTAGGCCACGGCATCGCAATCCACCGTGCGCGTCTGGCCGTCTTGGCGGTAGCTCAGGCCGGTCACGCGGTCGCCGCCATGAACGGCCACGGGACGCACACCGCTATGCAGCGGCACGCCATGCGCACGTAACCATCCCATGTAGTACAGACCCTTGGCCAGCAACCCCGGCGCGCGCAACATGCCCGGCAACGCCGCCAGACGGTCGCCAAAGCGCGAGGTGTCGAGCACCGCAGCGACCTTGGCGCCGGCCTTGGCATATTGATAGGCGACCAGATACAGCAGGGGTCCGGTGCCCATGAACACCACGCTCGAACCAATCGCGCATCCTTGAAACTTCAAGGCCACCTGGGAACCGCCCAAGGTGTAGACGCCCGGCGTCAGCCAGCCGGGAAACGGCAACACGCGGTCCGTCGCTCCGGTAGCCAGAATCAAGTGGGTATACGGCACCGCCGTGCTGACGCCATCACGCAGAACGTCCAGCGTCTTGCCTTCTGCGTTCCACACCAGACTGCCTGGGCGGTAGTCCACCTGGGACAGCAGCTCCTGCATGGTGTCGTGCACGGCTTTTGCCTTGCGATGTTCGAATCCATACAGGACAGATTTCGAGCGCTTGAACCCTGGCGGCGGCTGGCGGTAGATCTGGCCGCCGGGCCGCAACCCTTCGTCCAGAATGACGGGCCGCAGTCCCTGCGCCACCAGCGCCTGGGCTGCACGTACGCCAGCAGGCCCTGCGCCAATAATCACCGGCATCACAATGCTCATGATGCGTCGTCCTCTGGCCAGGCAGCCGCCGCTAGCGTGCCGGGCACGGCAACAGGCGCCAGCGCGGCGCTTTGCAGACGCATGCCGGGCTCGATGAAGGTGGAACAGGCGCGCACACGCGATCCGTCTTCCAACTGCACCCAGCAGTCCTGGCACGCGCCCATCATGCAAAAGCCCGCGCGCGGGCCGCCGCCAAATTCGGAATGCCGCAGGCGGTCAGCCTGAGTCAACACCGCCGTCAGTACCGTGTCGCCGGCCAAGGCTGTGCAGGTCTGACCGTCCAGCGTAAAGCTCAAAGCGGGCCGGCCGGTTTCGGCCAAGCGTTTCAGTATTGCCATGGCGCCGGCGTCTCCTGTGCAGCATCCGACAACATTCTCATTTTTGCCCCACCAGCACGCGGTCCAACCCGTACACGCGATCCAGCAGCAGCATCGTCACGGCGGTCAGGCCGATGACCAGTGCGGACACGGCCGCCATCATCGGGTCTATGGATTCCGTGGCGTACATGTACATGCGCACCGGCAATGTGATCGTGGACGGCGCTGTGATGAACACCGACATCGTCAGCTCGTCAAAGCTGTTGATAAAGGCCAGCAGCCAGCCGCCCGACACGCCAGGAATGATCAAAGGCAAGGTCACCTGGAAAAATACCGTCGCGCGGCTTGCGCCCAGCGACAGCGCGGCGTGTTCGATTGACCGGTCAAACCCGACCAGCGCGCCAATCACCAGCCGCATCACGTATGGCGTGATCACCACGACATGGCTGGCCACCAGCCACGGAAAGCTGCCGGCCATGCCCATCAGCGCAAAGAAACGCAACAAGGCCACGCCCAACACCAGATGCGGAATCATCAGTGGCGACAGGAACAGGCCGTTCAGCGCGTCCCGGCCGGGAAAGCGATAGCGCGTGATGGCGATTGCCGCGGGCACTGCCAGACACACCGCGATGGTGGCCGACAAAAAGGCCAGCCACAGGCTGTTCTTGAACGCCTGCATGAAGTTGGGGTGCTCGAAGACCGCATAGAACCAGCGCAGTGAAAACTGCGTGGTGGGCACCGTGAGCGTGGTGTCGGGCGTGAACGCCACCAGACACACGATAAGCAGCGGCGCCAACACAAACGCCACCACCAGAAAGTTAAAGGCCAGCGCGAAAGGACCGTTCTTCTGCATGTTCGATTCCTTTCCCGGGTCAGCCCAGACTGCGCCGGTAAGAGCGTTCAACAACGCGGTTGTACGCCATCATGATGATCACATTCACCACCAGCAAAATGATCGCAATCGCGGCGCCCAAGGGCCAATTCAGCTCGGTCAGAAATTCGTCGTACACCACGGTCGCCACCATCTTCAGCCGCCGGCCGCCCAGCAGGGCAGGGATGGCGAAGGAACTGGCCGACAACCCAAACACAATCAGGCTGCCCGACAAAATGCCCGGCATGGCCTGCGGCAGCACGATGCGCGTCAGCGTCTGAAACCGCGAGGCATTCAGCGACAACGCGGCATGTTCCACGGTGGGGTCCAACTTCTGCAATGACGTCCAAACGGGAATCACCATGAAGGGCAGCATCACGTGAACCAGGCCGATGATGACCGCGGTGGGCGTGTACAACAGCGGTCCCAATCCCAGCGCGGCGGCGGCCTTGCCGATTGCGCCGCTCGGGCCCAGCAACATGCTCCAGCCAAAGGCGCGCACCACCAGCGAAATCAGCAGCGGCGACAACACCACCAATAGAAATATCGACCGCCACGGCTTGCCCATGCGCGACAGGATGTAGGCCTCGGGCGCGCCGATCAGCACGCAGATCAGCGTTGTGACGCCTGCAATCCAGAAGGTACGCCAGAAGATTTCCAGAAAATAGCTGTCGGTGACGACCGCCAGATAATGTTCGAAAGTGTGGCCCGGCAGAATCCCGGCGCTGTAATCGAACGGTCGGAAAGACAACACCAGCGTCAGCCCCAAGGGCGTCAGCACCAGCGTCAGGAAAACGATGGCCAACGGGATCGATCCCAGAATGGCCAGCAAGCCTTCGTTGCGCGGCTTGGGCGCGCTGGATGCGCCCGGTTGCGTCAGAGTCGCCATGTCAGGCCTCTTGCGCCACAGGCATGCGCAAGACGCGCAGCACGCCTTCCGCCCAATCCAGGCCTATCGTGTCGCCGTCATCATGCGGGCGGCGGCCGTCGTTGGGGGTCAGGATGGTCAACGCCCCCACGGGCGAGTCCAGGTCATACATCCACTGGCTGCCCAGGAAATAGCGCGTATTGACGACACAGGCCAGCTTGCCCAGTCCCGCCGCCACCGGCACCAGTTTCTCGGGGCGCAATGACAGTTGCACGTTGTCGCCATGGCGCAGCCCTTCGCCATCCACCAGCACACGCAGCGCGCCTGTTTCGATTTCGGCCTGCGCACCGCAGCGCGTCACGCGGCCGGGCAGCAGATTGGTCTTACCCACAAAGCGTGAGATGAACTCGGTTTGGGGATGTTCGTACATGCGATAGGGCGCATCCACCTGGGTTGCGCGGCCGTCTTCCATCACCACCACGCGATCGCTGATGGACAGCGCCTCGGACTGGTCATGCGTCACCATCACCGTCGTGGTGCCGATCTTTTTCTGAATGCTGCGCAACTCAAACTGCATGTCCTCACGCAGCTTGGCATCCAGGTTGGACAGCGGTTCATCCAGCAGCAACACCGGCGGCCGGATGACCAACGCGCGCGACAGCGCCACGCGTTGCCGCTGCCCCCCGGACAGTTCACGCGGGAAGCGATCGGCATGCTTGTCCAGTTTCACCAGCGCCAGGGCCTCTCGCACGCGCTCTGCGCGCTCGGCGCGATCCACCTTGCGCATCTTCAAGCCGAAGGCCACGTTGTCAGCCACGGTCAGGTGCGGAAACAGCGCATAGCTCTGGAACACGATGCCCAGCCCGCGCGTGTTCGGTTTTGCGTGGGTGATGTCGCGCCCGTCCAGCGTGATCTTGCCGCGGGTCACGTCGGCAAAACCCGCAATCATTTGCAGGGTCGTGGTCTTGCCGCAACCGGATGGGCCCAGCAAGGACACAAACTCTCCTTGTTCAACCGATAGGCTCAGATCGGAAACGACGCGCAGGTCGCCGTAGTTCTTGGAGACGTTGTCCAGCCGCAGAAATGACATATTCCAAACCCCGTCGCCCCATCGAGGGCGGTGCGCCACCTGTCTCGCCATTACCGGCGTCAGATCGGCTTATTCGATGGGGCAGTCTAGGATTTGCCAAAACCCCGGGTCAATTAGGGTTTTCCGAAGAATCGAATTTTTTAACTAATATTTCCATCTAGCTGAATTTACTGATAAAAATACGCCTGACTATTTTGATTATCGGAACTACAGAATGAAGAAATCAGAGACAACGGAAGATTCCAGCGGCCAGGGCGTGCTGCAACGCGCCTTTGCCGTACTGCGCGTGCTGGCGGATGCCAAAGGCGAAAAGCTGCGCCTGACCGACATCGCGGCGCGTACCGGCCAAGCCCAGGCAACCGTGCACCGCGTGCTGCAAGGGCTGATGCAAGAGGGCGTCGTGGAACAACCCGCGCAAAGCAAGGGTTACCAGCTCAGCGTGGCCTTCTTCTCGCTGGCGGCAGCGGCGGGCACCCATCAGTCCAGCCTGCGCTCTCTGTACCGTCCCGCTTTGCTGCGCTTGTCGGGCATGCTGAACGACACCGTCTTTCTACTGGTGCGCAGCGGGTTTGATGCGGTTTGCGTGGACCGAGTGGATGGCGCCTTCCCGGTGCGCTCGCACACAGGCGATATCGGCGGACGGGTGCCGCTCGGCATGGGTCAGGGCGGCCTGGTGTTGCTGGCCAGCCTGCCGGAAGCCGAGCGCGAAGAAGTGATCCGCTTCAACATTCCGCGGCTGCATCACCTGGGTTTCGTGGACGAAATCTCGATGCGGGTGCGCATCCGGGAATGCCTGGAACTGCGGTACGCGCGCAGCCAGGGGCAGGGCGTGTTTCCCAATATCGCAGGGCTGGCGGTGCCCATCTACGACCCGAACGGCGTCACCGTGGCGGCGTTGAGCGTTGCCGCCCCCATTGAACGCATCAACGACGAACGCCTGCCGCTCATTGTGGAGATGCTGCGCCGCGAAGCGGACGCCGTGGGCGCGCAGATCAATCCCTTTGATCCCGCGCTGCGCCGGCCCAGCCAATATTTGGGCGCGGGCAATGGCGCGTGACGTGCCGCCGCAAGGTGCAAAAAAAACGCGTCGATCCAAGTTCATGGACGACGCGTTGAGGGCGGGCTACACAACAAGCCCGGCTTTCTGATCAGTTCGGATACGTACCCGGCAGCAGGATGCTGCGGTCGCCGGGCTCGATCGTACGGCGGCCGCACAGCGCCATCGTCGTATCCATTTCCTTGTAGAGCAGTTCCAGCACGCGGGTCACGCCTGCCTGGCCGTACGCGCCCAGGCCGTACAGGAAGGCGCGGCCGATCATCGTGCCGCGCGCGCCCAGCGCCACGGCCTTGAGGATGTCCTGACCCGAACGGATGCCACCGTCCATCCACACTTCGATCTTCGAACCGACGGCATCGGCAATCGACGGCAGCGCTGCAATCGACGACATGGCGCCATCCAGCTGACGGCCGCCATGGTTGCTGACAATCAGCGCATCGGCGCCGCTATTGGCAGCCAGTTGCGCGTCTTCCACATCCAGGATGCCCTTGATGATGAGCTTGCCGCCCCAGCGCTGCTTGATCCATTCCACATCGTCCCAGCTCAGGCGCGGATCAAACTGCTCGGCCGTCCACGACGACAGCGAAGACAAATCGCTCACGCCCTTGGCGTGGCCAACGATGTTGCCAAAGGTGCGGCGCTTGGTACCCAGCATGCCCATGCACCAGCGCGGCTTGGTCGCCAGATTGATCAGGTTGCGCAAGGTGGGCTTGGGCGGCGTCGACAAGCCATTCTTGATGTCTTTGTGACGCTGGCCCAGGATCTGCAAGTCCAGTGTCAGCACCAGCGCCGAGCAGCCGGCGGCTTTTGCGCGGTCGATCAGGTTGGCCACGAATTCGCGGTCGCGCATCACGTAGAGCTGAAACCAGAAAGGCTTTTTGGTCGCTTCGGCCACATCTTCCAGAGAGCAGATGCTCATCGTGGATAACGTGAACGGCACGCCGAAATCGGCCGCGGCCTTGGCGGCCAGGATTTCTCCGTCCGCATGCTGCATCCCGGTAAGCCCGGTGGGCGAAATGGCCAGCGGCATCACCACATCCTGACCCACCATGGTGGTGCGCAACGACCGGCCTTCCATGTTCACCGCTACGCGCTGGCGCAGCTTGATCTTGTGAAAGTCGCTCTCATTGGCGCGGTACGTGCCCTCGGTCCAGGCGCCGGAGTCGGCGTAGTCGTAGAACATGCGCGGCACGCGCTTTTGCGCAATAGCGCGCAAATCTTCGATGCAGGTGATCGTAGAAAGGTTAGCGGTCATGGAGTGGTCTAAGGAGTGATAGAGGTGCGCCAGCTGCGATTCGTTTTTTTGAGTCTGGGCCACCAGCTGCGGGCGGCTTTGCCACTGCAAAAGGGCATAACGCCCTGCGGCGCCGCCCAGTATACGCGCCGAGGCCGGCAAGCGTCGCTTGCCGGCCTCGTTCGCCCCCCCTCTTGCAGAGGCTCTTTGGCCTCTGCTCACCCAAGCTATCGCGGCCAGACCTTGGACACCGCGCGGATCGTGGCCCAAGCCACCCACCGCGGGCTGGTCAAGCGCGCGCCCGGCAGGCGGCGCATCACATCCACGGCCAGACCGCCGCGCTTGTGCCACTGCTTTTTACGGGTCTGACTGTCCGTCCAACGGCCCTCCAGCCATGGAAACTCACGGCGCCCGGGCTTGTATACCGGCGGCGTGTTGTAGATCAGAATGTAGGCCAGCCGAGGCGACGGCGACGTATTCGGCCCCGTGAAATGCAGCGTGCGGGCATCGTGCACGGTGATCCCGCCTGGCTCCAGCGGTTCAGGCACCGCCTGGTCGCGCGCAAAGTCGCCGCAGCATTCCAGCGGATGCAGGGTCTTGTCGCCACCCGGCGAACGGTGCTCCAGCACGTCCCACTTGTTCGACCCGGGTATGAATTGCATGCAGCCGTTTTCGACCGTCGCCGGTTGCAGCGCCAGCCAGATGCTCAGTTCGTTGTAGACAAAATCGGGCGAGCGGAACGCTTCATCCTGGTGCCACGGCGTCTCCGGCCCGTGCGGACCGGGTTTAAGCAAGGCGTGCTCGCCATACAGCGCCGCGTCCTCACCCAGCAGTTGCCGCGCGAGATCGAGCGTACGCTCGTGATAGGCCGTCTTCAGTAGACCAGGGGCATAATGGCGCGGATCGTGCAAACTGGGAAACTTGGCAGGCTTGGACGGATCATCCCGGCTGACGAAGTCGTACTGCGCCCCCTCGTTGTAGCCGGTTTTGTTCGCGAACAGATCCAGCAACGTCCGGCGGATGTAGCCCACTTCGTCCTGCGGGCATATTTCCTTCAGGGCCAGGTAACCCTGATCCCGGTAACGCGCTGTCTCTGCTTCCGACAACAAACTGGTCTCTTCCATAATGGCTTCTCCAAGCTCTAGTAGCGGGTGTTCCCGTTGGCACGTTTTGACATGAGCACTAACGTATCGCTTCGAAGCCTATCGGGCCTATAGACCATCCGCTGTAGCCATATCCGCCTACACATATCGCGTCGGGCGGCGCATCATCCGAAGGAAATTTTTAATGCCGAACCGTCGATCCGACCCCCATATCGAAACCGTCATCGTCACCATCAGCGGCACCGTGCAAGGCGTGGGCTATCGCCTCGCCACGGTAAGGCGCGCCCACCTGCTGGGCGCGACCGGCTGGGTGCAGAATTTGTTGGATGGCACGGTTGAAGCTCTGGTTCAGGGCACGCCCGACCAGGTCGATCACATGCTGGAATGGTTGCGGCGCGGCCCGCCGGGCGCAACGGTGCAAGAAATCACCACGCGCCGGGAGTACACCGACAAGCGTTACATTCGCTTCGAGCAAGTCTAGTCAGACGAATCAGCCATCTGCACGATGGCTTAGTCCGATCAGTTGACCCGGCGCGGCCCGCGCGGCCCGGGTCAACCAGGCCAAGCCAGGGGCCGGATCAGCGGGTGCGCAACCAGCGGCCGCCAACCTGGTTGACGATCAGGCCGGCCAGCACACAAGCCGCGCCCAGCCACTGCAAGGGTTGCAGGTTTTCGTCAAAAGCCATGGATGCCGCCCACAATCCCACTACCGGCACCAGCAAGGAAAAGGGCGCGATTTTGGCGGCGGGGTGGCGCGTCAGCAACTTTGTCCACAAGGTGTAGGCCACTAAAGTCGCCAGCACCGCCAGGTACAACACGGATAGCGCCTCGCCCCAGCCCATGCCTGTCACCATGCCCACCACGGGGTCCCAGCCGTCGATCAGCACGGCCAGCAACAGAAAGGGCAATACCGGCGCGGCGCTGCTCCATGCAATGAAGGCAAACGGGTCGTAACCGGGCGTCTTGCGGCTGGCCAGCCGCACAATCAGGTTGGACACCGCCCACATAAACGCGCCGCCCAGCGTCAAGACAAAGCCCAGCATCGTCATCTGCCCCGGCCCTTCGCCGCGGCCGCCGGCAATCACCGCCAGCCCCAGCGCCGCCACAAGCAGACCGATCCAGTGATGAATCCGCGCGCGCTCGTGCAACACGGGAGCCGCCAACAGCAGGGTGAAAAATGCCTGGGTCTGAATGACCAGCGAGGCCATGCCGGCAGGCATGCCAAATTTCAGGGCCGTAAACAGCAGGCCAAACTGGCCCAGCCCCTGCACCAGCCCATAGGCCGCGATCCAGTGCCACGGCAGCTGCGGCCGGCGCACAAAGAGGATCAAAGGGAAGGCCGCCAGCGCAAACCGCAACGCGCCAAGCATCATCGGGGATAGCCCCCGCATGCCGACCTTCATGACTACGAAATTCAGGCCCCAGATAACCACAACCGCCAAGGCGCAGAGATAGTCTTTCCGGGTAAGTTGGGTCGTGGACATGCGGCATTATCGCACCGTCCCCGACACCCCAACAGCGTTAAATCAGCGCGCGTCAAGCACCGTGGCGAAGGCTTGCACAGCCGTGGCGATATCGTCGTCATCGATATGGCGATGGGTCACGCAACGCAGGCGCGTACGGCCCCAGGGCCGCGTCAACAGGCCCGCTTCCTGCAACGCGGTCACCCACTGCGCATTCGTCATGCCCGTACCGGCAGTCTCAACCTGCACGATATTCGTCTGCGGCACCGTGGCAGTCAGCGCGGGCGCCAGCCCGTTGATGCCGTCGCTAAGACGGCGTGCCCGGACGTGGTCCTCGATCAACCGGTCTGTCATCGTCTGCACGCCTTCCAGGCCGGCCGCCGCCATGATGCCGGACTGGCGCTGCGTGCCGCCCAGCATGCGGCGCAAGGTGCGGGCCTTGGCCATGACCGGCTTGCTGCCCACCAGCACCGCGCCCACCGGCGCGCTCAGACCCTTGGACAAGCATAAGGACACGGTGTCGGCGTGCTGGGTAATTTCCGCCGCCGGCACGCCCAGCGCCACCGCCGCGTTGAACAGCCTGGCGCCGTCCAGGTGCACCGGAATGCCAGACTTGTTGGCCATGGCGTAGACCGCCTGCATATGATCCAGCGGCAATACCGCGCCCCCGGCATTGTTGTGCGAGGTCTCCATGGCCACGAGCGACGTCTTCAGCCTGTGGCCGCCAGACAGCAGGGCATCGTCCAGCCGGGTCAGATCCATGGCGCCGTCGCTGCCTTGGACGCCCTGGTAGAACAGGCCGGTAAAGGTGGCCGCGCCGCGCTCGGACGTATACATGTGGGCGGAAGATTCCAGCACCACCTGCTCGTTGCGCTGCGTCTGCGCCAGCACGGCCAGCAAGTTGGCCATGGTGCAGCTGGGCACAAACAGCCCGGCATCCTTACCCAGGCGCGCCGCCACGTGCGCTTCCAGCGCGCGCACGGAAGGATCGCCATCCAGGCCGTCATCGCCGATCGGCGCGGTGCGCATGCGCTCGTACATCGCTGCGGTAGGGTGGGTAACCGTATCGCTGCGCAGGTCGACGAGGGCGCTCGGGAATTCGGCGGGTGTCCGCTGGGTCATGGCTTTTTAGTGCTGCAAAATTTTGGAAAGAAACTGGCGCGTGCGCGGGGCACGTTCCTCTACGTTGCCGAAGAAAGCGTCTTTTGCGCAGTCCTCGACAATCTTGCCGCCGTCCATGAAGATCACACGGTCGGCGACGCGGCGGGCAAACCCCATTTCGTGGGTCACCACCATCATCGTCATGCCTTCGCTGGCCAGATCGGTCATTACATCCAGCACCTCGTTGACCATTTCCGGGTCCAACGCCGAGGTCGGCTCGTCAAACAACATCACCACCGGGTCCATCGACAACGCGCGCGCAATCGCCACGCGCTGCTGCTGGCCGCCCGAGAGCTCGCCGGGATGCTTGTCCTTGTGTGCCGACAGTCCCACGCGTTCCAGCAAAGCGTGTGCCCGCACACGGGCCTCGTCCTTACTGCGGCGCAACACCTTGATCTGCCCCAGGCACAGGTTCTCGGTCACCGACAGGTGGGGAAACAATTCAAAGTGCTGAAACACCATGCCGGCAACGGCGCGTAGCTGGGGCAGATTGGTACGGGGATCGCCGACGGAAATGCCGTTGACCACGATGTCGCCCTTCTGAAAGGGTTCCAGCGCGTTCACGGTTTTGATCAGCGTCGACTTGCCCGAACCGGACGGCCCGCAGACCACCACGACCTCGCCTTTGCCGACCCGCGTCGTGCATTCATCCAGCACCTGAAAGGAGCCGTACCACTTGCTGACCTGCTTGATCTCGATCATCGGAGGCATCGGAGAGAGTTGCATCGTTAAACCTGTGGATAACTAGTTAGCTGGAATCGGGGCGATGTCTCGCCAGCCCTAACGCAACACCCGGGTGCGCTTTTCCAGCAGCTTGACCAGACGGGATGCCGTGAAGCAGATCACGAAATACACCACCGCCACGAAGAGATAAAGTTCCACCAAGCGGCCGTCGCGCTGGCCGATCTTGGACGCCGCCCCCAGGAAGTCCGTCAAAGACAGCACATACACCAGCGACGTATCCTGGAACAGGATGATGACTCGCGTCAGCAGTGCCGGAATCATGTTGCGAAACGCCTGCGGCAGCACCACGTAGCGCATGCCCTGCCACGGGCTCAGGCCTATCGCCATCCCGGCCGACACCTGGCCGCGCGCAATCGACTGGATGCCGGCGCGCATGATTTCGCAGAAGTAGGCGGCCTCGAACATGGTGAAGGTGATCACCGCGGAGTTGAACGCCCCCACGCGCAACGGCGTGGGCGACCCCACAATCCAGGCAGCGATATACGGCACCAGGAAGTAGAACCAGAAGATCACCAGCAGCAGCGGGATCGAACGCATCACGTTCACATAGATGCCTGCTGGCACAGACAGAATCTTGAACCGCGACAAACGCATCATCGCCAGCAGCGTGCCCAGCGCAAGACCCATCACTGCGGCCAGCACCGTCAGCGTCAGTGTGAACGTCATGCCCGTCTTGAACAGATAGGGCAGGGCGGTCCAGATCACATCAAAATCGAATTTACCCATGGCGGTCCCCTATCGGCCTGCCGCGGCCGGACCATTCTTGGCCGCCGCACCGATCAGTCCAGGAACCGCAACATGGCGTTCCAGCAGACGCATGCCCAGCACAACAGTGCCGTTCAGGATCAGATAGATCACCGTTGCTGCGGAGAACGCCTCGAAGATATGGAAGCTGAATTCCTGCATGGACCGCGCCTGGCCCGTGAGCTCCAACAGACCGATCGTCAGCGCCACCGACGAATATTTGATGGTGCCCATGAATTCAGACGTCAACGGCGGCAGCACAATGCGGAAGGCTTCGGGCAGGATGATGTAGCGGTACACCTGCACTTCGGTCAGACCCAGCGCCGTACCCGCCTGAAACTGGCCGCGCGGCAATGACTGAATGCCCGCGCGCAGCTGCTCGGCCACCCGCGCCGTTCCATAAAAACCCAGACACAGCACCGCAGGCACGAATTGCCCCCAAGGCTGCGGCATCTGCTTCATTGCCAAACCCCAGGCATGTGGCAGCAGCTCGGGCAACACGAAATACCATAAGAACATCTGCACCAGCAGCGGCACGTTGCGGAAGATCTCCACATACGTCGCGCCCAGCGCGTTCATCCAGCGCGACTGTGCGGTGCGCATCACGGCCAGGCAAGAACCCAGCAACAGCGAGAAGACCCACGCCGTCAGCGCCAACGCCAGCGTCCACCCCACGCCGATCAGGATCGTTTCCAGGAAGGTATGTACGCCATCAGGCGACATCTCCAGGAAGACGCTCCAACTCCAGTTGTAATTCATGCCTATGCCCTAGATGGCGGCGCCGGCCGCGGCGCCTTGCCCCAAAACCGCCGCGGGACGCACTTGGCGTCCCGCGGACTACCTGCTTACTCGTATGCCTTGGGGTCACCCGAATCCGTCGGGTTGGCCAGCGCGCGCTTCAACGCGTCGCTCATCGGATACTTCAGGTTGATTTGCTTCGGAGGAATCGGCGAATTGAAGTACTTGTCGTAGATCGCGGCGATTTTGCCCGTCTTGATCAAGTCCAGCACGGCGTCGTCCACCACCTTCTTGAAGGCCGGGTCGTCCTTGGGTTCCATGATGCCGTAGGGCGCCATTTCCAGACCCTTCTTGCCAATCACGAACGCATCGGGGTTCTTCGACGAAGCCACGGCGCCGTAGGCAATACCGTCATCATTGGCCGACCCTGCGGCGCGGCCGGATTCCACCATCAGGATGGTTTCGGCGGTGTCTTTGGTGGGCGCCATCGTGATGCCCAGGTTGCCCTTGGCGTTCAGGCCCGAAATCAGCCGGAACGTCTGGCCGCCAGCTTGCGCAGCAATGGTCTTGCCACGGAAGGACTCCAGATTGTTGGGGTCCACGCCGCCATCCTTGCGCGCCACCAGCACGACTTGCGCCACGAAAGTCGTAGGCGCGAACGACACCAGCTTGTGGCGGTCCACATTATTGGTGGTGTTGCCGCATTCCAGATCGATGGTGCCGTTAGCCAGCAGCGGAATGCGCGTGGCGGACGTCGTCGGGTTGTAGCGCACGTCCAGCTTGGGCAATTTCAGTGCGGCCTTCACGTACTGTGCGACTTCCTGGCAGATCTCAACCGTGTAGCCCACCGGCTTCTGATTGCCGTCCAGATAGGCGAACGGAACCGAAGTTTCAGGGTGGCCAATGGTGATCACGCCGGTTTCCCGGATCTTGTCCAGGCGGCTGGGGCCTTCGGCATGAGCGGTAGCGGCGCCGCCCAGCAGGGCAGCGGCGACGGAAATCGCAGCAAAAGCTTTCATTTGAATCCCTTGGCGCCGTACGTGCGGCGCGTATTTATGTTCACGAACAGCGGTGCCAAACTGATTGGTAACCGCCGCGTCCCGCGATGAGCCCCGCGGCTGGCAAAAAGTATCAACTAGCAGTATGGTTTTATCCAGTTCCAATCGGGTATTCCTCTATACGGATTTGATATGGCCATTCCACGGATGGGCTTAAGACACATCGAGGCTTTCCGAGCCGTCATGATGACGGGCTCGATGACGGCCGCCGCGCGGCGCGTGCATACCTCGCAGCCGCACGTTAGCCGCTTAATTGCGCAATTGGAAGCGATCACGCAGTTCCCCTTGTTCGATCGCAATGGCAGCCGGCTAAGCCCCACGCAAGACGGTTCGCGCTTCTTTCAAGAGGTGGAAAAGACCTTTATCGGCCTGGCCGGCCTGGAATCGGCAGCGGCCAGCATCCGCTCGTTCAGCGCCAGCCGCCTGAGCGTGGCGGCCATGCCCCGGCTGGCTGGCGGCTTGCTGGCCCGCATCGTCGCCGCCTTCAAGACGGAATATCCGGACGTGATGGTGTCCATCCACTCCGGCAACGCCAGTGCCGTGCACAACTGGATCAGTTCGGGATTTTGCGACACGGGCCTGGCCATGCTGTCCGGGGAAAGCCCAGGCATACAGGTTGAACCGGTGCTGACGATGAGCTGCGTGGCCGTGCTGCCCAAAGGGCACCGCCTGACCAAGCTGAAGAAGCTCAAACCCGCCGACTTCGCTGGCGAGCCCTTCATCTCCTTTCCCAGCGCGACCCCTCTGCGTGAAAAGATCGACGCCGTGTTCAAGGCGGCCAAGGTCGAAAGGCAGACCGTGGCCGAGGCCGGGCTGGGCTCGTCCGTCTGCGCGCTGGTGGGCGCAGGCCTGGGCGTGGCGCTGATCAACCCCTTGGCCGCGCGCGAGGAATACGAAGCCAACGGCGTCGAGGTCCGGCCTTTCAGCCCCTCGGTTACGGTCACGGTGGCGTTGCTGTACCCGCCGTATCACACGCGCACCCGGCTGGTCAGCGTGTTCTCACGCTATGCGCACCAGCTCATGCAAGAAGAAATGGGCGACTTGAAAACGCGGCCCGCCCGCTGATGGGGCAGGCCGGTCTTGGATGCGCACCCGGCCCGTCTAGCTCAGATGTTGTTCCAAGTAGCTGTCCGCCTCGCCCGACAGCTTTAGCGCTTCCCATTGCGCCAGCGTCAACTGTGGCATCTGGAAGGCTGGCTGCGGACGGCAATACCAGCCAGGATTGTGCAGCCGCGCCAGCAGGTCCATTTTCGGGCCGTCCAGATACAGGTGTTCCCGGTCGGCCATCATGTCGTCCTGCACATGCATCGCCACCACATCGGCGACCACCAGACTGCGGCGGTCGATACGGATCAGTTCATGCACCCGGCACTCGAACGCGACCGGCGACTGCGCCACGCGCGGCACGCCGATCCGGGTAGATGGCGACAGCACCAGCCTGGCTTCCAGCGATTCGTCCACCCCCGCTGGAAAGTCCACGGCCGTCACGTTCATCCTTGCAGCCAGCCTGGCCGACACCAGGTTCACGGTGAACTCACCTCGCTCGGCAACATTGCGCGCCGTGTCCTTGGGCACGCCATCACGCACGCCGATCCCCACGCAGATCAGCGGCGGATCTCCCGACATCAGGTTAAAGAACGAGAAGGGCGCCACGTTTGTCGCCCCCTCGGTATCGCGGGACACGATCCAGGCGATAGGGCGCGGCACAATCGCCGCAGTCAGCAGCTTGTATCGGGCCGGTCCCGCCAAGGCATTCAAATCGATGAACATGAGTTGTCCCCAGCCGCGTCAGTCTTGCGTGGCGGCCGGCTCAGGCGCGGCCGGCTTAGGTGCGGCCGGCGCAGGCGCGGCGCCGCCCGCCGCCTTCGCATCGGCAAACTGGCGGTCGCTGCGCTTACAGCGGCAACGGCCGATCTGATGCAGTTCGATCAGATTGCCCACCGGGTCGCGCAGGAACAGCTGCATCAGTTCAGGCGCCGCCACGTTATCCAGCTTCCAGTAATCCACCGCCTGGCGTTGCAGTTCCAGTTCGGCAGCCGCGATGTCTCGCACCGCCAGCGCCACGTGGTTTTCCACAGGGTCGCAACCTGGCCCCTGAGAATAGGGCGAGGGGCCGTCGCTGCCCAGCAGATGGATCTGGCAATCATTGCCCAGGTCCAGGAAGTATCCCGCGATGCCCGGAATCTCCCAGCGCCCTTGATCGGTATCCAACCCCAGCACGCCCCCGTAGAACGCGCCCATGGCCGTCACCTTGGCCAGCGGCATGCGCACCGCGTGATGATGCAGCTCCAGAACATCCAGCGCCATTTGTCTCTCCTTGGTGTCTCCGGCTGGCGCCCATGCGCCGCCAAAGCGGCCATGTTGGCGGTCGTTTGCACGCTGAGGAATGCCGCTCAAAGCAATTCACGATTGCACCGGGCGCAACATTGGCGCACGCGCTGGCGGCCCGCGCCGCGCTATGCTTGCCCGTATGAAATTGCCAGACCTCAACCTGTTGCTGACCCTGGACGTGCTGATTCAGGAAGGCAGCGTCGCAGGCGCCGCACGCCGCCTCAACCTGAGCACCCCGGCCATGAGCCGCAGTCTGGCCCGCATCCGCGACGCCGTGGGCGATCCCGTGCTGGTACGGTCGGGCCGCGGCCTGGCGCCCACGCCGCGCGCGCTGGAACTGCAAGCGCAGGTCCATAGCGTGGTCGAACAGGCGCAATCGGTCTTCTCCGCATTCAGCCAAGACCTGAACCTGGCCACATTGACCCGCGTCTTCACCCTGCGCGCCAACGACGTTTTCATCGGCGGCTACGGCGGCCGCCTGCGCGAACATTTGCGCCGCTATGCCCCGCGCACGGTGCTGCGTTTCGTCTCCGAAGGTGAAGACGACACCGATGCCCTCAGCGGCGAGGCCGACCTTTATATTGGCTCATCGCAAAAGTTCGGCGCCGACATCAAGGTGCAGAGTCTGTTCACCACGTCCTTCTGCGGTCTCGCCCGCGCCGGACACGCCATCTTCAAAGGCGCCGTCACGCCTGAACGATTCGTCGCCTATGACCACATCAGCGTGTCCCGCCGCGGCCGCGCGCAAGGCCCCATCGACCTTGCCCTGGCCGAGCTGGGCCTGACACGCCATGTCTCACTGATCACACCCACGTTTCACGCCGCCATCTTTGCGCTGGCTGATTCCGACCTGATCCTGCCGTCCATGCCCCAGCACCTGATGCCCGGCATCGAACGCCTTGGACTGAAGCTGCGCGCCTTTGAGTCGCCGGTGCCGATGACGCCGGTGACGGTCATCCAGGCGTGGCCGCCGCGGCTCGATAGCGACCCGGCGCATCGCTGGCTGAGGCAAACGGTCAAGCAGGTTTGCGACGCCACGGCATAATCCCCGTCGGACCTTGGCGCACCTCGCGCTGCAGGCTCTTGGCCCGCCCCAAAAAACAAAGGCCAGCCTTTTCAGGCTGGCCTTCGCTATACCAACGCGGTGGCGATCAGGCGTCGATATTGCCTGCCGAGAGCGCATTCCTTTCGATGAAGGCGCGGCGCGGTTCCACGTCGTCGCCCATCAAGGTCTGGAAGACCTCGTCAGCCGCCAGCGCGTCTTCGATCTGCACGCGCAACAGGCGGCGCACCTTCGGGTCCATCGTGGTTTCCCACAGCTGGGACGGGTTCATTTCGCCCAGACCCTTATAGCGCTGCTTCGAGATGCTGCGATCGGCTTCGCTGCGCAGCCATTGCATGGCTTCGCGGAAGTCGGACACCGTCTGTTCCTTGCGCTTGTCGCCTTCACCGCGAGCGGCCAGCGAACGCGATCCCACCTTGCCCAGGAAGCTGGAAGCCGCCTTGGACAAGATGGCGTAATCAGCGCCGTTGACGAAGTCGGCATCGATGATGCTGACGCGCACGTTGCCATGGTGCATGCGCTGCACGGACAGGCGGTGACGTTCGGTCGTCTCGTCGAACTGCGGCACCACATCCACGCCATTGCCGTTGACCGGATCACGCATGGCGTCGGCCAGGCGCTTGGCCGAGTCTGCGGTGGCTTCGGCCGTATCCAGATTGATTTCCACGCCTTCGGCCATGGCCGACAGCGCGCCCACGTCGAACACGCGCGACAGACGGGCAATGACGCCGTCGGCAGCAACGTACTGGCGGGCCAGATCGGTCAGCTCTTCGCCACGAATGATGTTGCCGCCCGAGATGATCTCCGCGTCCTTCAGGGCCAGTTGCAGCATGAACTGCGCTTCTTCCTGGTCATCCTTCAGATACCGCTCTTCACGGCCAACCTTCACCTTGTACAGCGGCGGCTGGGCGATATACACATAGCCGCGTTGAACCAGTTCAGGCATCTGACGATACAGCAGCGTCAGCAGCAAAGTGCGGATGTGCGCGCCGTCAACGTCCGCGTCAGTCATGATGATCAAGCGGTGATAACGCAGCTTGTCCACGTTGAAATCGGGGCCGATGCTGGTGCCCAGCGCCGTGATCAAGGTGGCGATCTGTTCGCTGGCGATCAGGCGGTCAAAGCGCGCCTTTTCAACGTTCAACACCTTGCCGCGCAGCGGCAGGATGGCCTGGAACTTGCGGTCGCGGCCTTGTTTGGCCGAGCCGCCTGCGGAGTCACCCTCGACGATGTACAGCTCGCACAGCGCCGGGTCTTTCTCTTGGCAGTCAGCCAGCTTGCCGGGCAGGCCAGCGCCTTCCAGCACGCTCTTGCGGCGCGTCATTTCGCGAGCCTTGCGCGCGGCTTCGCGAGCACGGGCGGCTTCAACGATCTTGTTGCACAGCGACTTGGCGTCGTTCGGATTTTCAAGCAGCCAGGTTTCCAGCGTGCGCGCCACGGCTTCTTCAACGGCCGGACGCACTTCGCTGGAGACCAGCTTGTCCTTCGTCTGGCTGCTGAACTTGGGCTCGGGCACCTTCACCGACAGCACGCAGGCCAGGCCTTCGCGCATGTCGTCGCCCGACGTTTCAACCTTGGCCTTCTTGGCCAGCTCGTTGTCGGCGATGTACTTGTTCAGGATGCGGGTCATGGCCGCACGCAAACCCGTCAAGTGCGAACCGCCATCGCGCTGCGGGATGTTGTTGGTGAAGCACAGCACGCTTTCGCTGTAGCTGTCGTTCCACTGCATCGCCACTTCAACGCCCACCGACACGCCACCGGCGGCCGATTCGGTGCTGACCGAAAACACGTTCGGGTGCAGCACGGTCTTGCTGCGGTTGATGTATTCAACAAAACCCTTAACGCCGCCCGAGAACGCAAAGTTCTCTTCCTTGGCGTTGCGCTGATCCACCAGGCGGATCTTCACGCCGTTGTTCAGGAACGAGAGCTCGCGCAAGCGCTTGGAGAGGATCTCGTAGTGGTATTCGATGTTGTTGAAGATGACCGGGTCGGCCAGGAAGCGCACTTCCGTGCCGCGCATGTCCGTCGTGCCGGTCACCGCCAGCGGCGCAACGCGCGCGCCTTGGCGGAATTCCATCTGGTGCACCTGGCCATTGCGGCGAATGGTCAGACGCAGCCATTCGGACAGGGCGTTCACGCAAGACACGCCCACGCCGTGCAAACCGCCAGACACCTTGTACGAGTTTTGGTCGAACTTGCCGCCGGCGTGCAGTTCGGTCATGACGATTTCCGCCGCGCTGCGGTGGAATTCATCTTCCTTGTGGATATCGGTCGGGATACCGCGGCCGTTATCGGTCACGGAAATCGAGTTGTCGGTGTGGATCGTCACGACGATGTCGTCGCAATGTCCGGCCAGGGCTTCGTCGATGGCGTTATCCACGACTTCAAACACCATATGGTGCAAGCCGGTACCGTCCGACGTGTCGCCGATGTACATGCCGGGGCGCTTGCGCACGGCCTCCAGCCCCTTGAGCATCTTGATCGAGTCAGCGCCGTAGCCGCTGTTCTCGGGAGTGGTGTTCTGCTGATCTGACATGTCTGTATCGATAACGCTTTAAAGAACGGCCTGGCGGCCGGACCGCCCGCGAGCCTAAGCCCGCAAGCGGCACAAACCCACAATAGGCGCGCGGATTAAATCCGCATGGGCATGACGACGTATTTGAATTGGTCGTCTTCGGGCAGGGTGATGAGCGCCGACGCATTGGCATCGGGCATGACCGACCACTGGATATTGTCGACTTTCACGTTGGCCAGCACATCAAGCAAATAGCCCACGTTAAAGCCCACATCCAGGGCCTCATGGCCGTAGTCGATGTCGATTTCTTCCTGCGCCTCTTCTTGCTCGGCGTTGGAAGACGAAATCTTCATCTGGTTCTGCGCCAGTTGCAGACGCACACCCTTGAACTTGTCGGTCGTGAGAATGGCTGCACGCTGCAAGCTGCCCTGAAGCGCTTCGCGGCTCACCATGAAGTGACGCGTGTAGTTCGTGGGAATCACACGGGTGAAGTCGGGGAACTTGCCTTCGACCAGCTTGGACACCAGCTCCACATCGCCGAAGCGGAAGCGGATCTGGCCCGGCGCCACATCAATGGAGACCACCTCGTCGGAGTCCTCCAGCAGGCGCTGCATTTCCAGCACGGTCTTGCGCGGCACGATAACTTCGTGACGTTCGGCGATGCCGTCGGCTTCAGTCGAGCAATGCGCCAGGCGGTGGCCATCGGTGGCAACAGCGCGCACACGGCCCGGTTCAAACACCAGCAGCATGCCGTTCAGGTAGTAACGAATGTCTTGTTGCGCCATGGCAAAGTGCACCATGTTGAACAGATGGCGCAAGGTGCGTTGGGGCATGGTCAGCGAGACGTCCCAATGCTCGGGTTGAGCAACGGTGGGGAACTCGCTTGCAGCCAACGTCTGCAACGCAAAGCGGCTCTTGGCGGACTGAACCGACAACTTATTGCTGGCCAGCGCCAGGCGCACATCGCCAGTGTCTGGCAATGCCTTCAGGATATCCAGCAACTTACGCGCTGCGACGGTGGTGGACTCGTTGTCCTGGCCCACGCCGAAATCCGCATGAGTGGTGATCTGTACTTCCAGGTCGGTCGCAATGAAAGCAACTTTGTTGCCTTCTTTGCGCATCAGGATGTTCGCCAGAATGGGAAGGGTATGGCGTCTTTCGACGATGCCCGCCACAGTCGATAACGGTTTCAGCAATGCATCGCGTGTGGTTTGTACGAGTTGCATGTTCATCCTTTTAGAGTTTGTTCCAACACGTGCAGGGTATGGTTGAGCTCCGCTTGCTTTGCGCGGGCGTCGGAAATCTTGCGTACGGCATGCAGTACGGTGGTGTGATCACGGCCACCGAACAAATCGCCGATTTCCGGCAGGCTTTTCTGAGTCAGCTCCTTCGCCAGGTACATCGCAACCTGACGCGGCAATGCAATATTGGCGGGCCGCCGTTTCGAGTACATGTCGGCCACCTTGATCTTGTAGAAATCCGCCACCGTCTTCTGGATATTTTCTACAGTGATCTGGCCGTTGGATACCGACAGCAAGTCCTTCAGAGCTTCCTTGCAAACATCTACCGTCAGCACGTCGCGGCCGTGGAAGCGGGCGTAGGCCAGAACCTTGCGCAGCGCGCCTTCCAGTTCGCGCACGTTGCTGCGCAGATGCTTGGCGATGAAAAACGCCACTTCCTCGGGCATGGGCACGCCTTCGGATTCCGCCTTACGCAGCAGAATCGCCACGCGCATTTCCAGTTCGGGCGGCTCAATAGCCACCGTCAGACCGGAGTCAAAGCGCGAGATCAGGCGGCTGTCGATGCCCGACAGTTCCTTCGGATACGTATCGCTGGTGATGATGATCTGCTTGCGCTGCGCGACCATCGCTTCGAACGCATAGAAGAATTCTTCCTGCGTGCGGTTCTTGCCAGAGAAGAACTGGATGTCATCGATCAGCAGCAGATCAAGCGAATGGTAGTAACGCTTGAAATCGTCGAACGCCTTGCGCTGATAGGCCTTCACCACATCTGACACGTACTGGTCGGCATGCACATAGCGCACGCGCACACCGGTACCCGCCGCCACCATGGCGTTGCCGATGGCGTGGATCAAGTGGGTCTTGCCCAGGCCCACGCCGCCATACAGGAACAGCGGGTTGTACGAAGTGCCCGGGTTCTCGGCCACCTGCAACGCGGCAGCGCGCGCCAGCTGGTTGGCCTTACCGGTCACGAAGTTCTCAAACGTCAGATCGGTGTTCAAGCGCGAGCGCTCGTACACGATGTTGGCCGCTTCCGCGTTTGCCGACTGTGCCGCCGTCGTCGTGGCGGGAGGAGGGGGCGCGGATGTGACCGATACGTGCACAGGCGGCGCGCCGCCTGCGGGCTGGGCAGCGGACAGATGCGCTTGCTCGGGTTGCGGCGAACGCACGGGCGCGACCGGCATACGCGGCGCAGCTCCGTGTGAAGGCAACTCAAACAAAACCTGTACCGGTCGCTTGAACCACTCCGCGGCCAACGCTTCGATCTGGTGGGAAAAGTTCTTCCGTACCCAATCCAGCTTGAAGCGGTTGGGCGCGGCAACGCGCAGCACCGCCTGCGTCTCGTCGTACGCAAGCGGGACCAGCGGTCGTATCCACGCGCTGATTTGTTGGGGGGGGAGTTCCTGCTCAAGACGACTGACGCAGGTCTGCCAGAATTCTTTCATGTCGCTCTTATTCAAACCTCGATTCTACCTTGCCTGGGCTGGGGTTATCCACAGGGTAGGACATTACCGTCTACACTGCGCTAGCTTAACTGTTTGACAAGACAGGGAAAACTTGCTGAAATGGTGGGCTTTTCCGAATTCTGTCTGTCAGAAGGTTTCACAGAAAGCTATTACCGGGCCCCCAAGGTACACACCTAGCGGGCCTACAGGTGCCTTACAGGAAGTAGCGTCTTAACAGATGCGTCTGCCTCGACAACTGGCTGGTTTGTAGCTTTGCTGAATAGGTCGCCTGAGAAGAAATTCTCAGTCAGAGCCCCGTCTACAAGTTGTTTTTTGCACATGTTGCAAAAATGCTTACTAGATACCCGCTTCCTGAATGCGCGTCCTGGAACCCTCCGGGCAGGTCCCTTCTGACTTTTGTTCTTTTTGTGGATCGTCCATGAAACGTACCTACCAACCTTCCGTTACTCGCCGCAAGCGCACTCATGGCTTTCGCGTTCGCATGAAAACCCGCGCTGGCCGCGCCATCCTGAACGCCCGTCGCGCCAAGGGCCGCAAGCGTCTGGCCGTCTAAGTTTTGGCTTTTCCGGATTTTTTCGGAAAACCTCACTAATGCACGGACCGGCCATATTGCAAGACCCCTCGCAATCTCGTCCCGGTTCCGCGCAAACGCCTGACCCGCAGTCCATGCCGCGCTCCACGCTTCCCCCGGAGGCGCGGCTGCATCGCCCCTCCGAGTTCGCCGCAGCCCTCAAAGGCCGGCGTCTTGCCCGAGGGGCGTTATTCATTGTGACGTCTGCGCCCAATGAGTTGCCTCCTGGTCAGGCTGCCTGTGCGCGCCTGGGCTTGGTGATCGCCAAGCGGTATGCCGCCCACGCCAGAACGCGTAACGCCATCAAGCGGGTTATCCGCGAAGCGTTTCGCCACCGGCGCTTGGCATTACCGGCGAAAGATTACGTCGTGCGCCTGCACAGCAAGGTCGCACCCGCCACGCTCACCGCGCTTAAACACGCGGTGCGAGCCGAAGTGGACGCTCACTTTGAGCGGATCGCACGATGATTTTCAAGGCACTGCTTATCGCCCCTATCCGGTTCTACAGGTTTTTCCTGAGCCCCTGGATTGGCAGGCAGTGCCGTTTTACCCCCACCTGCTCGGCGTATGCGATTGAAGCGATCGAACGCCATGGCGCCTGGCGCGGATTCTGGCTGGCAGTGCGCCGTATTGGCCGTTGTCATCCGTGGTCGCCCGGCGGGTTAGATCCGGTTCCGCCGGCCAAGGGAACCAACAGCCCCTCGTGCTGCTCCCACAGCCACCGCATCGAGCATGATTGACGCTAAACTGGCGGGCTTTGCTGGCCCGTATTCACTTCAGTAGGCACCATGGATATCCGACGCACCGTCCTTTGGATGATATTTTCCTTCTCGCTGTTGCTCCTTTGGAACAACTGGCAGATCCATAACGGCAAGCCGTCGCTGTTTGGGGGCCCTACGCCCGCGGCCAGCACGAGCGAACCGCAGGCTGGCGCAAACGGCGCAACGCCGTCGGTGCCCAGCGCTCCAGCCGTAGCGGCTGGCGGCGCACCGTCCGCGGTGCCTGGCGCTTCGACGCCCGCCACCTCGCGCTCTGAAGAAATCGTCATCACGACCGACGTGCTTCGCCTGACGTTTGACACGATGGGCGCTCAATTGGTGCGTGCCGAGCTGCTGAAATACCCGGCAACCGGCCAGCCCGACAAGCCCACCGTGCTGCTGGACCGCGCGGCAGGCCTGAATTACGTGGTGCAGACCGGTGTTGTTGGCGCAGCCAGCGGCCAGAGCTTCCCCACGCATCAAACGCCTTTCCGCATGGTGTCCACCGATCGTCAACTGACCGGCGACAACCTGGCCGTGACGTTCGAAGGCGAATCTGGCGGCGTCAAGGTCACCAAGACGTTCACGCTGCATCGCGGCCGCTACGATATCGACGTGCGCCACGATCTGGCCAACGTCAGCGCCGCTCCTGTCACGCCTTCGCTGTACCTGCAGCTTGAGCGCGACGGCAACGACCCGGCCGACACGTCCAGCTTCTATCACACGTTTACCGGCATCGCCGTCTACTCGGAACAAGACAAGTTCCAGAAGATGACCTTCTCCGATATCGAAAAGAAGAAGGCCAATTACATCAAGCAGACGGACAACGGCTGGATTGCCGTGGTTCAGCATTACTTCGCCACCGCCTGGGTTCCGCCGCAAGGCAAGCCGCGCACCAACGAAGTGCTGGAAGTGCAGAAGAACCTGTACGCCGCCCGCACCGTTGAAGCCGTTGGCGAAATCGCCCCTGGCGCCGCCTCGCGCGTTGACTCGCACCTGTGGGTTGGTCCGCAAGACCAGAAGGCCATGGAAGCGCTCGCCCCCGGCCTGGAACTGGTTGTGGACTATGGCTGGCTGACCATCATCGCCAAGCCGCTGTTCAAGCTGATGACGTGGCTGCACTCGCTCCTGGGCAACTGGGGCTGGACCATCGTCGCTCTGACCGTGCTGATCAAGGCCCTGTTCTACCCGCTGGCCGCCGCAAGCTACCGCTCGATGGCCCGCATGAAGCAAGTGGCCCCGCGTCTGCAAGCGCTGAAGGAAAAATTCGGCGACGACAAGCAAAAGCTCAATGCGGCCATGATGGAGATGTACCGCACCGAAAAGATCAACCCGCTGGGCGGCTGCTTGCCGATGGTGGTGCAGATCCCGGTGTTCATCTCGCTGTACTGGGTGCTGCTGGCCAGCGTGGAAATGCGCGGAGCGCCGTGGATTCTGTGGGTCCATGACCTGTCGATCCGCGACCCGTTCTTCATCTTGCCCGCCATCATGATGGCCACCATGTTCCTGCAGATCAAACTGAACCCGACGCCTCCGGACCCCGTCCAGGCCAAGGTCATGATGATCATGCCCCTGGTGTTTGGCGGGATGATGTTCTTCTTCCCGGCCGGCCTGGTGTTGTACTGGTGCGTCAACAACACGCTGTCCATCGCGCAGCAGTGGTCGATCACCCGCGCCATGCAACGCAAGGCAGAAGCTGCGGCGAATCGTTAAGCCCCGCTGCAATCATGAAAACCGGCCTCAAGGGGCCGGTTTTTTTATGCCTGCGGCGGTTGCACGCACCAGAGAAAAGCCGCTTTTCCCTGCACTGCCGATAGTTAATCTTTATCAGATTTGATACTTCAATCAACTTCACAAGGGAAACCTTGACCCCTATGATGTGTCGGAAATGTTCGCAGCCGCCAAGGCTGCGAGTATTTTCAACTCGGCGCGGGCCGGCCCAGCCGCCGCGCATTCCGAAAGAATTACGTAGGGAGTGAGCTATGACCGACAAGAAGCCTCTGACCACCGCCTCTGGCGCACCGGTGGCAGACAACAACAACACCCTGACCGCAGGCCCCCGCGGCCCCGCGTTGTTGCAAGACTTCTGGCTGATTGAAAAACTCGCCCACTTTGACCGCGAACGCATCCCGGAACGCGTCGTTCATGCCAAGGGCTCAGGCGCCTATGGCACGTTTACCGTCACGCACGACATCTCGCGCTACACACGCGCCAGCATCTTCTCCCAGGTCGGCAAGCAAACCCCCTTGTTCCTGCGCTTTTCCACCGTAGCCGGCGAACGCGGCGCGGCAGATGCCGAGCGCGACGTGCGCGGATTCGCGATCAAGTTCTACACGGATGAAGGCAATTGGGACCTGGTGGGTAACAACACCCCCGTCTTTTTCATCCGCGATCCGCTGAAGTTTCCTGACTTTATCCACACCCAGAAACGCGATCCCAAGACCAACCTGCGCAACGCCGCCGCCGCGTGGGACTTCTGGTCCCTCAGCCCCGAATCGCTGCACCAGGTCACTATCCTGATGAGCGATCGCGGCATACCCGCCAATCTGCGCCAACAGCACGGGTTTGGCTCGCACACCTTCAGCTTCGTCAACAAGGACGGCGAACGCTTCTACGTGAAATTCCACTTCAAGTCGCAGCAGGGCGTGGTCTGTATGAGCGATGAGGAAGCGGCGCAAGTCGTGGCCCACGACCGGGAAAGCTCGCAGCGCGACCTGTTCAACAATATTGAACAGGGCAACTTCCCGAAGTGGACGCTGAAGGTGCAGATCATGCCCGCAGCCGAAGCCGAGATCTATCACATCAATCCGTTCGACTTGACCAAGGTCTGGCCGCACGGCGACTACCCGCTGATTGAGGTCGGCGTGCTGGAGCTGAACAAGAACCCCGAAAACTATTTCGCGGAAGTGGAGCAGGCCGCGTTCACGCCAGCCAACATCGTCCCGGGTATCGATTTTTCACCGGACAAGATGTTGCAAGGGCGCTTGTTCTCGTATGGCGACACGCATCGCTACCGCCTGGGTATCAACCATCACCAGATCCCCGTGAACGCGCCGCGCTGCCCGTTCCACAGCTATCACCGTGACGGCGCCAGCCGCGTGGACGGCAACGTGGGTGGCACGCTGAACTACGAGCCCAATAGCGCAGGCGAGTGGAAAGAAACCCCATCAGCTGGCGAACCGCCGCTGCCGTTGGACGGCCAGGCCGCCGCGCGCTGGAACCATCGCGTGGACGATGACTACTACTCGCAGCCAGGCGCTTTGTTCCGCTTGATGACGCCGGAAAAGCAGGAGCTGCTGTTCGGCAATATCGGCCGCCACATGGCGGGCATCCCTGAAGCGATTCAGCGCCGTCAGCTGGAGCACTTCAAGAAAGCCGATCCGGCCTATGCCGCAGGCGTTGCGAAGGCGCTGGGCCTGAAGATGTAGGCACGACTGGGAATGGAAAAAGGCGGCTCGAATTCGGGGCCGCCTTTTTTTTGGGATTAAAGATTGAGCCTTGCGTGCCCGCAACCCTTCACCGCTGCATGCCCCACCTGCGCACCGTCAGGCGTTCCAAATTATCAAATCCCAGGTTTTCCACAAGCAGACCAATAATCACCACCGCGACCAACCCAGCAAACACGCGGTCTGTGTATAACTCGTTTCGGTTCTGAAAGATGTACCAGCCCAGACCGCCTTTGCCGCTGGACGCGCCAAATACCAGCTCGGCCGCGATCAACGTGCGCCAGGCAAAAGCCCAGCCGATCTTCAAGCCCGCAAGTATTGCCGGCAGCGCTGCCGGCACCAGAATCTGCAACACGTAGCGCAGGCCGGTCAGACCGTAATTCCGGCCGGCCATGCGCAGTGTCTCGGATACGCCCAGAAATCCCGCATACATATTCAGCGCCAGCGCCCACAGCACCGAATGGATCAGCACGAACACCAGACTGCCTTCACCCAAACCAAACCACAGCAGCGCCAAGGGCAGCAGCGCAATAGCAGGTAACGGATTGAACATCGCAGTCAGGGTGGACAGCAGATCGCGCCCGAATCGGGTCGACACGGCCAACGTCGTCAGCACAAACGCCAGCACCACGCCGGCCAGATAACCTTGCACCAAGACGCGCAAGGACTGCCCGGCCCGCGCCAGCAACTCCCCATTCGCTATCCCCTGAACAAACGCCTCTGCGGTTTGCCAAGCGCCGGGCAACAGCAGATCGTTGTCGGTGTAGCGCGCCGCCAGCTCCCACAAGCCCGCCAGCAGCATCAGGATCACCAGCTTGCGCAGGCTCGCGTGCTGCCACACGCGTTCGTGCCACGGCAGCGGTGTTTCGGCCGCCTGAGCAGGCAAGGGCGGCAAGTCGTATTCCACCTCTGGCCGGATAGGAGGTATTGCGGCGTGGATGCTATTCATCGATGTCTCAAACAGGGATCTTCAAGCGGCCGCTCGCTCGGCCTGCAAGGGCGAACCGTGAGGCGCGGGCGATTCAAACAACAAGTCATGGATGCGTCTGGCAGCCGCTTGGAAGCCCGCAGAGCCTTGGCTATGCAGGCCGAAGACATGGGCATTCAATTCGGCGCGCACGCGCCCTGGATGCGGCGACAGCAACAGCACGCGGCTACCCAACACCAGCGCCTCTTCGATGGAATGGGTGACGAACAGCAGCGTGAACCGCACGTCTTCCCACAACGCCATCAACTCTTCCTGCATACGGCGCCGCGTCAACGCATCCAGCGCGGCAAACGGCTCGTCCATCAGCAACACACGCGGTTGCATCGCCAGCGCACGGGCAATCGCCACACGCTGCTTCATGCCGCCAGACAGCGTATGCGGATACGCATCTGCAAAACCGGCCAGACCCACCTTGTCCAGATAGTACATCGCCCGTTCATCGGCTTCGCGACGCCCCAGCTTGCGCGAGGCCAACAGCGGAAACGCCACGTTCTGCCGCAAGGTCTTCCATGGCGGCAACTGGTCGAATTCCTGGAAGACAACGATGCGATCGGGGCCCGGGCCTTGCACGGTCTGGCCGTCGATGGTGATTCGCCCTTCGGTCGGCGCAATAAAACCGGCAGCCGCTTTAAGCAGCGTGGATTTGCCGCAGCCGGACGGCCCCAGCAAGATAAACCGGTCCGCCTCATGCACCTGGAAACTGACCTGATGCGTGGCGCGAACGCGCCGTTCACGCGTCTTATATTCGATCGACACCTTATCCACAGCTAGCAGCGGCGCCGTCTTTTCAACGTTATCCACAGGGCTGGCGGCGATCACAGGCATATCAGCTGCCTTGCGCCGTCAGAGGATCTTCAAAGAAATAATCACGCCAGCTGGCCGGTGCGTTTTTGATGGCGCCAACCTTGTGCATGAACTCGGCCAGCGCAAAGGTGTTCTGCGGCTCCAGCTTGAATTGCACGTCAGGATTCTTGATCACTTTGATCAGAAAATCGCGATCCTGCTTGGCGCCCGTTACCCGCAAGTACGTGTCCGCCGCTTTTTCCGGATTGGCCGCTGCAAACGCGGCGGCCTCCTTCAATGCGCCCTGGAACGCCTTATACGTCTTGGGATTTTCTTTGCGGAATTTCTCGGTGGCGAACAGCACTGTGGACGAACTGGGTCCGCCCAGCACGTCGTACGAATTCAGCACAATGCGCGCTTTGGGATTTTCGGCCAGCTCTTGTTCCTGGAACGGCGGATTGCCAAAGTGGCCGGTAATTTCCGTGCCCCCTGCAATGATTGCGGCGGCGGCGTCGGGATGCGGCAGCGCCACGGAAATCTTATCCAGCTTGTTGAATTGCGCGTCGCCCCACAGCTTGGCAGACGCTAATTGCAAGACACGCGACTGCACCGACACGCCCACAGCAGGCACCGCAATGCGATCCTTGTCCGTAAAGTCTGCAATCGTCTTCACATTCGGGTTGTTCGTCACCAGGTAGTAGGGAAAGTTGCCCAGTGACGCCACGCCCTTCACATTTTGCTTGCCGCGCGTGCGATCCCAGATCGTCAATAACGGGCCGACACCCGCTCCCGCGATATCCACAGCCCCGGACAGCAGCGCATCATTCACAGCCGAACCGCCAGACAGCTTGGCCCACTCGACCGAGATATCCACACCTTCGGCCTTGCCGTGTTTTTCGATCAGTTGCTGATCACGCGCCACGTTCAACAGCAAGTACACAATGCCGTATTGCTCGGCAATGCGGATGCGTCCCTCGGCCATGGCGGGAGTGGGCGAGGCTAATGCCACCACTGCCAAAATCAGCGCCAGGCCAGCGCCGGTTGCGGTTTGGACCAAACGGTCGCGGAGTGCGGATGACAGACGCATGGTATTCCTTGTGGATAAGTTCTTGTGCTGCCGGATTGATAAAGGCGACGCTAGCGGGGCGTGTCGCCTTCGATCGTGGTGCGGTAGAGCTTCCGGCGCAACTGATCCGGCGTGCCGCCTGCCAGATGAATCAGCGACCGGTTGTCCCAGAACACCAGATCGTGCGGCTGCCAACGGTGGCGGTAAATGTGTTCAGCGCGGATGCTGTGGGCAAACAGTTCCGCAAGCAGGGCGCGGCTTTCATCTTCAGGAATGTCCACGATGCGAGTCGTGAATCCTTCACTCACAAACAGCGCGCGGCGGCCATTTTCCGGATGCGTCCGCACGACGGGATGCACCACTTCCTGCACCTGCGCAATCTGTTGCGCGCTCAGGTTGGGACGCCAGTTGCCTTCTTTCTGCAGTTGCCCATATTGGGCAAGATACGAATGCACGGCGCGCTTGCCTTCAATCGCTTTGAGCAGCGCGGCGGGCAAGGTGTCGTAAGCCAGATGCATGTCGGCAAACAAGGTGTCGCCGCCTTCAGATGGCAGCTCTTGCGCATGCAGCAACGACCCAAGGCTGGGCAGCTCTTTGTACGAGATATCCGAATGCCAGTACTTCCCGGCGTCCCCCAGACCGACGGGCTTGCCGTCTTCGACGATGTTGGAAACGATCAGGATTTCAGGGTGATTGGCCAGATGGAATTGATGCAGCACATGAATCATCAAAGGGCCAAAACGGCGGCTGAAATCAATGTGCTGCTGCGGCGTGATGCGCTGATCGCGAAAGATCAGCAAATGATGATCAAGATGCGCTTTGTGAACGCGCGCAAAATCAGCAGGCGTCAGTTCGTGCGACAGGTCCAGGCCGATGATCTCGGCTCCCACAGGCCCGCTCAGGCGGCGAACCTCGAAAGACTGCGGGACGGGCTGCTGACGGGCCACGGCAGCACCCAGGGTGCTGTCATCGCGGCGCAAGGCATTGCTTGGGGACATCGATCACTCCTGGCCGCCTCGCGGCGTTGCGCCATGTCTGGCTCTGCGATCCACGGAAGTGCGGATCAGGAATGATCGATTATGGAAAGCCGGGCTTGTATCTCAAACGAAGTTCTCGGCGTTTAAACAAAGCCTGGCGTCATATAGGACAATGCCGCAGAGCAAAAAGCTGCGGCATCGTCACAAAAGCACATAAGTAAATAACGGCGATGCACAGTCGCCGTGGCCGTAATCAGGCGGCAGGAATGAACGCCTCGACAAGCTTCACCCAATACGTCGCCCCAACGGGCAGCAGGGCATCGTTAAAGTCGTAGTTCGGGTTATGCAGCTGGCAGGGCCCCATGCCGTGATAGCTTTCCATGCGGTGATCGCCGTCGCCGTTGCCCAAGAACAGATACGCCCCCGGAATCGCTTCCAGGAAGAAAGAAAAGTCTTCCGCGCCCATGAATGGCGGCATGTCGCGCAGCACGTGCTCTGCGCCAAAAGCATCCTCTGCAACCTTGGCTGCAAAAGCAGTTTCCTTTTCCCAATTCACCAGCGGCGGATACGCCCGCACAAAGTCCAGCTCGCCTGTTCCGCCGTAGACCTGCGGCAACGTCGTGGCGATGCGGCGCATGTCCGCTTCGATCTTGTCCAATGTCTCCACCGAATACGTCCGCACCGTACCGCGCAGCACCGCTTCGCCAGGAATCACGTTGTAGGCATCGCCCGCATGTATCTGTGTAATCGACAGCACTGCCTGATCCAACGGATTCTTGCTGCGCGAGATCACGGTCTGCAAGGCGTGAACCATATCGGCTGCCACGATGATCGGGTCCACCGAGGCGTGCGGCTGCGCTGCGTGACCGCCCACGCCCTTGATGACGATGTCCCAGCGGTTGCTCGACGCCATGGTCGGGCCAGCGCGGAAACCGAATTGGTTCACCGGCATGCCAGGCATATTGTGGATGCCAAAGACCGCGTCGCACGGGAATTTGTCGAACAGGCCATCTTGCATCATGGCGCGTGCGCCAGCATTGCCGCCTTCTTCAGCCGGCTGGAAAATAAACACAACCGTACCGTCGAAATTGCGGTGCGTGGACAGGTATTGCGCCGCGCCCAGCAGCATCGCCGTGTGGCCGTCATGGCCACAGCCATGCATACGGCCGCTGATGGTGGACTTGTGCGCAAAGCGATTGTGCTCAGGCATGGGAAGCGCATCCATGTCGGCGCGCAGGCCGATGGTCTTGCCGCCGCTGCCGGCACGCAAAACACCCACCACGCCGGTTTTTCCCAACCCTGTGTGCACTTCAAGGCCCCAGCCGCGCAAACGGTCAGCCACCATCGTGGACGTGCGCGTTTCCTGGAAGGCCAGTTCGGGATGGGCGTGGATGTCCCGGCGCAACGCGGTAAGTTCACCGTGCACGCGTTCAATTTCGGCTATGGTTTTCATGGCTGTGGATAAGCAGTAAAGGTGAGAACGATTGCCCGTTTATACGCCTGTCAGGCAACGTCGTTCAAGTGGCAAGCGCTGAACTGACCTGGCGATATCTCACGCAGCAAGGGCCGTTCCGCCTTGCAACGCGCCATCGCATGCGGGCAACGAGGATGAAACGCGCATCCGGTGGGCGGGTCCAACGGTGATGGCAATTCGCCCTTGATCGGTTGATACGTGCGCCGTCCTGGCACGAGCGTCGGCAGCTCTTTAAGCAAAGCCTGCGTGTACGGATGATTTGCTCGTTGAAAAACCGTGTCGGTCGGGGCCAGTTCGACCACGCGCCCCAGATACATAATGGCGACGCGATCCGAGATATGGCTGACCACGCTCAGGTTATGGCTGATGAACAGATAAGTCAGATCCAGATCATCGCGCAGCTGTTCAAACAGATTCAGTACCTGTGCCTGAATCGATACGTCCAGCGCGGCCACGGCTTCGTCGCACACAATCACCGAAGGCTTTAACGCCAGCGCCCGCGCAATGCCGATCCGCTGGCGCTGGCCGCCCGAAAACTGATGGGGATAGCGCTGCGCAAAACTCGGGTCCAGACCCACCTGGCGCATCAGTCCCGCCACATACTCAGCCTTGTCACGTGAACGGATAAGACCATGCGCAACGGGTGCCTCGCCAATGATTTCACGCACGCGCATGCGGGGATTCAGCGAGGCATAGGGGTCCTGGAAGATCATCTGCACACCCAGCTCATAGGCGCGCCGTTCAGGGCCCGTCATGGCTTTAACCGCCTTGCCGTGATAGTGCACATCACCAGAAGACGGCGGCAGAATCCCCGACACGATCCGGCCCAGCGTGGATTTGCCGCAACCCGATTCACCCACAATGCCGATCACCTCACCGGCTTGCACTTCCAGGTCCACGCCGCCCACTGCGTGCACCACCTGTATCTTCAATCCCGCCCCCAACAGGTTCGCGATGCGCCCGGCCAGGTCCACGGGCTGCACAAAGCGCAGTTCCACACCACGCAGGGACAGGATGGGGGTCACGGCATCGCGTTCTGCTGCGCTCATTTGATGTCTGGGGCTCCGGCATGCCAGCAGCGCACCCATTGCGCCGGGCGGACTTCAACAGGCTGCGGCTCGATCAGACAGGCGTCGGTCGCACGCGGGCAACGCCCGCGAAACGCACAGCCTTGCGGCAGGTTCAGCAATGACGGCGTCATGCCTGGAATCGGCACCAGGGGTTTGCCGCGTGATTCAGGGGTAGGGATGGAAGCGATCAGTCCGTGTGTATACGGGTGCATCGGATGGCTGATCACATCCACCGTGCTGCCGCTCTCAACGACACGCCCCGCGTACATCACCGACACGCGATCGGCCAGGCCAGCCACCACGGCCAGATCATGCGTGATCCAGATCAAGCCCGTGCCCGTTTCGCGGCACAGCTTTTGCACCTCGAACAGAATCTGGCCCTGGATGGTGACGTCCAGCGCAGTCGTGGGTTCATCCGCAATGATCAGCCGTGGTGAATTCAGCAATGCGATCGCAATCGCCACGCGTTGCCGCATACCGCCCGACAACTGGTGCGGATACGCCCGCAAGCGTTCCTCGGGCGACGGAATACCCACCATCGTCAACGTCTGCAACGCGCGCTCACGAGCCTGCCCGCGCGAAACGTTGTGATGCGCCCGGACCGCTTCGATCATTTGCGTGTCCACGCGCAGCACCGGGTTCAACGTCATCATTGGATCTTGGAAGATCATGGCGATGTCCTGGCCCCGCAACTGGCGCCAGCGCGCAGGGCTTGCCCCGCGCAAATCCTCGCCATTCAGGCGTAGTTCTCCGTCGACGATGCGCCCGGGTTCATCCAGCAAACCCATCAACGAAAAGCCGGTAATGCTTTTGCCCGACCCTGACTCACCGACCAAACCCAGGATTTCCCCTTCTGCCAGCGTCAGGTCCACGCCATCCACTGCCTTCACCACACCATTGCGTGTGAAGAAATGCGTCTTCAACCCATGCACTTCCAGCACGGGGGGCGCGGCCGCTAGCGATTGATCCACAGCAGGTATCTGCATCGCGTCCGCCTTCAATTCGCGTGACGCGGGTTGAGCACATCACGCAAGTGGTCACCCACCAGATTGATGGCAATGATCGCCAAGGCCAGCGCAATACCGGGAAAGAACGATATCCAGTACTGGCCCGACAACAGGTATTCAAAGCCGTTGTAGATCAGCATGCCTAAAGAGGGCTCGGTCACTGGCACGCCCACGCCCAAAAACGACAGTGTGGCTTCCAGCGCAATGGCGTGCGCCAGATCGATCGTGGCGATCACGATGAGCGGCGGCATACAGTTGGGCAGCACATGCCGGAACAACACGCGCCCCCACGACAGCGACATGCAGCGAGCCGCTTCCACGTATTCCTTGCCACGTTCCACCAGCGCCGCACCCCGCGCAGCACGGGCAAAGTAAGCCCATTGCACGACGATGAGCGCGATGATCACCTTATCCACACCCTTGCCCAAAATCGCCAGCAGCATCAGAGCCACCAGAATGGCAGGAAACGACAGCTGGATATCCACAATGCGCATCAGCAACGCATCAATGCGTCCGCCGAAATAGGCGGCAATCAGGCCCACCGTGGCGCCAATGCCGAAGGCCGCCAGCACCGACACAGTCGCCACCATCAGACTGGTGCGCATGCCGTAAAGAATGGCGGACAACAAATCCCGCGCCTGACCGTCAGTGCCCAACCAGTGACGCATGGACCCGTCGCCGCTTTCGCTGCCAGGCTTGAGCTTGGAATCCATGATGTCCAGGCTTGCCAGGTCATAGGGATTCTGCGGTGCTATCCACGGCGCCAATAATGCCGCCCCCACGATCACCACCAACATCACCAGACCGAGCGTGGCCAGCTTGCTGGCAAAGAAATCCGAAACGAAGCGCCGCCACGGCGTTTGTTCCTTGGGAGCTGCCGCGGGGGCGGCAGCGGTGACGTTGGTGTTCATCGGCGGCTATCCAGGCGTACGCGGGGGTCCAGCACCGTGTAGATGATGTCCACCACCAGATTCAACATAACCAGGAAAAACACAATCAAGAGCAGATACGCCACCACCACCGGACGATCCAGGTTGATGATGGAATCGATCAGCAGCTTGCCCATGCCCGGCCAGGAAAATACGGTTTCGGTCACGACGGCAAACGCCATCACTTGGCCGAATTCCAAGCCCGCTACCGTCACCACGGGAATCAGAATGTTCTTCAACAGGTGCACGCCCATCACACGCTTTTCGGACAAGCCCTTGGCGCGCGCAAACTTGATGTAGTCCATGGGCAGCGCTTCGCGGGTTGCAGCCCGTGTCACGCGGATGATCATGGCGCATTTGGCGAATGCGATCGTGGCGGCCGGCAAAGCCAGACTCAGCCAGCCATTCAAGGTCAGCACGCTGAGCTCCAGCGAGCCGATGCTGACCGTCTTGCCGCGCCCGCCTGCCGGTACCCAACCCAGCATCACGGCAAACACCATGATCAGCATCAGACCTACCCAGAAATTGGGTAGTGAAAAGCCCAGCACCGAACCGGTCATGATCGCGCGTGAACCGGGGGCTTTGGGCTTCAAGCCCGCCAGGATGCCCAGCGGCACGCCAATCAGCACCGAAAACAGCATGGCCACACAGGCCAGTTCCACCGTGGCTGGCATGCGCTCCAGGATCAGGTGCATGGCCGGCTCGCCGGTAAGAAAGCTGTTGCCGAAATCACCGCGTACCGCCTGACCCATGAAAATCAGATACTGCCGCCACAGCGGCAGATCCAGGCCTAGCGATGCACTGATGGCGGCGCGCTGCGCCTCGGTGGCTTCCGGGCTGGCCAGCATCGACACCGGGTCGCCCACCATGTAGATGCCTGCAAAAACCAGCGCCGACATGACAAGCATGACGACGATGGTTTGCAGCAGTCTTCTTACTATTGTTGCCAGCACGGGATACCGCCTGCTACGCGCATTACTTCTTCAAGGTTGCAAACTGCGCAAGCGTGACCTGGTCGGGACGGCCTTGATAGCGGATATCGCCCTTCATGGCCCACACCGACAGTTCAAAGTGAACCGGCAGCATGGCAAAGTCATCCATCGCAATATTGCTGGCCTTGGCAAGCAGATCGGCGCGCTTGGCGTCATCCATTGTTGACGACGCTTCCTTCACCAGCTCGTCCATTTTTGGATTGGAATAGCGGCTGCGGTTGGTCGTGCCCAGACCCGCTTCCGGATTGCGCGTCACCAACAGCGACGTCAACGCGTTGGACATCTCGCCGCTGGTCACGGACCAGCCCGCCAGGTAAGCGGAGAACGCGTAGCTATCGCGGTTCTTGAAGAACACCGGGGGCGCCATCGCGTCCACACTGGTCTTCACGCCGATACGCGTCCACATCGATGCGATGGCTTGCGCCACCTTCGAATCGTTCACATAGCGGCCCGAAGGTGAACCCAGCGTAATCGAGAAGCCATTGGGATAACCCGCTTCCTTCAACAGCGCCTTGGCCTTTTCCACATCGGCCTTGGGCGCCTTCGAATGTTCCTTGCTGGAGCCGAACATGGGGTAGGGCAGCAGATTGCCCGATGGCAAGGCCACACCGCCCATCACACGTTCAACCAACGCATCACGATTGATAGCCAGCGACAGCGCCTCGCGCACGCGCTTGTCCTTCATCGGGTTTTTGTCGGTGCCCTGGATACCGGGCGAAGGCTCGGCGTATTGATCCAGCGCGACATACACCACGCGCACGGAAGGCGTTTCCTCGACGAACAGCTTCTTGTCGCCCTTGAGCTTGGGCAAGTCATCGGTTGGGGGATCTTCGATCATGTCCACGTCACCGGCCAGCAGGGCAGCGACGCGTGCTGCGGCATTGCTGATCGGGCGATAGACCACGCGGTCCCATTCAGGTTTCTTGCCCCAGTAGTTGTCGTTGCGCGCCAGCACGAACTCGGCACCGCGCTTCCACGACACGAACTTGTACGGGCCCGTGCCTACCAGGCCGTCGCCGCTATTCAATTCCGTCGTGGTCTTGCCTTCGGCCGCAGGACCAGATGCAGCCTTCTTGGACATGATGGGCAACTGCGCCAAATTCACCAGCAGGTTCGGCGCGACTTCTTTGGTGGTGATGCGCACGGTCATGGGATCAACCACTTCCGTCTTGGCGACCGACCCCAGGTACAGCGTGAATGGCGAGGGGCTGTTAGGAACCTTGGGCACACGGTCATAGGTAAAGACTACGTCTTCGGCCGTAAACGGTGTGCCGTCAGAGAATTTCACATTGGGACGCAGCTTGAACGTCCAGACTTTGCCGTCCACGGTCCACGATTCAGCCAACGCGGGCTGCGGCTTGAGCTGCGCGTCGGTGGCAACCAGGGTGTCGAAGATGGTTTGGGAGATCTGCGTATTCGGCGTCAACGCGTGATACTGCGGATCCATCGATGAGGGCTCGGTCTTCAAGGCGATCACCAGATCGCGAGCCATTGCGGAACTGAATGTGCCAAAGGCCAACATCACCGCGGCAGAGCCGCAGGCCAAGACACGCGAAAACCGAGATGCCATCGTGATCTCCCTGAGTTGTTTCGGGTTTTGAACCTCGGGGCCACATTAACCAGCAAACAAGGAGCCGCGCAACAGTTATATTCCCCTATTGTTCTCGCACCGCCTACGCTCAGATATGTCCGCTTACTCCCCCATTGCCGCTATTGCCACTGCCCCCGGAAGAGGTGGCATCGGCGTCGTGCGCATTTCTGGTGCGGACTTGTCCGAATTGGTGCGCCGCCTGTTCCAGCGCGAACTTACGCCGCGTCATGCGCACTATTTGCCATTCAAATCGGTAGACGGCGAAGTACTGGACGAAGGCCTCGCAATCTACTTCCGCGCACCGCATTCCTATACCGGCGAAGACGTATTGGAACTACAGGGACACGGTGGCCCCGCCGTCCTGCGCCGCGTGCTCGACAGCTGCCTGGCTGCGGGCCGGGACCTGGATCTGCGGCTGGCTGAACCCGGCGAATTCACGCGCCGCGCTTTCTTGAATGACCGCATGGATCTGGCGCAGGCCGAAGCGGTGGCTGATCTGATTGAAGCCTCGTCGGTAGCGGCTGCGCGCGGCGCCATGGCGTCTTTATCGGGCGAATTTTCGTCCCGCGTGAATGACCTCTCAGACCGCATCATCCACCTGCGCATGCTGGTCGAAGCGACGCTGGATTTTCCCGAAGAAGAAATCGATTTTCTGGAAAAGTACCAGGCGCGTCCTACGCTGGATGCCCTAACCGCAGACCTGACTCACCTGATTGCGCAAGCGCGTCAGGGAGTCATTTTGCGAGAAGGTCTGCACGTGGTGCTGGCAGGTCAGCCCAACGTGGGGAAATCGAGCCTGCTCAACGCCTTGGCGGGTGACGATATCGCCATCGTGACCCCCATCGCAGGCACCACACGCGACAAAGTGGTGCAAGAAATCCATATCGATGGCGTGCCATTGCACATAGTGGACACGGCTGGACTGCGTGAAACCGAAGACACCGTCGAGAGTATTGGCATTGCGCGAACCTGGCAGGAAATCGAACGCGCTGACGTAATTTTGCACTTGCAAGACGCGACCCAACCCGGCGACGAACTGGACGCGCAGATCACGGCGCGATTGCCGCCGCGCACCCCGGTGCTGAAGGTCTTCAACAAAGTGGACCTGTTATCCACACCGTTTACGCCGGGTGCGGACGAACTGGGCATATCCGCCAAGCGCGGCCTAGGCCTGGACGCGCTACGCGCCGAGCTGTTGAAGATTGCCGGTTGGAATCCGGGCGCCGAGTCGCCGTGGTTGGCACGCGAACGCCATTTGCACGCGTTGCAAGATGCCGCCGGTCACTTGGAACTGGCAGGCGAACACGCGGGCCAGGACGACCGCGTGCTGGATCTGTTTGCCGAAGAACTTCGGCTGGCGCATGACAGCCTGTCCAGCATCACCGGCAAGTTCACCAGCGATGATCTGTTGGGCGAGATTTTTTCCAGTTTTTGCATCGGGAAATAGATCCAGAGGGAGCTATTGTCATGCCATTTCGTATACGCATGGCCACTGCGAGCGATGTATCCGCCATCGAACGTATCGTTACTGATGCCTATACGCCCTACATTGCTCGCATAGGCGCCACGCCTGGACCGATGCGCGATGACTATGCAATGCTCGTCGCACAAGGCGCCGTCCGCGTCCTGGAGGAACAGGATGTGATCCTAGGCGTTGTGGTGCTGATTCCCGAAGCGGACTGCATGCTGCTAGACAATGTTGCGGTTTCGCCGTTAGCCCAAGGCAAGGGATACGGACGCGTGTTGATGCAGTTCGCACAGACGACAGCCCGAGAGACCGGCTACCGATTTATCCGTCTCTACACGCAAGAAAAAATGACGGAGAACATCGCCATCTATACGCGATACGGCTACGTAGAAACGCATCGTGCCGTGGAAATAGGCCTGAACCGCGTATTCATGCAAAAACTTCTGGACTGATCATATCGGCTTTATTTCAATATGCGAGCCTTTACTCACTTTTAGTATTCGAACTATTTTCGATGCGAAACTGCGCTAGCCGATTGCTCGCCAACGACTTCGCATACACCGATTCAGGCCGTATCCGGTGTGCAATCACATAAGCGGAAATGCACGCCAGCATGAGCGGAAGCATGACTTCATAGCTCAGTGTCATCTCAAAAATCATCAAAATAGACATCAGCGGCGCGTAGGTCGTGGCGGCCAGCAGCGCCCCCATGCCGACCACGGCATAGCTTGATACAGCAGATAAATCGCCCGCCGGAAACAAGGCATGCAGTCCGCTGGCATATAGCGCACCCAACGCCGCGCCTACAAATAGGGTTGGAGTGAATACCCCGCCCACCGCGCCCGATCCCACACTGGCGGCAGTGGCCACTATCTTCATCAACAGAATTGCCGCAACAGCCTGCCAAGCCCATTGCGTGTGCAGCATGCTGTTAACCACGCTATATCCATTGCCCCAGACTTGCGGATTGATGACGGACAGCGCGCCGACAACCAGGCCGCCCAGTGCCATCCGTGCCCACAGCGGGAAGGGCAGCCTGCCGAACACAAGACGCGATGCATCGAGAAAACGCAGAAACTGCGGCGCTGCCAGGCCCGCAATCACGCCCAGGCCAAGATAATTGATGACTTCCCAGCCCGAAACAAACTCAAAGTGCGGCATGTGGAACACCGCGTCGTAATGCAGGATCTGGCGCGTGACGATGTTCGCCACTACCGAAGACACGACAAGCGGCACCAGCGTGGCCGTGGAAATCACGCCGTAAACAATCTCTGAAATGAACAATGCGCCAGCAATTGGCGCGTTGTACGCCGACGTGATGCCGGCGGTGGCGCCACAAGCGACCAACAGCCGCAGATGGCGGGGCGGCAGCAGCAAAAAGCGCCCCGTCAGCGACGAAAACATGGCTGCCAGTTGCACCATGGGTCCTTCACGGCCTATGGATGCACCAGAACCGATGGAAAAGATAGACGACACGCTGCGGGCGATGGTCTGCCGAAAACCAATGACTCCGCGGCCGATGGATATGGCTTCCATATAGTCGGCAGCCCCGCGTTTGGGCAACCATTTAGCGGCCATTTGCAGGATGACACCCGCAATCGCGCCCCCTACGGCGGGTATCAGGAAACGTTGCCAGGGGTCTAAACCACGCGCCAACGACACCATTCCGTGCGGCGCATCTTCCCCGCCCAGCACCATCTGTGTCCAGTCCAAGAGCTCACGGAAAACAACGGTCGCGAGTGCGCCGAAGAGTCCCATGAGGGCCGCCGCGCAGAGCGTTGCCGGCAAATTATCAGCCAATAAACGGCCTCTGAGCGCGTTCAACCACGCCCATTTCCTGCTTCTGATTTCTCTAGCCATGGCCGGATTCTACGGCGGAATCTGCTCACTTTTTGTTCAGTCCCCTGTAATGAATTAGCCGATATGAGCCCTCAAGTCCCTGGTTCCAAACGCGTCTCCTGGGTCGTTTTAGAGACCCTGAGAGGGCAGAAATACGGGTAGGCAACGGGCTGTTTTTCAGGGTAAAAGTGCCGATCCCGACCCCCGTTTCCAGAAATCAGCCTGTGGATAACTCCTAAGTAGCCAAGTTGTGCACAGTGTGTGGACGCATGTTGAACAAGCCGGGTTTTTTGGGGGGGTCCGAAATGTTGTCCAACTTCAACTTTTTTCCCACACAGAGTTCTTGCACAGGCAAAAACGGCTGCAAGCTGATGAAAAGAATGAGGTTTTCAAGGTTAAGGTAGTTATCCACAGGCCTTATTAATCATTAGTCTTTATATAAAGAGAAATAAAGGAAAAGCCAAACATGCTTTCCCATTCCGCCCAGCCACTCCCCCCCGGACTCCGTCCATGCGCATCCTTCTGATAGAAGACGAAGCCGAACTTGCCCGTTGGCTTTCCAGAAGTCTGGCCAGACATGCGGGCTTCGTCGTTGAATGGGCTGATGACGGACTGGTTGCCGAAAGAAGGCTGGCCGTCGAAGAATTTGATGCGGTCATCCTTGATCTCGGACTTCCGGGCATGGATGGCCATACTTTGCTGGCGAAGATTCGCGCGCGAGACGACCGTACGCCGGTGTTGGTCTTGACCGCGCGCGATTCACTAGCCGAAAAAATCGGAACACTTCACCAGGGAGCAGACGATTTCCTGCCGAAACCGTTTGTTGTGGAAGAGTTGGAAGCGCGATTGATCGCACTGATCAGACGCAGCCGGGGACGCGAACATCCAAGGCTTGCTCTGGGAAACCTGGTTTTTGAGACGGCTTCGCAAAAATTTTCTGTCTTGGGACAGACTTTGCAGTTATCCCCACGTGAACATGCCGTTCTACGAGTACTGATCCAGAAAAGTGGCGAACCGATCAACAAGCAGCAAATTCTTGACCGCATCCTGACGGACGATGCAGATATCAACCTGGAAGCCATCGAGGTTCTGGTTCACCGTTTGCGCAAAAAATTGGCAGATACCGATGTGCAAATTGTGACCATGCGGGGCATGGGCTACTGCCTGGAGAACCTTGTTGACAACTAGAAGTCCGAAAAAAATCGCTTTTTTTTCGGCGAAAAAACGCAATCGGACGCTGAAAACGCAGTTGCTCTGGTGGCTGATACCGACTTTGGTGTTGGTGATGATGGGTGCGTTGTGGCTATCGAACCACCAGCTGCGCAACCAGATCGACAATGCCTACGACCGTTCACTTTCTGGAGCGCTTCGCGCGATCGACCACAACATATCCACAGCTAGCGGTGGATTAGCTATGGAGCAGCCTTATCTGATGCTCGAATTTTTCGAGCTTACGGCCAATGGAAGTGTTTTCTACCGAGTGGCAACGGAGGACGAGCTGGCCGAAATTGGTCATCCCGGCCTGCCCATGCCTGCCGAACCGCTGATATCTGGCGAACCGCGTTTTTTTTACGCGACCTATCAGGGGACGCCCGTCCGGGTTGCGGCGCTGGCTCGACCCATGGACCCGCCGCTGTACGCGAACAAAGGGGGACGGGTTATCGTGCAGGTCGCGGAAGGCCTGGATAGCCGTCAAGCCTTCCTGCATCAGGTGCTATTGCGCTCCGTTGAACGCGACCTTGCCGTGATCCTGATCAGCGTCCTGGTGATCATCCTGGGTGTTTTCATGGCGTTGCGGCCCCTCGAGAGACTTAGACAAGAGGTAGAAGGCCGATCTGGAGACGATTTAAGCCCCGTCAGCGCGTCCGACATGCCGGGTGAGGTCCTGCCCCTAGTTGCCGCTGTAAACCTCCACATGGCCCGTTTTGCGGCTCAGGCGAGGGTGCAGAGCCAGTTCCTGGACGATGCCTCGCACCAATTGCGGACGCCTTTATCGGTTTTGCGGACCCAAACCGCCTTTGCCCTGCGCGAAACAGACCCCCAGGAGGTCCGTACAGCCCTTCTGGCGATGCAAGAGGGCTTGGACAGGGCCGTACGCACCACGAACCAAATGCTCGCTCTGGCGCGCGCTAAGGACGCTTCGCTGGCCGATGGGGGGGTAATGCCAGAGCCGGTAGACCTGGTGGATCTGGCTGACGGCGTGATCCGCACGCTTTTACCGGCCGCCCGTGCCCGTCAACTCGACATCGGCCTGGAGGCTCATCAGCGCCCAGTCTTCGTCAGCGGAGCCGACTGGCTCTTGCGGGAAGCCGTCAGCAACCTGGTGGACAACGCTATCCGCTATACCTCCCATGGTGGTCAGGTCACTGTCACCGTAGAAGCGGATGCCAGTCAGGCCCGTCTGATCGTTCAGGACGACGGCCCGGGAATGTCGGCAGAAGACATCGCCCGTGCCTGTGTCCGATTTCGGCGGGGAGCAGCGGGCAAGAACAAGTCCGGAGCAGGCCTGGGATTGGCCATCGTGGGCACCATTGCCGAAACGCTGGGCGCCAAACTGGTTTTGGAAAATCGCGCGCCATTGCCGGGCTTGCGAGCGGCCTTGGTGTTTTCCCTGAAATCCGCCTCGGATGCTGCGCCGCGTCACGAAAACGGCCAAAGTTGAAAGGTGTTGGAAAGCTTCGGTTTTGTACGGTAGCGTCCGCTGGGCCCGTTAAGGCATGAAGCCGCCCGAGGGCACAACCAGCCAGACAAATACCTATAAAACTCGGAGACGCAAGAATGCAGACCAGCCAGAAGCTGCGCCTGGCCGCCTTGGCGGCGCTTGGCGCAATCACCCTTTCCCTGGGCGCGGCCCAAGCGGCCGACGAACCCCGGCGCCCCGAGTGCATCGCACCGGCCCAGCCTGGCGGCGGCTTTGACCTGACCTGCCGCCTGGCAACCGAAGGCTTGAAGCAGAGCGGCGCGCTCAAAAGCACCATGCGCATCGTTTACATGCCGGGCGGCATCGGAGCGGTTGCCTACAACAACATCGTGGCCCAGCATCCCAACGAGCCGGGCACGATCGTGGCGTTTTCCGGGGGATCGCTGCTTAATCTGGCCCAAGGCAAGTTCGGCAAATACAACGTCAACGACGTGCGCTGGCTGGCGGCGATCGGCACGGACTACGGCGTGGCCGTGGTCCGCAACGATTCCCCCTATACCGATCTGAAAAGCTTGATGGACGCTTTCAAGCAGGACCCGACCAAGATCGTGCTGGGTGCGGGCGGCACCGTAGGCAGCCAGGACTGGATGAAGGCGGCGTTAACGGCCAAGGCGGCTGGCGTGGACTTCAAGAAGATGCGCTTCGTGGCGTTCGAGGGCGGCGGCGAAGCCGTTACCGCGCTGCGCGGGGGTCACATTCAGGCTTATATGGGCGACGCCGCGGAAGCCTTCACCATGCTTGAAGGTGGCGCCCCCATTCGCGTGCTGGCAGTGTTCAACGATCAGCGTCTGCCGGGCAAACTCAGCACGGTCCCCACGGCCAAGGAACAGGGCTACGACATTGTCTGGCCCATCATCCGGGGTTTCTACGTGGGACCCAAGGTGTCGGACAGCGACTACCAGTTCTGGGTCAACGCGTTCAACCAGGCAACCGCGGCGCCCCAGTTTGAAAAACTGCGGCAGCAACAGGGCTTGTTCCCGTTCAACAAGACGGGGCCTGAGCTGGACGCCTACGTGAAGAACCAAGTCAAGGTGTACGGCGAACTGGCCGACTCGTTTGGTCTGATCAAGAAATAAGCGCGCCCTTCGGCCGCTGACGCTGCCGCCCATTGCCCTTTGATTGCACCCATGCCTCCTGCTTGTCCGGAGGTTACGGGCAGGGGCGCGCCGCAGAATCTGAAAACACCATGGCAACAACGCGAATTGATCGCGACTACAACGGAAGGTGATCATGAATGATCGAATCCTGGGCATCGGCGCACTGGCGCTCGCTGCCTTCATGACAGCGGCTGGGTGGGGCATCGAAGCCCCATTCGCGTACGAACCCGTGGGCCCGCGTGCCTTCCCGTTGCTTCTGGCCGCCATCATCGGTTTGTGCGGGCTGTGGCTGGTCTACAAAGGCGGCCACCGCACTGAAGCGAACCCGCCAGGAGCGAACGCGCGCATCGCGCTAATGATGGCGTTCACGGTGGCCTACGCCTTCCTGTTTCAGTGGCTGGGTTTTGTCATTGCGACGTCCCTGATGACGATTTTTGTCGGACGCTTGTTTGGAGGCGGATGGGTCAAGTGCGCCATTGGCGGCGTCGTCATGAGCCTTTTCTTTTTCGTGCTGTTCGACAAGGTGCTGGACGTCGTCCTGCCCGGCGGACTGCTGGAGACCTTGATATGAGCGGCATTCTTGATCATCTGTCGATTGGTTTTGGGGTGGCGTTTTCGCTCACCAATCTTCTGGTTGCGGCGATTGGGTCCTTCATCGGCACGATGGTGGGCGTGTTGCCTGGCCTGGGACCGGTGAACGGTGTGGCGATGCTGATACCCATCGCTTTTGCCATGAATCTTCCCCCGGAAACTGCGCTGATCCTGCTGGCTGCGGTGTACGTGGGGGCGGAGTACGGCGGCCGCATCACCGCCATTTTGTTGAATGTGCCGGGCGAAGCCAGCGCCATCATGACGACGTTGGATGGTTATCCACTGGCGCGTCAGGGGCTGGCCAATGTGGCGTTGTCGCTGTCTGCATGGTCTGCCTTTTTCGGTGCGATCGTGTCGGTGGTTGGCATTATCTTGCTGGCTCCTATGCTGGCGAAATGGGCATTGGCTTTTGGTCCTGCCGAGTACTTTGTATTGATGATTTTCGCGTTCTGCTGCCTGACAAGTCTGTTGGGAAAACAACCGGTAAAAGGCGTGCTGGCCGCGATGATCGGCCTGTCTATTTCGGTTGTTGGAGTGGATGCGAATTCGGGCGTGTACCGCTATACATTCGAGTCCGTGCATCTGGCTGATGGCATAGATTTTGTTGTCGTTGTCATTGCCTTGTTTGCTGTCAGCGAGATGTTGGAAATGCTGGAGAAAGTGATGGCCGGGCACAGTGTCGAGGTCAAGCCCAGCGGCCGCAAACTCTTCAATCTGAAAGAGATGGCGTTTACGTGGTGGAGCGTTGTACGCAGCGCATTGGTGGGCTTTGGCGTGGGTGTGCTACCAGGCGCTGGAGCCAGTGTGGCCGCAGCAGTTGCGTACTCGCAAGAAAAGCGCATCATCGAAGCGAAGGACCCGGACGCAAAGTTTGGCAAGGGCGACATGCGCGGTCTGGTCGCGCCAGAAGCCGCCGCCACCGCGTCTGCGATTGGCTCCTTCGTACCCATGCTGACGTTAGGCGTGCCGGGCTCTGGCACTACCGCAGTCATGATGGGTGCGCTCACGCTCTACAACATCACGCCGGGCCCTGTGCTGTTTGAAACCAAGCCCGAGCTTGTGTGGGGATTGATCGCGTCGCTGTTTGTCGCGAACGTACTGCTCTTCATCATGAACGTGCCGCTGGTCCGGTTCTTTTCTAAGGTCTTGTCCGTGCCTGGCTGGTTGATGGTGCCTGGCATTCTGTGCATCAGCTATATCGGCGTGTACGCGATCAACGCCGGGACGTTCGACTTGCTGCTGGTGGCGGGCATTGGCGCTTTGGGCTACTTCTTGCGCAAATTTGGCGTGCCCATGGCGCCGCTGGTGTTGGGCGTGGTGCTAGGCAACATGATGGAGCAGAATCTGCGCCGCGCGTTGTCGATGACCGATGGCGATGTAGGCGTGCTGTTCGCCAGCCCGGTGTCGATGGCATTGTGGGCGGGGGCGGCGGCAGTGGTGGTGGTGCCGCAGGTGTTGCGGCGCGTGCGCAGGGCTCGAAAGGTGGCGGCTGGAGCGGCTTGACGCAAAGCAATGCCGCGAATTTTCGGGGGCGCTGAAAGGCGCCCCTTGTCACGTGAGCCAAACCTCGTGCGGCATATCTCTTGCGGCGAACATGGGAAAGCGGCGGCGCCAGCCCGGATCGGCCGCAGCAATCCTGGGGGCGCAGGGAATTTATTTCCAATGACTATATACGAGTAATTGCTCGCATATAGTCATTGGACGGCAAAATTCCGTCAGACGTTGGCCAGTCGTTCCAAAGCCGCATCCAGCGTCGCGTCTTTCTTGGCAAAGCAAAAACGCACAATGCGGTGGTTGGACTCTGCCGCGTCGGGCTGGCGATAGAAGGCCGAGACCGGGATCACCGTGACGCCATGCTTGACCGTGAGGTCACGCGCGAAGTCGGCTTCATTCTGTTTCGAGATCTGGCTGTAGTCGGCCAACAAAAAGAAGGTGCCGGGGCTGGGCAATGGGCGGAAGCGGGTCTTGGCCAGGCCTTGCGACAGGCGGTCGCGCTTTTCCTGATAGAACGCCGGCAGGTCCAGATAGGGTTTGGGATCACGCATGAATTCCGCAAGGGCGAATTGCATGGGTGATGGCACGGTGAACACCATGAATTGGTGCACCTTGCGCAGTTCGGCGCTGAGCTGGCGCGGGGCGCAGCAGTAGCCGATCTTCCAGCCGGTGGTGTGATAGGTCTTGCCGAAGGAGGAAATCACGAAGGCGTGTTCGGCCAACAGCGGTCGCCGGGCAACGCTGGCATGCGGCTTGCCATCGAACACGATGTGTTCATAGACCTCGTCGGATACGAGCAGCACGCCGGTGTCGCGCACAATGGCTTCGAGCGCATCCAGGTCGCTTTCTTCAAGCACGGCGCCCGTTGGATTGTGCGGGAAGTTCAGCATCAGCAAACGCGTCTTGGACGTGATGGCGTCGCGCACACGCTGCCAATCGATGCGGTAGTAGGGGTCGGTCTCGGTAGGTGCGCGCAAAGGCACTGGGACGGCTGTGCCGCCCGCCAGACGGATCGCAGGCAGATAGGAGTCGTAGCAGGGTTCGATGACGACCACTTCGTCGCCGCTGCCCACCGCGGCCAGCACGGTAGCCATCAATGCTTCGGTGGCGCCGCTGGTGACGGTGATCTCGGTTTCAGGATCGTAGGCGTGACCATAGAGTTCGCGCGTCTTGGCAGCAATGGCTTCACGCAAGGGCGCCACGCCCGGCATGTAGGGATACTGGTTGTGGCCATCGGCCATGGCCTTGGTCACCAAGGCGCATAGCGCGGGGTCTGGATCGAAGTCAGGAAAGCCCTGACCCAGATTGATGGCCTTGTGTTCGATGGCCAGGCGGCTCATCACGGTGAAGATGGTGGTGCCGACGTCGGGAAGTTTGGATCGGATCATGGTGGACGCGAAGATGAACGCTGGATGGCAAAGAAAGTATTCGTAAGTATCCCACTAACTCATAATTCGTTTTTCTTATGTGCATAGATTGGACAGGACGGTGGGTCAGAACATGTTGTTGAGGGTGGCAGGCGGTTTGTTGATTGCGCTGGCCGGCGCATTGCTGGCCGTGTGGGCCCACATACCCTTGCCCTGGATGTTGGGCGCGCTGTTGGTTACCGCAGCGACACGGATCGCGGGGCTGGGCACCGCGTGCCCGCGGCCGGCGCGCAACGCAGGGCAGTGGGTGATAGGCACATCGCTCGGGCTTTACTTCACGCCCCAGGTGATTGGGCACATCGGCGCGAACGCGGGGCCTATTGTTGCGGGCATGTTGTTTGCGCTGGGGTTGGCCTTCATGGGCACGGCGATGTTGCGCCGGTACACCGACGTAGATTTCAAGACCGCCTGGTTCTCATCGGCGATTGGCGGCGCCAGCGAAATGGCCAGTCTGGCGGAGCGCCACGGCGCGCGCATTGATCGTGTGGCGACGGCCCACAGCGTGCGCGTGTTGCTCGTGGTGGTGACGGTGCCGTTCATCTTTCAATGGTGGGGCGTGGCGGGTTTGGACCCCACTGTGCCCGGGCCGCGGGATGTTCATGGCGCCGGTTTGGTTGCGCTGGTGGCCTTGACCTGCGTGGGCGGGCTGGCCTTCATGAAGCTGCGATTGCCTAACCCTTGGGTGTTGGGGCCGATGCTGATCGCCATGTTGCTGACGTCCAATCGCGTGGAACTGTCGGGCTTGCCGGAATTCGTGCCAAAAGTTGGCCAACTCTTTATCGGCTGGTCGCTGGGCGATCGGTATCGGCCTGACTTTTTTCGCGCTGCGCCGCGCTTCATGGCGGTCGTGGCAGCCTTCACGGTAGGCGCACTGGCGCTTGCATTCGGACTGGGCGCATTGTTGTCGCTGTGGTCGGCGGCACCCATTCCGACGCTGATTCTTGGCACGACCCCGGGTGGTATCGCCGAGATGGCAATTACTGCGAAGGTGCTGCAATTGGGCGTTCCGGTGGTCACCGCATTTCACGTATCGCGCATGGTTTTTGTCGTGCTTGTGACCGGTCCCATCTACGCGTTTCTGGCTCGCCGGCAGCGTAATTCCGCCTAGCGGTACTACCGGCCGAGTCAGAAAAAAGCGACATTGGGGTAAACAACAATATGAGTCGGTATTGCCGGATGAGTATGCTGATTCCGCAGTTGATTCAAGCAGCGCGCGGACTCGTTCTGTTGCTTGACGGCAGGCGGGAACGCAGCAGCAACGCAGGTACTACTACCGGTCGTTCAGTTCTCACGGCGTCCTTGATTCATTGCATTTCGACATAATCACAGGACGCTAGAAAAATGGCTCAGAAGGGCAAAGTTAAGTGGTTCAACGCTGACAAGGGTTACGGTTTCATCACGCCGGATATCGGCGGAACCGACGTTTTCGCACACTTTTCCGCCATCCAGGGCCGCGGCTATCGCAGCCTGAACGAAGGGCAGGAAGTCGAATTTGAAGTTAAGGATGGTCCGAAAGGACCTCAAGCGGCCGAAATTCGCCCGCTTTAAATCGGGAAATCCCAATTTCCCGTTTGCCAGGTCCGACCTGGCTGCAACGCCCCAAGACCTTCTGGTCTGGGGCGTTGTTTCATTTGGGACGCGCAAAGAGCGGCGGCTCAATCCCAGGAGTTAGTGTTTACTAACTTAGCCATTTACCCTTGGATAAGTCTGTGGATAATTATTTTTGGGCATGAGCATTTTAATGATCAGTAATGAAGCAGATGCATCGCTGATTGCATAGTTTTGCACAGATTGTGCAGTGAAAAATCTGATCCCGCAGTGGCTCTATTTCTGGTTTCCATTGAATGGAGTGTTCCCCTGCATTCACCGGCAAAACAGGCCTTTCCCTAGGGAAAACGGGCATTTAGCATGATTTTTCACATGAATCTTTTGATGTGCGCGCGTTAGTGTTGATTATCGCCGGGATGCTCGGACCTCAATTTTGGGGCCAGTGAAGCAAGGTTGTTCACAAAGATATCCCCACCCAGGTTATGCACAGAATTCGACGTTTGGGGTCGAAAAATCGACCTCTCAGCCTGTGGATAGAAATGGGGATACTGATCGTTCGAGACGCTCAATCCGGGTGGTTGTGATGAGTGCGTGAGATTTTCACACCGCTACTCGACGTCACTTGAACGCAGGCGTTGGCTGGAATCTGAGAACTCCTTAAAAGGAGCATTCCGAGTTTTCCACAGGGTTCACATGAAATCCGGCGTATCCGCCAAATGGATGATGGCGCGCCAGCTGGCGCTCAAGCAAGATGTTTGTTCAGTCAAAGGATTGAAAGACTTCACTTGAAGACGGCAAAACCTTTCACGACCAGCGCGTGAAAAAATACTCGGATAACTTTGGGGATAACTTGCCTGATCATCATTTACGCGCGGTTTGACTGGCCGAATACGAGGTAGTTCCAAACGAATTTATTAACAGCCAGACCCACGGCGTAATTCGTTTAGCGAGTCGATAGTTGAATGTTATCCACAAAGTTTTCCACGGTTTTTTCCGCTGTTCGATAGACGCTGCAAGGCCGACGTAAAGCACGTTTGCAAGCCCGTCGCGCGTGCCGGCTGGCATGCCTATTGCCCTATGAGGATCGTTGTTTATTTGTGCGTTTTCGACGATCTGAGCGGTTTGCAAGGAGCGTCGAAATTCACCTGGCGGCGGCGATCAAATTCCCGTTAGATTTCTGAGTTATCCCCAAAGTTGTTCCACGTGAATTCGGCTATCCGCGAGCGGACAATTGGGGCTGCTTGTTGATAACAATGTGCAGAACTCATAGGCTGCAGTGAAGGCGACTTTTTGACTCCCAATAAGATATCCACCGCTGCGTGTGAATAAATCATCGGCTGGTATTTGCGTCGTCGATTTGGATAATTTCTATTTTTTTATTTTTGCTCATGGCGGCGGCCGTTTGATTTTGAGGCGCCAAAGACTCTTCTGTCTGTGCCCGACTTTGAATGTTGGTTCGTCATTCAAGCTCCCTGTGTTCAGAGGTCCGGCCTTATCCGCGTTAATCGGCTTATCACGGACGTGTGATTTCACATGAAAATCCAAAAAAATTCATCGTTTTTGGGGTAAGGGGTAGGGTAGGGTGGAAAAAATCATTTTTTTTCATCCAGACTCTTGTTCGTTCGATCGACTAAGAAGATGGCGGCAACCCTCGATTCGAAGTTCTCTCGCTCGCCCAACTCCTATTTTTGAAAGCTCAACCGTCTTCCGGAAGACTAGGAGTGGACCGTTGGGCTACGAAAATTTATTGAAAGTAGTGTTTCACGTGAAACGCAGGGTGCAGAATCGCATCTGGCTTCGGATGTGTTTCACGTGAAACCTGCGATCGCCGGCTAATTTGAATATCGAGTTGGCAGCGTTGAAACCAGTTCAAATTGTGGAGAAGGGCGGTGTTTCACGTGGAACACCTACCCGTGTGTGCCTGTGGAACTCTCGCAAATCAACATCGTTTGGCTGTCTTTAGTTGGGGTGCAGCGGCTAGGGCTACGCTGGGTCTGGTGTTCCACGTGAAACATCGACGGGTCTGAGCAGCCGCTTCTCTGCCTGTTCTCGTTCGCGCCGTGAATGTTTCACGTGGAACACGGACTACTTGCGCAGGTGCGTTCGACAACGATGGGGATGGGTAGGTGCATATGTTCCACCTGCAACATCACAATCGCGTGCGCCTATAGGCCTGCTTTTGGATACCGGCACTTCGTTTATATAGAGTGTTCCACGTGGAACAAGACAGCCTTGCGTAGTCGAGGTCAACTGCAAGCTATGTGCTATCCGCTAATGTTCCACGTGGAACACTTTGACTCTCCACGACCCCTTCTTGTGCGAGGGAAGGGTGAATTGCTATACACCTATGTTTCACGTGGAACATCCCCGCCCTGATCTTTCTCTATTGACCACGAGGGCCCCCGCGAAACGTCAGTACCTGAATCGCCGTAGTCAGCACTCTCTGGCCAGGGCGCAAGCGGTGGTCACAAGTAAAGAAACACCGGCAGATGCCGACATATACACACCTCGGCACCATCTGCCGTCGCCTTTTTCCTACGGTCAATAGGTAGATGGCAAGCCGCTCCTGTCCTCTTTTGATGTTTCACGTGAAACATGGAACCCCTGCCTCTATAATGGGCACCGAACGCTCTCTTACCTTTCCCCCATCATGGACTATCCCCGCGAATTCGATGTCATCGTCGTCGGTGGCGGCCACGCCGGCACTGAAGCCGCCTTGGCTGCCGCACGCGCTGGCGCCCAGACGCTGCTGCTGACGCATAACATCGAGACCCTAGGCCAAATGTCTTGCAATCCCTCTATCGGTGGGATCGGCAAGGGCCACCTTGTCAAAGAAGTCGACGCCTTGGGCGGAGCGATGGCTTTGGCAACGGACGAAGCCGGGATTCAGTTCCGCATTCTGAACGGATCGAAAGGCCCCGCAGTGCGCGCCACCCGCGCGCAAGCAGATCGGGTGCTGTACCGCCAAGCGATCCGTGGACGTCTGGAGAATCAGCCGAATCTCTGGTTGTTTCAGCAGGCGGTGGAAGATCTGATGGTGGAGGGCGACCGAGTCGTCGGCGCCGTTACCCAGGTGGGCCTGAAGTTTCGTGCCAAGACCGTGGTCCTGACGGCGGGAACGTTCCTCAATGGTTTGATTCACGTGGGACTGCAAAACTACTCGGGCGGCCGTGCCGGAGATCCTCCCGCGATCTCCCTGGGTCAGCGTCTGAAAGAATTGCAGCTGCCGCAGGGGCGCCTCAAGACCGGCACGCCACCGCGTATCGATGGCCGCACGATCAACTACAGCATCCTGGACGAACAGCCTGGCGACTTGGACCCCGTGCCCGTGTTTTCCTACATGGGCAACGTGGGCATGCACCCGCGCCAACTGCCTTGCTGGATTACGCACACCAACGCCCGTACCCACGACATCATCCGTGGCGGCTTGGATCGTTCGCCCATGTATAGCGGTGTGATTGAAGGCGTGGGTCCGCGTTACTGTCCCTCAATCGAAGACAAGATTCATCGCTTCGCCGATAAGGAATCCCATCAGGTCTTCCTGGAGCCTGAAGGCTTGGATACGCACGAGGTTTATCCGAACGGCGTATCGACCAGCTTGCCCTTCGATGTGCAGCTGAACCTGATCCATTCCTTGCGCGGTCTGGAAAATGCGCACATCATGCGCCCCGGCTACGCGATTGAATATGACTACTTTGATCCACGTGGATTGAAGAGCACGCTTGAGACCAAGGCAATTGGCGGTTTGTTTTTCGCCGGCCAGATCAACGGTACGACGGGCTACGAAGAAGCCGCCGCCCAAGGCCTGTTGGCCGGTGTGAATGCTGCACTGCTTTCGCTGGGCCGGGATCAGTGGACGCCTCGTCGCGATGAGGCCTATCTGGGCGTACTGGTGGATGACCTGGTCACGCGTGGCGTGACCGAGCCCTATCGCATGTTCACGTCGCGCGCGGAATATCGCCTTAGCCTGCGCGAAGATAATGCCGACTTGCGTCTGACCGAAATTGGCCGCCAGCTGGGCATTGTCGACGATGTGCGTTGGGACGCTTTCAATCGCAAGCGCGACGCGGTAGCCGCAGAAGTTGAGCGCCTGAAGTCGTCGTGGGTGAACCCGCGCCTGCTGCCGGCTGAAGTGGCCGAACCCTTGCTCGGCAAGGCGATTGAACGTGAGTACTCACTAGCAGATCTGCTTAAACGGCCGAATGTTTCCTATGAAGCATTGATGACCACCCTCAATGCCGATGGCTCGCTATTGGCGGGGCCCGGCGTGTCGGCAGACCCCGTTCTGGCCGAGCAGGTCGAGATCCAGGTGAAATACGCCGGGTATATCGCACGCCAGCAGGACGAAGTGCAAAAGCAGATTTCGCATGAGCAGCAGCCGATCCCGGCGGATGTGGACTATGACGCAGTGACCAGCCTGTCGTTCGAGGTGCGTCAGAAGTTAAAGACGCATCGTCCCGAGACAGTCGGCCAAGCCGCGCGCATTTCTGGTGTGACCCCCGCAGCCATCTCGTTGCTGCTTATCCATTTGAAGCGCCTGCATTACGGCTCGCGCAAGCAAGCCGCATGACTGTTCACACCAATCAGGCCGGCACAGACATGGCCGGCCGCCTTTCTCGCGCATGCGAACAGCTCGGCGTACACGCCGACGCCGCCGCTCAGACCAAGCTGCTGAATTATCTGTCGCAGATGCAGCGCTGGAACCGCACGTACAACCTGACCGCCATCCGCGATCCGCAGCAGATGTTGATCCAGCATCTGTTCGATAGCTTGGCCGCCGTAGCGCCGTTCAGCGAGGCGCTAGGCGCTGCTGACGTGTCTGCCAAGGTCTACGACGTGGGTTCGGGTGGCGGCCTGCCTGGCGTGGTCCTGGCGATCATGCGGCCTGCCTGGTCCGTGAGCTGCGTCGATGCTGTCGAAAAGAAAACCGCATTCGTCCGCCAAATGAGCGGTGCGCTGGGCTTGCCCAATCTGCAAGCACGTCATGCCCGCATTGAAACGCTGGACCCCGCCGAATGTGACATCGTCACTTCGCGCGCCTTCGCGTCTCTGGACGATTTTGCTCAGCTCGCGGGTCGCCACGTACGCAACGATGGTACCCTCGTCGCCATGAAGGGCAAGGTCCCCGAAGAAGAAATTCAAGCGTTGCATGCGCGCGGGGAATGGCAAGTCGACCACATTCAGCCGCTCCGTGTTCCGGAGCTGCAAGCAGAACGCTGCCTGATCTGGATGCGCCGCAACGGCGGACGCAACGAAGGAACCCTATGAAGAACTTACCCCCCAGCGACACCGCCCGAGTATTCTGCATTGCCAACCAGAAGGGCGGTGTGGGCAAGACAACGACCGCCATCAATCTGGCGGCTGGTCTTGCCACGCACAATCAACGCGTGCTGCTGGTGGACCTGGACCCTCAAGGCAATGCCACGATGGGTAGCGGCATTGACAAGAACGCGCTGAAATCCAACCTGTACCAAGTGTTGATTGGCGAGGCCACCATTGAGCAAGCTCGTGTACGGTCGGAGTCGGGCGGCTATGACGTCCTGCCGGCCAACCGGGAATTGTCCGGCGCCGAGATCGACCTGGTGCAAATGGACGAACGCGAGCGTCAGTTGAAGACCGCGATCGATACCGTGGCCAATCAGTATGACTTCGTGCTGATCGATTGCCCGCCGACGCTGTCGCTGCTGACCTTGAACGGCCTGGCCGCGGCTCATGGCGTCATCATCCCGATGCAGTGCGAGTACTTCGCCCTGGAAGGTTTGTCTGATCTGGTCAACACCATCAAGCGCGTGCATCGCAATATCAATGACGACCTGCGCGTCATTGGATTGTTACGCGTGATGTTCGATCCGCGCATGACGTTGCAACAGCAAGTGTCCGCGCAGCTCGAGGCGCACTTTGGCGACAAGGTTTTCAAGACCGTAGTGCCGCGCAATGTGCGTCTGGCCGAAGCACCCAGTTACGGCATGCCGGGCGTGGTCTATGACCGCGCGTCACGGGGCGCTCAGGCGTATATCTCGTTTGGCGCCGAAATGATCGAGCGCGTCAGGAAAGACTTGAAGTAAGTAGTGCTTATGTCCGTCGCAACGCTCTTTTCTCAGACGCCGCAACAAGCCGAACACACGACGCAAGCCGACGTGCGTGATGGCCTGCGCGTGCGTCTCGAAGAGGCCGCGTTGAACGCCACGGCAGTGCGTGCGCAGGTGCTCTATGATGGTTGGCTCGTGCGCTTTGCGCCGTCCGTGGCCAAACGAGTGCGCAGCGTCAATGTGCTGGGGTTATCCACACGTCCGCTGGACGAGCGGCTGGCGTATTGTTCTTCGTTGTATGCGCGCCATGGCTTGCCCATGGTGCTGCGCATTACCTCCATCGGCCCCGATTTTTCCCTGGACGCCGAACTGGAGGCCCGTGGTTATACCTTCACCGGTGAGACCCGAGTCATGAGCATGCCGCTTGGCCCCAGGCCCAGCGGCCGGGGTGGCTTGCTCTTTACGAAAGTCGGCACTGATCGCTTTGCTCAAGCGGTTGGCGCCATGCGCGGCTCGGCGCAAGAGCACATCGGCGAACATCAAGCGCGCCTGCAGGGGCTGGCTGTGGATAAACAGCCGGTGCTGGCGATCGACGCCGCAGGCCAGTGCGTTGCTGCGGGCCTGGCCGTCCGCGACGATGACCTGCTGGGCCTGTTCGACATCGTCACAGACCCGGGGCAGCGGCGTAAAGGCTACGCCGATGCCCTGGTAGAGCACTTATTGGCTGAGGGCGCCGCCGGCGGCGCCACCACCGCCTATTTGCAGGTAGAGCCGGAGAATACAGCCGCGCGGGCCTTGTACGGCCGCTACGGTTTCAAAGACTGTTACGCGTATTGGTACCGCCTGCCTGCCGAGCAGGCGGACGCCTGAGCCTGGCTCAGGATACAAAAACAGAAGGAAAGAGGATTTAACTATGGCCACCAAGAAACCCAAGGGATTGGGTCGCGGACTGGACGCCTTGCTGGGCGCAGACGCGCCAGCGATCGATAACATCGGCCGCGCCGTTGCGGCCAAGCCCGAGGGTCCGCCATCCACCTTGCCCATCTCGAAGATGCGCGCCGGCAAGTATCAGCCGCGCACGCGCATGGACGAGGGCGCGTTGGGTGAGCTGGCCGAATCGATCCGCACGCAAGGCATCATGCAACCCATTCTTGTGCGCCCGCTTGGCGAGTCTGCACCCGGCCATTACGAGATCATCGCGGGTGAACGCCGTTTCCGCGCCGCGCAGATTGCTGGCTTGAAAGAAGTGCCGGTGCTGGTGCGTGAAGTTGCCGACGAAAACGCGGCAGTCATGGCGCTGATTGAAAACATCCAGCGCGAAGACCTGAATCCGCTCGAAGAGGCGCACGGCGTGCGCCGCCTGTTGGACGAATTTGGCCTGACCCATGAACAGGCCGCGCAAGCGATCGGCCGTTCCCGTTCCGCCACCAGTAATTTGCTGCGCCTGATGAATCTGGCATCTGCCGTGCAAACCATGCTGCTGGCGGGCGATGTCGACATGGGCCATGCGCGTGCGCTGCTGGCGGTCGACGCGGCGACGCAGATCCAATTGGCCAACCAGATCATCGCGCGCCGCCTGTCGGTGCGGGAAGCGGAAAAACTGGTTGCCAAGACGGCCAAGGAATCGGAATCCGCGACGTCTCCCAAAAAGAAGACCAATGGCGCTTCGCGCGACCTGACGCGTCTGGAAGAAGCTTTGTCCGATCACCTGGGCACTCGAGTGGCCCTGAAGGTCGGCGCCAAGGAAAAAGGGCAGATCGTCATCGATTTCCATGGCTTTGAGCATCTGAATTCGTTGCTGGAACGCCAGGGCTTGTCCGGAGTGGTCGATGCCTGAGCACGCGTTGCCGGTCATCGCGGTGCTGGCAACGGGCGGCACTATCGCGGGCGCTCAGGCTGATGCCACGTCCGCAGGATATAAGTCCGGTTCGTTCTCGGTCAGCGATCTGCTGGCAGCAGTGCCGCAACTGGCGGGCATCGCCGATATCCGCGCCGAACAGGTCGCCAATGTCGGCAGCCAGAACATGACGCACGACGTGTGGCGTGCGCTGGCAGCTCGCGTGGAGACGCTATGCCAGGACGCCTCGGTGGCCGGCATTGTCATCACGCATGGCACGGACACACTTGAAGAAACGGCTTATTTTCTCAGCCTGGTAATCGGCCACGACAAGCCTGTCGTGCTCGTGGGCGCCATGCGTCCTGCTACTGCGCTGGGCGCGGAAGGCCCGGCCAATTTGTATAACGCGGTGGCGCTGGCGCGCCATCCGGATGCACGCGGGCGCGGACCGCTCGTCATCATGAATGAAGACGTGCACTACGCGCGTGAAGTTCAGAAGATCGCCAGTGCCGGTCTATGTGCATTCACATCGCCTAATCGCGGCCGTGCTGGCGTCATGCATGGCGGTGTGCCGTGTTTCTATTCTCGCAACACCACATTGCACACGACACAAAGCGAGTTTTCACTCGCATTGTTGGAAAAGGCCGGTTGGCCTCGCGTGGAAATCGTCTATGCCTACGCCAACTTGGAAGCTGATGTGATCGACTTCATGGCAGGCGTTGCTGATGGCATTGTGCTGGCAGGCGTGGGCGACGGCAATGCGACGGATGTGGCCATCGATGCCTTGAGCCGTGCCGCCACAGATGGCGTGCCGGTTGTGCGCTCAAGCCGCACGGGCAGCGGCTTTGTCGCACGCGATGTCGAACTGGATGACGGCAGCCTGGGTTTTATCGCCGCGCGCGATTTGAATCCGCAAAAGGCGCGCATCCTGCTGATGCTGGCGTTGTCCGTCACCCGTGATCCGGCCGCGCTTCAGGGCGTCTTCGACCGCTATTGAACCCCGGGCGGCTCATCCGCCGCGCCACCATGTTGCGCCAACCCCAGGTTGCTGCGCAGCATGTCGTAGACCTGCCGCGTCAGCGGATTGATCAGATCTCGCCTTATCCACAGGAAGTAGGTCACATCCGGCAGCGGCGGCAGCCCTTCCTTTTCTCCCAGTACGCGCATCTCAGGCCCAAGCAGTTCCACGCTGCGCGCTGTGACGCCCAGGCCGGCGCGTAGCGCTGCTTTGATTCCCACCAGATTCGGCGCCACATAGTTGGTGTGCCAGCGCACGCGCGCCTGTTCCAACGCATTGAGCGCCAGGCGGCGAAAGATGCTGGGCTCGTCTGCCAGCACGAGCGGCACGGGCGCATGCACGTCGTGCACATAATCGGCGGACGCCAGCCACACGGTGGGCGAGGTGCGCAATGCCACACCTTCAAAGTCCTGATCAAAGCGAGTGGAAATCGTCAGATCAATCTCGCCGGCTCGCAAGGCATCCATCAGAAACGGGCTGCGGTCGACGCGGATTTCCAGTTTCACGCGGGGGGCGGACCGTGCGATGTGCGTCAACAGCGTAGGCAGGATGGTGTCCGCAACATCGAGCGGCGCGCCCAGACGCAGGTCACCCTCCAGCGGCCCAGCTTGCAAGGCCCGCAGCGCTTCATCGTTGATGGCCAACATGTGGCGTGCATATTCCACCAGGCGCCGTCCGTGCGACGACAAGGCCTTATTGCGCCCTTGTTTTTCGAACAATGGCAGGCCGATCATCACTTCCAGCCGTTGCATCTGCTGCGTGATGGCTGACTGCGTCTTGTGCAGCCGGTTGGCGGCTTCAGAGAAAGTCTCGTGCTGGGCGATGGCGGTTAACGTGCGTAGCAGGTCCAGATCCAGATTGCGCATAGCGAGCTCAGAAAAAGTATTAGCAATGCTAATGGATTCTTGTCGCAATTTAAATTGTTGCGTTGAAGGCTGGGGGATACAGTAAGTGCAATAACTCATGAAAAACGAGGGAAAGCCAACGTGAGCACTGCACATCCTCATCAAAACGGCATCACTACTGCCATTGGAAATATTAAAAAAACTGTAGGAAATAAGGGCCTGAACCGCGACAGCCTGCAAGCCGTGCTGGCAGATCTGGTCGGTTTGGCGTCGCATACCGATTGGTGGGCTGACGACCGCTATCCGGCGCCGGAAGATGGTGAGCGCCAGGCGCGCTACCTCATCGCCGAAGATGAAGACAAGAGCTATGCGCTGTACCTGAATGTCATGCGCCCGGGCAACAAGATCGTGCCCCACAACCACACCACCTGGGCCTGTATCGCTGCGGTCGAAGGGGTGGAATACAACTACGTTTACGACCGTACCGATGACGGCACGGTGCCCGGTGTGGGGCATTTGCAGAAGACTGGCACTGTCGTGGTGGGTCCGGGTTCGGGCATAGCACTGATGCCCGACGATATCCATGCCGTGGAGATCCAGGGCGACAGCGTGATCCGGCATCTGCATATGTATGGCCGCGCGCTGGAAACGCTGAACGAACGCCTGGGATTCGATCTGGCCAACGGCACTTGCAAAGTCATGCCTATCGGCGTGAAGACGCGGCGCTGATCATGAACAAGCCCTACAAGTCCGCAACGCGCCTGCTGCGAGCGGGGCGTCCCCATCAGGGATGGGTGAATACCCCGGTCACACGCGCCAGCACGTACGTCTTCGATAGCGTTGCCGCGTGGCGCGACACGCGAACGCGTCGCGAGCAAGAGCGCCTGCCTTCTTACGGCGCTCGCGGCACCGACAGCACGCATGCGCTGGAAGACGCGTTGATCGAACTTGAACAGGGCTTTCGGGCCAAGCTGTACCCAACAGGGCAGGCTGCCATCGCCACGGTGCTGTTGGCCTATCTGCGCGCAGGCGATCATGTGTTGATCACCGATGCTGTCTATGAACCCGTGCGCCGCTTTTGCGCCGAACATCTGACCCGGCTGGGTATCGAACACACGTATTACTCGCCTGACGGCCACGGCATTGAAGCGCTGATCCGGCCCAACACCCGCATGATTTACGCAGAGTCCCCGGGTTCACTGACGTATGAAATGCCGGACCTCACCAAGTTATCCACAACCGCCCGAAAAAACGATTGCTGGCTGGCTGTGGATAACACGTGGGCGTCGGGTTTGATATACAAACCGCTCACCTTGGGCGCCGACATTTCCATTCTTGCGGCCACCAAATATCTGGGCGGACACGCCGACGTCATGATGGGCGCGGTTGTCACCAACGACCGCGCCTGGCGGGCGCTGGAACGGGCCACGATAGATTTCGGCCAGACGGTTGGCGCCGACGATGCGTTCCTGGTGCTGCGCGGAATCCGGTCGTTGCCTCTACGCATGGCGCAGCACGCCCGCAATGCCATGCAGGTGGCGACATGGCTGCTGGATCGTCCAGAGGTGGCGCGCGTGCTGTGTCCGGCCTTGCCCGGCGATCCCTCACATGCGATCTGGCGGCGCGATTGCAGCGGCGCCAACGGGCTGTTGACCATCGAACTGTCAGCTGCCTTCAACAATGCGGACGCCGAGCGTCTGATCGACAGTTTGCAGTTGTTCGGCATCGGCGCATCTTGGGGCGGCTTTGAAAGCCTGGCCGTCCCGGTGCAGTTGAACACCACGCGTTCCTTGCCCAGCGCTACGCCTCACGGCGCCATGTTCCGTTTACATATCGGCCTGGAAGATCCTGAAGATTTGATCGGTGATCTTGAACAAGGCTTGTCCACACTGACTCACTCCCCCCGTTCCATTCGAATTTCATGATGCCTTCCATTTCCGATCAAGCTTTCGCCACCATCGACTCGCACACGCTAAAACAATGGTTGCACGACGGGCGCGAAATCGCGCTGCTGGATGTACGCGAACACGGCCAATACGGTGAGTCGCATCTGTTCTATGCCGCGCCCGTACCGTACAGCCGGATCGAGGTCGACATTGTGCGTCTTGCGCCCCGGCGCGACGTCCGTGTCGTTGTGTACGACAACGGTGGCTTGGACGACACGGCTGCGCGGGCCGCCCGTGCGCTGGCTGCACTGGGCTATACGCAGGTGCACGGCCTGGCTGGCGGCATCGCGCAATGGCAGCAAGACGGTTATGCCGCATTTGCCGGGGTGAACGTACCCAGCAAGACGTTCGGTGAACTGGCGGAAGAAGTTTTCCACACCCCTCGCATCGGCGCCCGCGAATTGGCCGCGCGCCAGCAGCGTGGCGACGATCTGATCGTGCTGGACGGCAGGCCTTATGCCGAATATCAAAAGATGAGCATTCCCGGCGGCGTGTGCTGCCCGAACGGGGAGCTGGCGCTACGCGCCCACACGCTGGCAAAGAATCCGAAGACCACCATTGTGGTGAACTGCGCTGGCCGCACGCGCAGCATCATCGGCGCGCAGACTCTCATCAATCTGGGCGTGCCCAACCCGGTCTATGCACTGGAAAACGGCACGCAGGGCTGGTACCTGGAAGACCTGCAACTGGACCATGGCGCGCGCCGCCGCTATGACGACCACATCGATCAGGCAGCCGTGCCCGCACTTGCCGCGCGCTCAGCGCAACTAGCCGAACGTCATGGTGTGCCGTATGTGAATGCGGATACGGTGCAAGCCTGGTTGAGCGACGCGGCCCGAAGCACGTTCCTGTGCGACGTGCGTAGCGCAAACGAGCATGCGCAAGGTTCTTTGCCTGGCGCGCAGCACACGCCGGGCGGGCAACTGATTCAGGCAACCGATCAATATCTGGCCGTGCGCGGCGCACGCATAGTTGTTTTTGATGACGAGGGCGTGCGTGCCCCCGTCGTTGCCAGCTGGTTGCGTCAGATGGGCTGGGACGCCACCGTGCTGAAAGAGGGGGTGAAAGCATCGCTGACGCACCCCGTTGCGCAGGTGAGCACGCCAGCGTTGACCAATCTGTCCGATGCAGGCCTGGCCGCAGTGCTGGCGGATGGCGCGCAACTCATTGATATCCGCCCCAGCATGCAATACCGCGCCAGCCATATTGCCGGTGCGCGCTGGGGAGTGCGGCCACGTCTGGACCAGCTGAATCTGGACACGACGCGTCCAGTGATTCTGCTGGCGGAAGACGAAGCGCTGGCCGCCTGGGCCGCCGGCGACCTCCGCGCGTCGGGTGTGAAGGACATCAAGGTGAATACAGGCACGCCAGACAGCTGGACCGAGCACGCTATTGCCCTGGAATCCACGCCAGCCGAACCGGCTGACAGCGACTGCATTGACTATCTGTTCTTCGTCCATGACCGGCATGACGGCAACAAGGCGGCGGCGCGCCAGTACTTGGCCTGGGAAACCAATCTGGTCAAACAGATCGACGAACGCGAACGCGCGGCCTACCGGTTTCCCGCGCACGGATAGCCCGGCCGCCGCGACAGCCCGCAGAGGCTGAGCGGCAACCAACACGCATCAAGCAGATCAACACGCCCCGGCGGCTTTCGCCGGCGGGGCGCGGACGGTTCATGGCGAACCGGAACGCAAAGGACGGCCGAGTATCCGGCCGCCAACACAAGGGGAAGTCCAAATGAAGCAACCTGCATTGCACGCTTGCAAGACAGCCGCCGTGGTCATGGCTGGTCTGTTATGGGGTTCGGCCGTTCACGCCCAAGCGCAGTCTCAGTCACTGACGCCGCTGGCTGACTATCCCAAGCAGGCCATTACCGTGGTGTCGCCGTTTCCTCCCGGGGGCGGCAACGATGGGGTGGCGCGCCTGATCGCCCAAGAACTTGGCACCATCATTGGTCAGAGCGTCGTGGTTGAAAACCGCTCCGGGGCGGGCGGCAATGTTGGCACGGCGCAGGTGTCGCGTGCCAAGCCAGATGGTTATACGCTGGTGATGTCGCAGACCAGCGTGATGGCAGTCAATCCCCGTTTGTACAAAAACGTAGGCTTTGATCCGGTAAAGGACTTTGTACCGATCTCGCAGATCACGTCTGCGCCGCTGGTGCTGGTCGCCCGTACGGAAAGCCCGTACAAAAGCATGAACGACTACCTGGATGCCGCGCGCAAGCAGCCCGGCATCATCACCTATGCCACGCCTGGCAACGGCACGATGAGCCATCTGATGGGCGCGCTGGTGTCGAAGAAGGCGGGCGTGACCCTGGTGCATGTGCCGTATCGCGGGGCGGCGCCCGCCATCACCGATTTGATGGGAGGCACGGTAGACATGTTGATCACGTCGCCTGCTTCCGCTGAACCCATGGTGGCAGCCGGCAAGCTGCGCATCTTGGCCCTAAGCCACGAAAACAGCATCGGCATCTTCAAGGGGGCGCCAACGCTTAAACAGAGCGGATTGGACGGCATCACTGCGGATGACTGGTATGGCTTGTTCGCGCCTGCCGGTACTCCGCCCGATCGTGTGGCGTACCTGGCGCAAGCGGTGACTCAAGCGATGAAATCCCCCAACGTGATCGCCAAGATCAACAGTGGCGGCAGCTGGCCTGTTGGCAGTCAGCCGGCCGCGTTCAAGACGCGCCTGCAAGAAGACACGGTCTATTGGGCCGATATGGTGAAAACTGCTGGCGTCTCGCTGGACTGACGCTGGGTCCGGAGGCTGGGTCCGGAGGCTGGGGCCGGGGCGTGATGCCGCCGGCCGGCCGTCAGACCGCCAGAGTATTGCCGACGGCAGCGGTTAGCGCCTCGTAGCCGGGTGATTTTTGCGCACTGGTGTTGGTCACCAGATGGTCGACGCGATCGGCCGCGCAGTAGGACACGCGGCTGCACAGTCCAATCTTGCTGAAGTCGGCCAGCAGCACCAGTTGCTTGGCATTCGCAGTCATCGCGCGAGCCACCTCGGCCTCGCGCAAGTCGTAGTTGGTTGCGCCGCATTCCGCATCTATGCCTACCGGCGACAGCAATGCCAGATCCGCCCGGTAGCGGTGGATCTCGGCAATGGTGATGTCTCCCCCCGTGGCGCATACCGGGCCATCGACAGAGCCGCCGAGCATGATCAGCTGATTGGCGCCGTTGCCCGCCGCGCCCACCTTCAAGGCCACATCGAATGAATTGGTGATGATGGTCAGCCCCGACAACTTGGCCAGTTCGTCCGCCAGCACGCTGGTCGTGCTGCCTGCATCCAGAAACAAGGTCTGCCCGCTGGCGACCAGTCCCACTGCCGCGCGCGCAATGGCGCGCTTGTATTTGACCCGTGTGTGCACGCGTTCGGCGATGGGCGGCTCGCTATGCACCGGTACAGCGCCGCCATGCACGCGCCGCAACTCGCCCATGGCTTCCAGTTCAAGCAGGTCCCGCCTGACGGTTTCACGCGATACGCCGAGTTCACCGACGATACGGTCTGTCGATACCTGCTGCAATGAAGACAGCAGGGCGCGGATTCTCTGGTACCGCTCTTCTTGCCACATATCTGATGCTTCCTAATCTATCTCCGCCGCCGCGCAGCCCCGGCGATCAACGCGCGCAGCATCAGCAGAGAACCTCCCACGACCAGCATGATAAGCGTTGAATACGCCGCAGCCTGGGATACGAATCCGGCTTCGTCCAGCCGCAGCACAGAGACCGGCGCCACGCTGACTGACGGAGTCACCAGAAAGATCACGGCCGACAAGGTCACCATCGAACGCATGAACAGAAAGAAGAACACGCCCAGCACGGTTGGCCCGATCAGCGGCAGCACGGTGTCGCGCAGTACATGCAGCGTGCCGCCGCCCAGGCAACTGACCGCTTCTTCCAGCGCCTGCGGCACGGCGCGCATCCCCGTCATCATCGTCAGGAAGCCCTGCGTGTGATAGTGGTAGAAATTGCAAAGCGCGATCAGCGCGGCGCTGCCATACAGTGCGTACAGAGGCGTTCCGGGTGAATTGAACGCAAAGATGTATGACAGCCCCAGCACCAGTCCCGGAACGCCCACCGGCAGCACCGACATCAAATACACCATCTTCGCCCAGCCCCGCGGAATGCGGCACACGCCAAAGCACAGGAAGAACAGCAGCAGCACGCCGCCGCCCGCCGCAGCCAGCGATAGGTACAGCGACGTCCACAGTGGCGCGTAACCGCCGCTGACAGTGATGTCGTAATGCTTGAGCGTCCATTCCATGCGATAAGGCCAGAGCCGCATGAAGCTTGCAAAGATGACTGTCGCGACCGTCAGGATGATCGTGCTGCAAGCCAGCAGCACGCCAATGGTGAAGACCGTGTCGCGTCCGCGGGCGGGCTGCGGCGTCACTCTTAGCCCGCTGGGTGATGCCGATCCAAACTGGCGCTGCGAGGCCACACGTTCGATCTGCACCGAGATCAGCGAAGGCAGCAACAACAAGATGCCCACCACCGATCCCATGCCAAAGTTCATTTGGCCGGACACCTGGCTGTAGATCTCTGTTGCCAGTACCCGGTAATTACCCCCGATCACTGCGGCGTTGCCGAAGTCCGTGATGGTGATGACAAACACCACGAAACCGGCACTAAGCAAACCGAACTTGCAGTTGGGCAGGGTCAGGTCAAAGAACTGCCGCGTGCTGGACGCGCCCATGACTTCGGCCGCGTCGTAATAGCGGGCGTCCATGTTGCGCAACGCCGCCTGCAGGATCAGCACAGCTTGGGGCAGGGCGTAGAACACGTTCGAGATCAACAAGCCCCAGAATCCGTAGATATCGATTTCCCACCCGGTCCATCGATGCACGAGTCCGTTGCGTCCCAGGATAAAGATCAGGCCCAGGCCCTGCACAAGCGAAGGCGCCAGCAGGGGCAGCACCAGCGCCAACTGCACAATGCGTTTGCCCCGCATACAGCTGCGGTCCAGGCCATAGGCGATTGCGAAACCCAGCACGACACTGATGACGGTGGTGGCGGCGCTCATCGCCAGACTGTTCACGGTCGCCGTCAGAATGCCGCGCGTCGCAAACACCTCGGCATAGTTGCCCAAACCCACCGAGCCATCTTTCTCGATCAGGCTGCGCCAGGCAACGCAAGCCAAGGGATAGAGAAAAAACAGTGCCAAGCCAGCCAAAGGAATCGCGACGCAGGTCCATAGCAAAAGGCGGTCCGCTGTCCAGGGGGCGCGGCCGGCTGGCGCTGCAATGGCTGCACCGGCGTGCAGGGTGCTCATGCGATGTTCCTTGGCGCTGTCATGCGCTGACCCATGCGCACAGTGCCGGATCGGTTTCCAGCCGCACCGCCGCTCCGCGCGACAGGCCCGCCGCGCCATGCTGTTCAACGACAAGTTCGCGTCCCAGCCACGCCACGCGCAAACGGGTGAGATTTCCCATAAAGGTCATGTCCTGCACCCGTCCGGGACCTTGCTCGTCGGCGGCGATGCGCAGGTTCTCCGGGCGCAGGCAAGCCTCAAATCGTTCACCGTTCCCGTCTGGCCGGGTCGCCAGCAGTTCAGGCATGGCCTGGCTTACCCAATCCGTGGGCAGCAGATTGCTCAGTCCCACAAAGTTCGCGACGAATCGCGTGCGGGGCCGCAAGTACAGGTCGGAGGGCGAGCCTACTTGCTCAATACGCCCCTCGTTCATGCACACAATCTTATCGGCCAGCGTCAGCGCTTCTTCCTGGTCGTGCGTGACCATGACCGTGGGGATTTTCAGCCGTCGTTGTACATCGTGGATTTCGGCCCGCATATCGGTCCGCACTCGGGCATCCAGCGCCGACAGCGGTTCGTCCAGCAAAATCAGCGCCGGGTCCACGGCCAGCGCGCGCGCCAGCGCGACGCGTTGCTGCTGGCCTCCCGACAGTTGATGCGGATAGTGCGGCGCATAGTCGGGCAGCTTGATCAGCGTCAGCAGTTCCTGCACTCGCGTGGCAATTCGCTCTCGTGATTCGCCGCGTATGCGCAAACCGTAGCCGACGTTCTCGGCGACGGTCATGTTGGGAAACAGCGAGTACGACTGGAATACGATGCCGAATCCGCGTTTGCGCGCAGGCAGCGCGCTCAGGTCGCGTCCGCCCAGTGTGATCGTGCCGTGGTCAAACGGCAGCAGCCCCGCCACGATGCGCAACAAGGTGGTCTTGCCGCAGCCGCTGGGGCCGAGCAGACAGACAAATTCGTGTTCGCCTACAGATAGATCGATATCTTCCAGCGCCACCGACGCGTCGAAGGTTTTCCGTATCCCACGCAATTCCAGATACATGGCGTCTCCACGATGGTTTGCGGCCGGCGTGCCGGCCGCAAACGCATCAGCGCTTGATGGTGTCCTGCCAGGTTTTAATCGTGGCGTCCCGCTCGGCGGCGGATTGCTGGAAGTTCACGGGATACAGCACGGCGGTCAGGTCTTTAGGCAGACCCGCTGCTTCCGCGGCCTTGTTGGGGGCGGCGCCGGGGATCGTCACCAGCTCTTTGTATTTGCTGTAGAGGCCGCCGGCCTGCGCGGACAGCGTCCAGTCCAGAAAGCGTTTGGCATCGGCTGGATTTTTGGCCGTTTTCATCAAGCCGGATGCTTCGAGCTCATAGCCTACCCATTTCGACGGAATCACCATCTTGACGGGGAAGCCTTCTTCGATGGACTGCATGGCGGGAAAGGCGAAGGACACGCCAATGGCGTATTCGCCAGCGCGCGCCATCTTGCAGGGCCGTGAACCCGACGGCGTGTATTGCGCCACGTTTTTGTCCAGATCCTTCAAGAGCGCCCAGCCTTTTTCCGGACCCATGCCCTGCAATAGCGCGACGATCTGTAGATATCCCGTGCCCGATGCGGCGGGGCTTGGAATAACGATCTCGCCTTTGTACTCAGGCTTGGTCAGATCTTCCCACGAAGTGGGCATGGGCAAATTCTTGGATTTCAGCCGGTCGGTGTTGACACAGAAGGCCGCGACATAACCCGTGGCGGCAAACCATTTGTTGTCCGCACCCTTGTATTGGGCGGGCAAGGCATCAATGCCTTTGGCCGCATAAGGCTCCAGCAGATTCTGTAGCCGCGGGTCCAGCATATTGCTGACGGCAAATCCCCAGATGACATCTTGCTGCGGGTTGGATGCCTCGGCGATAAGACGGGCGCCCAGGTCGCCGGTAGACAGGCGCAAGACGTTGACCTTCACGTCCGGCATGGCCGCATTGGCCGCCTTGAGATAGGCGGCGATCTCGTCTTCTTCAAGGGCGGTGTAGACGGTGATGGGGCCCGCGTGAGCGGCTTGCGCACAACCTAGGGAAATTACTGCAACCACAAAGCTAAGCTTCTTCATACATTGCATGATGGAACTCCGGTGGGAATACACGGCAACGGTGAGCGACTTATGCGGACGGCGACCCGCCTGAATCCAGGGCGTGGTTGCAGTTTTAAGTATATTTGCAAATTTGTGGCAACGTGTCTAGACTGGAAAAACCCCTGGGAGCGCATTGATGCAAACGTCTCCGCCGCTGTCGGCGCAACAACTGGCCGAGTTTTCCTCGTTCGCACAGACCTTGGCGGATCGCGTCCGCCCCTTGTCGCGCAAGTGGTTCCGCCATGCGCTGTCGATCGACACCAAGGCGGACGCCAGTCCGGTGACCCAGGCGGACAGGGAAGTTGAAGCGGCCTTGCGCGAGGCGATCACCCAGCGCTATCCAGACCATGGAATTTTCGGCGAAGAATTCGGCGCCTTGCATGCCGAAGCCGAACTGGTGTGGTCCCTTGATCCTATCGATGGCACGCGTGCTTTCATCTCCGGCAATCCTCTATGGGGCACCTTGTTGGCCCTTTTGCATCAGGGCAAGCCGGTGCTGGGCGTCATCGATATCCCCATGCTTGAAGAACGCTGGATAGGCGCGGCGGCCTCGCCCGCCCGTCTGAACGGAGAGATCTGCCGCGTCAGCGCCTGTACCGAGTTGCGCCACGCCATCCTGTACGCCACGTCGCCCGATATCTTTGAAGGCGCGGAACTGGCGGGATTCAATGCCCTGGCCGAGGCCGCGCGTATGCGGCGATTTGGCGGTGACTGCTACAGCTATGGCCTCTTGGCCAGCGGCCACGTCGACCTGGTGGTCGAAGCCGGCCTGCAACCCTATGACTATCTGGCGCTGATGCCCGTGATTGAAGGTGCGGGCGGCGTCATTACCGATTGGTCGGGGCAGCCGCTATGCCTCGAATCCCTGGGCCGCGTCGTCGCGGCCGCCACACCGCAACTGCATCGCCAGGCGATGCGCGTGCTGGGGGCGGCCCTGACCTGAACGCCGCGCCGCCCGCCCGCAGGACAACGCAACGCTTCAGTCACAAGGTGAACAAGCATGCATGCACTAGGGGTAGCAACGGTGGAAGACGCAGAGCGGTTGGTGCAAGCCAGCCCGCTCTCGCATATCAAGGTGGGCTTGTCCGACATAGACGGCGTCATGTTGGGCAAGTACTTGCGGCGCGACAAGTTCCTGAGCGCGCTGCGTTCAGGGCTGGCGTTCTGCGATGTGGTGTTGGGCTGGGATCTGGATGACCAGCTCTACGACAACACCAAGTACACCGGCTGGCACACCGCCTACCCCGATGCAAAGCTGCGGATTTTGCCGCATACCGGCCGCAGGCTGCCGCTGGAGCAAGGGCCGGGCGGCGAAGACATGTTGCTGTTCCTGGCCGAATTCGAAGGGGATGCGGGCGCTATCTGCCCGCGGCGGCTGCTGCATCGCACGTTGGACCGCGCTGCGGGCATGGGTTTTGACGTGTATGCCGCGCTGGAATACGAGTTTTTCATGTTCCGCGAAACGCCGCACTCTGTGCGCGCCAAAGGCTATCGCAATCTTGAGAACTGGACGCCCGGCAATTTCGGATACTCCGTGTTGCGCAGCACCGTCGAGGGCGACTTCTATCGCAAGCTGCTGGACATGTGCGAGCGCATGGACATGCCTATCGAAGGCCTGCACACCGAGACGGGGCCAGGCGTGCTGGAAGCCGCGCTTGCGGTGGATCTGGCGGCCGCTGCCGGCGACAAGGCATTCCTGTTCAAGACCTTTACCAAGGCGCTTGCGCAGCAGAATGGCTTGATGGCGACCTTCATGGCCAAGTGGTCGCACGATCATCCAGGCCAGAGCGGTCACATTCACCTGTCTTTACGCGACAAGAAAAGTGGACGTTCCGCTTTTTTTGACGAGTCTCAGCCGCACGGGATGAGCGCCGTGCAATCGGCTTTCATGGCGGGTGTGCAACGCTACTTGCCGGAATTCATGGCGCTGTATGCGCAGACCATCAATAGCTATTCGCGTCTGGTGCCTGGTTACTGGGCGCCGCTGGATGCAACCTGGGGCATGGAGAACCGCACCACTGCGTTGCGGCTCATTCCCGGTGGCGACAAATCGCAGCGTGTCGAGGTGCGCATAGGTTCGGCCGACGCCAATCCCTATTTGGCCTTATCAGCCGCTCTCGCCTCGGGACTGTATGGCATCGAGCAGGGCCTCAAGCCCGAGCCCATCGTGCACGGCAATGCCTACACACAGCAGTTCCCCAGCCATCTGCGTCTACCCACCACGTTGTGGGAAGCGGCCCAGCGACTGCGTGAATCGGACGCCGCGCGTCACCTGTTTGGCGATGCTTTCGTCGAACACTATGTCGCCACGCGGGAATGGGAAGAAAGACAGTTCAGGCGCCACGTCACTGATTGGGAGTTGGCGCGCTATTTCGAAATCATCTAAGCGTCGGCCGAACCGATGCCAGATCAACCGCTTGCATAGGGCCGCCATGACCCAGGAACTCATCACCATCAGTCCCATCGACGGGCGCGAGGTTGTTCGCCGCGCCTACGCCAGCGAGACGCAGATTGCGCAGGCGCTGGCAAACGCGCAGTCCGCGCAACCCGCGTGGCATGCGTTGGGCGTGCAGGAACGGGGACGTCTTGTGTCGGCGGCCGTCGACCGATTTGTGGAAGCGCGAGACGAGATCGCGCGCGCCATCACCATCCAGATGGGCCGGCCCTTGCGTTACACGCCGGGCGAGGTGGCGGGCTTTGAGGCGCGCGCGCGGCACATGATCGCCATTGCGGACGAGGCGCTGGCGCCGATTCCAGCGCCGCCGCAGGCAGGTTTTAACCGCTACATCAGCCGGGAACCCATCGGCGTCGCGCTGACCATCGCGCCGTGGAACTACCCCCTGCTGACGGCAGTGAACAGCATTGTTCCGGCGTTGATGGCAGGCAACACCGTCATCCTCAAGCATTCCGACCAGACGCCGCTATGTGCTGAATTGATTGAACGCGCATTTCGCGACGCGGGCCTGCCTAAAGGCGTATTCCAGTATGTGCATGCCTCGCACGAGATTGTGCAGCGAATGATACGCGCCCCTGAGATCGGTTATGTGTCCTTCACGGGTTCTGTACGCGGTGGACGCAATGTCGAGGAAAGCGCGGCAGGGCGGTTCATCGGCGTGGGTCTGGAGCTAGGCGGCAATGATCCCGCCTACGTGCGGGCCGACGCCAAGATCGAGCATGCCGTTGAAACGCTGGTGGACGGCGCCTTCTTCAATTCCGGGCAATCCTGCTGCGGTATTCAGCGCATCTATGTGGCCAAGCCGCTGTACGACGAATTCATTGAGCGCGCCGAGGCCTTGACGCGCGCTTATGTGCTGGGAAATCCGCTGCATGCCGATACTACGTTGGGGCCGGTCGTCCGAACGCGCGCCGCGGCTGAGATCCGCGGCATCATCGCCGAAGCTGTTTCAGCTGGCGCACAAAATATGATAGATCCCTCGCATTTCAAAGAAGCGAGTGAAAGCTCGCCTTATGTCGCGCCGGCCTTGCTAACGCGAGTAAACCATCATATGCGTATCATGAACGATGAGTGCTTTGGCCCTGTCGTTGGAATCATGCCTGTGGATAACGATGAAGAGGCGATCGCATTGATGAATGACAGCCCGTATGGGCTCACCGCTGCGGTGTTCACGCAAGATGAAGATGCCGCGCTGCGTATTGGCAGGCAGGTTCGCACAGGCACGTTCTTCATGAACCGGTGCGACTATCTGGACCCGGCGTTGGCCTGGACCGGCGTTAAGAACACAGGGCGTGGCGTATCGTTGTCCGCAGTGGGATACGAACAACTCACGCAAGCCAAATCCTTTCATCTGCGCAGCGTCTGACAAGACGGTTACAGGAAACGAGCCATGACAGTGCCCAGCGTAAATTGGAACTACCCGACGGCGATCAAGGCCGGTCCAGGCCGTATCAAAGAGCTGCCGGACTGGTGCCGGGAATTGGGTATGACGCGGCCTTTGCTCGTGACAGATCCGGGCCTGGCGGCGTTGCCGATGATCGGCGACGCGGTGCGCGCGTGCCGCCAGTCGGGTCTCGAATGCGGCTTGTTCCATGAGATCAAAGGCAATCCCACCGGGCGCAATGTCGATGAGGGTGTCGCCGCCTACAAACAGGGACGCCACGATGGCGTGATCGCTTTCGGGGGCGGATCTGCATTGGATGCAGCCAAAGCTATTGCCTTGATGGCAGGGCAGAAGCGCCCCTTGTGGGACTTCGAAGATATCGGTGACAACTATCTGCGTGTCAATGTGGCTGGCATGGCGCCTGTCGTCGCCATACCGACGACAGCGGGCACGGGGTCGGAAGTCGGGCGCGCATCCGTTATCACCGACGAGTCAGCCCAGGTCAAGCGCATCATTTTTCATGCGCGCATGTTGCCGTCCATCGTTATCCTGGACCCCGAACTTACTGTCGGCCTCCCGCCAAAAATTACCGCCGCCACCGGCATGGATGCGCTGTCGCACAACCTGGAAGCCTACTGTTCGCCGTTCTTTCATCCGATGGCGGCGGGCATCGCGCTGGAGGGTATGCGGCTCATCAAGGAATATCTGCCGCAAGCAGTAGCGGACGGCCGCGACTTGCAGGCGCGTCAGCAGATGCTTGTGGCTTCAAGCATGGGCGCGACCGCATTCCAGCGGGGGCTGGGCGCCATGCATGCGTTGGCGCATCCCCTGGGAGCGCTGTATGACGCGCACCACGGCATGCTCAACGCCATTCTCATGCCTTATGTATTGAAGGCAAACCAGCATGCGGTCGCGCCGCGGCTGGAAGCGTTGGCGCGCTACCTGGATCTGCCCGAAGCAGGCCCGGGCGCGGTATTGGACTGGGTGTTGCGTTTGCGGGAGACGGTGGGCATCCCCCATACGCTCGCCGAAATTGGCATTGACGATGCCCAGGCAGAGCGGGTCGGCCGCATGGCCAGTGAAGACGCTTCAGGGGGAACGAACCCCGTTATTTTCACGGCCGATCAATATTCTTCACTTTTTCAAGCAGCAATCCGCGGAATCCTGTAAGATTCGGCCCCTCTGCGCGGTAACGCGTGTGGCAGAACAAAAGTTTTTGAATATTTTGGTCCGATTGGTTTGACAGCGGATTTGAATGTGTTCATAATCTCAAGTTCTCCGCTGGAGGGGTGCCCGAGTGGTTAAAGGGGGCAGACTGTAAATCTGTTGGCCTTGCGCCTACATTGGTTCGAATCCAATCTCCTCCACCAGAGACCCATACCTAAATCCAGGCGATGTCTGCCTGGATTTTAAAATGTAGGCCTAGGGAACTGGGCGGCTTTCGCAAAGAAGGCTGTAAGGTTCCCCAGGCCTTGATTTTGAAGGTTTGGGAAAGAGAAGGTGAATGGGTATGCCGCGGGTGTAGCTCAATGGTAGAGCAGAAGCCTTCCAAGCTTACGACGAGGGTTCGATTCCCTTCACCCGCTCCAAAGATTTTTAAATGCCCATGTGGCTCAGTGGTAGAGCACTCCCTTGGTAAGGGAGAGGTCGCGCGTTCGATCCGCGCCATGGGCACCACAAATTTCCCGAGTTCTTTTCTTCAGTCTGAAGCGCAATCCAGGTCAGGAGTCAGCCATGGCAAAAGGCAAGTTTGAACGTACCAAGCCGCACGTGAACGTGGGTACGATTGGTCACGTTGACCACGGCAAAACGACGTTGACGGCAGCTATCACGACCGTTCTGTCGAACAAGTTCGGTGGCGAAGCCAAGGGCTACGACCAGATCGATGCGACTCCTGAAGAAAAGGCTCGCGGCATCACGATCAACACCGCTCACGTCGAGTACGAAACGGCAGCGCGTCACTACGCGCACGTTGACTGCCCGGGCCACGCTGACTATGTGAAGAACATGATCACGGGCGCGGCGCAAATGGACGGCGCGATTCTGGTGGTTTCGGCCGCTGACGGCCCGATGCCGCAAACGCGTGAACACATCCTGCTGTCGCGCCAAGTTGGCGTGCCGTACATCATCGTCTTCCTGAACAAGGCTGACATGGTTGACGACGCCGAGCTGCTCGAGCTGGTGGAAATGGAAGTTCGCGAGCTTCTGTCGAAGTACGACTTCCCGGGCGACGATACCCCGATCATCAAGGGTTCGGCCAAGCTGGCGCTGGAAGGCGACAAGGGCGAACTGGGCGAACAGGCCATCATGAACCTGGCTGACGCTCTGGACTCGTACATCCCGACGCCTGAGCGTGCCGTTGACGGCGCGTTCCTGATGCCGGTTGAAGACGTGTTCTCGATCTCGGGTCGCGGCACGGTGGTTACCGGCCGTATCGAGCGCGGCATCGTCAAGGTTGGCGAAGAAATCGAAATCGTCGGTCTGGTTCCGACGGTCAAGACGACTTGCACGGGCGTTGAAATGTTCCGCAAGCTGCTCGACCAAGGTCAAGCTGGCGACAACGTGGGCATTCTGCTGCGCGGCACCAAGCGTGAAGACGTCCAGCGCGGCCAAGTTCTGGCCAAGCCGGGCTCGATCACCCCGCACACGGACTTCACGTCCGAGGTGTACATCCTGTCCAAGGAAGAAGGCGGCCGTCACACTCCGTTCTTCCAAGGCTATCGTCCCCAGTTCTACTTCCGCACGACGGACGTGACTGGCACGATCGAGCTGCCGGCCGACAAGGAAATGGTTCTGCCGGGCGACAACGTCGGTATGACGGTCAAGCTGTTGGCTCCGATCGCCATGGAAGAAGGTCTGCGTTTCGCCATTCGTGAAGGCGGTCGTACCGTCGGCGCCGGCGTCGTCGCCAAGATCCTGAAGTAATCAATACCCAAGTGGGTAGAGTGGACCAAAAGTCCCTCTACCCATTTTTGCCGTAAAAGTGTTATGATGTTTGGCTCCGCGATCATTTGCGCTGAATAGTTAATTTTTATTCGCGCGAACGGCCCAGGATGCCAGTGAATGTAGTGCAAGCCAGTAGTGTTTTAGGGGCATAGCTCAATTGGCAGAGCGTCGGTCTCCAAAACCGAAGGTTGTAGGTTCGATTCCTACTGCCCCTGCCACCGCCAGGATAAACCCGCGGGAGATCATCGCGAGTTACGCATTCACGGCGGCTCGCGTCGCAATATGTCTAATACCAGCGTAGAAACCGTAACTAGTACCGCCGACCGGGTCAAGCTCGGACTGGCGGTTCTCGTCGTTATTGCTGGCATCGTCGGGTTTTCCGTGCTTAGCGCACAGCCGATGCCTGCTCGTGTCGGCGTGTTTGTCGGCGGCCTAGTCATCGCAGCCGCGATTGCATGGTTCAGCGAACCCGGCCGCCGTACCTTGAGCTTTGCCAGCGAGTCCTACAACGAAGTCAAGCGTGTCGCATGGCCTACTCGCAAAGAAACGACCCAAATGACGGGTATCGTTTTTGCGTTTGTGGCGATCATGGGCATTTTCATGTGGGTGCTCGATAAGGGCATCGAATGGATTCTTTACGGCCTGTTGTTGGGCTGGAAATAAGGACGGCGAATGAGTAAGCGTTGGTATGTCGTCCATGTGTATTCCGGCATGGAAAAAAGCGTACACAAGGCCCTGCTCGAGCGCATCGAGCGCGCGGCCTTGCAGACGTCTTTTGGCCAAATTCTTGTGCCCTCCGAAGAAGTCGTCGAGGTCAAGGGTGGCCAGAAGTCGATCACCGAACGCCGCATTTTCCCCGGTTATGTCCTGGTTGAAATGGACCTGACCGACGAAACGTGGCATTTGGTCAAGAATACAAACCGCGTCACCGGCTTTTTGGGTGGCTCGGGTAATCGTCCGACCCCGATTTCCGCCAAGGAAGTCGAGAAGATCCTCTCCCAGATGGAAGAGGGTGTCGAGAAACCCCGCCCCAAGATTCTGTTCGAAGTGGGCGAGATGGTTCGGGTCAAGGAAGGTCCGTTTGCAGACTTCAACGGCAACGTCGAAGAAGTCAATTACGAAAAGAGCAAGGTGCGCGTGTCGGTCACCATTTTTGGTCGTGCCACACCCGTCGAACTCGATTTCAGCCAGGTCGAAAAGACCTGAATTTAACCCCCGGGGAGCCCAGGCCATTAAGGCCCGGGCGATATAACCCGCAAGGAGCAAAGCATGGCGAAAAAGATCGTCGGCTTTATCAAGCTGCAAGTACCGGCTGGTAAGGCTAACCCCTCCCCCCCGATTGGCCCGGCACTGGGTCAACGCGGCCTGAACATCATGGAATTCTGCAAGGCGTTCAACGCCAAGACCCAAGGCATGGAGCCTGGTCTGCCGATTCCGGTGGTGATCACCGCCTTCGCGGACAAGAGCTTCACCTTCATCATGAAGACCCCGCCCGCGACGGTCCTCATCAAGAAGGCTGCCGGCGTGCAAAAGGGTTCGCCCAAGCCGCATACCGACAAGGTCGGTACGCTGACCCGCGCCCAGGCTGAAGAAATCGCCAAGGCTAAGGGCCCCGATCTGACCGCCGCTGATCTGGACGCCGCTGTGCGTACGATCGCTGGCAGCGCCCGCAGCATGGGCATCACGGTTGAGGGGATCTAATCATGGCAAAACTGTCCAAGCGCGCCGCAAGCATTGCGCAAAAGATCGACCGCACCAAGCTGTACCCGGTCGCTGAAGCCCTGACCCTGGTCAAGGAAACCGCCGTCGCCAAGTTCAATGAATCCATTGACGTGGCTGTGCAGCTCGGCATCGACCCGAAGAAGTCGGACCAACTGGTTCGCGGTTCGGTCGTTCTGCCCGCTGGCACCGGCAAGTCGGTTCGCGTTGCCGTGTTCGCCCAAGGCGAAAAGGCTGAAGCCGCCAAGGCCGCTGGCGCCGACATCGTCGGTCTGGACGACCTGGCTGACGCAATCAAGGCCGGTCAAATGGACTTTGACGTCGTCATCGCCTCGCCCGACACGATGCGTGTCGTGGGTGCCCTGGGCCAGATCCTGGGTCCCCGTGGCTTGATGCCGAACCCGAAGGTCGGCACCGTGACGCCTGACGTCGCGACCGCTGTCAAGAACGCCAAGGCCGGTCAGGTTCAGTACCGTACCGACAAGGCTGGCATCATCCACGCAACGATCGGCCGCGCGTCGTTCGGCGTGGAACAGCTGCAAACCAACCTGGCCGCTCTGGTCGACGCCCTGCAAAAGGCTCGTCCCGCAGCTGCCAAGGGCATTTACCTGCGTAAGCTCGCCGTTTCGTCCACGATGGGCGGCGGTGCGCGCGTGGAACTTGCCTCGCTGTCGGCTTCTAACTAAGCCAACAGCAGTAAACGTACTTTGGGCTGCATCCGGATTCCTCTGGATGTTGCTGTCAAAGACCGCTGGAGCAGGGTGGTGGCAGGGTACTCGGTATCCCCGCCGCTCCGCTTAATCCCGAAGCTTGGATAGTTCGAATCCAGCGTAGACGGCGTCCCCAGGAAGATTTCTTTACACGAAGAACTCGACCAGGCGCCGCATTCGGTTGACGCGCAAGGCTCAGGCCCCAAGCGTCTTTTGATGGAGTGTTCAAACCGTGAGTCTCAATCGTCAAGAGAAAGCGGTGGTAATCGAGGAAGTCTCGGCAGAAGTTGCCAAGGCACAATCGATTGTTATCGCTGAGTACCGTGGTCTGGACGTCGCCTCTGTCACCGTACTGCGCAAAACTGCGCGTGAATCGGGCGTGTATCTGCGTGTTCTGAAGAACTCGCTGGCCCGTCGTGCTGTTGCCGGCACGGCTTTCGAGCCGTTGGCTGAGCAACTGACCGGTCCGCTGATCTATGGTATCAGCGCTGATCCGGTTTCGGCGGCCAAGGTCCTCGCAGGTTTCGCGAAAAGCAACGACAAGCTGGTCATCAAGGCGGGCGCATTGCCCAACAACTTGCTGAACCAAGAAGGTGTGAAGGCTCTGGCCACCATGCCCTCCCGCGAAGAGTTGCTGTCGAAACTGCTGGGCACCATGCAAGCCCCGATCGCGCAATTCGTGCGTACGCTCAACGAAGTTCCGACCAAGTTTGCCCGTGGCCTCGCGGCCGTGCGCGACCAAAAGGCAGCGGCCTAAATCGCCCTGCTGTCCGGAATTCGCTGAACGACGAAGCGACACCCAAACCCTGGCATTACCAAAATATTTGGAGTTCTGAAAAATGGCACTTAACAAAGCTGAAATCCTTGACGCCATCGCTGGCATGACCGTGCTCGAGTTGTCCGAGCTGATCAAGGAAATGGAAGAGAAGTTCGGCGTGTCGGCTGCTGCCGCTGCTGTTGCTGTTGCTGCTCCTTCGGCCGGCCCCGCTGCCGCTGCTGAAGAGCAAACCGAGTTCAACGTCGTCCTGCTGGAAGCCGGCGCGAACAAGGTTAGCGTCATCAAGGCCGTGCGCGAGCTGACCGGTCTGGGTCTGAAGGAAGCCAAGGACCTGGTTGACGGCGCTCCGAAGCCCGTCAAGGAAGCTGTGGCCAAGGCTGACGCCGAAGCCGCCAAGAAGAAGCTGGAAGAAGCTGGCGCCAAGGTCGAAGTCAAGTAAGACCTGCGTCAACTGCCCGGGGACAGCACAGTTTGCAGTCCCCGGGCTTTTGCGTTTCCAGGAAACCCCTACTGGGGGCATGCCCTTTCAGGGGGGTTTCCTGGAGTCGTATCACCTAGGGCCGTGGTTGACGGCCCATGCAACCTCGAGTCGGAGTGCTCATGCCTTACTCGTACACCGAAAAAAAGCGCATCCGCAAAAGCTTCGCCAAGCGTGAAGACGTTCAAAACGTTCCTTTCCTTTTGGCGACACAGCTTCAATCCTACCTAACTTTCCTGCAGGCGGATACCGCCCCGTCCGATCGCCTAGCCGACGGTTTGCAGGCGGCGTTCTCGTCGATTTTCCCGATCGTTAGTCACAACGGTATGGCGCGCTTGGAGTTCGTGAGCTACGTGCTCGGCGAACCGGTGTTCGATGTCAAGGAATGTCAGCAACGTGGTTTGACCTATGCCTCGCCCCTGCGAGCCAAGGTCCGCCTGGTGCTGCTTGACCGCGAAGTCAGCAAGCCGACCGTGAAAGAAGTGAAGGAACAGGAAGTCTACATGGGCGAAATTCCGCTCATGACAGGCACGGGTTCCTTTGTTATCAATGGCACCGAGCGTGTCATCGTGTCGCAGCTGCACCGTTCGCCTGGCGTGTTCTTCGAACACGACCGCGGCAAAACGCACAGCTCCGGCAAGCTCCTGTTCTCGGCCCGCGTGATTCCTTACCGTGGCTCGTGGCTGGACTTCGAATTCGATCCGAAGGACGTCCTGTTCTTCCGTGTCGACCGTCGTCGCAAGATGCCTGTCACGATTTTGTGCAAGGCCATCGGCATGACGCCGGAATCCATCTTGGCCAACTTCTTCGACTTCGATAATTTCGAACTCAAGAGCGAAGGCGCAATGATGGAATTCGTGCCCGAGCGTTGGAAGGGCGAAATGGCCCGCTTCGACATCTCGGATCGCGATGGCAAGGTCATCGTCGAAAAAGACAAGCGCATCAATGCCAAGCATTTGCGCGATCTGGCTGCCGCTGGCATCCAGCGTATCTCCGTGCCCGAAGACTTCTTGTTCGGCCGTGTGCTGGCCAAGAACATCGTTGACGAAGATACGGGCGAAGTTATCGCCAACGCCAACGACGAAATCACGGAAAGCGTGTTGGGCGCTCTGCGCGACTCGAACGTCTACGACATTCAGGCGCTCTACACGAACGACCTGGACCGTGGTCCGTACATCTCGCAAACCCTGCGCACCGATGAAACCGCCGACCAGATGGCCGCGCGCGTTGCCATCTATCGCATGATGCGTCCTGGCGAGCCCCCCACCGAAGAAGCGGTGGAAGCGCTGTTCCAGCGTCTGTTCTACAGCGAAGAGACGTACGACTTGTCGCGCGTCGGCCGCATGAAGGTCAACAGCCGTCTGGGCCGTGGTGAAGACATCACCGGCCCGATGACGCTGACCAACGAAGACATCCTTGAAACCATCAAGGTGCTCGTTGAGCTGCGTAACGGCCGTGGCCAGATCGATGACATCGATCACTTGGGCAATCGTCGCGTACGTTGCGTGGGCGAACTGGCTGAAAACCAGTTCCGCGCCGGCTTGGTGCGCGTTGAGCGCGCCGTCAAGGAACGTCTGGGCCAGGCCGAGACGGAAAACCTGATGCCGCACGACCTGATCAACTCCAAGCCGATTTCGGCAGCTATCAAGGAGTTCTTCGGTTCGAGCCAGCTGTCGCAGTTTATGGACCAGACCAACCCGCTGTCGGAAATCACGCACAAGCGTCGTGTTTCCGCACTGGGACCTGGCGGTCTGACTCGCGAGCGCGCCGGCTTTGAAGTCCGTGACGTGCACCCGACCCACTATGGCCGCGTCTGCCCGATCGAAACGCCGGAAGGCCCGAACATCGGTCTGATCAACTCCATGGCGCTGTACGCTCGTTTGAACGAGTACGGCTTCCTGGAAACGCCTTACCGCAAGATTATCGATGGCCGCGTGAGCGAGCAGATCGATTACCTGTCGGCCATCGAAGAAAGCCACTACGTCATTGCACAGGCTAACGCCGCGCTGGACGAGCAAGGCAGCTTCGTTGACGATCTGGTTGCTTGCCGTGAAGCAGGCGAAACGATGCTGACGTCGCCGGCCAACGTGCATTACATGGACGTTGCCCCGTCGCAGATCGTGTCGGTCGCTGCCTCGCTGATTCCGTTCCTTGAGCACGATGACGCGAACCGCGCACTGATGGGCGCCAACATGCAACGTCAGGCTGTGCCTTGCCTGCGTCCGGAAAAGCCGGTCGTGGGTACGGGTATCGAGCGCACCGTGGCTGTTGACTCGGGTACCACCGTGCAAGCACTGCGTGGCGGTCTGGTCGATCACGTTGACGCCGAGCGCGTCGTGATTCGCGTGAACGACGAAGAAAACGTCGCCGGTGAAGTTGGCGTCGATATCTACAACCTGATCAAGTACACGCGTTCGAACCAGAACACGAACATCAACCAGCGTCCTATCGTCAAGCGTGGCGACAAGGTTGCCAAGGGTGACGTGCTGGCCGACGGCGCATCGACCGACCTGGGTGAACTCGCCCTGGGTCAGAACATGCTGATCGCGTTCATGCCGTGGAACGGCTACAACTTCGAAGACTCGATCTTGATCTCCGAAAAGGTTGTGGCTGACGATCGCTACACCTCGGTTCACATCGAAGAACTGACGGTTGTTGCTCGTGACACGAAGCTCGGTCCGGAAGAAATCACCCGCGACATCAGCAACCTGGCTGAGACGCAGTTGAACCGTCTGGACGATTCCGGCATCACCTACATCGGCGCCGAAGTCAGCGCTGACGACGTGCTGGTTGGTAAGGTCACGCCGAAGGGCGAGACCCAGCTGACTCCGGAAGAAAAGCTGCTGCGCGCCATCTTCGGTGAAAAGGCTTCGGACGTTAAGGACACCTCGCTGCGCGTGCCTTCGGGCATGACCGGCACCGTCATCGACGTGCAAGTGTTCACCCGTGAAGGCATCGTGCGCGACAAGCGCGCTCAGTCCATCATTGATGATGAACTGCGCCGCTATCGCCAAGACCTGAACGACCAATTGCGCATCGTTGAAAACGACCAGTTCGACCGTATCGAAAAGATGCTGGTCAACAAAACCGTTAACGGCGGCCCGCGCAAGCTGGCCAAGGGCGCCACGATCACCAAGGCTTACCTGGCTGATCTGGACCGTTGGCAGTGGTTCGACATCCGTCTGGCCGATGAGCCGCACGCTGTCGTCCTGGAACAAGCCAAGGAATCGCTCGAGCAGAAGCGTCACCAGTTTGATCTGGCCTTCGAAGAGAAGCGCAAGAAGCTGACGCAAGGCGACGAGCTGCCCCCGGGCGTGCTGAAGATGATCAAGGTCTACCTGGCCGTGAAGCGTCGTCTGCAACCTGGTGACAAGATGGCAGGCCGTCACGGTAACAAGGGTGTGGTTTCGCGTATCACCCCGGTGGAAGACATGCCGCACATGGCTGACGGCACGCCGGCCGACATCGTTCTGAACCCGCTGGGCGTGCCCTCGCGGATGAACGTCGGTCAGGTGCTGGAAGTTCACTTGGGCTGGGCTGCCAAGGGTGTGGGCCACCGCATTGCCGATCTGCTGCGCGACGAGCGCACTGCGCAGGTCAAGAACGTCCGTGCTTACCTGGACAAGGTCTACAACACGACCGGCTCCGGCGCCCGCATTGACGAGCTGACCGACGAAGAAGTCATGGAAATGGCCCAGAACCTCAAGAACGGCGTGCCGTTCGCGACGCCCGTCTTCGACGGCGCGACCGAAGAGGAAATCACCACGATGCTGGAGCTGGCCTATCCGGACGACGTCGCCGAGCGCATGGCGTTGACGCCTTCGCGTACGCAAGCGTGGCTGTACGACGGCCGTACGGGCGAGAAGTTCGAGCGCCCCGTGACTGTCGGCTACATGCACTATCTGAAGCTGCATCACTTGGTCGACGACAAGATGCACGCGCGTTCCACCGGCCCGTACTCGCTGGTTACTCAGCAGCCGCTGGGTGGTAAGGCGCAGTTCGGCGGTCAGCGTTTCGGGGAAATGGAAGTGTGGGCGCTGGAAGCATACGGCGCCGCCTACACCCTGCAAGAAATGCTGACGGTGAAGTCGGACGACATCAATGGTCGTACCAAGGTTTACGAAAACATCGTCAAGGGCGACCACGTCATCGACGCCGGCATGCCGGAATCGTTCAACGTGCTGGTTAAGGAAATCCGCTCGTTGGCCCTGGACATGGATTTGGAGCGTAACTAATGAAAGCGCTACTCGACCTATTTAAGCAAGTCTCGCAAGACGAGCAGTTCGATGCCATCAAGATCGGCATCGCGTCGCCCGAGAAGATCCGTTCGTGGTCTTACGGCGAAGTTCGCAAGCCCGAGACCATCAACTACCGCACGTTCAAGCCTGAGCGTGACGGTCTGTTCTGCTCCAAGATCTTTGGCCCGATCAAAGACTACGAGTGCTTGTGCGGCAAGTACAAGCGCTTGAAGCATCGTGGCGTGATCTGCGAAAAGTGCGGCGTTGAAGTTACCGTTGCCAAGGTTCGCCGTGAACGCATGGGCCACATCGAGCTGGCCAGCCCTGTCGCGCACATCTGGTTCTTGAAGAGCCTGCCGTCGCGTCTTGGCATGGTGCTCGACATGACCCTGCGGGACATCGAACGCGTTCTGTACTTTGAAGCCTGGTGCGTGATCGAACCTGGCATGACGCCGCTCAAGCGCGGTCAGATCATGTCGGATGACGATTTCCTCGCCAAGACCGAAGAGTACGGCGACGATTTCCGTGCCCTGATGGGCGCGGAAGCCGTGCGCGAACTGCTGCGTACCATCGACATCGACCGCGAAGTGGAAACGCTGCGCGGCGAACTGAAGGCCACCAGCTCGGAAGCCAAGATCAAGAAGATTTCCAAGCGCCTGAAGGTGCTGGAAGGCTTCCAGAAGTCGGGCATCAAGGCCGAGTGGATGGTCATGGAAGTGCTGCCCGTGCTGCCGCCGGACTTGCGTCCACTGGTGCCGCTGGACGGCGGCCGCTTCGCGACCTCCGACCTGAACGACCTGTACCGCCGCGTCATCAACCGCAACAACCGCTTGAAGCGCCTGCTGGAGCTCAAGGCGCCGGAAATCATCCTGCGCAACGAAAAGCGGATGTTGCAAGAAGCGGTTGACTCGCTGCTGGACAACGGCCGCCGTGGCAAGGCCATGACGGGCGCCAACAAGCGTCAGTTGAAGTCGCTGGCCGACATGATCAAGGGCAAGAGCGGTCGTTTCCGCCAGAACTTGCTGGGCAAGCGCGTCGACTACTCGGGCCGTTCGGTCATCGTGGTGGGTCCGCAGCTCAAGCTGCATCAGTGCGGTCTGCCCAAGCTGATGGCCCTGGAACTGTTCAAGCCGTTCATCTTCAATCGTCTGGAGATGATGGGCCTGGCCACGACCATCAAGGCTGCCAAGAAACTGGTGGAAAGCCAGGAACCGGTGGTTTGGGACATCCTGGAAGAAGTCATCCGCGAACACCCGGTCATGCTGAACCGTGCGCCTACGCTGCACCGTTTGGGCATCCAGGCGTTTGAACCCGTCCTGATCGAAGGCAAGGCCATCCAGCTGCACCCGCTGGTTTGCGCGGCGTTTAACGCCGACTTCGACGGTGACCAGATGGCTGTTCACGTGCCGCTGTCGCTGGAAGCCCAGCTGGAAGCGCGTACGCTGATGCTGGCGTCCAACAACGTGCTGTTCCCGGCCAACGGCGAACCGTCGATCGTGCCGTCCCAGGATATCGTGCTGGGTCTGTACTACACGACGCGTGAGCGCATCAACGGCCGCGGCGAAGGCATTTTCTTCACCGACGTCGCTGAAGTGCAACGTGCTTACGACAACGGCGAAGTCGAGCTGCAAAGCCGCGTCACCGTGCGTCTGAAAGAGCACGAGCGCGACGAAGCTGGCGAATGGCAACCGGTTATCCGTCGTCACGAGACGACGGTCGGCCGTGCGCTGCTGTCCGAAATTCTGCCGAAGGGCCTGCCCTTCACGGTGCTGAACAAGGCACTGAAGAAGAAGGAAATCTCGCGCCTGATCAACCAGTCGTTCCGCCGTTGCGGCCTGCGCGACACCGTGATCTTCGCTGACAAGCTGATGCAGTCGGGCTTCAAGCTCGCCACGCGCGGCGGTATCTCCATCGCCATGGGCGACATGCTGATCCCGACCGCCAAGGAAGGCATCCTGGCCGAAGCCAGCCGCGAAGTGAAGGAAATCGACAAGCAGTACTCGTCGGGTCTGGTCACGTCCCAAGAACGCTACAACAACGTTGTGGACATCTGGGGCAAGGCTGGCGACAAGGTCGGCAAGGCGATGATGGAACAACTGGCTACCGAACCCGTGATCAACCGTCACGGCGAAGAAGTGCGCCAGGAATCGTTCAACTCCATCTACATGATGGCTGACTCGGGCGCCCGCGGTTCGGCTGCCCAGATCCGCCAGCTGGCTGGTATGCGCGGCCTGATGGCCAAGCCGGACGGCTCCATTATTGAAACGCCGATTACCGCGAACTTCCGTGAAGGCCTGAACGTTCTTCAGTACTTCATCTCGACTCACGGTGCGCGTAAGGGTCTGGCCGATACGGCACTGAAGACCGCTAACTCCGGCTACCTGACCCGTCGTCTGGTCGACGTGACGCAAGACTTGGTGATCACCGAGGACGATTGCGGCACTTCGCTGGGCTACAACATGAAGGCGCTGGTCGAAGGTGGTGAAGTCATCGAACCGCTGCGCGACCGTATCCTGGGTCGTGTTGCCGCCATTGACATCATCAACCCCGACACGCAGGAAACGGCGATTGTTGCCGGTACCCTGCTGGACGAAGATCTGGTCGAAACCATCGACCGTATCGGCGTGGACGAAGTCAAGGTCCGCACCCCGCTGACGTGCGAAACGCGTCATGGTTTGTGCGCTCACTGCTACGGCCGCGACCTGGGTCGTGGTTCGCCGGTCAACCAAGGTGAAGCGGTTGGCGTTATCGCCGCCCAATCCATTGGTGAACCGGGCACGCAGCTGACGATGCGTACGTTCCACATCGGTGGCGCGGCGTCGCGTTCGGCTCTGGCCAGCGCGGTGGAAACCAAGTCCAGCGGTTTGGTCGGTTTTGCCAGCACGATGCGCTATGTCACGAACGCCAAGGGCGAACGTGTGGCGATTTCGCGCTCCGGCGAACTGGCGATCTTCGACGACAACGGCCGCGAACGCGAACGCCACAAGATCCCGTACGGCGCGACCGTGCTGGTTGGTGATGGCGAAGCTGTGAAGGCTGGCGCGCGTCTGGCATCGTGGGACCCGCTGACCCGTCCGATCGTGTCGGAATACAGTGGCGCTGTCCGCTTCGAGAACATTCAAGAAGGCGTGACCGTTGCCAAGCAGGTGGACGAAGTCACCGGTCTGTCGACGCTGGTTGTCATTACCCCGAAGACCCGTGGCGGCAAGATCGTCATGCGTCCGCAGATCAAGCTGGTCAACGAGAATGGCGAAGACGTCAAGATCGCTGGCACCGACCACTCGGTGAACATCACGTTCCCGGTGGGCGCGCTGATTACCGTGCGTGACGGCTTGCAGGTTGCCGTGGGTGAAGTTCTGGCGCGTATTCCGCAAGAATCGCAAAAGACCCGCGACATTACCGGCGGTCTGCCGCGAGTGGCCGAGCTGTTCGAAGCCCGTTCGCCGAAGGACGCCGGCATGCTCGCCGACGTTACCGGTACGGTCTCGTTCGGTAAGGATACGAAGGGCAAGCAACGTCTGGTCATCACCGACCTGGAAGGCGTGAGCCACGAGTTCCTGATTCCGAAGGAAAAGCAGGTTCTGGTGCACGACGGCCAAGTGGTGAACAAGGGCGAAATGATCGTGGACGGCCCGGCCGATCCCCACGACATCCTGCGCCTGCAAGGCATCGAAAAGCTGGCGACCTACATCGTCGACGAAGTCCAAGACGTTTACCGTCTGCAAGGCGTGAAGATCAACGACAAGCACATTGAAGTGATTGTTCGTCAGATGCTGCGTCGTGTGAACATCGTTGACGCGGGCGATACCGAGTTCATCCCGGGCGAGCAGGTTGAGCGTTCCGAGCTGTTGAACGCGAACGATCGTTGCGCAGCGGAAGATCGCATCCCCGCCGTGTACGACAACGTGTTGCTGGGTATCACGAAGGCCTCGCTGTCGACCGACTCGTTCATTTCGGCTGCATCGTTCCAGGAAACCACTCGTGTCCTGACCGAAGCCGCCATCATGGGCAAGCGCGACGATCTGCGTGGCTTGAAGGAAAACGTTATCGTCGGCCGTCTGATTCCGGCAGGTACGGGCTTGGCTTATCACCACGCTCGCCGCGACAAGGAAGAGCTGGAGGCGGCGGAACGCGAAGCCGCTCGCCAGCAGGCCAACCCGTTCGAAGACTCGCCGGTTACGGTGGGCTCGGACGCAGAAGCCCCGGCAGCCGATGTCGGTACCGAGGATTCCGCCGAATAAGCGGAATATCCTGGACGGGTCCCCCGCGCGCAGCACCGGCGCGGGGAGCCTGTAAAAAAAGGCCGCTGATGCGAATCAGCGGCCTTTTTGTTTCTCGTGCGTAAGGATTACTTCGTAGTCTGAGCGCGTGCGCGCTGAAAGGCGGGCCCCCAAGCGGGGTGGCCGGCTTCATTGGGGGCCAGTTCAAACCCTGGGTCTAACCCCAGGATGCGGGTAAAACTGTCTTCGCACAGCCGGGCATAGTTGCTGACGCAGTAGCTGAAGGCTTGCAGTTTGTAGGCCTCGATACGGACGGCTTTGGGCGAGGTGGCCAGCGCGTCAGACTTGGCAACATTACGGATGACCTCGCCATAGCGGCCGGCGCCATAGGCGTCGCGTACTTGTTGCAATTGCGCCATCGCTTCGGGCGTTGGCGGGCTTTCGGGCGGCTGGGACGGCGTTCCAGCGCAACCAGCGAGCATCAGAGACACGCCGAGCAGAGGGCTCAGAAGGCGAATTTTCATGGCTTCCAAAGGTATTGAGAGATTTGGCGATACGCTATCGTGCCACAGCCTGATGCGCTCGGACATTTTCGGCAATGTCCTTGCGGTGCGGATTGGATAATATTCTGGCTGTTCATCCTTAAACTTGTTCTCAGCGCATGAGCGCAGCATCGATCATGTCTTCTACCGCGGGCCTGCTGACGCCGCGTGGCCCCTTTTCCGGCGCTGCGCCGCTCGCGTTGCGTCCGTTAAGTGCGATCGCGGCCAGTTCGGCAGGCGGCGTTCCAGAAACACGCATTAAGCGGTTAGTGTCAGACCTGCTTCCGTCCTTGATTGCGCTCCATGCGCAAGGAGAGATCTGCGGCGATATCTCGCTGGAGACCGTAGGCATGGATGAAGGCGCTCGCGCGCATTTACTGCCCGAATTGGTGGTTGCCCGTTCGCGCCGGACCACTCGCAGCCCTACACCCGGATTTGCGCCATTCGAACTCTATTCCGACTCGACGGAATGGCCGCGAGGCCCCTGGAGTGACGTTTACGGGCTGTGCGCCGTGATGCATGCACTAGTGACCGGGCACCGGCCCCCTCCGTCGCCGGAGCGCCGCGCCATGGATACATACGAACCCTTGGCATCGATGGGCCTGCCCAAGTATGACCAGGCTTTTCTGAGCATCATCGATGCCGGCCTGGCCATGGCGCCGGCGGATCGGCCGCAGACCTTGGCCGAGTTTGCCAGCGTGTTGGGTGTGGCGGCGTATATCGAACCCGAGCCTTCTGGCGACGATGCCGTTGCTGGCGCACAGCGGGCCGCGCCAGCGGCTTCTGCCAGCGTGACGCGCAAGTCCTCCCGTATGCGCCGGTCGCTCCTGGGAATGCTGACTGTCGTCGCCTTTATCGGACTGGGTGTGTATTCCTGGTTTCATTGGGGTATGGGCACTCCCAACGCCCTGATCACCCGATCGGAGCTCGTCACGCCGAATCCTCCGGTGGTGCACCCTTTGCCGCCTGTCCCGCCTGTGGCGGGATCGGTCGCACCACCGCCAGTGGCGGTGGCCACGTCTTCGCCTCAACCGGTATTGCTGGCAGGTGAATTGACCGCCCGTTGGGCTCCTCCGAATGATCCGCAGTCAGCTGCGGCCAACTCGGCGGTGTCCGCGGTTGCTGCGCTTTCCGCAGCGCCTGCCACCCTGGAGCCGGCGCCTGCGCTGCCTGCCGACGAAGCTGCCGTCAAGCCCAAGCCTGTACTCGTGCCTGTCCGCTTGGATATACGCCCTTGGGGCGAGGTGTGGATCAACGGGATCGCGCGCGGCATCAGTCCGCCCGTGAAAGAAGTGCGGCTGATTCCGGGCAAGTACCAGGTGGTGCTGAGGAACGCGGACTTACCGCCCTACAAAGCGACGATCGAAATCAAACCGGGCAAGCCCGCGGTGATCTCGCACGTCTTCCAGTAAGCGGTGTCAGGCTGCCGCTGCGTCTTCCGGCGCGGCAGGCAGACGCAGGGAAAATACCGACCCGGCGCCGGGTTCGCTGCTGACTTCCACTGATCCGCCATGGCGTTCGGCCACCGTGCGCACGAACGCCAATCCCAATCCCGCACCGCCCACGTCGCCACGGGTTTCCACGCCTACGCGTGAGAATGGCTCGAACAGCCGCGTCAGATCCTCGGGGGCAATACCTTGCCCCTGGTCGCGGATACTCACTCGCCAAAAGCCCGGCTCTTCGTTGATGCCGCATTCGATGCGGGTGTGCGCCGGGCTGTATTTAATAGCGTTGTCGATCAGATTGCACAGCGCACGCATCAGCAGAGTCTGGTCGCCGCGCACATAGGCGGCAGGCAAGGGCATTTGCAGCGCCAGTGTGATGTTCCGCTTGTGCGCCGATGCCCAGAATTCATCTACACCGTCTTGCAGCAGGCTTCCTAAATCCAACTCGACTGCGCTGATCGTCATAGACTCCGCCCGAGTCAGATGCACAAAGTCGTCGACGAGATGCAAGGTTCGGTTGGCCAGCATGGCGATGCGCGCAAGGGTGTCGCCTTGATCTGTCTCCGCGCCGCTTTCCTGCTTCATTTCGACTAGCGCCAGGATGGAACTCTGCGGAGCCCGCATGTCGTGCGAGATGAAGCGCAGGGTCTCTTCCCGCTGGCGTTCTGCCTGACGGATGCGTGATATGTCGGTCAATGTGGCGACGGTGCCGGCGAAGTGGCCTTCAGCGGTGTGAATCGGCGCGCATTTCAGAATCAGGTCGCGGCCAGCGTAATCACGCACTTCAAGGTCGGCGCTCCAAGGCGACGTCGTGTCGGCCGGTTGCTGGCCACTAAGCGCGTCGGCTACGCGTTGGCGCGTGGCATCGTCTGATATCGTTTTCTCAAGCAAATGCGTTGCGGGATGGCCCACTCGCGGGGGGCGCATGCCCAGGCGCTGGAAGTACATGACCGCCGCTTGATTCCGGAATTGCATGCGGCCTTCCTGATCAAAAACGAGCGTAGCGTCCGGCATGCCGTCCAAGCCATCGGCCAGGAAGCGCCGCAAGTTGCGAACCCGCGCCAGCGCGCGTTGCAACTCGCCAACCCGGCTTTCCAGCGATGCGCTGGTGCTGGTCACCTGCGCCCGGGCTTCATTCAGGATAGGCGGGTACTCGCGTTGCAGGCGGCGCAGTTCGTTGTCCATATAGCGCAGCGCGGCTTCCTGGCTGCGCCAGCTCCATAAGGGGTAGCAAAGCGCCACGCCCGCCAAGGCTGCGGTCGGAGCAAACCACAGCTGCGCATTGACCAGCAGTAGCCAAGACGCCAACAGAATGCACCCAAACAATGCAATGCTGACCAGCAAGGCGCGTTTGGGCGACAAGCGCCACAAAGCCAGGCAGGCCAAGAGCACTGGAAGGGCCGAAAATAGCGCGTTCCATGCGGGGGGCGGGCGCAGGAACGATCTGTTGTCGCGTGCGGCTTGCAGCAGGTTGGCGATGATCTCCACGCCCGACATACCGCTGATGTCGTGCGAGACGGGCGTGGGGTAGGCGTCGCCAAGACCCGTGGCCCAGGCGCCGACCAGCACATACTTGCCGCGCAGCTCCTCAGCCGGCAGATCACCGCGCAGCACCGACAGGTACGAGACTGTCCGCATATGCGCCGTTCGCCCGGCGTAAGGGATGAGTATGGTGGCGTCAGGGCCTGCGCGCTGCAGCAGCCGTTGTGCCTGTTCCGCCTGTCCGCCGACCTCCAGCATGGAAATCGCCATATGGTTCCAGCGATCTCCCCGGAATTGCGTAGACAGCACGGCCTCGCGCACGACGCCATCCGAGTCGATGCGTGCGTTGATGAAGCCTTCCGATGCAGCGGCTTGCGCCAGCGCGGGGATAGGCACCTCGATAGCGGTAGGGCGGTGTAGCCGGTCCAGCACAACCGGCAGGACGGTATGTCCATTGCGACGGATGCTGTTGGCCAATATCAGGTCGTCATTGGGATTGACCGTGTCGTTTTCCGCGAATATCAGATCCAATCCCACCGCGCGGGCGCCTTGCAAACGGTCCAGCAATGCTGCATGGACGGCTCGGCGCCAAGGCCAGCGGCCCAGCGTATCGATACTGGCGTCGTCGATCGCGACGATCAGAATATCGGGATCTGCCTCGCGTCCGGACATCATCGCGGCGCGGTCGTAGAGGATCTGGTCAACGCGGCCCAATCCGTTGAGCGAGCCCAGTACGGCAGCCAACACTGCCAACACCACTGTCAACCACAGCCCTGAGTGCGAGGTCCGGTCGAGAGGGTCGGCTGTGTCGGCCATTGGGCGGGCTCTAGTATTCAGTCAACGTGATGAGACCGCCTGTGCCGCTGCCTACGCCCACGCCGAAAGACGTCATCAGTTGATTCGCGCCTTCGAACGAGGCGACCGCATCCCGGCCACGCAGGCCTAGTTCGTCCACGGCGCGCACCGACACATAGTAGGTGCCGGGACCGGGCGCGGTGAATCGGATGTCATTGCTGGGAAAGCTGGTTGACGACACGGGCAGGGCGCCTTCGGCATCACGTGAGACACGCACCAGGTACTGTTCGGCGCCGGGCACGGGGGCGAAAGTGCTGGTCCATGCGCCGCCGCCTGAACGGACGGGCTGACTCAGTTCAGGCGCCGTCAGCAGCGCGCGCACGCCAGACACACTACCGTCCGCGCGGACCGCTGCGCCGTAACCCGTAGCCACAGCAACCGGCTTGGCGGGCGCCGTGCCGGGCGCGTGAGCTTGCAGGCGTACGCTGCCTTCCAGCACTTCACTTTGCACGCCACCAGACCCGCTTTGCACACGGAAGCGCGTGCCGCGTACGCCCGTCACCGCAACCGGCGTGCGCACTTCAAATCGGCCCACCCCTTGTCCGGTGGGAGCAACGGTGGATTCGACACTGCCCCGTTGGACATGGATAACGGAGTCCGTCAGCTCGGCGCCTTCAAATTGACGCAGACGCGTGAGTTCAACCGAGCCATCGGCCGGTAGCGTGAGCTTGGAGCCATCAGCCAGTTCCAGCGTGACAAAGCCGTTGGGCGCGGTGACGACGGTGCTGCCCTCGGCCAAGGTGGCGCCAGGTTGCAGCGGCTTGCCGTTCATATTGGCCTGTCCGCTTACGTGCACCACGCGCGCGGGAGCGGCGCGTTCGGGAATCATCGCAAGAGGAATACGCAGCTCAAGCCCGATTGGCAGCGCTTCCGGACTGATCACCTTGTTCAAGGTTTGCAGTTGCGCCCAGTTGGCTTGATTTCGCGTGTACAGGGTCGCCAGATTGATCAGCGTGTCGCCTTGACGAATGCGATAGATGAAATCGTCGCCCAGGGCGCCGGCAGGTTGGCTGTTCGCGGGGGCGGAAAGCGTCAGGCAGGCAAAGAGGGCAAGCGAAGAAAGCGCGCGGCAGCGGCTCATGAAAATCGGTTCTCCGGAGGTTCGCGCGAAAGCGTCTATGAGGGGCTGGCCTGGTTGTCGTCGGACGTGCTGACCAGCTCCAGCCGGTAGCCCAGGGCGTAGGACGAGGTCAGCCGCACACCGTGCTCGGGACGCAATTGGAGCTTTTGCCGGATGTTCGACAAGTGAGTGTCCAACGTTCGCGAGGTGGCGGGAATTTCCCGGTTCCATACGCATTCGGCTAGTACGTCGCGCGACATCAGCCGGCCCAGATTGCGGAAAAAAAGCAGCGCCAATTCGAATTCCTTGGGCGCCAAAGTCACGGTGGCGCCATCAAGCGAGATGGCGCGCGCTGCGGGCTCGATGTGGTAATGCGCCACATCGAACGAATCGTTGGCGGGCTCGGCGATCTGGCTGCGCCGCAGCAATGCGGCGACGCGGGCCAATAGTTCGAGTGGACGCAGTGGCTTGACGATGTAGTCGTCGGCCCCCGCCCGCAGCCCTTCTACCAGATCATCTTCACTGGACCGGTTGGTCAGGAAAATGACGGGAACGCGAGGGCCGATGTTGGCGCGCAACCAGCGCACCACATCGTCGCCGTCGATATCAGGTAAATGCCAGTCCAGCAGCACCAGATCGAAACTCTCGGTGCGCAGCGCAGCCAGCAGATCCCGGCTTTGGTGATAACTGGTGCAGGTATATCCGGCAGCGGTCAGAACTTGCTGGATACGGCGGGCTTGATCTAAGTCGTCTTCCAGCGACGCGATTTTCATCAGACGTATTCTCGCGAAGGTTTGCTACGCAAGCGCGCCCAGTCGGCGCCCTACTGCAAGAGGGGTGGGGGAAATTGTGTAAACGAATGATAACTCGGGCAGCGCCAGCGCTGGCTACGTCTGGGCAAGAACTGTCAAACATTGCAAAGTTAACGAATCTTGACTGGAGTTGTTGCGCAACAAGCCGCCACACTGTCTCAACTGTTCCAATAGTCAGCAACTAGCTGGCAACACGGTTCGGTTTCGGGTTGGGGGTGGAAAGAGCTATGAATCAATTGCGCATACTTATGATGTCGCCGGACGAACCCGCACGCAACACTGCGGTGTCCACGCTGCTGCAGGCTGGGATTTCCGCCCGCGGTTGCACGACGTCTCTCGAATTGTTTGGACTGCTCAATAGCGGTGTATACGACGCTGTTGTCCTGGATGTTGGGACGTTGGGCGAAATCGGCTATGCCCTCGTGGCGCGGCTACATGGGTCGTCGCCGATGGGAATCGTGGTTACAGGCCTCGGCATGTCCGTGGACAGCCGCCTGCGTTGCCTGCAAAGCGGGGCGGACGCATGCCTGACTGATCCCCATGATCCGCGCGAACTGGCTTGTATTCTGCTGGCTCTGGCTCGCCGCCTGCCCGCCGGACTGGATTCGCCGGGTGACGCGGGCCTTAATGCGCAATGGGAATTGCGTGACCAGGGCTGGACGCTGGTTGCTCCCTCTGGCGCGGCGATCTCCCTGTCCGCCAATGAGCGTCTGATTGTCCGCTCCTTGCTGGAAGTGGCGGGCAGGGCAGTGGGCCGGTCCGAGCTGGGCGATGAGCTTCGGGTTGAAGGCGGCGGAGTGCGCTCCAGCGGGTCCCGCAGCATCGACGTGATTGTCAGCCGGCTGCGCCGCAAGGCCGAATTGGCTGGCGTGATGTTGCCCATCCGCACGGTTTACGGCAGCGGCTATCTATTCGCTGACCAGTAGGCTCGCGGGCGAGTACACTTGCCCCTACGCGCTCGCGAGGGCTCATGAATTACCTGGGCGGTCCGGCTGGTTTCAGTCTGGCAGGCGGTATGGATACGCACCGGTACATGACCCCAATTTTCGCGACTCGCGCCTAACTGGCGGTCTTTTTGCCGGCAACGCGCCGCGACGCAGCACTTACAAAAAATTTTGACAGTGCACCTTTATCTCAGTTATGCTAAAGGGCTTACTGCTTTATTTCGCGCGCAAATTCTGTACGCCGAAGGATAACCAGTCTAGGTCTACACAAACAAAGGTGCGTCACGAGCCTTTTGTTTGTGCGGCCATCAGTCCGACTGTTGTCTTGCCGCATTCAGCTTTGTGCGTTTGTCATAGTTTGTTGGCAAGCCCGCTCTTTTACGTATACGAACGTTTGAGGCGGTTTTGCGCGAACTGCCTTCTCCGAAAATTCACTGCTTCCGGAGACGAGTACGCAAGTACTTACCAGTGGTACGTAAAAGGGATTTCAAAGGTCATGCCTACCATTAGCCAACTCGTGCGCAAGCCGCGCGAAGTCAGCATCATCAAAAGCAAGAGCCCCGCGCTCGAAAACTGCCCGCAACGCCGCGGCGTGTGCACTCGCGTGTACACCACCACCCCCAAGAAGCCGAACTCTGCTCTGCGCAAGGTTGCCAAAGTGCGTCTGACCAACGGTTACGAAGTCATTTCGTACATCGGCGGTGAAGGCCACAACCTGCAAGAGCACTCGGTCGTTCTGGTGCGTGGCGGTCGTGTGAAGGACTTGCCCGGTGTGCGTTATCACATCGTGCGCGGTTCCCTTGACCTGCAAGGCGTCAAGGACCGTAAGCAGTCCCGCTCGAAGTACGGCGCCAAGCGCCCGAAAAAGGCTTAATAACAAGTCAGCAGTACCCCCGCGTGGCGGAAGTCCGTCACTAGGGCAGTGCGACCGCGCCCTCCGGTTTTTGGGATGGAGCGCGGTACGTAAGGGGTCGTCCCAATGGACGGCCATGGCCGTGTAATGAAACACGGTTCAACTGAAAAGACACAAGGAAGCAACAATGCCCCGTCGTCGCGAAGTACCCAAGCGCGAGATTCTGCCCGATCCTAAGTTCGGCAGCGTCGAGCTCGCCAAGTTCATGAACGTCGTCATGCTGGACGGTAAGAAGGCCGTCGCCGAGCGCATCGTTTACGGTGCCCTCGAGCAAGTGCAAACCAAGACCGGCAAAGAGCCGATCGAAGTTTTCAGCCTGGCGATCAACAACATCAAGCCGATCGTCGAAGTCAAGAGCCGCCGCGTTGGCGGTGCCAACTACCAAGTGCCGGTTGAAGTGCGCCCTGTGCGCCGCCTGGCCCTGGCTATGCGTTGGCTCCGTGAAGCCGCTAAGAAGCGTGGCGAAAAGTCGATGGATCTGCGTCTTGCTGGCGAACTGATCGACGCCTCCGAAGGTCGTGGCGCCGCCATGAAGAAGCGCGAAGACACGCACAAGATGGCAGAGGCCAACAAGGCCTTCAGCCATTTCCGCTGGTAATTTAAGGACTAATCCACCATGGCCCGCAAAACCCCGATCGAGCGCTATCGCAACATTGGCATCTCTGCGCACATCGATGCAGGGAAAACCACCACGACCGAACGTATCCTGTTCTACACCGGCGTCAATCACAAGATTGGCGAAGTGCATGATGGCGCAGCCACCATGGACTGGATGGAACAAGAGCAAGAGCGTGGCATCACCATTACGTCGGCTGCAACGACGGCGTTTTGGCGTGGCATGGCGAAGAACTATCCCGAACACCGCATCAACATCATCGACACCCCGGGTCACGTGGACTTCACCATTGAGGTGGAACGTTCCATGCGCGTCCTGGACGGTGCTTGCATGGTCTATTGCGCGGTGGGCGGTGTTCAGCCTCAGTCCGAAACCGTGTGGCGCCAAGCCAACAAGTACGGCGTGCCGCGTTTGGCCTTCGTCAACAAGATGGACCGCACCGGCGCCAACTTCTTCAAGGTCTATGACCAGCTGAAGAATCGCCTGCGCGCCAATCCCGTGCCGATCGTGATTCCGATCGGCGCCGAAGACACGTTCCAAGGCGTGGTCGACCTGGTCAAGATGAAGGCGATCATTTGGGACGAAGCCAGCCAAGGTATCAAGTTCGACTACCACGAAGTTCCCGCTGAGCTGGAAGGCCTGGCGAACGAATGGCGTGAAAAGCTGGTCGAAGCCGCTGCTGAGTCGTCGGAAGAACTGATGAACAAGTACCTGGAAACGGGTTCCTTGGACGAAGACGAAATCAATCTGGCCATCCGTCAACGCACCATCGCTGGCGAAATCCAGCCGATGCTGTGCGGCACCGCCTTCAAGAACAAGGGCGTGCAGCGCATGTTGGACGCGGTCATCGACTACCTGCCCTCGCCCGTGGATATTCCCGCGGTTGATGGCCAGGACGACGATGGCAATCCCGTCACGCGTGAAGCCAACGACGACGAGAAGTTCTCGGCTCTGGCATTCAAGCTGATGAGCGATCCGTTCGTGGGTCAATTGACCTTCGTGCGCGTTTACTCGGGCGTTCTGAAGTCGGGCGATACGGTCTACAACCCCATCAAGGGCAAGAAAGAACGTATTGGCCGCATTCTGCAGATGCACGCGAACAACCGCGAAGAAATCAAGGAAGTGTTGGCAGGCGACATCGCCGCCGTGGTGGGTCTGAAAGACGTGACCACCGGCGAAACGCTTTGCGACATCGACTCCCACATCCTGCTCGAACGCATGATTTTCCCTGAGCCCGTGATTTCGCAGGCCGTGGAACCGAAGTCGAAGGCTGACCAAGAAAAGATGGGTCTGGCGCTGTCGCGTCTGGCTCAGGAAGATCCGTCGTTCCGCGTGCGCAGCGACGAAGAATCCGGCCAAACCATCATTTCCGGTATGGGCGAGCTTCACTTGGAAATTCTGGTCGACCGCATGAAGCGTGAGTTCGGCGTTGAAGCCAACGTCGGCAAGCCGCAAGTGGCCTACCGTGAAACCATTCGCAAGGTCTGCGAAGAAGTTGAAGGCAAGTTCGTCAAGCAGTCGGGCGGTCGCGGCCAGTACGGTCACGTGGTCCTGAAGGTCGAGCCCCTGCCTCCCGGCGGTGGTTTCGAATTCGTGGACGCCATCAAGGGCGGTGTGGTTCCTCGCGAATACATCCCCGCAGTGGACAAGGGCATCCAGGAAACGCTGCCTTCGGGCGTGTTGGCTGGCTACCCGATCGTCGACGTCAAGGTCACGCTGTTCTTCGGTTCGTACCACGATGTGGACTCGAACGAAAACGCGTTCAAGATGGCCGGCTCCATGGCATTCAAGGAAGGTCTGCGCAAGGCCAGCCCCGTGCTGCTGGAACCGATGATGGCCGTCGAAGTCGAAACGCCTGAAGACTACGCTGGCACCGTGATGGGCGATCTGTCCTCGCGTCGCGGCATGGTTCAAGGTATGGACGACATGGTTGGCGGCGGCAAGACCATCAAGGCTGAAGTGCCCCTGGCTGAGATGTTCGGTTACGCCACGAGCCTGCGTTCGTTGACGCAAGGTCGTGCCACGTACACGATGGAATTCAAGCATTACTCCGAGGCCCCCAAGAACGTCGCTGACGAAGTCATCGCCGCTCGGGCCAAGTAAATAACCCTTGTCAGGTCCGTCCAGTCGGACGGCCCTGGCAGAAATCAAGTTTCCTTGAAAGTTAAAGGATAGAGATCATGGCAAAAGGCAAGTTTGAACGTACCAAGCCGCACGTGAACGTGGGTACGATTGGTCACGTTGACCACGGCAAAACGACGTTGACGGCAGCTATCACGACCGTTCTGTCGAACAAGTTCGGTGGCGAAGCCAAGGGCTACGACCAGATCGATGCGACTCCTGAAGAAAAGGCTCGCGGCATCACGATCAACACCGCTCACGTCGAGTACGAAACGGCAGCGCGTCACTACGCGCACGTTGACTGCCCGGGCCACGCTGACTATGTGAAGAACATGATCACGGGCGCGGCGCAAATGGACGGCGCGATTCTGGTGGTTTCGGCCGCTGACGGCCCGATGCCGCAAACGCGTGAACACATCCTGCTGTCGCGCCAAGTTGGCGTGCCGTACATCATCGTCTTCCTGAACAAGGCTGACATGGTTGACGACGCCGAGCTGCTCGAGCTGGTGGAAATGGAAGTTCGCGAGCTTCTGTCGAAGTACGACTTCCCGGGCGACGATACCCCGATCATCAAGGGTTCGGCCAAGCTGGCGCTGGAAGGCGACAAGGGCGAACTGGGCGAACAGGCCATCATGAACCTGGCTGACGCTCTGGACTCGTACATCCCGACGCCTGAGCGTGCCGTTGACGGCGCGTTCCTGATGCCGGTTGAAGACGTGTTCTCGATCTCGGGTCGCGGCACGGTGGTTACCGGCCGTATCGAGCGCGGCATCGTCAAGGTTGGCGAAGAAATCGAAATCGTCGGTCTGGTTCCGACGGTCAAGACGACTTGCACGGGCGTTGAAATGTTCCGTAAGCTGCTCGACCAAGGTCAAGCTGGCGACAACGTGGGCATTCTGCTGCGCGGCACCAAGCGTGAAGACGTCCAGCGCGGCCAAGTTCTGGCCAAGCCGGGCTCGATCACCCCGCACACGGACTTCACGTCCGAGGTGTACATCCTGTCCAAGGAAGAAGGCGGCCGTCACACTCCGTTCTTCCAAGGCTATCGTCCCCAGTTCTACTTCCGCACGACGGACGTGACTGGCACGATCGAGCTGCCGGCCGACAAGGAAATGGTTCTGCCGGGCGACAACGTCGGTATGACGGTCAAGCTGTTGGCTCCGATCGCCATGGAAGAAGGTCTGCGTTTCGCCATTCGTGAAGGCGGTCGTACCGTCGGCGCCGGCGTCGTCGCCAAGATCCTGAAGTAATTCGGATCAGTTAAGCAGCACCCAACCAGCGAGGGCGCAATGCCGCCCTCGTCTCTCGTTCTTTAGGAAACGCCATGAAAAACCAAAAGATTCGCATCCGCTTGAAGGCTTTTGATTACAAGCTGATCGATCAATCGGCCGCTGAAATCGTTGACACCGCCAAGCGCACGGGCGCAGTCGTCCGCGGCCCGGTGCCGCTGCCCACGCGTATCCGTCGTTACGACGTTCTGCGTTCGCCGCACGTCAACAAGACGTCGCGCGACCAGTTCGAAATCCGTACCCATCAGCGTTTGATGGACATCGTTGATCCCACCGACAAGACCGTTGACGCTCTGATGCGTCTGGACCTGCCGGCCGGCGTCGACGTCGAAATCGCGCTGCAGTAAGGCGTACCGGGCCTGCTACCTTCGCCGGTAGGCTCGTAAAAAATGGCCGTATTCCCAAGGGAGTGCGGCCATTTTGTTTTTGTGGCGGCAATGTGCGGCGTTGGTCAGATCACAATAGGTTCGACCTGATTGCAGATCGCACGCACAAGGCTGTAGACCGTCAATGAAGAGGTCTTGGGGTTGGCGGCTAGCGGCTTGCCCCGCATGGTTAATTCGAACTCGCCGAACGCGCCTTGCGCGTGTACATGGTGGACATTGTCTTGCACGCCAGGGTCGGCCAGCAATTGCACACGTGTTTGATCCAGGCCCAGGCCCGCCAAGGCCAGAGTCGCCGCTACATTCGCGTTTTTGGGGTAAGCCGCCGCGGCTTCGCGCGCGCTGCCTTCGAAAATAACAGCCGCTTCGGTCAGTGCCGGCAGGTCGAAGAGGGTGCTTGCGGGTGTACCGCTCCAGGCCAGCGGCGGCTTGCGGCCGGTGTAGATCACCCGCTCCAATCCGCCATGGCGTGCGGCGGCCAGAGCATCGATGGCGCCGATAGCGCCCGACAGCAATTGAACGCGTGTCCCGCCGGCGATGGCTGCTTGTTCCAAGTCGTGCGCCAGGCCTGGCGCGGCCAATGCTCCGACGGAGGCGATCACGCACGGAATGCCCGCGCGCAGTGCGGGGATGACGTGTTCGACAATCGCGCCATGACCCGCGCACTCCACGAGCAAGTCGGGGCGTTGCGCCACGGTGTCCAGACTGGCATGAACAGCCGCTTGCGCCGCCCACGGTTTGATGCGCTCTCGTGCGGCGTCCAGCCGCGCCGCCGGAGCCAGCACTGTCGTGACGGCCAGGTCGGTGCGCCGGGCAAGCAAAGTCAGAGTGGCAATACCGATCGCGCCATAGCCCACCATGGCAATCTTAAACATCGAAACGTCCTTGGAAATAGTGGTTTTGAGGTGCAGCACAGTGGTCAATGAGGGGGCTGCCTCGTGTTAGCGGGCGCTTACTGCCCAATTCGGCGTCTGTTCACCGGGCTGCCGGCGACCAGGTTTCAATACGGGTGAATGGTTGTGGCAAATCCGCGTCCTGTACCTGTCCAAAGCGGGCTAAGTGCTTGTGCTGACTGAAAAAAACGTGCTAATATGCCAAGCTTGCCATTTTGTGGCAAGTCAAACCATGGGAAAAGTTCAGCCCGCTCAAAGTTTGGGGTAAGTGCTTGGGGTAAGTGCTTGGGGTAAGCCGCAAGGCAAGCCTGAGTAAGCCGCAACAAGCTTAGAGCTAGTTAAACCCAACCCTGGTTGAACATAGTCGTAGGGCAAAGGCCGTTACCTTTTGCCCGATTAGCCCCGACCAATCGCAGTCGGGAATGGAGAAAACGATGTCGAATTCGACACCCACGCCCGCCGCTCACCGGCTGGGGCTGGTGGGTCGCAAGGTCGGCATGACCCGCATTTTTACCGAGGATGGTGAATCCATCCCTGTGACCGTGCTGGACGTGTCTAACAACCGCGTGACCCAAATTAAGTCGCTGGAAACCGACGGCTACGCCGCGATCCAGTTGGCTTATGGCACTCGTCGTGCCTCGCGTGTGGCTCAGCCGCAAACGGGCCACTACGCCAAAGCCGGCACTGAAGCCGGTAGCATCCTGAAAGAATTCCGCCTTGATCCCGCTCGCGCCGCAGAATTTGTGGCTGGTGCTGTGGTCGCCGTGGAAACCGTGTTCGAAGCCGGCCAACAGGTCGACGTGACGGGCACGACCATTGGTAAAGGCTTCGCCGGTACCATCAAGCGTCACCACTTCGGTTCGCAACGCGCTTCGCACGGTAACTCCCGTTCGCACCGCGTTCCCGGCTCGATTGGTCAAGCACAAGATCCGGGTCGCGTTTTCCCGGGTAAGCGCATGGCTGGTCACCTGGGTGATGTCACCCGCACCGTGCAAAACCTCGACGTCGTTCGCGTTGACGTTGAACGTGGTCTGCTGCTGGTCAAGGGCGCTGTCCCCGGCCACGCTGGCGCCGACATCGTCGTGCGCCCGGCCATCAAGGCCCCGGCCAAGAAGGGAGCGTAAGTAAATGGATCTCAAGCTCCTGAACGACCAAGGTCAGGCCGCTGCTACGTTCAGCGCGCCCGACACGATCTTCGGCCGTGACTTTAACGAAGCTCTGATTCATCAGATCGTGGTGGCTTTCCAAGCCAATGCCCGTGCCGGCAACCGCGCTCAGAAGGATCGTTCTGAAGTTAAGCACTCGACCAAGAAGCCCTGGCGCCAGAAGGGTACCGGCCGCGCACGCGCTGGTATGACTTCGTCGCCGTTGTGGCGTGGCGGTGGTCGGATTTTCCCGAACTCGCCCGAAGAGAACTTCAGCCAGAAGGTCAACAAGAAGATGTACCGCGCCGGGATCCGTTCGATCTTGTCGCAACTGGCTCGTGAAGACCGCATCGCTGTTGTCGAATCGTTTGATCTGGAATCGCCGAAGACCAAGGACGCTGCTGCAAAGCTGAAGAGCCTGGGCCTGGACTCGGTCCTGATCATCACCGACAGCGTTGATGAGAATGTTTACCTCGCCACCCGCAACTTGCCGCACGTTGCTGTTGTCGAGCCCCGTTATGCCGATCCGTTGTCGCTGGTCCACTACAAGAAAGTGCTGATCACCAAGCCGGCCATCGCTCAACTCGAGGAGATGCTGGGATGAACGCTGAACGCTTGATGCAAGTCATTCTGGCTCCGATCGTGACCGAAAAGGCCACGTTCGTCGCTGAGAAGAATCAGCAAGTCGCTTTCCGTGTCGTGGCTGACGCTACCAAGCCGGAAATCAAGGCTGCCGTCGAACTGCTCTTCAAAGTGCAGGTCGAGTCCGTGCAGGTCCTCAACCGTAAGGGCAAAGTCAAGCGCTTTGGCCGATTCGTTGGCCGCCGCCGTAATGAGCGCAAGGCTTACGTGTCGCTCAAAGACGGCCAGGAAATCGACTTTGCGGAGGTGAAGTAAATGGCCCTCGTAAAAGTTAAGCCGACTTCGGCTGGCCGTCGTGGCATGGTGAAGGTTGTTAGTCCCAACCTGCACAAGGGTGACCCCTACGCGCCGCTGCTGGAAAAGAAGATCCGTGGTTCGGGCCGTAACAACAACGGTCACATCACGATCCGTCATCGTGGCGGTGGCCACAAGCAGCACTACCGTCTCGTCGACTTCCGTCGTGACAAGGACGGTATCCCGGCAAAGGTCGAGCGTCTGGAATATGACCCGAACCGTACGGCGCACATTGCTCTGCTGTGCTACGCCGACGGCGAACGTCGTTACATCATCGCTCCGCGTGGTCTGGAAGTGGGTTCTACCGTGCTGTCGGGCGTCGAAGCTCCGATCCGCGTCGGTAACACGCTGCCGATCCGCAACATCCCGGTGGGTACGACGATTCACTGCGTCGAAATGCTGCCTGGCAAGGGTGCTCAAATGGTCCGTTCGGCCGGCGCTTCCGCCGTCCTGCTGGCTCGCGAAGGCATCTACGCTCAAGTGCGTCTGCGCTCTGGTGAAGTCCGCCGTGTGCACATCGAATGCCGCGCCACCATTGGTGAAGTCGGTAACGAAGAACACAGCCTGCGCCAAATTGGCAAGGCCGGTGCAATGCGTTGGCGTGGTGTCCGCCCGACGGTCCGTGGCGTTGCCATGAACCCGGTGGATCACCCGCACGGTGGCGGTGAAGGCCGTACCGGTGAAGCACGCGAACCGGTCAGCCCGTGGGGTACTCCGGCGAAGGGTTTCAAGACCCGTCGCAACAAGCGGACGAACAATATGATCGTCCAACGGCGCAAGCGCAAGTAAGAGGCGAACACTATGTCACGTTCGATCAAGAAAGGCCCGTTTGTCGATGCTCACCTGATCAAAAAGGTGGACACGGCCGTCGCGGGCAAAGACAAGAAGCCGATCAAGACCTGGTCGCGTCGCTCCACGATCCTGCCCGAGTTCATCGGTCTGACGATCGCTGTGCACAACGGCAAGCAACATGTCCCCGTGTATATCAACGAGAACATGGTCGGTCACAAGCTGGGCGAGTTCGCGTTGACCCGTACGTTCAAGGGTCACGCTGCGGACAAGAAGGCGAAGAGGTAAGCGATGGAAACTACTGCCATTATCCGTGGGGTGCACATCTCGGCACAGAAGACGCGTCTGGTTGCGGACTTGATCCGTGGTCAGAAGGTCGGCCGTGCCCTGGAGATCCTCACCTTCTCGCCGAAGAAGGCTGCCGTCATCCTGAAGAAGGCTGTCGAGTCCGCCATCGCCAACGCCGAGCACAACGACGGCGCCGATATCGACGAACTGAAAGTCACCACGATTTTTGTGGACAAGGCTCAGTCGATGAAGCGCTTCTCCGCTCGCGCCAAGGGCCGCGGCAACCGTATCGAGAAGCAGACCTGCCATATCACGGTTAAGGTCGGAGCTTAAGGAGTCACGATGGGTCAGAAAATTCACCCCACTGGGTTCCGTCTCGCGGTCACCCGTAATTGGTCCTCGCGTTGGTTCGCCGACGACAAGTCCTTCGGTGCCATGCTGGCCGAAGACATTCGTGTTCGCGAGTACCTCAAAAAGAAGCTCAAGAGCGCCTCCGTTGGTCGTGTGATCATCGAGCGTCCCGCCAAGAATGCCCGCATTACCGTCTACTCGGCTCGTCCGGGTGTGGTGATCGGCAAGCGCGGCGAAGACATCGAAAGCCTGAAGGCTGATCTGCAGCGTCTGATGGGCGTGCCTGTGCACGTCAACATCGAAGAAATCCGCAAGCCGGAAACCGATGCTCAACTGATCGCCGACTCGATCTCGCAACAGCTCGAGAAGCGCATCATGTTCCGTCGCGCAATGAAGCGTGCGATGCAGAACGCGATGCGTCTGGGTGCCCAAGGCATCAAGATCATGAGCGCCGGCCGTCTGAACGGTATCGAAATTGCTCGCACCGAGTGGTATCGCGAAGGCCGTGTGCCGCTGCACACCCTCAAGGCCAATATTGACTACGGCACCTCCGAAGCCCACACCACGTATGGCGTGATTGGCATCAAGGTCTGGGTCTATAAGGGCGACATGCTGGCTAACGGCGAATTGCCGCCGGAAACCGCAGCCCCGCGCGAAGAAGAACGTCGTCCGCGCCGCGCTCCGCGTGGTGATCGTCCGGACGGTGCTCGCACCGGTCGTCCGGGTGGTCGCGGTCGTGGTGGTCCCCGCAAGGCGGACGCTGCTCCGGCGCCTGAAGGAGAATAACCATGCTGCAACCCTCTCGCAGAAAGTATCGCAAAGAGCAGAAGGGCCGCAACACCGGTCTGGCGACTCGTGGTACCCACGTGTCGTTCGGCGAATTCGGTCTGAAGGCCACCGGCCGTGGCCGTTTGACCGCTCGTCAGATCGAAGCCGCTCGTCGTGCTATCAATCGTCACATCAAGCGTGGCGGCCGTATCTGGATTCGCATTTTCCCGGATAAGCCCATCTCGCAAAAGCCCGCCGAAGTCCGTATGGGTAACGGTAAGGGCAATCCTGAGTACTGGGTCGCTGAAATTCAGCCCGGCAAAGTGCTCTACGAAATGGAAGGTGTGAGCGAAGAGATCGCGCGTGAAGCTTTCCGCCTGGCCGCTGCCAAGCTGCCGATTTCGACCACGTTCGTCGCGCGTCATATCGGTGCTTAAGGAGTACTAACATGAAAGCTAGCGAACTCCGTTCGAAAGATGCCGCCGAGCTCGGCAAAGAGCTCGAAAGCCTGCTGAAGGCACAATTCGGTCTGCGTATGCAGAAGGCCACGCAGCAACTGGCCAACACCAGCCAGCTGCGCAATGTGCGTCGTGACATTGCACGCGTTCGCACCTTGCTGACCGAGAAGGCAGGGAAATAAAGATGAGCGAAACTCAAAACACCCAAGTGGCCAAGCGCCAGCGTACGCTGGTTGGCAAGGTCGTAAGCAACAAGATGGACAAGACTGTCGTCGTTCTGGTTGAACGCCGCGTCAAGCACCCCATCTTCGGCAAGATCATCATGCGCTCCGCGAAGTACAAGGCGCACGATGAATCGAACCAATACAACGAAGGCGACACGGTTGAAATCGCTGAAGGCCGTCCCATCTCGCGCTCGAAGTCGTGGCGTGTGGTGCGTCTGGTTGAAGCCGCACGTGGCATCTAAGTAAAGCAGATCATCGGAACGGTTCGCTGTTCTGATATAAAGCGGCAAGGGCTAAACCCCTTGCCGTTTTTTTTTGCCTTTTATTCCGGAATTCAAAGAACATCATGCGCGGCTTCAAGAAGGCAATTCCGCTTGGGTTGATGGCCGCGATGGCACTGGCTACGGTTTCCCAGCAGACGCTTGCCCAAGGTCAAGGCCAACAAGGTCAAGGCCAATCCGAGCCGTCCGCACAGAATGGAATCAGCCCTGAAGGCGCTGCTGTCGGCGCGGCGCCATCTGCTAAAGCCTTGCAGGGAGCGGGCGGTGGCGCACCAGCCACGGCCCCGACGGATCTGACATCGTTAGGCAAAAGCCTGTTGAATGCTGGCCCCGATCCGCGCGTCAAAATGGATGGTCTGTCGCGTGAACACGCAGCTATCTTCGGTACCGAAGATGAAAACGAACAGGCGCTGATGGATCAGGAACGAGCGCTACAGGTTCAACGTGATCAATTGCACATGCTTGAGCGCTTGTTGACCGGAACTCCGGCTTCGGCACATCCACCGCCGCCAGCAATGATTCCATTGAACGGCTCGCGTGCACCGATGAACATGCAACCCCTGGCGCCTACGCCGTCGGGCTCGCAAATAGACAGAGGCAACAGTGAAACGCAGCGCAGCATCGACGAGATGCAGCGGCGTGTTAACGGCTTGCGGCGCGATGCCGACACGCTTCGGCAGAATGGAAGGTAGTGGCGCTGTCGAGCCGCCTCAGACAATAATGGCCGCACGGCGTCTGTGCGCCTCCCGCTTTTTCCCTGAGGAGCTGAACGTATGCGTAGGTCAGTGAGCAAACTTGGATTGGTGTGCAAGGCGTTGCTGGTAGCGGGAGGGCTGGCGTCCTCCGCCGCCTGGGCGCAACAAGTGCCACTGAAAGATCGGACCGTCACAAGGCCCTATCGACCAAGCCTGATGATTTTGGGCAACGACGGCCAGGTCAGTACGGGCATGGAAGTGACCGAGCTCACAAAGGTGGTCAATCGTCTAGAAGAGCAGGGCAAAGCTCTGGAAGAACTGCGCAAGGCGAATGACGCGCTGAGCCGCAAAGTAGATGCCCAGAAAAATGAACTTGATAAGCTGTCGCGCAGTGCTTCTAAACAGAATAGCGGCAGCAGTTCGGACGATCGAAAATTCGATGACTTGCGCAGGCGTATTGCCGACGTCAAGAGCAGTGTCGATGACCTGCGCCGCCGCGTGAAGTAGCGGAATTTCCAGGGTGCGCGCGGTCCTCTTCCTAACGTCCCCGCGCTCGTTCTCGCAACTGTCCCGCGATCCCGCTAGGGAAGTAGTACACCGACACCACAAACAAGATCCCGAGCCACAACAGCCAGCGGTCTGGTTCAAACAATAGCGCGAGCGGCGCGACGTCTGCCACGGCGTCATGGATCACATGCAAGCCGTCTTGCAGATAACTCTGCGCGAACACAAACAGGCTTGCGCCCACAACTGCGCCGTACATGGTTCCCATGCCGCCGATCACCAGCATCAACAGGATGTTGAGCATGATCTCGAAAGACAAAGAGGTATCGGGGCCGTTGTAGCGCAGCCATAACGCATACATAGCGCCAGCCAAGGTTGCGAAGGCGGCGGCCAGCAAATTGGACAGGCTGCGATACAGCACGGTCCGATAACCGATGGCTTCGGCGCGGAAGGGATTTTCGCGGATGGCCTGCAGCACGCGGCCAAACGGAGAATTCACGATGCGCAGCAGCATAAGGAACAACACGACACTGACTGCCGCGATCAAGTAATACGTGATGATGCGCCCGTCGATCGTGACGCCGAACAACGGCTCCGACAAGGGCCGGAATGCCGGACGCAACATTTGCGGCACCTTGAAATTCAGGCCGTCTTCGCCGCCCGTCAGATCCGACAGCTGCGATACCAGCGTCTGGAATGCGGCAGCCACCGCCAGCGTGATCATGGCGTAGAAGATGGCGCGTACCCGCAGGCTGGCCAACCCGATCAACAAGGCGAAGGCCAGTGACACGGCAAGCCCTCCCGCCACTCCTGAGAACACGGCTGTCCAGCCTGGCTCCAACCGCACGCTGGCGATCGCCACGCCGTACGCGCCAATACCGAAGAACATGGTGTGCGCAAAGCTCACGATGCCGGTATAGCCCAGCAGCAGGTCGTAGCTGGCGACAAGAATCACGAATACCAGAATCTTGGCCGCGACAGCCAGCGACTTGGGGCCGGGAAAGAGAAAGGGCGCCGCAGCCAAAGCGGCAACGATCAGAACAAGCAAGACGGCAAGTACGGTACTGCGTGGCGGATCGCCGGAGAGCAATCGTCGGATCATGTCGGCGGTTCCTAGCGATTCGTGACCGGATACACGCCCTGCGGACGCCACAACAGAATGGCAACCATCAGCGCAATGTTGGAAAACAGGGCGGCCTTAGGCAGCAGAAAACCGGTGTAGTTGGCCATCAGACCGACCAGCAACGCACCAATCAGGCACCCCACGGTGGAACCCAGACCTCCAATCATGATGACGATGAAGATCAGCACGTTCACCTGCGCGCCCAGTTGCGGCACGATCGACTGTTGATACATGCCCCAAAGCACGCCGCCCAGCCCGGCCAGCATTGAGCCGGCCACAAACACGCCAATAAAGAGGTGGCGGATGCGATAGCCCAAGCTCTCCACCATCTCGCGGTCTTCGACGCCAGCGCGGATCAGCAGACCGAGTTTGGTGCGGTTCAGCAGCCACAGCATGCCGCCCAGAACCAGCAAACCCACGACCAGCGCCACGACTCTGAACTTCTCGATCGCCGCGTCACCCACGAGGAACGCGCCGCGCATCGCTTCGGGCAAAGGCAGCGTAAGAGTCTGCGGACCCCACAACATCTTGATGATCTCTTCGCCGATGATCATGCCGCCCATCGTGATCAGGATCTGCTTCAAGTGTTGTCCGTAGACAGGGCGCACAATCACTCGTTCGAACGCGAGCCCCACCGCGCCAGCTACCAACATGCCGACAATCATGGCGGGCAGCACGGCGCCCACGTTCAGCCACAGGCTGCCGGACTGCGTCCAGTCCGCCATGGAGCCGAGCACAGTGGCGGCCATATACGCGCCGATGGCGATGAACAGGCCGTGTCCGAAATTCAGAACATCCATCAGCCCGAAGACGAGCGTCATGCCCGAGGCGACAATGAAAATGATCATGCCCATCGCCAAACCGGCGAAGGTCAGCGTGACCCAGGTAGAAAATGAGCCGACCAGGGGCAACGCCAATGCTGCCAGCGCAAGCACCAGCACAATCGGCCGCAGGTCAGCGCGGGTGCGGGGCAGCGGGGTGTCAGTGTTGATCGCGTTCATTGATGGCTTCCCAGCGACAGACCCAGAAGGCGCGTCTGCAACGCGTCGTCGTCCGCCAGTTCCTGCATGCCGCCTGCATGCACGACGCGTCCGTTATCCATGATCGCCACGTGATCGCCGACCTGACGGGCAAAGTTGAAGTTCTGCTCGACCAGCAGAATCGTCGTGGACGCCTGTTTGAGCTCGATGAATGCTTCGATCATGTTTTGGATGATGGCGGGCGCAAGTCCCTTGCTCGGTTCGTCGATCAGCAATAGCCGGCGCGGCTCGATGATGGCGCGTGCCACCGCAAGCATCTGCTTTTGGCCGCCCGACAGTTTGCCTGCGGGGTATAGCCAGAATTTCTTGAGAGCAGGAAAGAACCCAAAGATCCATTCAAGCCTGGCGGTATCCAACTGGTTCTCGCGCTTAGCCTGGCGTGCTGCCAGCAGCATGTTCTCTTTGACCGACAGGTCGGCGAAGATGCCCATGTTCTCGGGCACGTATGCCAGTCCCAAGCGTGCCATGTCGGGCGGTGAGCTGCGTGTGCCCGGCCCGCCAACCGGCACGCCTTCAAAGCACACCTGACCTTGCGACGCACGCCACAAACTCATGATCGTGCGTAATGTCGTCGTCTTGCCTGCGCCGTTGCGGCCCAGCAGCATCGTGACCGCAGAGGGGGCCACGGCCAGGTCGACGCCATGCAGTATGTGATACGCGCCGATATGCGTATGCACGTCTTTCAATTCCAGCAGGGGAGTCGCGTTCATGCGGAAGGCTCCCGCGGGGCGACGCCCAGATAGGCTTCCTGAACGATAGGCGAAGCGATGACGGCCGCAGGTTCGCCGTCCGCCATCAATTGGCCGTTATGCAGGACGACAATGCGGTCGGCCAGTTCGCGCACCACATCCATTTTGTGTTCAACCAGCAGAATGGTCTTGGACGGATCGTTCTTGATCTCGCGGATCAGCTCCAGCACGACGGGTACATCGTCCACACTCATCCCGGCTGTCGGTTCGTCGAACATGAACACTTGCGGCTCCAGCGCAATCAGCATGGCGATTTCCAGCTTGCGCTGATCACCGTGGGGCAAATCCGCGGCAGCCTGGTCACGGCGCGCATGCAGCCGCGTGCGTTCCAGCAGCGCGTCGGCACGCGCCAGCAACTGCCGATCTTCACTCCACGTGCGCCAGAATCGGATTTGCCGCCAGCCTATACCCTGCTGGCGCGATTGCAGGGCAAGGCGCACGTTTTCATGCACGCTCAAGCGCGGGAACAGCTGCGTCAATTGAAACGCGCGGCCCAGCCCTGCATGCATGCGGGCCGGGGCCGCAAGCGCGGTCAAGTCGCGTCCATTCAGGCGCACCGAACCCGCGTTTGCGCGCAATTGCCCCGAGATCAGGTTGAAGTAGGTGGTCTTGCCCGCGCCGTTCGGGCCGACAATGGCGGTCAACGTGCCAGGTGCATAACTGCAACTGACTTCGTTGACGGCCACATGTCCGCCAAAACGGATCGTGAGCGATTGGGTTTCCAGCATTGTGGGAGCGGGACGTTAGCGTTTGTTTTGGATCGGCACGGCCATCTGGTCCGGCGTGATTTCCTTGACCAGATCCTGCACGGCCCACGGCACAGACGGATCATTCTTGATGCGGAAGTGGTACATGGATTGCATCGCCTGATGATCTTCGGGACGGAAGGTCATCTTGCCTTTGGGCGTGTCGAAACTCATGCCCTCCATCGCTTTGATCAGCGTGTCGGTATCGGAGTTGCCCGCAGTCTTGTTCAGCGCTGCCACGATGGCCACGCCTGCGGACATGCCGCCCGCCGTGAAGAAATCCGGTGGCTGGTTGAAGCGCTTCTGGTGTTCGGCAACCAGCCAGTCATTCACCGGATTCTTCGGGATGCCGTAGTAGTAGTAGGTTGCGCCTTCCATGCCGGCCAGCGATTTCAGCGGCGTCATCGCGGCGAGCGTATTGCCGCCCGTTGCGATCTCGATGCCGAAACGTTTGGGGTCCAGGTCGGCAATCTTGAACGGATTGCCCGCGCCGGCCCAAAGAATGAAGATGATCTTGCGGCCGGGTTTGTCCTTCAGCGCATCGAACAGCCGTTGCGCGCCCGCTGTGAAGTCGGTGGCGTTGGCGGGCAGATATTCCTCATGCACGATCTTCGCATTTTTCAGGGCGCCTTTGAACGCCTTCACCCCGTCGCGGCCAAAGGCATAGTCCTGCGCCAGCATGGCGATTGAGGTGCCTGGCTGATCAAACGCGACTGCGTTGGCGATCGCATCCTGCGATGAATTGCGGCCGGTGCGGAAGATGTACTTGTTCCATTTTTCACCGGTAATGGAATCCGCGACCGCGGGTTCAACCAGCAGAATCTTTTCGTACTCTTCGGCGATGGGCAGCATGGCTAGCGCCACGCCAGAGGAGGTGGGTCCGACGGCGATATCGGCGTTGTCGTCCGCGTAGGCCGATGCCAGTTGAGCGCGGGCGACGTCGGGCTTGCCCTGGTTGTCTTTCTCGATCACGCGTATCTTGCGGCCCGCCACTGTCATGGTGCCTTGGGTCGCGTATTCCAGACCGAGCATCAGGCCGTTCTGCGTTTGCTTGGCATAGGCTTCGAGCGGCCCCGTCTTGTCATAGACGTGAGCGACGACGAAGTCCTTTGCGGCCATGGCCGAATTCATGCAAAGGGCGGCCAGCGCAGCTATCAAAATACGATTCATGGGTGACTCCTGTTATCAGTGGGCACGAGCGGGCGCTGTCAATTCCGGCGTGGCAAGGAATTGCCGGATGGCATCGATCTGGGGCGCAACGTTTAAGGCGGGGGCATGGCCGCAATCGGGGAAGTCGATGCGTTGCGCGCGCGGGCCGCGCTGGGTCATGGCGTGCGCGACGTCGGGCAGCAATAGATCCGAATCAGCGCCCCGCAGCAGCAGGAGCGGCATGCGCAGCGTGTCGTAGCCGCTCCAACGATCGTAGTCAGCGGGGTGATGCGTGAATTGGCCGACGATGGCGGGATCATAGTGGGCAGTGACGCGGCCGTCTGGCAGACGGCGCACCGAGGTTTCGGCCATCGTGCGCCACTGTGCGTCGCTTTGCCAGCCGTACGGCTTGTATGCGGCACGCAGCCAGGTTTCCAGTTCCGTTACCGTGTCGAAGGCCGGCGGGTTGCCCGCATAGGCCAGGATGCGCTCAATAGCGGGTTGCGGCAGTTCGGGGCCGATATCGTTCACGACCAGGTGCGAGATACGGTCGCGCAGCGTTGAGGCGGCGGCGTGCATGCCTGTCGCGCCACCCATGGACGTGCCTACCCAGCGCATTGTCGCCAGCGATAAGCCGTCGGCCAAGGCACGCGCCAGTTGCGCGTAGAAATCCAGTCGATACTCGGCAACGGGATCTGAACTCCATTGCGACAGACCACGGCCGATCGTGTCCGGACAGATGATCCGATAGTCGTCAGCAAGCGCTTCTGCCAGCGTATCGAAGTCACGGCCGGTGCGGGCCAGACCATGCCACATGATCAAGGGCGGCGCGTCGGCGGCGCCCCATTCCATGTAGTGCAGTTCAAGCCCTTCACAGCGCAGATAGCGTGAAGCCGGCGTGTGGCGGCCGGCCATCGCGGGTGCGTGTGCCATGAGTCTCCTCCCGGGTTGTCCAGGTTGTGTGCTTATCGGGCTGAATATAGACTTGCGCCAGGCGTGACCACAATGCGCCGGACCCCCTAGAGCAGGGTGAGTCAAGAATATGTAGACGCAAGATCACAAGCGCTCATCCCATCCCCGCGCACCAGGAGACCGCGCATGCCCGATACGGAATTCGCCATTTCGGCCAGCGCCGGCGCCGACCGGCGCGAAGCGTGGCGCGCGGCGCTGTCGGATGCCTTTGGCCCTTTCGAGGTGCATCGCGGCCAGCCGGATCACTTTGCCGGACACGTGCGTTATGCGCGCCGCACCAGCCTGCAATTCAATGATCTGCACTATCAGGGACAGAAGCTGGAGCGTACTGCGGGCAACGTGTCCCGGCTGGACCAGGAGTTCTACACCTTTGGGCTACCGCTGAGCGGTCCGCTCGCGGTGCAGCAGCAGGGGCGTGAATTCCAGGTGGAACCCGGTTGCGTGTATCTGATGAACCAAAGTCTGCCGTATCAGGCAACGGCATTGGGCGCGTCGGGGTATCGCAGCCTGAGCGTGTCGTTTCCACGCAGCGCGCTGTCTCAGCGCGATTCCCGCATTGGCGCCTTCTATAAGCTGCGCGCCGACGATGGTTCGCCCAGGGGGGCGATGCTGGCTAGTTATATGGATCATCTGTTCAAGGGGATGGGCGGGTGGTCGGATACCGAAGTGACAGAGCTGGGTGAACGCCTGATCGACCTGATTGTGCTGTTCTTGGTGCAGGCGGAGCAGGCGCACGCATCGGAGTCGGATAGCAGTGTCACGCTGGCGCATCGGCATCGCGCGATGGCTTATATCCGCCAGCATCTGGCGGACCCCGGCTTGTCACCGTTGCGGGTAGCGCAGGGTTGCGGGTTGTCGGTAGCGTACTTGCACCGCATCTTGCAGGCCGGCGGGCTGTCGGCGGAGTCCTTCATTTTTGACCAGCGTCTGGACAAGTGCCGCGAGCTGTTGCTGAACCCGCTGCACGGCCATCGCAGCATTGCCGAACTGGCTTACCAGGTGGGCTTTTCCCATCCCTCGCATTTCAGCCGATTGTTCAAGCGCCGCTTCGGCATGACGCCGCGTGATCTGCGCGGCAGAACATAACGCTGCCGCCGTGTTTGAGCCTATTCAATGCACTGACGGGTTGTCAGGGCGGCTCATCGAAAAAAGGCCCGCTTGCGCGGGCCTTGTGGCTTCGGGCTATGCCTGCATCCGAATAGTTAGAACGGCGAGGGCTTGTTCGACAGGTTGACGACGCTGTTGCTCTTGAGATCCAGCCGGATGTGTTCGGACGGCACGCCATCCGCCAGCTTCAGCATGATCGCCATCAAGGGCTTGAAGCGCGCCTTGAACAGGTCAGCCAGCGTGTTCGCGTCGCTGACCTGGTTGCCGTTCATTTGCAGTCCGGCGTTGGTTTGGTTCAATGCTTGCGCCAGCAACTTGTACTGGCTGGCGCGCTGCGCCGGAATGTCAGCGAAGGCCAGGTCACCGGCGTTGGCCAGACGCACAAAATCGCCTGCCATGTCCAGCGCCTGCCACTTTGCGAAGTCCGCGAGCTGCATGCCATTGGCTTGCGCCAGCGCTTGCGCCCGGGTTTCGGCGTCGGCCAGGTCTGCGGCATAGGCTGGGTTGCTGGCGCTCGGGCCGCCTGCCACGTACAGGCAGTTGAAGAACGCGGGGGCGAGTTTGCTTTGGTTGCCGGTGTTCTTCAGTTCTGCCAGCGTGACCGTGGTGCGCAGTTGCGACAGGATCAGCAGGTCGGCTCCAGTCAGGGGGCTTTTGACCAATTCGCGCATCTCGCAGCGCCAGTCATCGTTGAGCAAACGCAGGCGGACAAGTTCGCTCATGTAGCGGTAGTTGAAATCGCCATAGTCCTTGGCATCCAGGATGGACACATCCCAGCGGGCAGGAACGTCATACGCGTTTTCCGCGCGATAAAGATCGAACAGTTCGTCAAAGCGCGGCACCTTATCCAGACGAACGGTTTGCACTTCGATCTCACTGGCGCTCTGCATGGTCATGAGTTTGTACGCCGGAACATAGGCCGCCATGGACGGAGCCTGAATGTTGAACAGCGCCGTGTCGCCGCCATAGTTGCGCACGGCCATGTCATTGAAGTGCATATGGCCGCCCACGTGCACCTTCAGACCGGTCTCGGCCAGCGCGCGCGTGGTGTTTTCCGCCGGGCGGCGCACCATCTGCATCTTGTTGGCGCCTAACAGCGCTTCGATATCGTCCGATGCGCCGTTGAAGAATTCGCTCATCGGGAAATGGCTGAACGCGACCACCTGCTTGCCCTGCGCCTTGCCGCGCGCGACAACGTCCGCCAGCCACTTGATCACATGGGCTTTGTGGGTAAGCATTTTGTTGTAGCCCTGGTCGCCAGAGCCGGTGAAATCGTTCGGGCCGTTACCCGTCGGCACATACACGTTGGCGTCCAGGCCGACCAGCCATACGCCCTTGACGGGCTCAACCACGTACGAGGTGTCCGGCACCATCTTGCACAAGGTGTAGTTCGATGGCTTGTTCGGTCCGCCCGTGCCTTGCGCGCAGATTTCGTACTGGCGGTTGATCCAGCTGGCTTGCGATAGCGCGGTGTTGTAGTTGTAGTCTTCGTATTTGTAGGTGCTGTACGGAGTCTCGTAGTACAGGTACTGCGGCTTAGGCATGAAGCCGTGTTGGGTGAGCGCCTCGGTGATGCCCGAGTAGCCCATGTGCAGCACTTCCTCAGTGCAATAGGTATCGCCTACACGAGCCCAATCGCCGGCGTAGGCCGTACTGCAAGCGGCATTGCCGCCGCGGCTGTAGATGGGCTGCGAAAAGCCGATGGCGTTGGTCGCGGGGTCCAGGCCCAGATAGTCGCTCTTGCCGTTGGCCTGGTTGTAGGGCCGCACGGGGTCATGATTGCCGGGGGCGGCAAAGAACTGAATGCCATGCTTGCGCGAGTACTCGTCCATGATCTTGACCAGGCCGCGCATGTGCACGGGCTGACCATCGTCCGAGAAGTCGCCGGGCAGGGCAATGTACTTCACGCCTCGGGCCGCCGCGTCGTCCAGTGCTGCCAGGAAAGCGAAGTAGTTTTCGTTGAACAGCCGCGTCGATGTCAACTGCGCATACATCGTGCGGATGGTGGCGTTGTCGCCTCGCTTTGGATTGGGAATGCCGGGAAACGAACCGTCTTTGAAGTCCGCGTAAACATCGTGGAAATGGATGTCGGGCATGAACGCGATTTGAACCGCGGCGGGCGGCACGGCCGGCGTTTCAACAACGGGCGTTTCCGCTACCGGGGGCGCGTCGTCGTCATCTTTGTCGCCGCCGCACGCGGCCAGCAGCGTGGCCAGCGCGATCGTGCCCGCAGCACGGGCGTAGCGTGAATAAGTATTCATGGGTTTTCTGGGCTTCCTGGAACATGTTTTTTTTCGGGCGGGAGTCCCCTGTTCCTGGGAAGGCCGTCCGCGAGCGAGGCGCAATCCTCGGCGATGCGGATGACACCATCATGAAAGCTGTGTTTCGCAGTCCGTACCGTCAGACGAAAAAAAGCCCCTTGCGGGGCTTTTTGCGTTGACTGGCGTCAGCGTCAGATGTGCGTGATGAACTTCGTCACGAGGTAGCCATCGAACGTTTCCAGGCCGCCTTCGCTGCCGATGCCGCTGTCCTTGATGCCGCCAAACGGCGTTTCGGCCAGCGCGCTGCCAAAGTGGTTGATGTTGACCATGCCGGCTTCCAAACCATTGGACACCTTGGTGGCCGTCTTCAGCGAGTTCGTGAACACGTAGGACGACAGGCCGAAGGGCAGGCTGTTGGCGCGGGTCAGCACTTCGTCGGTGTCCTTGAAGCGGACGACGGGCGCGACAGGGCCGAAGGGTTCTTCGGTCATCAGCATGGAGTTGTCAGGCAGATCGGTCACGACCGTGGGGGCGAAGAAAAAGCCCTTGCGATCCAGCGGTCCGCCGCCAACCACGACTTTGCCGCCGTGCTTCTTGGCGTCATCGATGAAGGCGCTCATGGCGGGCACGCGGCGCTCGTGAGCCAGCGGGCCCATGTCGGTGCCGGCTTCCAGGCCGTCGCCGACCTTGATGTTCTTCAGCACGTCGGAGAAGCGGGCCAGGAACTGTTCGTAGGCGCCTTCCTGTACGTAGAAGCGGGTGGGCGACACGCAGACCTGACCGGCGTTGCGCACCTTGAACTTGGCCAGCATTTCTGCGGCGCGATCGATGTCGGCATCGTCGAACACCAATACGGGCGAGTGGCCGCCCAGTTCCATGGTGACGCGCTTCATGTGGGCGCCGGCCAACGCGGCCAGTTGCTTGCCCACAGGCACGGAGCCCGTGAACGAGACCTTGCGCACGATCGGCGAACGGATCAGGTAGTCGGAGATCTTGGCGGGTTCGCCCCAGACGATGTTCAGGCAGCCCTTGGGCAGGCCGGCATCGTGGAACATGCGGGCGATGGCCATGACGGCGCTGGGAGAATCTTCTGGACCCTTCAACACCACCGTGCAACCGGCGCCGAGCGCGGCGGCGATTTTACGGATGGCCTGGTTGTACGGGAAGTTCCACGGCGTGAACGCGGCGCAGACGCCAATGGGTTCACGGACGACAAACTGGCGCACGTCCGGGTTGCGCGGGGGAACCACGCGGCCGTAGATGCGGCGGCATTCCTCGGCGTGCCAATCAGCATGCTCGGCGCAGGAGGTGACTTCGCCCACGGCTTCGGCCAGCGGCTTGCCCTGGTCCAGCGTCATGTTGCGGCCGATCTCTTTGGCGCGTTCACGCGACAGCGTTGCCACCTTGCGCAGAATGGCCGAACGATCCATGGGAGAAGATTTCTTCCATGATTCGAACGCGCGCTGGGCGGCGGCTAGCGCGCGATCCAGATCCGCTTCGGTGGCGTGGGGCAGCTGGCCGAGCACTTCCAGCGTGGCCGGGTTGATGACGTCCTGGGTGCGCCTGCCCTCTCCGGCGACGAATTCGCCGTCGATATACAGCGCCAACTGTTCATACATGCCTGTCTTTCCTTGCGAAATAGGAGTGGGTAGCGACCGCGTGTCGCCCACGCCAGTCTAAACCAGCTTGCGCGCGGCGGGGAGGTCCAATCCAAGTACCAGACTAGGAGCCAATCCGGGGGGCCACGCTTGCATGTGCGGACAGGGATAGCCAGAATGGGGCATCTTTGGCCGCCACCTGATCCTATTGTGCAACCCGTCGATGCGCGTCCTGTTGGCAAGTCCAGTATCTATTCCCGCGTACTGTTCCGTTTTATTGACTGGTTGCGCCACCGGATCGCGGCGGCGTCGCTCGTCGGCGACCGGCCCATCTTCCAGAATGGTCAGTTCTCTTGGATTCCCGTCCTGGAGGCCCGGACGCCGGCCATTCGCGCGGAGTTAATGGACTTATTGTCCGAGCGCGATCGCCTTCCGGCCTTTCACGAGATTTCGCCTGATGTCGGCATGATCACGTCCGATGACCAATGGAAGACTTTTCTCTTCATGGGCTACGGCCTGCAATCGGACCGCAACCTGGCGCGGTGTCCCGCAACGGCCCAGGCGCTGAAAGACATTCCCGGCATCCGCAGCGCGTTCTTTTCGATCCTGGAACCTGGCAAACGTATTCCTTTGCACACCGGGCCATACAACGGCGTGTTGCGCCTGCATCTGGGCCTGGTCGTGCCCGAGCCCGCCGACCAATGCTGGATCGAAGTCGGGGGCGAGCGGTATAGCTGGCGGGAAGGGCGCGCCGTGGTGTTCGACGACTTGTACCCCCATCAAGTGCACAACGACACCACGGGCCTGCGCGCAGTGTTATTTGTGGATTTTGAACGTCCCTGCCGCGCTCCGGTAAAATGGTTGAATCGCCTGGTGCTCAGGGCGGCTCCGTTCACGGACGAAATCCGTCGCGGCAAGGCCAACCACGATGCCTGGGAGAAGGGTTACTACCGCCAAAAATAGGGGGCAGATAACCCGGCCAGATGCCTTATCATAGGCAAGCGTGGTCTTTTGTGCGGCATTCCAACAAAGTGCTTGCGCTCAAAAGTTAACCACGCTAGAATGATCAGCTTTCCCAGATTGTCAATTCACTTAAGCCCTCTGTGGGGCAAATGCCTAGGGTAAAACCCACGGGTAAATGGTCACAGGTAAATTTAAGTGAATCGTGTTGGGGGAATACCCGCAGGATTTCAACCCAGGGTCGTTGCGTTGCCAACCAGTTGCAGGGATAGAACAAAAAGCCAGTGCGCTTTCTGTTTAACCCCCAGTGACACTAAAGCAGGGCGGCAGACCTGACGGGACCAAAACTGGCAGGAATTGCAGTGTTCCCTTAGTGGGGAAAACCGTATTTCCAGTTAAGTTGGAACAGGAAAAATCATGATCCAAATGCAGACCACGCTGGACGTGGCCGATAACACTGGTGCGCGTCATGTCATGTGCATTAAGGTGCTCGGTGGCTCCAAGCGCCGTTATGCCGGTATCGGCGACATCATCAAAGTGACTGTCAAAGATGCGGCTCCGCGCGGACGCGTCAAGAAAGGCGAAATTTACAATGCCGTGGTGGTTCGTACCGCCAAGGGCGTGCGCCGTAAAGACGGTTCGCTGATTCGTTTCGGTGGCAATGCCGCCGTGTTGCTCAACGCCAAGCTGGAGCCCATCGGCACCCGCATCTTCGGACCCGTTACGCGTGAACTGCGTACCGAGAAGTTCATGAAGATCGTGTCGTTGGCCCCGGAAGTGCTGTAAGGAGCCCTACGATGAACAATATTCGTAAAGGCGACGAAGTCATCGTCCTGACCGGTCGCGACAAGAAGCGTCGCGGTACCGTGCTGGCGCGCGTTGATGCCGACCACGTTCTGGTCGAAGGCGTCAACATCGTCAAAAAGCACGTCAAAGCAAACCCGATGGCTAACAACCCGGGCGGGATTGTCGAAAAGACCATGCCGATCCACGTTTCGAACGTGGCGCTCTTTAACCCCGCAACCGGTCGTGGCGACCGCGTGGGCGTTCAAGAAGTCGAAGGTCGCAAGGTCCGCGTGTTCCGTTCCAATGGTGCCGTTGTCGGCGCCAAGGCGTAAGGAGCGATAGACATGTCCCGTTTGCAAGATTTCTACAAGAGCAAGGTCGCTGTCGACCTGCAGGCCAAGTTTGGCTACAAGAGCGTCATGGAAGTGCCGCGCATCACCAAGATCACCCTGAACATGGGTGTCTCGGAAGCCGTGTCCGATAAGAAAGTTATCGAACACGCGGTGTCGGACCTGACCAAGATCGCTGGCCAAAAGCCTGTCGTGACGAAGACCAAGAAGGCTATCGCCGGTTTCAAGATCCGCGAAAACTACCCGATTGGTTGCATGGTCACGTTGCGTGGTCAACGTATGTACGAATTCCTGGATCGCCTCGTTGCGGTTGCGCTGCCTCGCGTGCGCGACTTCCGTGGTATCTCGGGTCGTGCGTTCGACGGCCGCGGCAACTACAACATCGGGGTGAAAGAGCAAATCATTTTCCCCGAAATCGAGTACGACAAGATCGACGCGCTGCGTGGGCTGAACATCAGCATCACCACCTCCGCGAAGACCGACGAAGAAGCCAAGGCGCTGTTGACGGCCTTCAGCTTCCCGTTCCGTAACTAAGGGGCTGATGACGTGGCAAAACTTTCCCTCATCAATCGCGACATCAAGCGCGCCAAGCTGGCTGACAAGTTCGCTGCAAAGCGCGCTGAGTTGAAGTCGATCATCGACGATCAGTCGAAGACCGACGAAGATCGTTACCAAGCTCGGCTCAAGCTGCAACAGCTGCCGCGCAATGCCAATCCGACGCGCCAACGTAACCGTTGCGTGGTCACCGGTCGTCCGCGCGGTGTGTTCCGCAAGTTCGGCCTGACGCGTCACAAACTGCGTGAAATGGCGATGAAGGGCGAAATCCCCGGCATCACCAAGGCCAGCTGGTAGGAGATACATTATGAGCATGAGCGATCCCATCGCCGATATGCTGACCCGCATTCGCAATGCGCAGCAAGTGGACAAAGTTACGGTGAGCATGCCCTCCTCGAAGCTGAAGGCGGCAATTGCCGCTGTGCTGAAAGACGAAGGCTACATCGACAGCTTTGAAATCAAGGGCACCCAGGCTAAGCCTGAGCTCGAGATCACCCTGAAGTACTACGCTGGCCGTCCGGTTATCGAGCGCATCGAACGCGTTTCGCGCCCCGGTCTGCGTATCTACAAGGGCCGTACCAGCATTCCTCAAGTCATGAATGGCTTGGGTGTGGCTATCGTTTCGACCTCGCGCGGCGTCATGACCGACCGTAAGGCCCGTGCAAACGGCGTCGGCGGCGAAGTCCTGTGCTACGTGGCCTAAGGAGAAATTCGAATGTCACGTATCGCTAAGTATCCGGTCGAACTGCCGAAGGGTGTCGAAGCTGACATCAAGCAGGATCAGATCACTGTCAAGGGCCCGTTGGGCACCTTGACCCAAGCCCTGACTGGCGACGTTACCGTTGCGCTGGACGAAGGCAAACTCACGTTTGTCGCCGCCAACGAAACGCGTCACGCCAACGCCATGTCGGGTACCGTGCGCGCACTGGTGGCCAATATGGTCATCGGCGTGAGCAAGGGCTTCGAGCGCAAGCTGAACCTGGTCGGCGTGGGTTACCGCGCATCGATTCAAGGCGACGCCGTTAAGCTGCAGCTCGGTTTCTCGCACGACGTTTTGCATCAGTTGCCGGCCGGTATCAAGGCCGAATGCCCCACCCAGACGGAAATCGTCATCAAGGGCTCCAACAAGCAAGTCGTCGGTCAGATGGCCGCTGAAATCCGCGCGTATCGCGAACCCGAACCCTACAAGGGCAAGGGTGTGCGTTACTCGGACGAACGCGTCGTCATCAAAGAAACCAAGAAGAAATAACGGCGCACGCAAGGACGAATCATGGACAAAAAAGTTTCCCGTTTGCGTCGTGCGGTTCCGACCCGCCGGAAGATCAACGAGTTGCGCGTTCACCGCCTCTCGGTTTTCCGCTCGAACCAGCACATCTACGCCAACATCATTTCGCCGGAAGGCGATCGCGTTCTGGTCAGCGCATCGACGGTGGAAGCCGAAGTGCGTGCCCAACTGGCCGGTCAAACCGGTCAGGGCGGCAACGCTGCCGCAGCTTCGCTGGTCGGCAAGCGCGTGGCCGAAAAGGCCAAGGCTGCCGGTATCGAACTGGTCGCTTTCGATCGCTCGGGCTTTCGTTACCATGGCCGCGTGAAAGCGCTGGCCGATGCCGCGCGTGAAGCCGGCCTGAAGTTCTAAGCGAGGATCTGTCAAATGGCTAAAGTACAAGGCAAGAACGCCGCGGAAAAAGAGAACGATGACGGCCTCCGCGAAAAGATGATCGCGGTCAACCGCGTGAGCAAAGTGGTCAAGGGTGGTCGCACCATGAGCTTTGCCGCGCTGACCGTGGTTGGCGATGGCGATGGTCGCGTCGGCATGGGTAAGGGCAAGGCGCGTGAAGTGCCGGTGTCCGTTCAGAAGGCAATGGAACAGGCCCGTCGCGGCATGTTCAAGGTTGCACTGAAGAACGGCACGCTGCACCACACTGTGGTCGGCAAGCATGGCGCCGCTACCGTGCTGATCTCCCCGGCAGCTGAAGGTACTGGCGTTATCGCCGGCGGCCCGATGCGCGCTATTTTCGAAGTGATGGGTGTGCGTAACGTGGTTGCCAAGAGCCTTGGCTCGAGCAACCCCTACAACATGGTTCGCGCCACGTTGAATGGCTTGCGCGCTTCCCTGACCCCGGCTGATGTTGCTGCCAAGCGCGGCAAGTCGGTCGAAGAAATCCTGGGATAAATCATGGCTCAGAAGCAGATCAAAGTGACCCTCGTGCGCTCGGTGATCGGTACCAAGCAATCGCACCGTGATACGGTTCGCGGTTTGGGCTTGGGCCGCATCAACAGCAGCCGCGTGTTGGTCGATACGCCCGAGGTGCGTGGGATGATCCGTAAGGTGGATTATCTCGTTTCCGTCTCGGAAGCCTAAGGAATCACCATGTCGGATATGCAACTTAATTCGCTGAAGCCCGCTGAGGGCAGCAAGCACGCCAAGCGCCGCGTAGGCCGTGGTATCGGTTCGGGTCTGGGTAAAACCGCCGGCCGTGGCCACAAGGGTCAGAAGTCGCGCTCGGGCGGTTTCCATAAGGTTGGCTTCGAAGGCGGTCAAATGCCGCTGCAGCGTCGTCTGCCCAAGCGTGGTTTTACCCCGCTCGGTCAGCACCTGTACGCCGAAGTTCGTCTGTCGGACCTGCAAGCCCTGCCCATCGACGAAGTCGACGTGCAAGTGCTGAAGGCGGCTGGCGTGATTGGCCAGGCGGTTCGTTACGCCAAGGTCATCAAGTCGGGTGAACTCTCGCGCAAGGTAGTGCTGAAAGGCATTACCGCGACGGTCGGCGCTCGCGCCGCCATCGAAGCCGCGGGCGGCTCGCTTGCTTGATCTAGAGGTGACGAGTGGCTAACGCGCAGGCATTGGGCAAAACCGGAGCACGGTACGGTGATTTAAAGCGCCGTCTTGTGTTCCTGGTGCTCGCTCTGGTGGTTTACCGTTTGGGTACACACATCCCCGTACCGGGTATTAATCCGGATGCGCTGGCGGACTTGTTCCGTCAGAACCAGGGCGGGATCCTGGGCCTGTTCAACATGTTCTCGGGTGGGGCGCTCTCGCGTTTCTCGATTTTTGCCCTGGGGATCATGCCGTACATTTCGGCATCCATCATCATGCAGTTGATGTCGGTGGTGGTGCCGTCGCTGGAAGCGCTCAAGAAAGAGGGCGAATCCGGTCGTCGGAAGATTACCCAATACACTCGCTACGGCACGGTTGTGCTGGCGCTTGTGCAAGCAGTGGGCATTTCGGTAGCGTTGGAGTCCCAACAGGGACTGGTGATCGATCCGGGTATGCTGTTTCGCTTCACGACCGTTGTGACTTTGGTCACTGGCACCATGTTCGTCATGTGGCTGGGTGAGCAAATCACGGAACGCGGTCTGGGCAACGGGATTTCCATCCTGATCTTCGCAGGTATCGTGGCGGGTTTGCCCGCGGCGCTGGCTGCACTGTTGGACCTGGTACGCACCAACGCAATGTCTGTGCTTTCGGCACTGTTCATTGTGGCTCTGGTGGTGTTGGTTACCGCTTTTGTGGTGTTCGTGGAACGCGGACAGCGCAAGATCACGGTGAACTACGCCAAGCGTCAGGTCGGCAATAAGGTCTACGGTGGTCAAAGCTCGCATTTGCCGCTGAAGCTGAACATGGCTGGGGTGATTCCGCCGATCTTTGCATCGTCGATCATTCTGTTCCCGGCCACGATCACGAGCTGGTTCTCCAGTAGTGAGAACATGCGCTGGCTTAGCGATTTGGCTGCGGCCCTGTCGCCTCGTCAACCGCTCTACATCACGCTGTATTCAGTCGCGATTATTTTCTTCTGCTTTTTCTACACGGCTCTGGTGTTCAACAGCCGCGAAACGGCGGACAACCTGAAGAAGAGTGGTGCGTTTGTTCCGGGCATCCGTCCGGGCGAGCAAACCGCGCGCTACATCGATAAGATCCTGATGCGTTTGACGCTCGCAGGTGCCATCTACATAACGTTGGTGTGCCTGTTGCCGGAATTCTTGGTGATGCGCTGGAATGTCCCCTTCTACTTCGGTGGTACGTCTCTGTTGATCATTGTGGTGGTGACGATGGATTTCATGGCGCAGGTTCAGGCCTACATGATGTCGCACCAATACGACTCGTTGCTCAAGAAGGCCAACTTCAAGGGCGCGGGTTTGCCGATGCGGTAAGCAAAAGATGTCCAAGGACGACGTCATTCAGATGCAAGGCGAGGTTCTTGAGAACCTCCCGAACGCGACATTTCGCGTCAAGCTCGAAAACGGCCACGTGGTGTTGGGCCATATTTCCGGCAAGATGCGTATGCATTACATCCGGATCCTGCCGGGTGACAAGGTCACAGTGGAGCTCACGCCCTATGATCTGACGCGAGCCAGGATAGTTTTCCGCTCGAAATGAGCGGAACCGGATTACGGAAAATTAGGAGTCAACCATGAAAGTAATGGCATCGGTTAAGCGGATTTGCCGCAACTGCAAAGTTATCAAACGTCACGGCGTGGTGCGTGTTATCTGCACCGACCCGCGTCACAAGCAGCGTCAAGGCTAACTCGGGTTAGCGACTACGCAACAGATTTATTCAAGGAATAGTCATGGCCCGTATTGCTGGCATTAACATCCCGCCGCAACAGCACGCCGAGATCGGACTGACCGCCATTTTTGGCATTGGTCGTACGCGCGCTCGCAAAATCTGCGAAGCGGCAAACGTACCCTTTGACAAAAAGGTCAAGGATCTGAACGACGCTGAATTGGAACGCGTCCGCGAACATGTTGGTTTGTTCACGGTTGAAGGCGACCTGCGTCGTGAAGTACAGCTCTCGATCAAGCGTTTGATCGACCTGGGAACCTACCGCGGTATGCGTCACAAGCGCGGTTTGCCCGTGCGCGGCCAGCGCACTCGCACCAACGCCCGGACCCGTAAAGGCCCGCGTCGTGCTGCTGCGTCCCTGAAGAAATAATCGAGGAACTGGATTATGGCGAAAGCTTCCACCAGCGGCGCTTCGCGCGTGCGCAAAAAGGTTAAGAAGAACGTCTCGGACGGCATCGCGCACGTTCACGCTTCGTTCAACAACACCATCATCACCATCACTGACCGTCAGGGCAACGCATTGTCGTGGGCCACTTCGGGCGGTGCTGGTTTCAAGGGTTCGCGTAAGTCGACCCCGTTCGCCGCGCAGGTCGCTGCTGAAACGGCTGGCCGTGTCGCTCTCGAGTACGGCATCAAGACGTTGGAAGTGCGTATCAAGGGCCCCGGCCCCGGTCGCGAATCGTCGGTCCGCGCTCTGAACGCGCTGGGCATCAAGATTTCGTCCATCGCTGACATCACGCCTGTTCCGCATAACGGCTGCCGTCCGCCGAAGCGTCGTCGTATCTAAAGGGAATCCACATGGCACGTTATATTGGACCCAAATGCAAGCTCTCGCGCCGCGAGGGTACTGACCTGTTCCTGAAGAGCGCCCGTCGCTCGCTGGATTCCAAGTGCAAACTGGATTCCAAGCCTGGCCAACACGGCCGCACTTCGGGTGCCCGCACTTCCGACTACGGCCTGCAGCTGCGCGAAAAGCAAAAGCTGAAGCGCATGTACGGCGTGCTGGAAAAGCAATTCCGCAAGTACTTCGCTGAAGCAGAGCGTCGCCGTGGCAACACCGGCGAAACCCTGATCCAGCTGCTGGAATCGCGTCTGGACAACGTCGTCTACCGCATGGGCTTCGGCTCGACGCGCGCCGAAGCTCGCCAGCTGGTGAGCCACCGCGCCATCGAACTGAACGGCCACACGGCTGACATCGCTTCGATGCTGGTCAAGGCTGGCGACGTTATCTCGATCCGCGAAAAGGCCAAGACTCAAGGCCGTATCAAAGAAGCGCTCGACCTGGCCACCAGCATCGGCATCCCCCAATGGGTGGAAGTCGACGCGACCAAGTTGACCGGTACGTTCAAGTCGGCCCCCGATCGTGCTGATGTCGCTCGCGACATCAACGAATCGATGGTCGTGGAACTGTACTCGCGTTAATCAAGCCTGCCGGCGCCTCTTTCGAGAGGCATGCCGGCTTGCTGGTTTCGCGACTCGTTTGCACGTCTCGCAGCAGCCCGCTTTTCACCTTTTGGTGGAGCGGGCTTTGCGGTAAGTATCGGCCAACGTTTTTCGCGTTGTCCGAGTTTCAAGTTTCACCCTGTCCATCAGCCTTATCGGTGTAACGAGCCGAGGGTATTGAAAAGGAACACAGTAAATGTCCACTCAAGGTTTCCTGAAGCCGCGCTCCATTGAAGTCGAACCGGTCGGCACGCACCATGCCAAGATCGTGATGGAGCCGTTCGAGCGTGGCTACGGTCATACGCTGGGCAACGCCCTGCGCCGCATCCTGCTGTCTTCGATGACCGGCTACGCGCCGACCGAAGTCCAGATGACGGGCGTGGTGCACGAATACTCGACCATCCCGGGCGTTCGCGAAGATGTCGTCGACATCCTGCTGAACCTGAAGGGCGTGGTCTTCAAGCTGCACAATCGCGACGAAGTGACCCTGGTTCTGCGCAAGACCGGCGCGGGCACCGTGCTGGCCAGCGACATTGAGCTGCCGCATGACGTCGAGATCATCAACCCCGGCCACACCATCTGCAACCTGACGGATGCAGGCAAGCTGGAAATGCAGATCAAGGTTGAAAAGGGCCGCGGCTACGTGCCGGGCAACGTGCGCGCGCTGTCGGAAGACCGCACCCACACCATCGGCCGCATCGTTCTGGACGCTTCGTTCAGCCCGGTCCGCCGCGTGAGCTACGCGGTTGAAAGCGCCCGTGTGGAACAGCGTACCGACCTGGATAAGCTGGTTCTGGACATCGAAACCAACGGCGTGATCTCGCCCGAGGAAGCGGTGCGCCAATCGGCTCGCATCCTGATGGATCAAATCTCGGTTTTCGCTGCTCTGGAAGGCGCTGGCGATTCGTACGAAGCTCCGGTCCGCGGCACGCCGCAGATCGATCCGGTGCTGTTGCGCCCGGTCGACGACCTGGAACTGACCGTGCGTTCGGCCAACTGCCTGAAGGCCGAAAACATCTACTACATCGGCGACCTGATTCAGCGTACCGAAAACGAGCTGCTCAAGACCCCGAACCTGGGTCGCAAGTCGCTCAACGAGATCAAGGAAGTTCTGGCTGCACGTGGCTTGACGCTCGGCATGAAGCTCGAGAACTGGCCGCCCCTGGGCCTGGAACGTCCCTAAGTCTTAAAAGGGTGCCGCCCTGGATTTCCGGGGCGTTTCCCGCAGTGCCCGGCTTGTTCGCCGGGCAGTTTGCGAAATCGTCATAAAATGCACCGTTTTTTACCGGACCGCGGCCTGATTGCAGGTTGATAGAAGAGCCGGACAACCCGATGGCGGAAACGCTGTCACTAGATTCAAAGGAAACTTATCATGCGTCACGGTCATGGCTTGCGTAAGCTCAACCGCACCAGCAGTCACCGTCTTGCCATGTTTCGCAACATGGCTGTTTCGTTGATCACCCACGAAGCAATCAAGACCACGCTGCCGAAGGCGAAAGAATTGCGCCGCGTCATCGAACCCCTGATCACGCTGGGCAAAGAACCCACGCTGGCGAACAAGCGTCTGGCTTTTGCCCGTCTGCGCGATCGCGATGCGGTGGTCAAGCTGTTTGCCGAAATCGGCCCGCGCTACGCGGCCCGTAACGGCGGCTACACCCGCGTGCTGAAGATGGGCTTCCGTCAAGGCGACAACGCTCCCATGGCTTTCATGGAACTCGTTGACCGTCCGGAAGTTGATGAAGCCGCTGCGGACAGCGCTGAGTAATTCTCAGTAGCTCGATAAGCGACAAGGGCGGGTCTTCGGACCCGCCCTTGTTTTATTTGCGCGCCGCAAAGCGCGCGAACGCATGGGCAGGATTGCCGCGACTACCCGTTATCAGGTTGCGTGCAGCGCGCTACGCAGCGCCTCTGCCGTTTGCGCAAGCACCTCTTGCGGCGGTTGCGGCGGCATTTTGAAGGTCAGGTTTTGTTGTTCGATGTACTGCGTGGACGTGACGTCCTGCGTGTGGTGCATGGGGATGACATGCGCGTGAGCGTGGGCGACGTGAATGCCAGTGAAAGCGAAACCGACGCGCTCCACGCCGTACAGCGCCTTCATGTGGCGGCCGAGTTTTTGCCCCAGGTTCAGGATGTTGCCCGCCAGATCGGCCGGCATGTCTTCGTAATAGGGATAGTGCTGCTTCGGAATGATGAGGGTGTGGCCGGGGCGCACCGGCTGGATATCCAGGAAAGCCAGCAGGCGCTCGTCCTCGTGGATGATGTGCGCGGGGATCTCCCGGCGCGCGATGCGGCAGAACAGACAGTTATCAGTCATGCGGGCCTCGGTGAATACGGGTGGCATGGCGGCGAGTTCAGTCCCGGCGAATCCGGCTGGCTGCCGCAATACCGATAAAATACCCCGAGTTACATCTCACACGGGTATCCCAAGGAGGTTCCATGTTGCGCGATGACGACGTCGTGCTGGTCATCAGCAATGCCCCCGACCTGTTGCTCGCCAAGCGGATCGCCCATGTGCTGGTCGAAGACGGGCTGGCGGCGTGCGTGAACCTTGGCGCGCCGGGCCTGTCCATCTACATGTGGAACGGAGAGGTCGAAGGGGCGGAAGAGATTCCCCTCCAGATAAAAACCACCTACGCGCGCCACCAGGCTGTAGTGCAGGCCCTGGCGCAGATGCATCCCTATGATGTGCCCGAAATCATCGTGCTGCCGGTCATTGGCGGCGCCGCGCCCTATCTGGACTGGGTGCGTGCACAAACGGCCATCACGCAGAACAAGAGAGACTGATGTTGCAACTTGCCGGTTTCGTCGGCGCGCCAAGGCGCACCCATCCCGCTACTCGCGCGGCTTACGCGGTTCTCAGGCAGTGCCTGGCCATGCTGGCAATGGTGCTGCTGATGGTTGGGTGGCAGGCAGCGGCGCATGCCGAAGCCGAGTTTCTGGAGCCTGAGAAAGCATTTGTCTTCAGCGCTCAGATGACGGCGCCCGACACCCTGGAGTTGCGCTACCGCGTCGCGCCTGGCTACTACATGTACCGCGAGCGCTTTGGCATTACGATCAGCCCGGCAGGCGCGACGACCTTGGGCGAGGCGGTCTATCCAAAGGGCGAGGTCAAATATGACCCGACGTTTGAGAAAGACATGGAGGTCTTTCACAAAGATGTGGCGATTCGCGTCCCGGTGGGCTCGGGCGTCCAGCCCTTTACGCTGACGCTGACTGGCCAGGGTTGCGCTGACGCGGGGCTTTGTTATCCCCCGATGGACAGCAGCGTCAAGTTGACGCCGGTGGCCGGAGGTTATGCGCTGGCGGGCGCCGGTGCGGTGCTGGCATCAGCAGGCGCGGCGTCTCCAAGCGGCTTGGGCGCGCTGGTCAATGCTGGCGACACCAGCCTGGCCGACGCCCTGGGCGGCCTGGGTTGGGCCAAGACGGCAGGCGTTTTCCTGGTGCTGGGCCTGTTGCTGGCCTTTACGCCCTGCGTGCTGCCGATGATTCCGATTCTGTCTTCGATTGTGTTGGGCGGCGTGGCGCAGCCCCGCCCGACGCGTGGACGCGGATTGGCGCTGGCAGCCACCTATGTGTTGGGTATGTCGGTGGTCTACACCGCGCTGGGTGTGGCTGCGGGCTTGAGCGGCGCGGGTCTGGCGGCCTGGCTGCAAACGCCTTGGATTCTGACCCTTTTCGCGATCTTGCTGACCGTGCTGGCACTCGCGATGTTCGATGCTTTCACGTTTCAGATGCCTTCGGGTATCCAGGCCAAGCTGGCCGAACGCTCTTCTCGCGTGCCGGGCGGGCGCTACACCGGCGCATTGGTGATGGGCGCGTTGTCGGCGTTGATCGTCGGGCCTTGCGTGGCAGCGCCGCTGGCGGGCGCACTGCTGTATATATCGCAAACGGGCGACGTATTCCTGGGCGGGTCGGCGCTGTTCGCGATGGCCTGGGGCATGGGTGTGCCGTTGCTGATTGTGGGCGCGTCTTCGGGCGCGCTGCTGCCCAAAGCGGGCCCCTGGATGGACGGGGTCAAGCGTCTGTTCGGCATGCTGTTGCTGGCGACGGCCTGGTGGATGCTGATCCCCGTGGTGCCGACTTGGGTACAAATGACGGGGTGGGCATTCCTGGCAGTGGTGTCTGCCGTGATGCTGAGGGCCTTTGACGCCCTGCCAGCGGGCGCAGGCGCGGCTCGAATGTTCGGCAAGGGCTTGGGCTTGCTCTTGGCGTTGGCGGCCGCTGCGTGGCTTGTGGGCGCAGCCAGTGGCGGGCGTGATGTATTGCAACCCCTGTCGCATTTGGCTGCCCGCGCTGGGGCGCCAGCTGGTACGGCTAGCGCGAGCGGCGAAGTTCACTTCACCCGCGTGCGCAACAACGCCGAACTGGACGCGCTGCTGGCGCAGAGCCGCCAGCCGGTGATGCTGGATTTCTATGCGGACTGGTGTGTGTCGTGCCGCGAGATGGAGCGCTTCACGTTCAGTGATCCGGGTGTGGCGCAACGTATGGCGGGCATGGTGCTGGTGCAGGCGGATGTGACGGCCAACAATGCTGACGATCGCGCGCTGTTAAAGCGGTTCCGTCTGTTTGGCCCGCCGGGCATCATGTTCTTCGAACCCGGAGGCAAGGAGCTGCCGGATGCCCGCGTGGTGGGTTTCCAGGACGCCAAGCGCTTTACGGAATCACTGGATCGCGTGCTGGTGCGTTAAGCGCGCCCGGGATACCATGGCTGCGGCGCCGCGTGGGTGGCGCAATCCACCTCCATCAGGCCAGCGCCGTGACGTCCCCAACAGTTGATGCAAGCGAGGACCAGCACGGTCTTATCTATCTTCAATTGATGTTCGTCATGGCCACTTGGGGCCTGAACATCGTCTCCATCAAGTATCTGACGCAGCACATGGACATCCAGGCGCTGGCTGCCGTGCGGATCGTGGTTGCGTTCATTACCGTCACGCTCATCATCAAGGCGCGGCGCGGCCGCATTCCCAAGCTGGGGCGCGTCGAGCTCGGCTGGGTGGCGCTGGCGGGCTTCTTGGTGGTCTATGCGCACCAGGTGGCGCTGGTCTCGGGGCTGCGGTTTTCGTCGGCAGCCAACGGCACGCTGATCATGGCGACCAGCCCCTTGCTGTCGGCCCTGCTTGCCGCCATTTTCTATCGCGAAAAACTCACGTTGGTCCGGATCTCAGGCGCGTTGCTGGGGCTCCTTGGCGTGGGCATGGTAGTTGCCGGCAGCGGCGCGCAATTTGGCTTGACCGGCTGGGGTGACGCGGTGGTCTTTGTGGCGGTGCTGGTGTTCGTGTTCGGCGGACTGGTCATTCAGCGCATGTCGCGAATGATGGATCCGTTGGGGATGCTCTGGTACATGTACCTGGCCGGCGGATTGATGCTGGTGGTGCATGCCGCCATTACGCCGTCGTCGTATCAGACCGATACTTGGCAGATGACGTGGTGGCCGTGGCTGGTCTTGCTGTTTTCAGCCGTGATTGCGTCCGGCGTCAGCAATATAGTCTGGAATGCTGGCATCGCACGTTTGGGCATCAGCCGTGCAGCGTTGTTTGTGAATTGGCTGCCCATTTTCGGGCTGCTTTTCGCGTCGCTGTTCTTGGACGAGCAGGTCACGTTGACGCACATCGTAGGCCTGGCCTGCGTGTTGGGCGGAACCTGGTTGGGACTGCGCCGCAGCGACCCGCGTCAGCGCTTTCGCTGAAACGTTGCGTACCGGCCCAAGAGGCCCGGCACGCAACGCTTTGCGTGATTAGCGCTGGGCTTTCAGCAGCTTCGCGGCTTCGATCGCGAAGTACGTCAGGATGCCGTCTGCGCCAGCGCGCTTGAACGCAAGCAACGCTTCCATCATGACCTTGTCGTGGTCGAGCCAACCATTGGCCGACGCGGCTTTGATCATCGCGTATTCACCGCTGACCTGGTAGGCAAACGTTGGCACGCGGAAGGTGTCCTTGACCCGGCGCAGCACGTCCAGATAGGGCATGCCGGGCTTGACCATGACCATATCGGCGCCTTCCTGCAAATCGGCGGCGACTTCACGCAGCGCTTCATCGAGGTTGCCCGGGTCCATCTGGTAAGCCATTTTGTTGGACTTGCCCAAGTTGGTGGCCGAGCCTACGGCGTCGCGGAACGGGCCGTAAAACGCGCTGGCATATTTGGCGGAGTACGCCATGATCTGCGTGTGGATATGGCCGTTGGCTTCCAGCGCGCGGCGCACGGCGCCAATGCGGCCGTCCATCATGTCGCTGGGCGCCACCATGTCCACGCCGGCTGCTGCTTGCGTCAGCGCCTGCTTGACCAGGATTTCGACGGTGATCTCGTTGATCACATAGCCGTTGTCGTCGATAACGCCGTCCTGGCCGTGGCTGGTGTAGGGGTCCAGCGCGACATCACACAGGATGCCAAGTTCAGGGAACCGCTTCTTCAGTTCGCCGACCACGCGCGGGATCAGGCCATTGGGATTCGTGGCTTCGATGCCGTCCGGCGTTTTCAACGACGGGTCGATAACGGGGAACAACGCCAATACGGGAATGCCCAGTTCGACGCACTGTTGTGCCACCGGCAGCAGCGTATCCAGCGAATAGCGGACCACGCCGGGCAGCGAGGGCACGGCTTGCTGCAAGCCAGCGCCGTCGGCGACGAAGACGGGGTAGATCAGGTCATTGACCGTCAATGCGTTTTCACGCACCAGACGGCGGGTGAAGTCGTCGCGACGCAGGCGGCGAGGGCGGGAAACCGGAAACTCAGGGGTGATGATCTGCGGGTTCATGTTTCAACCTTGGGAGAAATCCAATTTTCGATATGGGCGCCGGCTTCTTCCAGTCCGATGCGCTCGGGCGCCGAGAACGGAATGGTGTGCAGAGCGCCAATATCGGCCAGGTCTTTGCGCACGGAGAACACGGTGCGCATGCGCTGGCCATAGGGCAGCTTGTCGGCCTTGGTCAACAGAGCGAGCACTGGGCGGCCAGTGGGGGCGATGAAGTTCGCCAGGCGGCGGTCCAGTTCGGTGACGCCGCGGCGGATGTCGATGAGCAGCACGATGCCGGCCAGCGATTCACGGTCACGCAGGTAGCCGCCAAGGATGTCGGCCCATTTTTCTTTTTCGTTGCGAGCCACGGATGCGTAGCCGTAACCGGGCAAGTCGACGAGAAAACCGAGGTGGCCTTCCGGATCCAGCGGGTCGGGCAAGCCGAACATATTGATCAAGCGCGTGCGGCCCGGCGTCTTGCTTGAAAACGCAAGACGGCGCTGGTTGCAGAGCACGTTGATGGCCGTGGATTTGCCGGCGTTTGAGCGGCCGACAAAGCAGACCTCGGGAGCGCCGGCGGCCGGCAACTGGTCGAGGCGAGCTGCGGAGGTAAGGAAGGAGGCGCGATGTAGGAGGGACACGGATGGGCTTTGGATACGGTTGGTTTCGAGCCCTATTGTATAATCCGGCGTTTGCAACAGTGGTCCCCGTGCGCGGAGCCGTCTTTTTTGCTTACTGTTTAGGTTGCCGATGGCAGCTTGGCAGGCGAATTGGGCAAATGAGGTTCGATACGGTTTTCCAGGGTGTGCGGGGCAGGCGTGGGCGCCTTTTTGCGCCTTGATCGATGCGATCGTCGAGGTCTTCATGAAGCGTGTGCTGTCCCGGATGTTGGTTGCGAGCGGGCTGTTGCTCGGCGCCTCCGCCCTATCTACACCTAGTTTCGCCGCTGACGGCGCTGCGGGGCCGGCCAAGCCGGATGCCGCCAAGGGTGGCCAGCTGTTTGACCAAGGCGATGCCTCAAGAGGCATCATCGCCTGTGCGTCCTGTCATGGCGCGGCGGGCAACAGCACCATCCCGGTGAACCCTAACCTGGCCGCGCAACCCCACGAATATCTGGCCAAGCAATTGGCAGATTTCCAGATCAAGCAGGGCGCGAAGTTGCCGGTGCGCAATGGCGCTGGCGGCAATCCGACCCCAATGACCGCAATGGCGCAGAATCTGACGCCGGCCGACATGCAAAACATCGCGTTGTATCTGGCGCAGCAGCCGCTGAAAGAGCCCGCCACGGCCGGCTATGAGAAGTTGGTTGATCTGGGTCAAAAGATCTGGCGCGGCGGTTTGCCTGAGCGCAATGTTCCGGCGTGCGCGGCATGTCACTCTGCCAATGGCGCCGGAATCCCTGGCCAGTACCCGCGTTTGTCGGGGCAGTTCCCCATGTACATTGAAGAGCAGTTGAAGCTGTTCCGCAGCGGCGACCGCAAGAACGACATCATGTTCGCGATTGCGGACCGTATGTCGGATGCCGATATCAAAGCGGTGTCGGATTACGCGGCTGGCTTGCGCTAGGCATTCTGCAACGCGCGCGGCTGGTCCGCGTTTACGCAACTTGAGCGTTACGGAACCTGGTTCCGTTGCGCGCTGTCTATGAGGGGGGTAGCCGATTGCGCGGCCCCCCTTTTTTCATGAATTCGACTCGAACCCATACCCGCCCCTCTTTGCGCAGCCTGCCCGGCGACTTCTTCGAACTACTCGGTTCGATGCGTTTTGCCGTCAGCCTGCTGATGTTCATTTGCGTGGCGAGTCTGGTCGGGACGGTGTTGCAGCAGAATCGTTCGTCCAGCAACTACATCGATCAATTCGGTCCGTTCTGGTACGAGGTATTCGACAAGTTTTCGATCTGGCACGTCTACAACAGCTGGTGGTTTCTGCTGATCATGGGCTTTTTGGTCGTGTCGACCTCGGTCTGTTTGATCCGCAATGCCCCGAAGATGCTGCGAGATGCGCGATCGTTTCGCGAGCACGTGCGAGCAAGCAGCCTGCGGGCGTTTCCCCATCGCGTGGAAACCGAAGAACCCACGGATGTGCCGCAAACGGCCGCTGGCCTGAAGGCATTGCTGCAGCGCTTGGGTTATGCGGTGCGCGAACGCCACGATAACGACGGCGTGCTGCTGGCGGCCAAGAAAGGCAGCGCCAACCGCTTGGGTTATGTGTTTGCCCATGCGGCCATGGTCATCATCTGCATTGGCGGATTGCTGGACAGTGAATTGCCAGTGCGCCTGCAAGTCATGTTTGGCGGCAAGCATCCCATTGTCGAAAACATGCTGATTTCCGAAGTGCCGGAAAGCGGGCGTTTGTCTGTCGACAACCCAAGCTTTCGGGCCAGCGTGCTGGTGCCCGAAGGCGGGCAGGCCAGCACGGCTGTCGTGATGGTGGGCGATGGCGCGTTGGTGCAACCGATGCCCTTCACGTTGAAGCTGAAGAAATTCATCGTTGATTACTACTCCACGGGCATGCCCAGCCGTTTTGCCAGCGAAGTCGAAGTCACTGACCCCGACACCGGCAAAACGTTTGATTCCACGATCGAGGTCAACGAGCCGCTGCGCTTCAAGGGCATGACCGTCTATCAGTCCAGTTTTGATGACGGCGGCAGCACGGTGGTGCTGAAAGGCTACCCACTAGTAGGTTCTGGCGATGCCACGTTCGCCGTTGACGGCACAGTGGGCAAGACCAGCGAAGTGACTGCTCACACGGCCAAAGGGCCGCGCAGCATGGGCATTGAGATCACCGCCATGCGGCCTATCAATGTGGAAGACCTGACCCGCGGCGAGCCCAAGGGCGCCAACCAGAGTTTTGCCGAGCACGTCGCTTCGGTATCCGGCAGCGCGGCAGGCAAGAAAAACGAAAACCTGCGCAACGTTGGTCCCAGCGTCGAATACAAGCTGATTGACGACGCCGGTCAGGCCCACGAATTCCAGAACTACATGCTGCCCATGGAGTTGGACGGCGCCAGCGTGTTCTTGGCGGGCGTGCGCAACAGCGCCGCTGAACCCTTCCGCTACTTACGCATTCCCGCCGATGACGATAGTTCGATTGCGGAGTTCATGCGTCTGCGCGCGGTCTTGGCCGATCCGGCTGCCCGCCAGGAGGCAGCCCGCCGTTTTGCCGAGCGTAACAGCCCGTCAGGCGCAGACCGCCAGCCCTTGCAGACAGCCGCCGAGCGCGCGCTTGAGACTTTTGCAACCGGCGGCCTGCAAGCCGTGGCTGCATTTTTACAGGCCAATACGCCCGCTGCCGATCTGGAGCGCGCAGCCGATGTCGTGATCCGCCTGATCGGCGCCAGCATGAACGAATTGCGCAGCATCGCACGTGAGCGCGCAGGCTTGCCGGCCGTGCCGGTTGAAGGTGCCGAGGGTGAACGCGCGGCGGTCTGGTCGAGGTTGGCGGTGGCGGCGTTGTCCGACCTGACGGTCTATCCGGCGCCGGTTTTCCTGTCTTTGGCGGATTTCAACCATGTGCAGGCCAGCGTATTCCAGGTCAGCCGCACACCGGGAAAAAACACGGTTTATCTGGGCAGCCTCTTGCTGGTGCTGGGGGTGTTTTCGATGTTCTATATCCGGGATCGCCGCATCTGGATCTGGGTCAAGCCGCAAGGTAGCGGCAGCAGCGTCCTGGCGGCCATGACATCCCAGAAGCGTACACTCGACTTCAATCAAGAGTTTGAACGCTTCAAGCAGGCGCTGCTGCGCCAGAAGAGGTCTTAAGGTTTTTATGTCCACGACCACCACTACGCATCCCTCGCCGCCGGAATCGATGGCCGCTTCGCCGGAAACGCTCTGGCAAGACAGCCTGTCTGAAACGGGCGACAGCCGCGCCAGGCGCGGCATGCCCGATTGGACCGACGTCGTCTTTTTCCTGTTGCTGGCGGTGGGCGCGGGTTACGCGCTGACTCGGCACGGCGACGCCATGGACTACTACGAGAAGCTCATTCTCTGCGGCGCTGTACCCGCAGTGGCTTGGCTGGGCTGGTTGTGGCGCCCGTTGCGTCATTTGATGATTGCCTGTGCGATCTCGGCCGGGCTGGCGCTGATGCTGTATGGCAACGATTTGGCCCGCGCTGAACAGGTCTTCTTCCTGAAGTACCTGTTCTCTTCGCAATCCGCCATTCTGTGGATGAGCGCGTTGTTCGTGATAGCGATGATCTGCTATTGGATCGGCGTGTTCAGCCCCACGGCCGCCTGGCTGGGTACGGCGCTGACTTGGGGCGCCGTCTTCGCGGGTGTGACGGGTTTGCTGGTACGTTGGCGCGAAGGGCACTTGATGGGCCCTGATCTGGGCCATATTCCGGTCAGCAATCTGTACGAAGTGTTTGTGCTGTTTTCGCTGATCACGGCGTTGTTCTACCTGTATTACGAACGCAAGTACGCTACGCGCGCGCTGGGCGGTTTTGTGCTGCTGGTGGTGTCGTCGGCCGTGGTGTTCCTGCTTTGGTATTCATTTACACGCGACGCCGGGCAGATCCAGCCCTTGGTGCCCGCCTTGAAGAGCTGGTGGATGAAGCTGCACGTGCCAGCCAATTTCATCGGCTACGGCACGTTCTCGCTGGCGGCGATGGTGGGTTTTGCCTACCTGGTCAAGCAACACGGACAGACTACGTCGTGGGCCAAGCTGGCGCCGTTGTTCATTTTGGGCGTGCTGCTGTGCGCCGAGCCGATGGTGTTCCGCACCGATGGGCTGTCGGCCACCTGGATGCTGTATTTCGGGGTGGGTGCGGTGATTGTGGGTGCAATCCTGCTGGGGCGTCGCCGTATTGCCGAAGCTCTGCCGTCGTTGGAAGTGCTGGACGACATCATGTATCGGGCGATTGCGATCGGCTTCGCCTTCTTCACGGTCGCCACGATTTTGGGCGCGCTTTGGGCGGCGGACGCCTGGGGCGCGTACTGGCAGTGGGACCCCAAAGAGACCTGGGCGCTGATCGTGTGGCTGAACTACGCCGCCTGGCTGCATATGCGGCTGATCAAGGGCCTGCGCGGCACGATGGCCGCCTACTGGTCGCTGATGGGTCTGTTGATTACGGGCTTTGCCTTCCTGGGCGTGAACATGTTCCTGTCCGGGCTGCACTCGTACGGACAGCTGTAAGTTCGCCGCATCAACAACAAAGGCCCCTAGGGGCCTTTTTTTGTTGCTCAGGAATTCAAGGCAGAGTGGATTCGCCGCGTAGCAAATCGTCCAGCGTTTCACGCTGGCGCACCACGTAGTACTTGTCGCCATCGACCATGGCTTCGGCCGCCCGGGTGCGCGTGTTGTAGTTGCTGGCCATGGCCATGCTGTAGGCGCCGGCCGATTCCACCGCCAGCACATCGCCTTGTTCAAGGGTCAGCAGGCGCTGCCTGGCCAGCCAGTCGGCGCTTTCGCACACGGGGCCGACGATGTCGTATTCGGTGGGTTTGCCTGCACGGGGGCGCAGGGCGCGGACCCCATGAAACGCCTCGTAGAGGGCGGGACGCAGCAGGTCGTTCATGGCGGCATCGACGATGGCGAAATTGCGCGCTTCGGCGTGCTTCAGGTATTGGACCGTGGTGAGCAGCACGCCCGCGTTGCCGACCAGCGACCGGCCCGGTTCCAGCACCAGTTGCAGATGGCCCTGACCACGGGCGTTCAGGCGTTCAAACACACGATCCAGCAGCGCCTTGGGCGACGGGGGCGTTTCATCCGTGTAGCGGATGCCCAGACCTCCGCCAAGGTCCAGATGCTTGATCCTGATGCCGGTCTGATCCAGTTTTTCGATCAGGTCCAGCAGCTTTTCCAGGGCGTCGAAATAGGGGGTGATATCGGTAAGTTGGGAGCCGATGTGGCAATCCACTCCCACGATATCCAGCCCCGGAAGCGATTGCGCCACGCGATAGGCGTCCAGCGCCGATTCGATGGCGATACCGAATTTGTTTTCTTTCAGGCCCGTAGAGATATACGGATGGGTCTGCGCATCTACATCCGGGTTAACGCGTAGCGATACCGGCGCGCGCACGCCCAGGTCCAGAGCCACCTCCGACAATCGGTGCAGTTCGGCTTCGGATTCGACGTTGAAGCACTTCACTTGGGCCGCGAGCGCGTCGCGCATTTCCCAGGCTTGCTTGCCGACGCCAGAAAATACGATCTTGGATGAATCTGCGCCCGCCGCAAGCGCGCGCTTGAGTTCGCCGCCAGACACGATATCGAAGCCAGCGCCCAAGCGTGCGAATTCCTTCAGCACGGCCAGGGTGGAATTGGCCTTCATGCCATAGCAAACCAGGACGGGACGTTGCCCGATGGCGCTACGGTAGGTTTCCCAGGCTGCCTTGAGTGCCGCGCGTGAGTACACGTAGAGCGGCGTTCCCAGTTGACCGGCCAGATGGTCCAAGGGCACGTCTTCCGCGTACAGCACATTGTTGCGATACTGGAAGTACGGCTGGCCAGCCAGCTCGGGCAGCGCAGGGAAAGGGGCGGTCATGGCAGTGACTGGACCGGCGGAATGGGGGGCGGCACGTTTTTCTGCGGACCCGACGGCGGCTTGCCATCAGGCGTCGGCATATACAAAGGCCCTTTGTACCCGCAGGCGGTAACCATGCCGGAGGCCAAGAGCGTGGCTACAATGCGGAAAGCCATGCGGCTGAATGCCAATTGGAACACTGGGAACTCCGTAATTCTTGCAGGCTCGATTATGACCGAAACCGAATTTCTTGCGTTGATCGACCAGGTGCTGGATAGCATCGAAAGCCAGGCCGATGACTGGGCGGCTTCGCTCGACGTCGATGTTGAAACCAGCCGCAGCGGTAATGTGTTGACGATGGTATTTGAAGACAATACCCACGTCGTGGTGAACAGCCAGGCCGTTATGCAGGAACTGTGGGTTGCTGCGCGTAGCGGCGGCTTTCACTACCGTTACGATGGCCAACATTGGAACGATACCCGAGGCGGTCCTCAATTACCGGATGCGCTGTCGCAAATTTGTTCCGCTGCTGCCGGTGTCCCTGTGACGCTCAAACTGTAAACACGGCGGCAGACAAAAGAAGGCCGGCCTATCAGGGCCGGCCTTTTCGCATCAGAACGGAATCTTCTGCGACCAGGGCGTGTTGCTTTGCGTACCTACACCCGGGGCGACCTTGATCTTGGTGTCTTCGTTGCTGTTGCTTGTGCCCAGACCGTGCAGGAATTCACCCAAGGTATCGGCCTCGGCCAGCCCTAAACGGGCCACCGCTTGCCCAGGCGGAAATTCCGAGAAATAGAACTCGCCGTTTTCCACGATGATGCCGTCAGGACGAGGGCGCGGCTTTTCTTCCGGCACGCCCTTGAGCACTTCCTGCATGTAATCGACCCAGATTGGCATGGCCACGCCGCCGCCGGTTTCACGCGAACCCAGCGACTTGGGCTGATCAAAGCCCAGCCACGAGGTGGCCACCAGCGAGGGGGTGTAGCCCGAGAACCAGGCGTCGACGGATTCATTGGTCGTACCCGTCTTGCCGGCGATATCGTTGCGCTTGAGCAGGACGCGGGCGCGTGCCGCAGTGCCGAAAGTAGCAACGCCGCGCAGGATGTCGTCCATGACCCAGGCGGTGCGCGGATCGATGGCGCGTGCGGCTGCGTCGCCAGCCACGACCGGCTTGGACTGCATGATGACCTTGCCGTTGCTGTCGGTAACGCGGTCGATCAGGTAGGGCGTGACACGATAGCCGCCGTTGGCGAATACCGAGAACGCGCCGGCCAGCTGCAGGGGCGTGACCGAACCTGCGCCCAGGGCCAGCGGCAGCACCGCTGGCTGGCGGGCCTTGTCAAAGCCAAAGCGGGTCAGGTAGTCCTGCGCGTACTGCGGGCCAATGGCCTGCAAGATGCGGATCGACACCATGTTCTTCGACTTGTACAGACCCTGACGCAAGGTCAGCATGGGTTCGTACTGATTGCCGTAGTTCTTCGGGTTCCAGGCCTTGGAGCCGGTTTGCGCGGCGGTCAGCTCAAACGGCTGGTCCGAAATCTGCGTGGCCGGGGTCAGACCGCGTTCCAGCGAGGCGGCGTAAATGAAGGGCTTGATGTTCGAGCCCGGCTGGCGCCATGCCTGCGTCACGCGGTTGAAGTTGCCGCGGTAGAAGTCGAATCCGCCGACCATGGCGCGAATGGCGCCGTCTTGCGGCGACAAGGCCACAAACGCTGCCTGCACTGCGGGCAGGTTGATGATTTCCCAGTTGTCGCCGAACTTGCGGATATAGACGACCGAGCCGCGCTTGATGCGTTGCTCTGGCTTGGCCTTGTCGTTCAGCGCGCGGGCTACGACGCCCAGCACTTTCTTGTCGGTAACGGTGATGACTTCGCGCGAACTGCGGGCCAGTTTGACTTCAGTCGGGCTGGCAGACAGCACCAGCGCCGTCAGCAGGTCGCCGCTGTCGCTGAACTTATCGAACACACCGTCCAGGAACTCATCCAGCGCTGCCGGGTTGTTCTCGGTGCCCGGGGGCAGGTCCAGTTGTTCTTCGGGGCCGGGGTAGGGCGCGCGGCGCGTGTATTCCAGCACGCCTTCACGCACGGCGCGATAGGCCGCTTCCTGGTCCTTGGACTGCACGGTGGTGTAGATATTGATGCCGCGCGAGTAGACGTTGTCTTGGTACACGTTGAACAGCAGCTGGCGCGCCAGTTCGGCCACGTATTCGCCATGGATGGAGTAGCCGCCGGCCGGGGTGCCTTCCGCCGACTTCATGACGATTTGCTGCGCCATCGCCTGCTTGTATTCGGGTTCGGTCAGGTAGCCCAGCGATTGCATGCGGCCCAGCACGTAACGCTGGCGCAATTCTGCGCGGGGGCGGTTCGAAATCGGGTTGAAGCGCGAGGGCGCCTTCGGAATACCGGCCAGCATGGCGGCTTCGGCAGGCGTCACTTCCGACAGCGGCTTGCCGAAGTAGGTGCGGGACGCCGCGGCGAAACCATAGGCGCGGTGGCCCAGGTAGATCTGGTTCATGTAGAGCTCAAGGATCTGGTCCTTGGTGAGCTCGGACTCGATCTTGAACGTCAGCAGCAATTCATAGAACTTGCGCGAGTACGTTTTCTCGGACGACAGGTAGAAGTTGCGCGCGACCTGCATGGTGATCGTGCTGGCGCCCTGCGTCTTCGACATGTTGATCAGGTTGGTCAGGCCAGCCCGCACCACGCCGGTCCAGTCGATCCCGCCGTGCTGATAGAAGCGGTCGTCTTCGGCTGCCAGCACCGCAGACTTCATGACGTCCGGGATTTCATTGAAGCGCAGCACGTTGCGGCGTTCTTCGCCAAATTCGCCGATCAGGACGCGATCTGCCGTATAGACGCGCAGCGGCACCCGTGGGCGATAGTCCGTCATGGCATTCAGGTCTGGCAGATTGGGCCAGGCCAGCGCCAACGCCATTCCTGCCAGCAGCACGCCGCACAGGAACAGGCCGGCACAGAGGATGCCGGTTTTTACGAAGAATCGCAGTATCGGGGAGCCGCTCTTGGCGGGTTTGTCGTTCTTGGAGGAATTCTGGGGCTTGCTCATCGCGGCGATTTTACGGGTAACTCCGGTCCCGCCTCGGTGCGGGGTATCGGTTTCTGTAACAAGATTGTTCAGTGTGGTGCGCGGGCAACTGGCGGCAGATGTGATAATGCCGTCATGAACTTTTCCGCTCACTCATGTCCGGAGGCTGACCCGGACCCAGTGCCCTCCGACGAGGCGCATGAAAACTTGCCTTGCGCCCTGGAGTGCACAGGCAAAACCGTGTCGTTGCCGCACGACCTGCCCGTCTTCCTGGTTGGGATGATGGGAGCCGGCAAGACGACCATCGGCCGTAGTCTGGCGCGTGCGTTGGGGCGCGAGTTTATGGATTTGGATCATGAGCTCGAGGCGCGTTGCGGCGTGCGGGTGCCGGTAATCTTCGAAATCGAGGGCGAAGCCGGTTTTCGTCGCCGGGAGTCCGCCGCTTTGGAAGAGTGTACCCAACGGCGCAACATTATTCTTGCCACGGGTGGCGGCGCGATCCTGGCGGCCGAAAATCGTCAGCGGCTGCACGAACGGGGCATTGTCGTGTATTTGAGAGCCAGCGTGGACGAATTGTTCCGCAGAACTTGCCGCGACCGGAACCGCCCCTTGCTGGCCACTGCGGACCCCCGCGGCACGCTGCGGGACCTGATGACCCTGCGGGAACCCCTCTATAAAGAAGTAGCGGACCTGGTAGTGGAAACCGGCTCGATGCCCATCCACACCCTCGTCAAGGCGCTGCTGCCGCAATTACAAGCCTTTGAGAAGCGCATATGAACGTTGTTGACGTCGATACCCCGGGCGGAAGCTATCCGATCCACATCGGTCCTGGCCGCCTGGATGCCCTGGACCAGTGCATTCCCGCCGACGCCACAGCGATCGCCGTGGTCACCAATCCCACGGTTGCGGCGCTATATGGCGAACGGGCCGAAGCCGCCTTGGCGCGCACGGGCAAACGGGTGCTGCGGATCGAACTGCCGGACGGCGAGGCCTATAAAGACTGGCAGTCGCTGAATCTGATATTTGACGCCTTGCTGACCCACCGCCTGGACCGCCGCTGTGTGCTGGTGGCGTTGGGGGGCGGCGTGATCGGCGACATGACGGGTTTTGCAGCTGCCGTGTACATGCGTGGCGTGCGTTTTCTGCAAGTCCCAACGACGCTGCTGGCGCAGGTGGATTCGTCCGTCGGCGGCAAGACGGCCGTCAATCATCCGCTGGGCAAGAACATGATCGGCGCGTTCTATCAGCCGCTGGCGGTGGAAATCGATACCGACGTGCTCAATACGTTGCCCGCGCGCGAAGTGTCTGCGGGGCTGGCCGAAGTGATCAAGTACGGCCTGATCCTGGACCCGGACTTCTGGACGTGGTGCGAGGTCAATGCCGAAAAACTGCGCGCGCTGGATTCCCAGGCCGTCACGTATGCCATCCGCCGGTCTTGTGAACTGAAGGCGCAGGTGGTGGGCAAGGATGAGCGCGAATCTGGGTTGCGGGCCATCTTGAACCTCGGCCATACCTTTGGCCATGCGATCGAGTCCGGACTGGGTTACGGCGCCTGGCTGCACGGCGAGGCCGTGGGTTGCGGCATGGTGCAGGCAGCCGAGCTGTCCGCCGATGTGGCGGGTTTTGACCGGGCGGATGTGGAGCGTGTACGCGCGCTCGTGACCGCCATTGGCTGCCCGGCGGTGGCGCCCGATCTGGGCGCGGACCGTTGGCTGGATCTGATGCAGGTCGACAAGAAAACGGAAGGCGGCGAAATCCGCTACGTGCTGATGACCCGGATTGGTGAGGCAATCACCCGGGCAGCTCCCGATGATGCTGTGCGCGCCGTGTTGGCCCGCACCACCCAGTAAACGCCAGGAGAGACGGTGTTGCAGATGAAAGAATTGGCTTCCTACGCATCCGACCCGTCTCAATCGCGCGGGCGAGCCTGCGCAGAGCCGCCGCCGGAAAATCGAACCGAGTTTCAGCGCGACCGGGACCGCATCGTGCATTCCGGCGCGTTTCGCCGTTTGGAATACAAGACCCAGGTCTTTGTGAACCATGAAGGCGATCTGTTCCGTACCCGGCTGACGCATAGCCTGGAAGTGGCACAGATTGCGCGCACGCTGGCTCGCAGCATGGGGCTGTCGGAAGACCTGACCGAAGCGATTTCGCTGGCGCATGACCTGGGCCACACACCGTTCGGCCACGCTGGCCAGGACGAGCTGAACGCCTGCATGCGCGAACTGGCGCCCGAGGCAGGCGGCTTCGAGCACAATCTGCAAAGCCTGCGCGTGGTGGATGAACTGGAAGAACGCTATGCGGACTTCAATGGTTTGAACCTGTGCTTTGAAACTCGGGAAGGCATTTTGAAGCACTGCTCGGCTGCGCACGCGCGCCAGTTGGGCGATGTAGGCGAACGCTTTCTGACGCGCATGCAGCCTTCGCTGGAAGCGCAATTGGCCAACCTTGCGGACGAGGTGGCCTACAACAATCACGATATCGACGATGGCTTGCGGTCCGGACTGATCACGCTGGATCAACTACAGGACGTGTCGATCTTTGAGCGTCATCACGCGGCGGTGCTGGACCGGTATCCGGGCCTGGCTTCGCGCCGCGCGGTGGCTGAGACCATACGGCGCATGATCAATACGCTGATCGTCGACCTGACGCAGACTTCGCTTGCGCGCATTCGCGATGCAGCGCCGGCCAGTGTGGATGATGTGCGGCGTGCGCCGCCTTTGGCAGGGTTTTCAGACGAGATCCGCCGCGAGGCCGATGCCCTGAAGAAATTCCTGTTCGACAACCTGTACCGGCACTACCGCGTATTGCGCATGAGCACCAAGGCGCGCCGCATCGTGCGTGAGTTGTTCTCGGCATTTCTGGATGATCCGCGCCTGTTGCCGCCGGATTACCGACGCGCAGGCTTCAATGAGCAAGCGCGCGCGATTTCCGATTACATCGCCGGCATGACAGACCGTTACGCCATCCGCGAACACAAGCGCCTGTTCGAGATGGCGTAACCGTCCTACCGATGCTTGCGGTAGGGTTCGTCTTCGGGGACGAAGGTGGCTTCAGCGCGCGCATCCCGCATCCAGTCCTGCATGGCAGGCAAGGCCAGGACAGCGTCCATGTAGTCGCGCACCGTACCGGTGGCAGTGATGCCATAGGTGGCGAAACGCGAAACGACCGGTGCGAAGAAGGCATCGGCAATAGAGAATGCGCCGAACAGGAATGGACCGCCTTGGCCAAATTCGGCGCGCGTGTCATGCCAGATGGCATGCAGGCGCGAAATGTCCTTTTGCGCGGCTTCCGGGATGGTGATTCCGGGCAGGTGCGCTTCGACATTCATCGGCAGGGCCTGGCGCAAGGCGCCAAAACCACTGTGCATCTGTGCGGCCAAAGAACGCGCACGAGCGCGTGCCTTCGGGGCTTGCGGCCACAGGCCCGCTTCTGGATGGTGTTCGGCGACGTATTCGCAGATGGCCAGTGAATCCCAGATTGCGAAGTCGCCGTCCAGCAACACCGGGACCAGCCCTGCGGGAGATACGGCGCCCACCCGGCGCGAGAATTCCTCGGTGAAAAACCCAAGTTTTTGTTCCGTGAACGCGACGCCCGTGGCGCGCAGCGCGATCCACGGACGCAAAGACCAGGAAGAGTAATTCTTGTTGCCGATGATCAAGGTGTACATGCTGCTTTCCCCTACGCGTTGAATGCCTGAATCGACTTGTTTGTGTTGTTGCCGATCTACCTGCTGAGATTGCGGCGCAGCAGCTTGCCCAGGTACTGCCCGGTGTGGCTTGCTTGCGTGGCCGCTACATCTTCCGGTGTGCCTTGGGCCACCACGTAACCGCCGCCATCGCCACCTTCCGGACCCATGTCGATGAGCCAGTCGGCGGTTTTGATGACGTCCAGATTGTGTTCAATGATGAGCACGGTGTTGCCGCTGTCGACCAACTGATTCAGCACTTGCAACAGTAGCTCGATATCGCGGAAATGCAAGCCTGTGGTGGGCTCGTCCAGGATGTACAGCGTGCGTCCCGTGCTGCGGCGCGACAGCTCTTGCGACAGCTTGACGCGTTGCGCTTCACCGCCCGACAGCGTGGTCGCGCTTTGGCCCAGGCGAATATAAGACAGACCGACATCGATCAGGGTATGCAGCTTGCGGGAAATGGCCGGCACGGATTCGAAATATTCCAGCGCCTGTTCCACCGTCAGGTCCAGCACTTCGCTGATGTTGCGTCCGCGATAGCGGATTTCCAGCGTTTCACGGTTGTAGCGCTTGCCGTGACAGACGTCGCAGGGGACGTACATGTCGGGCAGGAAGTGCATCTCGACCTTGACCACGCCATCGCCCTGGCAGGCTTCGCATCGGCCGCCCTTGACGTTGAAGCTGAAGCGGCCAGGATCGTAGCCGCGGGTGCGCGCTTCGGGCACGCCCGCGAACAATTCGCGGATGGGCGTGAACAGGCCGGTGTAGGTGGCGGGGTTGCTGCGCGGGGTGCGGCCGATGGGACTTTGGTCGACGCTGATGATCTTGTCGAAGTTCTCCAGCCCCAGCATCGATACGTAGGGGGCGGGTTCACTTTGCGCATGATGCAGCTGGCGCGACACGGCGACTGCCAGCGTGTCATTGATCAGCGTCGATTTGCCGGAACCGGACACGCCTGTCACGCAGACCAGGCGGCCCGCAGGCAGGCGCAGTTCCACGTCTTTCAGGTTGTTCCCGCTGGCGCCGGTCAGGGTCAGCCAAGGCAGTTCGTCGTTGACGGGGCGTCGCGCAGGGATCGCGATCTCGCGCGCGCCGCTCAGGTATTGGCCGGTGAGGGAATTGGGATCGCGCTGCACGGTTTCAGGATCGCCCTGGGCCACCACTTCGCCGCCGTGTTCGCCCGCGCCCGGCCCCATGTCCACGACCCAGTCGGCCATGCGGATCATGTCTTCATCGTGCTCGACGACGATGACGCTGTTGCCCAGGTCGCGCAGGTGTTGAAGGGTGCCGATCAGACGATCATTGTCACGCTGGTGCAAGCCGATGGACGGTTCGTCCAGCACGTACATCACGCCGGTCAGGCCCGAACCGATCTGGCTGGCCAGCCGGATGCGCTGCGCTTCACCGCCCGAGATCGTATCGGCGCTGCGGTCCAGCGACAGATAGTTCAGACCGACGTTATTCAGAAAGCTCAGTCGCGCCTCGATCTCACGCACGATGCGCTGCGCGATCTCTTGTTTGGCGCCCGTCAGATTCAGGTCTCGGAACCACGTCAGGCAGGTCGACAGCGGCATGGCTTCGACTTCGTAGATTGCCTGGCCGTGGCGTTCGCCGCCGCGCGGGTCATGGCCAATCAGCACGTTGCGCGCTTCCGGGCGCAGCCGCGAACCGGCGCAGTCCGGGCAAGTCTTGATGTTGCGGTACTTGCCCAGCTCTTCACGCACGGTCGCCGAATCGGTTTCGCGCCAACGGCGTTCCAGGTTCGGGATGACGCCTTCGAAGGTGTGGCGCTTGACGGTGCTGCGGCCTTTTTCGTTCAGATAAAGGAAAGAGATTTCTTCTTCGCCCGAGCCGTACAGCACCTTGTCGCGCAGCGCTTCGGGGAGCTCTTCGTAGGGGGCTTCGATATCGAATTCGTAATGCGCGGCCAGGCTCGTCAACAGCGAATGCGTGAAGGCATTGCGGCGGTCCCAGCCACGGATGGCACCGGCGGAGAGACTGAGTTCCGGGAAGGCGACCACGCGTTTCGGGTCAAAGAAACCCACCTGACCGATGCCGTCGCAACTGGGGCAGGCGCCCATCGGGTTATTGAAACTGAACAGCCGCGGTTCCAGCTCGGGCAGGCTGTGGCTGCACACCGGGCAGGCATAGCGGCTGGAGAAGACCTGCTCGCGTTCGCTGTCCATGTCCAGCGCGAGCGCGCGCCCGTCGGCCAGCAGCAAGGCCGTTTCGAAGCTCTCTGCCAGACGCTGCTTGCTTTCGGGCTTGATGCGCAGCCGGTCGATCACGACATCGATGTCGTGTTTTTCGGTTTTCTTTAACGGCGCCATGCCGTCGATTTCCACCAGTTGCCCGTCAACCCGCAGGCGGACATAACCCTGCGCTTGCAGGCTGGCGCATTCGTCTTCAAAGCTGCCTTTCTTGCCGCGCGCAATGGGCGCCAGCACAGCCAGGCGCGTCTCGGGCGTCCAGCCCAGCACCGCGTCCACCATCTGGCTGACGCTTTGCGCTTGCAGCGGCAGACCGTGGTCCGGGCAATAGGGCGTGCCCACCCGCGCGTAGAGCAGCCGCAGGTAGTCGTGGATTTCGGTGATGGTGCCGACCGTGGAGCGCGGGTTGTGCCCCGCAGCCTTTTGCTCGATCGAAATGGCCGGTGACAGGCCTTCGATCAGGTCCACGTCCGGCTTGTCCATCAGCTGCAGAAATTGGCGGGCGTAGGCAGAAAGGCTTTCTACGTAACGTCGTTGGCCCTCCGCGTACAGCGTGTCAAACGCCAGCGAAGACTTGCCCGAGCCGGACAAGCCGGTGACGACCACCAGTTTGTGGCGCGGCAGGTCCAGCGAGACGTTCTTAAGGTTGTGGGTGCGTGCACCCCGAATGCGTATCGCGTCCATCGGGCTCTTTTAAGCGGTTTCAAAGGCCAACTTGGTACTATAGCGCGCCGATCCCCCTTGCGTTTGGGGTAGTCCTTGAAGTTGGGCTGACCCGGGGGCCGGCGCCGCTTCGCCAGATCAGACCGCGCACGTGTGACAACCACGCGGGCGCGCCCTTGTCATTGTTGAAATTTCCGCATGCCGGCAGACATCAAACTGAAATTGACCCCTTCCGAACGCCGCGCCAGCGTCGCGCTGGCCGGCCTGTTTGCCGCGCGGATGCTGGGCCTGTTCCTGCTGCTGCCGGTGTTTGCCGTCGCAGCGGCCGGTATGCCGGGCGGGGATGACCCGGCACGCGTCGGGCTGGCGCTGGGCATGTATGGGCTGACTCAGGCCTTTATGCAGATTCCCTTCGGCATGGCGTCCGACCGCTGGGGGCGCCGTCCGGTCGTGCTGTTCGGTCTGCTGCTGTTCGTGGCCGGCAGTATCGTCTGTGCGCAGGCGACTGATGTGTATTGGATCACCATTGGCCGCGCCATCCAGGGGGCGGGCGCCATTTCCGCCGCGGTCACCGCCTGGCTGGCCGACGCTACCCGGGACGAAGTGCGCACGCGTGCCATGGCGATGGTTGGCGGGTCGATTGGTCTTTCGTTTGCGGTGTCGCTGGTGTTGTCGCCCGTGCTGGTGGGGTGGTGGGGCCTGTCAGGCCTGTTCTGGACCATCGCCTGTCTGGGCGTCATCTGCCTGGGCGTGGCGCGCTGGGTCGTGCCGGTGGTGCCGCGCACCCAGGCCCGCACCATGCAGGCCGCGAATCCGCGGTCAGTGCTGACTCATCGCGACCTGTTGCGCTTGAATTTCGGCGTTTTCGTACTGCATTTGATCCAGGTGTCGTTGTTTGTCGTCGTGCCTGCGCTGCTGGCCAAGGTGGGCGGCCTGGACGCGCGTGAGCTCTGGAAGGTTTATCTGCCGGTCATTCTGGTGTCCTTCGTGCTGATGGTGCCGGTGGTGTTCGTGGCGGAAAAGCGCCGCGCGCATCGCGGCGCATTGCGTGCCGCGGTTGCGGGGCTGGTGCTGGTGTGCGCCTTGCTGCCTGCGGCCAGCCACGGTTTTTACACGCTGGCCATCGCGTTGACCGGCTTTTTCGTAGCTTTCAACGTGTTGGAAGCCTTGCAGCCATCGCTGGTGTCCCGAGTGGCGCCGCAGGCGTACAAGGGCTTGGCGCTGGGTTTCTACAACACCGCCCAGGCGGCTGGCCTGTTCGCCGGTGGTGCGCTGGGTGGCTGGCTGGCGTCGCATTCAGGGGCCAGCGCGGTCTTCGTGGGCGCTGCCATCCTGTCGGCAATCTGGCTGGCTGTTACTTGGGCGCTCAGGCCACTGGCCTGAAGCTGCCTCCCCGGGGGATGCGTCCCCGACATGGGTCGGAAAGTCGCTGATTGGGTCGTGAACTGCTGCCAACAGCCGGGAAATCCGTTTCCAGGACCGGGCAGCTTTGTCACTCTTCCCATTTGGCGTGGCGGACGCTTTTCGTCGATAATACGTACCAAATAGGGCTTCAACGGCATCGCCGGTCATCGCTACGATGACCGGCGTGTTTCATGAAGCCGGTCTTCAACATCGCTTTTTATGTTGTTGCTGGCGCGCTCGCGGCAACGCACAGGCGCAGGCTGTCAACAACAGAGGGACATCGGCATGGCATCGGTTAACAAAGTCATACTCGTGGGCAATCTGGGACGTGACCCGGAAGTTCGCTACAGCCCGGACGGGGCGGCAATCTGCAATATGTCCATTGCCACGACCTCGTCCTGGAAGGACAAGGCCAGCGGCGAAAAGCGCGAAGAAACCGAATGGCACCGCGTCGTCATGTACAACCGCTTGGCTGAAATCGCCGGCGAATACCTGAAGAAAGGCCGTTCGGTCTACATCGAAGGCCGTCTGAAGACGCGCAAGTGGCAAGACAAGGACACCGGCGCTGACCGCTTCAGCACCGAAGTCGTTGCCGACCAGATGCAAATGCTGGGTGGCCGCGAAGACGGCGGTGGCGGTGGCGCAAGCTACGGCGGCGGCGGCGGTTACGACGACGCTCCGTCGCGTCCGCAACAACAACGCGCCCCGGCGCAACGCCCGGCGCCGCAACAGCGTCCGGCCCCCGCAGCAGCTCCGGCCAGCAGCGGCGCCAATCTGGCGGATATGGACGACGATATTCCGTTCTGATTCACGCCTGTGACGCGTTTATCACGCGTCCTTCGCTACAAAGCCCTCGCAATGCGAGGGCTTTGTCATTTGCGCGAATGAATAGCGGGATAGCGCATTCAGGTGCTTTCCCCAAAATCGCGGCTAATCACTTCTAGCCGCCACTTTCAGACAATTCGCCCCTGCTGTATGCGGGATTTCGGATTGATCCTAGAACCGGCGTGCCCTCCAGGCGTTACCGTTTCCGCTGGGTACTGAGCTGTACCCATGGCGTTCGCGAAACGGACTCCATCGATTCCCAGACGATCAGCTACGCCAGACTTCAGCGGCGCGTGGCTTGCCGTCGTTCGCGGCACATTCGTTCTGGCAGATCTACTACCTGCTGGCCATGTGTTGCAACTTGCACAAAGGAAGGCAGTACATGTTTTTACCTCGCATTCTTGGCTTGTCTCTGGTTTTGAGCGCTGGTGTGATGCTGGCCGGTTGCGGCGATGACGATGCCAAATCACAGGCTGCTCCTGCTGCCGCTGCTGCCGCCAAATCGAGCTCTGCCCAGGCCGAAATCACCAAGTACAACAGCTACGTGGATGCGGCCAACAGCATTACCTCGTCTTTCGGAGAGATGCTGGGGAAATATGAGCAGTACGCGCTGCCCGAACTCAAGAGTGGCGAACCGCTGAAGAGTTTTGCCGTCCAGACCGATGGCCATGTGGACCGCGTCAAGGCAAGGCTGGACAAGGCCCTGGAGCAGGACGTGGCCATCGCCGAGCTCGATGGCCCGGCCAAAGCTTTTTCGGAAGCCTTGGGTACCCTGGCGCCCCTCAGCCGGGAATTGGCGAACTACGCCAGCTCGCGGGCCTATATGGCAGATAACGGAGCGCTGGCGCGAGAGAAGAGTCCGGCCTATGTCGCGGCCTTGACCGAAGCGGCCAAAACCGAGGCCGCGTTTTTCCGGGGTATGTCTGAAAAAGATCTGGCCAACGTCAAGGCAACCTTCACCGCCGCCGAAAAAGACACGTTCAACTACTACCGCGCTGGGCTGGTCTACTACGGCAAAGCCAGTCTGGCCGAAGCCGATGGCATTTTTGAGGGCACTGGACTGGGAGAGCGGCAGGCCGCGTTCAAGCAGGCGCTGGACAGCATGAATGAGATGGCGTTGGGGTACGACAAAACGGGTCCCAAAAGCGATTTGTCCGGTTGCAGTAGCCACATCAACGGATACCTCGCTGCGGGCCGCACGGTGCTGGAGCATTCTGCTGACGGCACGTACGGCAAGCCCAAGGGTTTTGCCCTTACCAGCACCATGGACAGTGATGGGTCCCGGTTGCGCCAGAATTTTTCCAACATGATCACTACCTTCAACCAGCGGCGCTGCTGATTTGCCCTGAGTAGTCTCTTAGGCTTGGCTGCCTGTGACTTTGGTGTCCAGGCCGCTTACAAAGCAGACTCCATGCGGCCTTACGGTTTCCGCAAGGAGTCTGCAATTACCACGCGGAAATATTTCGTTTCACTAAAGTCTATTGCGCTATCTATCTAGTAGTAGGTAAGATTCATCCATCGACGCAGCGAACCAAACAAACCGCCAGACGCCGAAGCCAGAAATACAGTAGGACCGCTTTTTTATTTATCTAGCTGTCTACCTATAAGTAGATAGTTTAATCGAAACTCACTTTGAAATCGTTATCTGGAGATCAACCATGAAGACCCTCGTATCCGCCCTGATCCTGTCCGCCTCGTTCATTGGCGCCGCCCAAGCTGGCGAGCTGGACTATCCGCCCGCCCTGAACACCCAAAGCACTGTTACCCGCGCCCAAGTACAGCAAGAACTGGCAGCGGCCCGCGCCAACGGTGAACTCGTGTCCGGTGAAGAAGGTTATGCCGCCACGGCTTTCGCTTCTGCCAGCACCAGCAACAAGACCCGCGCCCAAGTGACGCAAGAATTGGCCGCCGCCCGTGCTCAAGGTTTGACCGAAAGCGGTGAATTGGATTACCCGCCCGTTCAAGGCTGAATTTTTGACTCTTTATCTATCTAGTCATAGATAGCGTTCCATCCAACCCACATCGATCCAATCTGGAGATCAACCATGAAGACCCTCGTATCCGCCCTGATTTTGTCCGCCTCGTTCATTGGCGCCGCTCAAGCCGGTGAACTGGATTACCCGCCCGCACTGAACACGCAGAGCTCGGTAACCCGCGCCCAAGTGCAACAAGAGCTGGCTTCTGCTCGTGCTCAAGGCCAACTGGTATCCGGCGAAGAAGGTTATGCCGCCACGACGCTGACCGCTGCCACTACCGGCGAGAAGACGCGCGCTCAGGTGCAGCAAGAACTGGCTGCCGCCCGTGCACAAGGCCTGACCGAAAGCGGCGAGCTGCAATACCCGCCCGTGCAAGGCTAAACAGGATGCCGGCACATGCGAACCCCGGGGGGCGGAAAGTTTTCCGGCCGGGGTTCGCACGGGCGTTCCGGCCCGCTTGCTTAGGGCGGCCACCGATGACGAACCGACCTATTAGTAGGTAATATTCAGCCATGGACACTCCCAACACGACCCGCGAACTGCTTCTGGCCCACGCCGAGAAGTTGATCCGCACACGCGGCTGCAATGGTTTCAGCTATCGAGACCTGGCTGAACATGTGGGCGTAAAGACGTCCAGCATTCACTATTACTTTCCGGGCAAAGACGACCTGCTGTACGAGGCGGTCGAGGCCTATAGCGCACGCGCGCTGGGTTCGGTGCGAGCCATTGATACGGCGCTGCCCGCGCAGGAGCAGCTTGAGCAATACCTGTCGATGATGGAGTCGCGCGCCTGTGGCTCTGGCGAACTCTGCTTGGGCGGCATGCTCGCGGCCGATATCATGAGCCTGTCCGATCGCGTACGCGGCGCATTGCAAGGCTTCTTCCGCGCGCATGAAGTGTGGCTGGCGCGTGTGTTGGCCGAAGGCGCCGCGCAAGGAAGTTTGAAATTTTCGGGCACGTCCGAAGCTGCGGGCCGCGCCGTGTTTGCGACCGTGCAGGGCTGCCTGCTCGTGTCTCGCTTGTTTCAGCAGCCGCCTGCGCTGTGCGAAGCGATCAGCACCTTGTATGTCGAGTGCGACAAGGCTGGCAAATCCGCCTGACGGGCAGCTCGCTTACGCGAGCGCTTCACCACTACGGCCGCCTGCATGTGCAAGGCGGCCGTTGTCATTTCAAGATTCAGACCTGCAGGGCCCGCGCCATATCCACGCTGGTACGTTCCTGCACGCCCAGGTCGCGCATGCGTTGCAGGAAGGTGGTCTGCGCATCTTCGAATCCAGCGACGGGGCTCATGCAGTCGGTCAGCAGCACAATGCGTGAGAGATTCCCGCCCGGCAGATGTTCGGCCAGGTGTTCCACGGTTGCCTTGACGCAATGGCTGCCGGCTTCACCCGCGATCACGATGAGTTCTGCGCGGTCCAGCGAATCGACCAAGCCCCGGTTGAGTTGGCTGCGCGGATCATCGGCATCTGGAACTTCGGCCATCAGCGCGCTGTAATGCTCGGTCCAGGGATTCGTGCCTTTGGGCACCTTGCGCACGATGAACTGGCCATCGTCTTCCCAGCGGCTGTATGCCGCCCGCACGTCCGCGTGCACGTTGTGGCCCCACGTCCCGATCTCGCAATGAACCGGCCACACCATCAACGTATAGCGGCCGCGTGCCTCAAGTTCGGCCAGATAGGACATGGTGCGCGGCAGGTCGTCCGCGTGGCGCGGAAGAAAGGCCCCGGCGCGCACCTGCGCAGCGGTGATGGGCGTGAAGGGTTCCACCGGCTGGCCGTCACCGGTGGCCCAGAAGGTCGGGTGGGCGATGTCCAGGCGGTGGTGGGTATCAAGCGTCACCGTGATGGACGTCAGCGCGGATGCGGTCGCATCGATAAAGCGCGCCAGACGCTGCATGTCGGCGTGCGCGCCCGAGACCGGCAGTGAGGGCCGGGTGAGTTGTCCAGTTAGCGGGTCGGGCGGCAGATAAGTCTCGGGCAGATCGCAGAAGTCATTTTGCGGATCGACGAGCAGTAGATGGATGGAGCGCGGCATGGCGAAATTCGGTGGGGATATCCCGGAAGAATATAGACCGGAAGGCTCGCGGTCACTAGAACAGCACGAGATGAGCCGCGCAGTTGGGCAATTGCCGAAGCAACGCGCTCCATTGGCGCCATAGGTAGGCAAGGGTAGCGAAGGCAACGATTGCGGTGGCGATCCACATGGCAAACTCCGAACGATATTCGCACGACCGTGCGAAATTAGTTGCAAGAAAAGGCCAGCGATTGCCGGCCCGGAATGGGGACTACTCCAGGTACTTAAAGCTGCGGTAAGTGGAAATCAGCCGTTCGTAGGCGGCGCGGACTCGCGCAGGCGCTTTGGGGTCCCGTAGAAAACGGGCGTCGTGCATCAGGCCGATCATCAGGCTGTAGACCTCGAACACGAGCTGCTCGGCGTCAGTGTCAGGGCGTAGATGGCCAGCTTCCAAAGCCTGATTCACCGTGCGCACCATCGCGCCGCGCCAGCGCCTGAGGTTGCTTTCCAGCACTGCCCGGATGGGAGATTCCACATCGTCGTACTCGAAGGCGCCGGCGACATAGATGCAGCCTGTCAGCAGTTCTACGTTGCTGGCGCGTTCGATCCACAGCGAGACCAGCGCGTTCAAGCGCGGCAGGCCGCGGGGATGCGCCATGGCGGGCGTGAAGACGGCGGCGACGAAACGGCGGTCGTATTCATCCAGCACGGCCTGTTGCAGCGCCTCTAGCGACCCGACGCGAGAAAACACGCCACTTTTGCTGATCCCCAGGTGCTTGGCGACTTGGCCGAGCGACAGGCTTTCCATGCCTTGCGCCGCTGCCATGTCCACGGCAGCGTCCACAATGGCCGCAAAGGTCAGTTCGCTTTTCTCGGTTTTTGCTGTCATGGCGGCAAATTTAGCACGGACGTGCGAAATTTGGTGAATCTTTAATTCACGTCTGGCACGAATAAAAAAACCGGGCAGCCAAGGCTGCCCGGTCCGGTACGGTATCTCAGGTAATTCAGCCTTGCGCGGCTTTGAATTCCAGGCGGTATTTGTGCAACAGCGGTTCGGTGTAGCCGTTGGGCTGCGTCAGCCCTTCGAACACCAGCGCGCATGCAGCCTTAAAGGCAAGCGAGGTATCGAAATTGCCGGCCATAGGCTGGTACAGCGCGTCGCCCGCGTTCTGGCCGTCAACGACCTTGGCCATGCGCTTGAACGTTTCCATGACCTGATCCTTATTGGTCACGCCATGACGCAGCCAGTTGGCGATGTGCTGGCTGGAAATACGCAGCGTGGCGCGGTCTTCCATCAGACCCACGTTGTGGATGTCGGGCACCTTGGAGCATCCAACGCCCTGGTCGATCCAGCGCACCACGTAACCGAGGATGCCTTGAACGTTGTTGTCCAGCTCTTGTTGAATGTCGGTAGCGGACCACTTGGACCGGTCGCCAACCGGCACGGTCAAGAGACCGCCCAGCAGATCGTCGCGAACGCTGTCGAGCTTGGTGCGTTCCAGCTCTTGCTGCACGGCTTGGACATCGATCTGGTGGTAGTGCAGGGCGTGCAGCGTGGCGGCGGTGGGCGAAGGCACCCATGCCGTGTTCGCGCCAGCCTTGGGATGCGCGATTTTTTGTTCCAGCATGGCCGCCATCAGGTCCGGCATGGCCCACATGCCTTTGCCGATCTGGGCGCGGCCGCGCAGGCCAGTGTCCAGCCCGACAAGCACGTTGTTGCGCTCGTAAGCGGTGATCCAGGCGGTGGATTTCATGTCGCCCTTGCGCAGCATCGGGCCGGCCTCCATGCTGGAGTGCATTTCGTCGCCGGTGCGATCCAGAAAGCCCGTGTTGATGAACGCCACGCGCGAGGCGGCCGCGCCGATGCAGGCTTTCAGGTTGATGCTGGTGCGACGCTCTTCGTCCATGATGCCCATTTTCAGGGTGTTGCGCGGTACCTTGATCAGGTCTTCAACACGATCGAAGAGTTCGCTGGCGAACGCGGCTTCGACCGGGCCGTGCATTTTGGGCTTCACGATGTAGACCGAACCGGTGCGCGAATTCAGCTTGTGCTTGCGATCTTGCAGCGCGGCCAGGCTGGTGACGACAGCATCCAGAATGCCTTCGGGAATTTCAAGGCCGTCGCGGTCCAGGATGGCCGGGTTGGTCATCAAGTGGCCCACGTTACGCACGAACATCAGCGACCGGCCATGCAGGGTCAGCGCGGTGCCATCGGGACGCGTGTAGTCGCGGTCGGCGTTGAGCTTGCGGGTGAAGGTCTTGCCGCCCTTGGTGACGTCTTCTGTCAGATCGCCACGCATCAGGCCGAGCCAATTGCGATAGATGTGGACCTTGTCTTCTGCATCGACGGCCGCGACGGAATCTTCGCAGTCCATGATGGTGGTCAGTGCGGCTTCCACCAACACGTCTTTGACGCCTGCGGCATCGGTGCTGCCTATGCTGTTTGCGCGATCGATCTGGATTTCGAAGTGCAGGCCATTGTTTTTCAACAGGATGGCCGTGGGGGCGGCAGCCGCTCCCTGGTAGCCCGCGAACTGCGTAGCGGCCTTCAGGCCGGTGACGCCGTTTGCCGTTGCGACGCGCAGTTGGCCGCCCTCAACGGTATAACCGCGAGCATCGGCATGCGAGCCTTGGGCCAGCGGGGCGGCTGTGTCCAGAAAGCTGCGGGCGCGCGCGATGACGGCTGCGCCACGGTCCGCGTTATAGCCGCGGCCGGTGTCGCCGGGCGTGGCGGGAATGGCGTCGGTGCCGTAGAGCGCGTCGTACAGGCTGCCCCAGCGCGCGTTGGCGGCGTTCAGCGCGTAGCGCGGGTTCGACATCGGCACGACCAATTGCGGGCCAGCCTGTTGCGAGATTTCGGTATCGACGTTGTCAGTGGTGGCGCGAACCGTGGCCGGTTGCGGCAGCAGATAGCCGATGCTTTCCAGAAATTTGCGGTATGCGGCCGGATCGGCGATAGGGCCCGGATGGGCGCGATGCCAGGCGTCGAGTTCGGCCTGAAGGCGGTCGCGCTCGGCCAGCAGTGCGCGGTTCTTGGGCGCCAGGTCATGGACCAGCGCGGCAAACCCTTGCCAGAACGCGTCGGTGTCCAGGCCGGAGCCGGCCAGGGCTTCTTGTTCGATGAATTGGTTGAGATTGGCCGCCACTTGCAGGCCGTGGTGCTGGATGCGTTGAGTCATGCGGGTCTCTAGCGGTAAGTAGGGCTGGCCGACGCCGGGCGCCGGGCGAATCTGTCCTGACATCATCGTTCGCGTCCGCGGCAATGTCTATATCAAAACTCACTGGTCATACCAGTTTGTGTTCGCGGCTTCAGACAAATCGCTGATTTTTATGTTTCTATATCAGCTACTTACAGAGGCTTGGTCAAACTGCTCTAATCAATGAGGAGCATGGTCATACCACTGGGCCGGAGAACGCATGTACGCGGAAACAGAAGAAAAGCCCCGCCAGGTGGCGGACGAGGTGGCCGAACGGATCGAGCGTCTGATTCTGGATGGCGTGCTCAAGGCCGGGCAGGCGCTGCCGTCCGAGCGCCGTTTGACCGAAAAGCTTGGGGTATCGCGTACCGCGTTGCGCGAAGGCCTGAAGCTGTTGCGGGCGCGCGAAATCATTCATACCGCGCAGGGCAAGGGCTCTTATGTGGCGCATATCTCGAAGGTGGACGCCGGCCCGTTGATGCACTTGTTCAACTCGCAGCCGCGCACGCTATATGACTTGTTGGAGGTGCGGTCGCTGCTTGAGGCTGAATCGGCGCGGCTGGCTGCAATTCGCGGCACTGAGGCGGACTTCATCATGATCCGCCGACGCTATGACGAAATGGTGAGCGCGCAAGGCACTGCGACGGACACCGCCACGCACGCGCACCTGGACCACGCGTTCCATCTGGCGATCTGCGAGGCCTCGCACAATCCGGTGTTGGTGCACACGCTGCAATCGCTGACCGATCTGCTGTTGGGATCGGTATTCGCGTGCGTAAACAATCTCTACCACCGCGAACCCGAGAAACGCCAGATTGACCGGCAACATACCCGGCTGTTCAACGCGGTGATCGGACGACAGCCCGAACAGGCGCGTAAGGCCGCAGCGGACCATGTGGACAGTGTGCGTCAGAGCCTGTCCGATATCGAACAGGAAGAACAGCGCCTGGTGCGCGCGACGCTGCGTCTTGAAGGGTGGACGTAGCGCCGCGCGGTCGAGCTGCGTGTTGCTTTAGCGGTCGGCCATGGCGCTGCCGGCCAATGCCAGCGGCTTGCCCGCGTAGATCCGGCCAAAGCGGTTGTTCAGCAGCGCGTCCAGTTCGATGGCTTCCTGGCCCACGAATCCCTGTTGCGCGAGCACGCCCTGCGCCACCAGATCCAGCGCGGCGCAAATACCGGCCGCGGTCGACAACTGAATGGCGCTCAAGCGGTGGCCGTCCACATCTGCGCCGAACACACGGATCGGGTAGGACTCTTCTTCCAGGCGGCCGTGGCGATGGCCCGAAGCCGACACCTGAATGACGATGACATCCTGCTCGGTAGTGGGGATGGCGGATTCAAAAATTTCTTTCAGCAGATCGCGGCGGTCACGCAGGCGCAGATCATTGAGCAGCAGCTTCATGATGTTGCAGTGGCCGGGGTAGCGCACCGACTTGTAGTCCACATTGCGCGCGCGGCCAAGCAGGGTGGCAGGCAAGGTGCCCAGGCCGCCTGATGTGTTGAAGGCTTCGTATTCCACGCCATCCAGCGCAAAGGTTTCGTAGCCTTCCAAGGCCGGTACGCTGGTCAATTGCCCGTCGACAATGGCTTCGCAAGGATTGCAGTACTCGTTGATAAGGCCCTCGGTGCTCCACGTCAGGTTGTAGCGCAGGCTGTTGGAGGGGTAGCGCGGCAGGGCGCCGACGCGCATGCGCAGGTCCAACAAGGTGTCAAAGCGGCGAGCCAAAGCGTTGCCCACGATGCCGATGAAGCCGGGTGCCAGACCACATTGCGGCATCAACACACTGCGTACGTTTTCCGCCAGCGCCTGAATGGCGTGGGTGCTGGCCACGTCCTCGGTAAGATCGAAGTAATGCACGCCAGCACGGGCGCACAAACCGGCGACTGCTGTCGCGCGATGAAATGGCAGGGCGTTGACTACGGCATAGGCGCCTTCGATGCAGCGCGCCACCGAGGCGTCGTCGCTGATCTGGCGGGTTTCGCAGCCAAGCTCGGCAACAACGGCTAGACGGGCGGGGTCTTGGTCAGCAACCAGTACCGAATAGTCGCCGCTGCGTTCCAGCATCAGCGCGATGGCGAAACCGATTTTTCCAGCGCCAAGCAGTACGACGGGACGGGTGGTGGTGGACATGATGCTGCTCCTGCAATCAAAGGGGGATGGGTTGGCCTCATCCTATGCGCGAGCAGTGTCGATTTGTAGATCCGAAAGTGGCGTAACGGTTTAAGTTAACGTCGTTATGACTTAATTTGATGTCGAAACGTCAAAAACAAAGCCCTTCGGCTTGTGGCCGAAGGGCTTTTCAGGGGCTGACACGGCCTGTTCAGGCCCGTGGATCAGCTGCCCATGGGGGGGTAGTCCATGTTGCCGAAGGTGACCAGGCCTTCTGCCTTGGCTTGCGCCAGTTGCGATTGCACTTGAGCGCGCGTCAGCGACGTGGCGGTTTCAGCAGCGGCGACGGGCGGGTAGTCCAGGTTGCCGAAGGTGACTTCGCCGGCGGTCTTGGCCTGGGCCAGTTCAGCTTGCACTTGTTGCGAGGTCAGGCTGGACTTCTGGGCGATGGGGGCGGGGTAGCCTTCTTCGCCGAACGTGTATTGGCCCGAAACCTTGGCTTGTTGCAGTTCGGCCTGGACCTGAGCGCGGGTGGCGGTTTGGTCGGCTTCAGCGGCTTGAGCGCCGGCGGCCAGAACGGTCATGGACAGCATCAATGCGGTTGCAAGGGTTTTCATAGCAGACCTCCAGTGTCTTGTGAGCTTGGGATCCGAACCACTAGCGTCATTGCTGGGGGTTCGCTTGCTGTGTCCCGATGAGATGCATTCTGGCCCTAAAGAACCCTGGGATAAACCCTTATTACCTGAAAACATATTTCCAAAATCGTGCCTAATCGGTTTGGATTTCTCCAAATAGCACCATGGGTGGCGATATTTCCATTTGGTGACACCATAGCTGGTGGTCTGCGGAGCGCGGCGATGGGCGGTACGCGCGGCGCAGAAATGACTAGCCCCGGGGCGTGCCCGGGGCTAAGTCTGCGAAAAGTCGACGCGAGGGAGCAGCGCGGCAGGCTGCGGCTGGGGTCAGCGGTTCAATTCGACCAACGAGTCGTTGTATTCCTTCTGAGCCTCTTCCAGCTTGCGTTGCGCCTTCTCGATCTTGTCTTGCTTACCCTTGGCGCGGGCTTCCTTCAGCTCTTGTTCACGCTCGGACACCTTGGTCTGCTTTTCGCGGACATCGGCTTCCCGCTGTGATTGCAGGCGGCTGTCGGTGCAATGGGCCCGGGCTTCGGCCAGAGCTTTGCGCAAACCGGCTTCACGACGAGTGTTGTTCTGTGCCTTGGCGGCGGCGATGTCGTTTTCGATCTCGCAGAACTTGGCGGCGCAACCCCGTTGTGCGGAGCAATCGGTAGCGGCCTGTGCCGGCAACGCGCCGAACAGGGCGCAGACGGCGGCAGCAGCAGTCAGAGATTTGATGAAAGAGGGCATGCAGTGTCTCCGAAAACGTATTGCGGAAGCGCCATCATCGCCTGAGCGCGCGCAGACCGCAATGTGCAGCATCAACGAATCAGCGTGCCTGCCAGCGCGGCGGCGACCAGCAGGGCGCCCAGCCACAGGTTGGCGCGAAAGAGCATGAAGTTGCGATCAGGACGCTGGATATCAAACACCTTCAATTGCCACGCCAAATGCACGGCAACGGCGGCGATACCCACCTGATACGCCCACGACAGACCCATGGCGTAGCCGCCCCAAGCCCATAGCACCACGGTCGCCAAGTAGAAGCCGCCGATCCACAGCTTGCCTTGATCGCCGAACCGCATGGCGGTGGAATGCAGCCCCAGGCTGCGGTCGTCGCGCACGTCTACGTAGGCGTAGATGCTGTCGTAGCCGACTTGCCAGAGCACCGCGCCCAACCACATCGCGACCGCTGCCAGCGGCACGTGGTTCTGCGTGTCCGACCAGGCCATCAGCATGCCCCAGTTAAAGCAGATGCCCAGCACGACTTGCGGCCAATACGTGACGCGTTTGCACAGCGGATAGATGAAGACGAAAGGCAGCACGGCCACAGCCAGCCAGCGGCTCATGTCGTTCAAGAAAAACAGTAGCGATCCGCAGACCAGCAACTGGCCGATCAGGAACCACACAGCGTTCTTCATCGACAGCTGGCCGCTGGTCAAGGGGCGAAAGCGCGTGCGTTCGACGTGTTTGTCGAAGTTGCGGTCGCACATGTCGTTGACGGTGCAGCCGATGCCGCGCATCAGCAGCGCGCCCAGCGAAAAAACAATCAGGCGCTGCAAGTCGGGCAGGCCGCCTGCCGTCTGAATCAGCGCGGCAATGGCAGGCAGCAGCGTCAGCCATGTGCCGATGGGGCGATCCAGACGGCACAGGCGGGCGTAAGGCCGCCACGATTTGGGAAGCCAGCGTTCGACCCAGTCGGTGAAGACGATGTCGCTGAGATCGACGGGAGGTTGTTGCGAGGCGCTCACTGTCACGGCCAAAGTAGGGGAGGGAAAGCCGACAGCATAAAACAACGGCCGGGCATTGCGCCCGGCCGTGGAACTTCAGTGCCGGTCAGGCCGGGGCAATTACGCCGTGTATTCCTTGAGCAGCTTGCCCAGGATGGCGATGCCGGTGCGGATCTTGTCTTCTTGCACGGTGGCAAAGCTCAGGCGCAGCGTGTTCTGCTTGCCCGCGCCGCAATAGAACGGCGCGCCGGGCACGAACGCCACGTTTTGCGCGATGGCCTTTTCCAGCAGCTTGGTGCTGTCGATGTGTTCGGGCAAGGTCACCCAGATGAACATGCCGCCTTCCGGCTTGGTCCAGCTGACGGTGGACGGGAATTCGCGAGCAATGGCTTCCAGCATGCAGCTGCCCTGGGCGCGGTAGATTTCGCGCACATTGGGCAGGTGCTCTTCCAGGAAGCCGTCCTTGACGATTTCGTACACGGCCATCTGGGTCAGCGTGGGCGTGTGCAGGTCAGTGGCTTGCTTGGCTTGCACCAGCTTGTTGATCAACTGGCGGGCGCCTGCGATGTAGCCCAGGCGCAGGCCGGGGGCCAGCACCTTCGAGAACGTACCCAGACGCACGACATTGGCGCCGTATTCGGCGGCCAGCGCGATCAGGCCCGGCTGCGGCTCGCCTGCATAACGCAGTTCACCGTAGGGATCATCTTCGATGATGGTCAGGTTCAGCTCGGCTGCGCGCTTGACCAGCGCAATGCGGCGTTCCAGGTTGAGCGTGCGGCCCGTGGGGTTCTGGAAGTTGGGCAGCGCGTACAGGAAGCGTGCGCCGTCGGCCAGTTCAGGGGTGATGGCTTCAGGGACCAGGCCGCCTTCGTCGGTGGGTACCGGCACGAACTTGGGCTGGTACAGGCTGAACGATTGCAGCGCGCCGAGGTAGCTGGGGTCTTCGACCAACACCTTGCTGTCTTTGTCGATCAGCACTTTGCCCAGCAGATCCAGGGCCTGCTGCGAACCCGACACGATCAGGATCTGATCGGCGGCAACATTGGCGCCAGCGCGGTTCAGGTCGTCGGCAACCCATTGGCGCAGCGGCGCAAAACCTTCGGTCGGGCCGTATTGCAGGGCCGCGCGGCCGTTGGTGGCCAGTACCTTGTCGAATGCAGCACGTACCACTTCTACCGGGAAACCGCCGGGCGCGGGCAAGCCGCCTGCGAACGAAATGACTTCAGGGCGCTCGGTGACCTTGAGGATTTCGCGGATGGCGGAACTGGTAAGTTGCTGAGCGCGTTCCGAGAAGGAAAACGCAGGTTCGAAAGGCTTGTCCATGGATTGCTTCTTGATCAAGAAGGGTAAAGGGAGTGACTTGCAGGGGTAATGCTTGGGGGACTGCAACAAAAAAGTATTGTCCCATACGGTAGCAGCCCGGCCCCTTTAACGCGCGAAACCCCTAAAATCACCTGCATCGATAACCGCCTGTACAGTTACATTTACCGCTATGTTTGAAGCCGCTCCCATCGTTGCCGACTCCAAAGCCGCTCTGTACGCCGAACTGGTCCTCCAGGCCCGCGCGCTGCTGGAAGACGAACCCGACCGCATCGCCAACGCTGCCAATTTGAGCGCGCTGGCCTATCAGGCCTTGCCCGAATTGAACTGGGCAGGCTTTTATTTCTTCGATGGCACGGAACTGGTGCTGGGGCCTTTCCAGGGCAAGCCCGCTTGCGTGCGCATTCCGCTGAACCGTGGCGTGTGCGGCGCCGCCGCCAGCCAGCGTCAGACGCAATTGGTGCCGGACGTGCATGCGTTTCCGGGCCATATCGCTTGCGATGCCGCGTCGCGCTCCGAAATCGTGGTGCCGCTGGTTCGCGATGGCAAGCTGATCGGTGTGTGGGACGTGGACAGCCCCGTGCCGGATCGCTTCGACGAAGACGACCGCCAGGGTATGGAAGCGCTGTGCGCGGTGTTTCTGGCCAGCCTGCGTTAAGCAAGCCCCGCGCGGCCGTTGACACGGCGCCGGGCGCCCGGTAGATTTCTGCATCCGCCCATTCCGGCGTCTATTTCATTCATGATTCCTCAGGCCATTTCTTCCGCTGCTTGCTCCCGCGCCCTGTGCGTGGCGCTGGCTGCTGCCGGCCTGAAATCCAAAAAACAGCCGCTCATCTGACCGGAGCAGCTGTTCCGTCAGATGGGCGACGGAACGGCGGCCTCCTGGCGGCGCATTGGCGCCTCTGCGCGCACCTCTAGTATCCCGAGCACTTCTGTACGGTCCAACCGCGGTCCGCTTACACCGAAGGAGTGTTCACATGCAATCTCATCAATCTTTGTTCCAGGGCGTCTGGGTGCCTCTCGTCACGCCGTTTTCCGGCGGCGCCGTGGATGGCGGAGCGCTGCGCCGGCTGGTGCGCCACTATGCCGCCGCTGGCGTAGACGGGCTGGTCGTATGCGGCAGCACGGGCGAGGCCGCGTCTTTGGATGATGCCGAGCAACTGGCTGTGCTGGACGCCGTGCTGACCGAGGCCGGCAAGTTGCCCGTGATCATGGGGCTGGCGGGAAATCACCAGGGCCACGTATTGCAGCGGCTGTCGGCGTTTGGCACTCGGCCGCTGGCTGGCATCTTGGCCCCCGCACCCTACTACGTGCGAGCGGGGCAGGAAGGCGCCGCCGCGTATTTCCGTTGCCTGGCTGATGCCTCGCGCGCGCCCCTGGTGCTCTACGACATCCCTTACCGGACGGGCACAACGCTGGATACGGCGACGTTGCTGGCGCTGGCCGCGCACCCGAACATTGCGGCGATCAAGGATTGCGGGGGCACCCTGGAAAAGACGCTGGCGCTGATTGCCGATGGGCAAATGAATGTGCTGGCGGGCGAAGATCTGCAATCGCTGTCCGTGCTGTGTCTGGGCGGGACAGGCATGATCGCTGCTGCCGCGCACATCCGCCCCGATCTGTTCGTCGCCATGTATCAAGCCGTGCGGGCGCAGCAACTGGAGTTGGCTAGAAAGCTCTTCCAGGCGCTGGTGCCGGTCATTCAACTGGCCTTTGCCGAGCCCAATCCGGGTCCGCTGAAGGCGCAATTGGGGCGGCAGGGATTGCTGACCGACGAGCTGCGTCTGCCCATGCCCGCGGCAAGCGCTGCATTGGCGGCTCGCATGGACGCGGCGGTAGCGGGATTGAACCGGCAGTTTCCCTGCCAATAGCCCGAAGTTGGCGTTTCGTTCGTCAGCTTTGTGGTGCCCGGATTCATTTGGTAATAAATCACCTACCGGGAAGCTGACGGATTGCTTATGATGCGGCCATTCTTCGGGGTGAAACAAAACGTTCATGGCCCAAGCTTTTGAAGCCTTGTCCGCCTGGCAGGTGATGCTGGCGGGACTGCTGTTCTTCGGCGGCATTTATCTGGTGTTCGGCGCGGCAACCTGGCTGCTTACGCAGTACGTGTTGCCGGCGTTGGGCATCGGCCGTCCGCTCGATCCGCGGCCCTTGGCAGCGGGCCAATTGCGCCGGGAATTTGCGCAGTCCGGTCTGTCCATTCTGTTGTTCGGGACAGGCATGATTTTTCCATGGGGCCTCTTGCAATTGGGGTGGGCGCATCTGGACCCAGATCCCAGCTGGCAAAAGGTCGTGGTCGAGATCCTGGTGCTGGTTGCCTGGAACGACGTGCATTTCTGGATCAATCACCGCTTGCTACATACCAAGCCGCTGCGCCGCTTCCATTTGCCGCATCACCGCTCAGTCGTGACGACCCCGTTCTCGACTTATAGCTTTCACCCCATTGAGGCCCTGATGCTGGGCAATGTGATCATGCTGCCCATGGTGCTGCATGATTTCAGCTTTTGGGCGTTGGCATCCGTGCCGCTGTTCAGCCTGTTCTTTAACTGCATCGGGCACGCCAACTACGACTTTTTCCCCAAGGTGTCCTACGCCCACTGGTTCGCCGCCAGCCGCAGGCATCACCTGCACCATGCCTGCTACAACGGCAATTACGGATTCCAGTTCACCTTCATGGACCGCTTGTTCCGCACCCGCCTGAAGGCCGAGGCGGCCGGCCCCCAGCTGGACGCGTTCCGGCAGCGAGAATCGATTGGCGGACGGGCCTAGTCTGCGGCGTCGGCTGCCGGCGCTGCGCAATCGGCGTGACTGGCAAAGCCTGACCTATCTGGCGGCGCTGCCTGCGCTGTCAGCCTGGCAATGGATCTATGGCTTTTGGTGGCCGCTGTACGCGCTGATGTTGTTTCTGACGTTGGGCATCGGCGTTATCCACCACAATCACACGCATATCCGGATGTGGCACGGGCGCTGGACCAATCGCGCCACCGACTTCTGGATCACGCTGCTGCAAGGGCATCCGACCTTCGTTTTCTATCCGGCGCACGTGGCCAACCATCACCGCTACAAGCATGGCGCGCAGGATGTGGCCCGCACCTATCGCTTTGGCGGCGATACGAATCATCTTTGGGGCTACCTGATCCATCCCTTGCAGGCGGGCTGGGTGCTGTATCCCTTGTTCTTCGCATGGTTGGGCCGCTTGCGGCGCCACTGGCCAGGCGCGTGGCGGTATTGCCTGGCGCAATACGGAGCGTGGCTGGGATTGTGGGGCGGCTTGCTTGCCGTGAACCCGATGAAGGCGCTGGTGTTTGTGATCGTGCCGCAGCTGCATGGCCTGCACTGGCTGTTGGCGACCAACTATTTGCAGCATGCGCATGCCGATGGCGGCCCGCGCAAGCTGGCCGGGCTGAACTACGCGCGTAATTTCGAAGGCCTGGTCAATCCCCTGTTGTTCAACATTGGCCTGCACACTGCGCATCACGAGCATCCGCGCGCGCACTGGTCCGAACTGACGCACCTGCATCGCGAGCACTACCGTGCGCGCGTGAATCCGGCTTTGAACGAGGGCGGTCTGACGCCTTATATGTTCCGCGTCTTTGTGCTGGGCGCGATCCTGCCGCGTTATCGCAGCCGTTCTTGCATGGCGCCCGAGCACGTCCGGTAGCGCCGCAACCTTACACTCCTACTAGAGACCCGCCATGCCCATTGCGTTTCATCGTGTCTACCTGGAGAGCGCCGGCTATTTCATGCCGGGCGAGCCCGTGTCCAACGAAGCCATGGACGACTACATCGCTCCGCTGAACCGGATGTCCAGCCGCATCAAGAGCCGGATCTTGGCCGAGAACGGCATCAAGCAGCGTTACTACGCCATTGATCCGGAAGGCCAGACGGTGTTCACCAACGCGCAGTTGGCGGCGCATGCCATTCGCGACTGCCTGCGGCGTCACGACAGCGATCTGTCGGCGGTGTCGCTGCTGACCAGCGGCTCTTCGGGCGGTGATGCCCTGATGCCCGGCTTTGCGAACATGATCCAAGGTGAATTGGCCGCGCAGCCGATGGAGACCCTGTCGGTCCACGGCATTTGCGCCGCTGGCGTATCGGCTATCCAGGTGGCGGCGCAGGGCGTCGAAATGGGCGGGCATGCCAGCGCGCTGGCCGTGGCCAGTGAATTGCCGTCGCGCATGTTCAAACGTTCGCGTTTTGCGGCGCGCGGGTACGACGCCGATTTTGACGCGCACTTTCTGCGCTGGATGCTATCTGACGGCGCGGGCGCTGTGCTGCTGGGCAATACCGGGCGCGCGCTGCCTGGCGCGTCCAGCGGCGTGCGCTTGCGCTTGAAGTGGGTCCACCAGCGGTCGTTTTCGGGCGATTATCCTGTGTGCATGCAGCTGGGGCTGTCGGCCGACCGCCAGAAGGGGCATCTGGATTATCCGTCCTGGAATGAGGCCGAGGCCGATGGCGCGTTGTCATTGCGCCAAGACATCCGCTTGTTGCCGCATTTGTTCGACATTGGCATCCATGAGTACGCCAAGCTGGTGCGAGACGGCTGGCTGGACCCGGATCAGGTGGATCACTTCCTGTGCCATTACTCGTCCGAGAAATTCATTCCGGTCGTGGAAGACCTGATGGAGAAAGCGGGCCTGGTGATTCCGCGTGAACGCTGGTTCAGCAACTTGGCCTGGCGCGGCAACACGGGCGCGGCATCAATTCTGGTCATGCTGGCGGAGTTCCTGGAAACCCGCGAGGTGAAGCCGGGCGAACAGATCTTCTGCTACATCCCCGAATCCGGGCGTTTCATGGCGGCCTATATGCTGCTGGAAGCCGAGGCAGTGCATACCGGCGCGGTGGCGGCAGGCAAGCCCGCTGCATCCGCCGCCGCGTCTGCCACCGCGTCTGCCACCGATATGCAGAGCGGTGACGCCGACGCCATTGCCCCGCCGCATGACCCCGATATGGCCCCGCAAGGTCTGGGCCAGTTGCTGACTGAACTGGCCGCCATCTGGCACGATTACCGCTCGCGCGTCTGGCGCACGCCGGTCGTGCGCCGATTGCGCAATCGCCAGTTTGAAACGGCCGACTATCTGAATTGGATGGAAAACTGGATTCCGCAGGTGCGAGAAGGCAGCAAATGGATGCGCGAAGGCGCGGCGTCCTTGTCCGAGCAGTACGCGCCCTTGGCCGCGCTGATCGACCTGCATGCTGGCGAAGAGCAGAACGACTTCGAAATCCTGTTCCAGGACTATCGCAAGGCGGGCGGCACGGTCGATAGCATTGACACGTTGCGGCGCAACCCGGGCGGTGAAGCGCTGAACGCCTATCTGCACAGCTTGGCCGCAACCAACGATCCGATCGGCCTCTTGGGCGCGATCTACATCATTGAGGGCACGGGCCAGCGCATTGTGCCGGCCTTGCTGCCTTTGCTGAAGGCCAGCCTGAAGCTGCCGCCAGATGCCTTCCGCTTCTTGGAGTATCACGGCCATAACGACGAACATCATCTGGCACGTTGGTTGTCGGCCGTGGAACTGGCGCTGGATTGCGACGAAGACGGCCGCGCCGAGCAGCGCATCGTTGCTACGGCGCGCCGCACGGCCGCGTTGTACCTGATGCAATTTCATCACGTGATGGAGGGTGATGCGGCATGATTCCGGACCCCGATTTTCTTGCCAAACCGCATGACCCGAAAGATCCCAGTCCGTGGCTGGCTTTGTATCTGGATCGCAGCACGCCGTTGCCGGACAAGGTTAAAAAGGCCTGGCTGACGGATTCCAGCTGCGCGTCGCGTCAATACCTGTTGCCGTTTCTGAGGCCGCTGGCACGCGCCTTCATCATCGTGATTCAGGTGGTGAAGACCTTTCTGCCGCGCCGCTGGTCGCATTCCAAACTGCTGCATCGCATTCTGGCCTGGGGCCTCAAGCGCTTTGTGTCGCCCGAAGCGAATTGGCTGATTCTGCGCCACTTCCATCTGGGCGCGCAGGCGCTGTCTTTCATTGCCGCGAACTCGCCGGTAAGCATCACCACCACGCCGCTCAAGCCCCTTGAGATCGATGATCTAAAGGACGAACTCTTCGTTAAACACGATTTGAACCTGTTCAATTTCGTGATCCGCCTGAACCAGGCGCTGCGCGATGCGGGTGTGGAAATGCACGCGCCGGAGACGGTCGACTTCTCGATGCTCGAGGACCCGCCCCTGAAGCTGGAAGACATGCCGCAGGGCAAACTCAATTTTCTGGATCTGCAAAGCGCCATCGAGTTGTTTACGCCGCTGTACCAGCTGATGCTGACCGATAACGACTTCTGGCGCGCGGCCAATTCGCTGCAGCTGGATGAGACGATCGGCATCTATGCCGCCAAGCTGCTGGGCGCGCCGCAGCATCTGATTCTGGTCAACAACAGCCATCCGCTGGTGCCGATGTCCACCTTGCGCGCCGGTTATCGCCTGGTGCTGCATGGCTTGTCGACCGAGATGCTGCACAGCTTGCTGATGGAGATGAAGGCGGCGCAGCAGGGCGCCGAGCCGCCTGCGCCTATCGCATAAGCAAGATTGCGCGAAGGGGGCGGCTTAGTGTTGACCCTCTGGTTACACGGGCATATCGCCGCGTTATATTGCGACCCTTGCCCGTCAAGCTGCCGGGCCGCGTCTTTACCGCGTGCAGCGCCGCTGCGAAATTCCTCTTCCGGAAATCTCCGATATGCCCCAGTCCATTGAAGTCATCGCCACCATTTTGTTTGCCGTGGCGGTGCTTCATACCTTTTCCGTTCCGTTCTTTGCGCGGCTGGCGCATCGTGGCGGCCCGCATGCGGGTTTCTGGCACCTGTTTTCGGAAGTCGAGGCCGTTTTCGGCGTGTGGGCCTTTGCGCTGATCGTGACGATGGCGGCATTGTCGGGTCCGTCCGCGGCAATCGGCTACATGGACACGCGCAACTTCACCGAGCCGCTGTTTGTTTTCGCGATCATGGTGGTGGCTGCCAGCCGGCCGATCCTGGAACTGGTGGGGCTGGTGGTGCGGTGTGTGGCGCGTGCGCTGCCGTTGCCGCGCGCGCTGGCGACCTTTTTCGTGGTGATGGCCCTGGTGCCGTTAGGCGGGTCATTCATTACCGAGCCCGCGGCCATGACACTGGCTGCCATTTTGTTGCGCGATGCCTATTTCCGGACAAGCGGACACGCGGGCTTCAAGTATCTGACTTTGGGTGTGCTGTTCGTGAACGTGTCCATTGGCGGGGTGCTGACGTCGTATGCGGCGCCGCCCGTGCTGATGGTGGCTTCGACCTTCGGGTGGGATTCCACGTTCATGGTTCAGCACTTTGGCTGGCGCGCCGCCGTGGCGGTCTGCCTGAATGCGGGCCTCTTGACCTTTATTTGCCGCAAAGCGCTGCTTGAGCGCTCTGTGGGAACGGGCGGAGGCGTGGATGGGCTCGACGGGGCTGATAACCGGCCGCCGGTGCCGTGGATTGTCGTGCTGGTCCACCTGATGTTTCTGGTGGCGGTGGTGCTCACCGCGCACCATCCGGCAATCTTTCTTGGGCTGTTGATGATGTTTATCGGCTTTTCGGAAGCCTATAAGCGCCATCAGAACCGTTTGATGATCAAGGAAGGGTTGATGGTGGGGTTCTTCCTGGCCGGGCTGGTGGTGCTGGGCGGATTGCAGAAATGGTGGTTGCAGGATTTGCTGGGGGGGCTGGAGCCCTTCGTGCTGTTCTGGGGCGCCACCGCGCTTACGGCCATCACCGACAACGCCGCGCTGACCTATCTGGGTTCGTTGGTGGAAGGCACGAGCGAGGCCTGGCGGTATATGTTGGTGGCTGGCGCGGTGACGGGGGGCGGCCTGACGGTGATTGCCAACGCGCCGAATCCGGCGGGTTTCGCCATTCTTAAGAATCACTTCCCGGATGGCAGTATTTCGTCGGGCAGGTTGTTTTTGTCCGCCCTGGGGCCGACACTGGTGGCCGCCGTCATGTTCCTGCTTCCCGTCTAAAAATGGGTCTTGCCTGCCCGGGCTGCGAGCCCGTGCAGGCCCTTCGGGCAAGCCCGGCGGAGCCTGACTCCGACGGTTCATGAAAAACCGCTAAAATTCAAGACTTTCCCGTATTTTTCCGGCCTCGCCCGCCTGCCACCCCGGACCCTTCCGTCCGGCGACTGACGGCTTTTGAAACACCGGGCCCGCGCCTGGGAGCCCTCGATGCCCATTTATGCGTACAAATGCAGCGCCTGCGGCCATGCCAAAGACGTCTTGCAGAAGATTTCCGATGCGCCGCTTTCGGTTTGCCCCGAATGCGGCCAAAGCTCGTTTTCCAAGCAGGTGACCGCAGCTGGATTCCAGCTCAAGGGCTCCGGCTGGTACGTCACCGATTTCCGTGGCAATGGCAACGGTGGCGGCCAGGCCGCCCCGTCGGCGTCCGCTGAAAGCGCCGCGCCGGCTGCTGCGCCTGCAGCGTCTGCGACGCCGGCTGCCCCAGCGGCTGCCCCCGCAGCGGCGGCTCCCGCGGCTCCGGCTGGCGGGTCGTCCGCTTCCTAGGCGCTCGCGATGCGAATGCGCGTCTTCAAAAAGTACTTCATCACCGGCCTGCTGATCTGGGTTCCGCTGGCGATCACGGTGTGGGTGCTGGGTTTGCTGGTCACGACTCTGGAAGGGTTCGTGCCTGGCTTTTTGTCGTCCGAATCGCTGTTCGGCATCGACATTCCTGGCTTCCGCTTCGTTCTGGTGATTGTGGTGGTGTTGTTGACGGGCGTATTCGCGGCCAACCTGATTGGCCGTACCATGGTGGATCAGTGGGAAAACCTGCTGGGCCGCATTCCTCTGGTGCGCTCCATCTACAACTCGGTCAAGCAGGTCAGCGATACCGTGCTTGCCCCGAATGGCCAGGCGTTTCGCCGCGCAGTGCTGGTGCAGTATCCGCGCGCAGGTTCCTGGACTATCGCTTTTGTCACCGGCACGCCCAGCGGTGAAGTGGCCGAACGCCTGTCGGGCGACCACATCAGCGTGTATGTGCCGACGACGCCGAACCCCACGTCCGGCTTTTTCCTGATGATGCCTCGCTCAGAAGCGATCGATCTTCAGATGAGCGTGGACGCGGCTTTGAAGTACATCGTTTCCATGGGCGTGGTCGCCCCGGCTCAGGCGTTCGCGCCCGTGGACCGGCCGGCCCCGCTCTCTCCGGAGCCTGGCGTGCAAGACGCGCCGCGCGCCGATTCGTAACCCTTACGCTCAAACTAAGCACACAACGGAGTCATCCCGCATGCGTACCTGCTACACCGGCCAGGTTTGCCGTGACCATCTCGGCCAGACTGTCACCCTGTACGGCTGGGTGAATCGCCGCCGCGACCACGGCGGGGTCATCTTCATCGACTTGCGCGACCGCGCGGGCCTGGCTCAGATCGTGTTCGATCCGGACAACGCCGCTTTCGCCACCGCAGAGCGTCTGCGCAACGAGTTCTGCATTCGCGTTACCGGTCTGGTGCGCGAGCGTCCCGCCGGCACCGCCAACAGCGAACTGGCCTCGGGCGAAATCGAAGTGCTCTGCAAGGAAGTCGAGATCCTGAACGCGTCGGTCACACCGCCGTTCCAGCTGGATGACGACAACCTGTCCGAAACCACTCGCCTGACGCATCGCGTGCTGGACCTGCGCCGCCCGCAGATGCAGCGCAACCTGATGCTGCGCTACCGCGTGTCGATCGAAACGCGCAAGTTCCTGGATCAGTTGGGTTTCATCGACATCGAAACCCCGATGCTGGCCAAGAGCACGCCCGAAGGCGCGCGCGACTATCTGGTGCCCTCGCGTGTGAACGCCGGCCACTTCTTCGCGCTGCCCCAGTCGCCGCAGCTGTTCAAGCAGATGCTGATGGTGTCGGGCTTTGACCGCTACTACCAGATCACCAAGTGCTTCCGCGACGAAGACTTGCGTGCTGACCGCCAGCCCGAATTCACCCAGATCGATTGCGAAACCTCGTTCCTGAACGAATTCGAAATCCGTGAAATCTTCGAGAACCTGATCCGTCATGTGTTCTCGGTGGTGCAAGGCGTTGATCTGCCGTCGCCGTTCCCGATCATGCCTTGGATCGAAGCGATGCGCCGCTACGGTTCGGACAAGCCGGATCTGCGTGTGCAACTGGAATTCACCGACATTACCGACGTGATGCGCGATGTGGACTTCAAGGTGTTTGCCGCCGCCGCTACGGCGCCGGGCAGCCGCGTGGTCGCCTTGCGCGTGCCGGGCGGCGCCGAAATGTCGCGTAGCGAGATTGACGGCTACACGCAGTTCGTCGGCATCTACGGCGCCAAGGGCCTGGCCTACATCAAGGTCAACGACGTGGCCAAGGGCCGCGACGGCATGCAATCGCCCATCGTCAAGAACCTGCACGACGCAGCCTTGGCCGAACTGGTCAAGCGCACCGGCGCGCAAGATGGCGACATCATTTTCTTCGGTGCAGACCGCGAGAAGGTCGTCAACGACGCCATCGGCGCGCTGCGCGTGAAGATCGGCCACAGCGAATTCGGCAAGAAGACCGGTTTGTTCACCCCCGGCTGGAAGCCGCTGTGGGTTGTGGACTTCCCGATGTTCGAATACGACGAGGAAGACGGCCGCTACACCGCTGCCCACCACCCGTTCACCAGCCCGAAGGATGGTCACGAAGACTTCCTGGAAACCGATCCCAGCAAGGCGTTCGCCAAGGCTTACGACATGGTGCTGAACGGTTGGGAAATCGGCGGCGGCTCGGTCCGTATTCACCGCGAAGAAGTGCAGAGCAAGGTGTTCCGCGCGCTGAAGATTGGCGCTGAAGAAGCTCGCGAGAAGTTCGGCTACCTGCTGGACGCGTTGCAGTATGGCGCGCCTCCGCATGGCGGCATTGCTTTCGGTCTGGACCGCATCGTAACGATGATGACCGGCGCCGAATCGATCCGCGACGTGATCGCCTTCCCGAAGACGCAACGCGCTCAGGATCTGCTGACGCAAGCTCCATCGGAAGTCGATGAAAAGCAACTGCGCGAATTGCACATTCGGTTGCGTAACGTCGAACCGAAATGAAGTAATCTGGCGTAGCGCTGCCGCTTGGTGCGGTGGCGCTCAGCCAGCCTATTCTCTCGGGGGGTGCGCCAGATTTTTGGCGCACGCCCGATGTTGAAAAGGCGTCATATCCTCTATGTCGCTTATTCGAGTCGTCAGCTACAACATTCACAAAGGCCGTTCGGCATCGGGCCGGCTCGCCTCGCTGAATGAACTGCGCCTGGGCCTGTATGGCCTGCGCCCAGACCTGGTCTTCCTGCAGGAAGTCCAAGGCCGCAACGAGCACAAAACGCTGCTCGACGCCCAACACGAATCGCTTGCCGCTGCCTTGCGGCTGGATGTTGCCTATGGCCGCAATGCCATTCGTGACACGACGGACCATGGCAATGCGCTGTTGTCGCGCTTCCCCATTCTTGACCACGAAAACGTGGACATTTCCGATCATCGGATGGAGCAGCGCGGGCTCTTGCATGCGCGCATCGAAGTCGATGGCCGCGCGGTGCATTGCTTCGTGGTGCATCTGGGATTGTTCGCGGGCAGCCGCAGCCGGCAGATCCTGGCGCTGACCGAGCGTATCGGGCGCATGGTGCCGGACGGCGAACCCATTCTGATCGCGGGCGACTTCAATGACTGGGGCGACCGCCTGGCGCCGTTGTTCGTGCAGCAATTGGGCTTGTACGAGGTGTTTTCCCATGCGCCGCGCAGTCATGGCGGCGAACTGCCGCGCTTGCGAGATTCCGTCAAACGTCTGAGCAACGCATTGCGCGGATTGCCCAACAGCGGCGTGTCTGCGACGCAACGCACGAATCAGTTGGGCATGGACGGCAGCTCGCGTTCGCCGTTGCCGCCGCCCCGCACGTTCCCCGCTGTCTTTCCCTGGTTTCGCCTGGACCGCATCTATCAACGCGGTTTTGCCGTGCGCAGCGCGCGCGTGCTGCGCGGGCGGGAATGGGCGCGGCTGTCCGATCACTCTCCTTTGCTGGCCGAGTTGGAACTACCGTGAAGGCCGAGCAGGTCAAGTTGGAGTGGACAGAGGGCAATGACATCCGCTTGCTTCAAAACGGCGGAGACTTCTTTCCTGCGCTGTGTGCGGCGATCGATGCGGCCCAGGTCAGCGTGCATCTTGAGACCTACATCTTCATCGTGGACCGCAGCGGTTCACGAGTGCTGGAAAGCCTGGCGGCCGCGGCGCGGCGCGGCGTCAAGGTCCGTGTCGTGCTTGATGGATTCGGCAGCGCCGATAGCGTGGACGATGTGCGCGCGCAATTGCTGGACGCCGGCGCGCAGTGCCGCATATTCCGTCCCGAACCCCGCTGGTTCGCCCGCCTGATTCCATCGCGCAGCCGCTTGCGACGGCTGCATCGCAAGGTGACGGTCGTGGATGGCCGCATTGCTTTCATCGGTGGCATCAATGTCGTCGATGACTATGATGACCTGGACCCGACCGACGGCATTGCCGCGCCACGGTTTGATTTTGCCGTGCAGGTTGAAGGTCCGCTGGTCACCGATGCGGCGTATGCCCAGGATTTGTTGTGGGTACGTCTGAACTGGGCGCGGTTACGGCGCCACCCGCGCGACTGGAGCCGTATGCGGCTCACAAAACCGCATCATGCCTGGGTGGGGCCTTGCGGAACACTACGCGCCGCGCTGGTGTTGCGCGACAACCTGCGCTTTCGCCAGACGTTTGAACGCGCCTATTTGTTCGGCATATCGCAGGCGCGCCGCGACATTCTGATCGCGAACGCCTACTTCTTTCCAGGCCTTCAATTCCGCCGCGCACTGGCCAAGGCCGCGGCGCGCGGCGTGCGAGTGCGGCTGCTGCTGCAAGGCAAGGTCGAATACCGCATGCAGTATCACGCCACACGCTCGCTCTATGACCAGCTGCTGCGCGATGGCATCGAGATCTATGAATACATGCCCAGCTATCTGCATGCCAAGGTCGCGGTGATCGACGACGTGGTTACGGTGGGTTCCTCTAACCTGGACCCATTCAGCCTGTTGCTGGCGCGCGAGGCCAACGTGGTTGTGGACAACCCGGCCTTTGCCTGGGATTTGCAGGAACGGCTTGAGACTGCGATTGCCGAAGGCGGGCACTTCATTCGTCCGCTGGATTATCAGCGCCGCGGCTGGGTGAGGCGCTGGGTCGATGCGGCGTCCTACACGCTGCTGCGGATCGGCGTGGCGTTGACGGGCACGTCGGACAAATACTGAACGCTCGCGGCTCAGGCGCGTCGTTTGATCAGCCCCAACGCCAACGCGGTGCCTACCAGAATGATGGCTGCGCCTACCGCGATGGACGGGGTGATGACCTCGTCCAAGAACCATGCGCCCCATACCACGCCAAAAATCGGCACCAGGAAGGTGACGCTGACGGCTGCCGTGGGCCCGACGTTGGCAATCAGGCGGAAGAAGACGATATAGGCGGCGCCGGTGCAGACCACCGCCAGCAAAACTGTGGAAATCCAGGCGGCCATCGAAGCGGGCGCTTCGGGCCATGCAGAGATGGCCAGCGGCAGCAGCACCAGCGACGCTGCGATCATGCTGCCCGTGGCGCTGGCCAGGGCATCCACGCCGGTCAGGAAACGTTTGGTCCAGTTGGCGGCAATGCCGTAGAACACAGGTGCGGAGACCGCCGCCAGCACGGCAGGCCCAGTGCCTCCCGCCTGGAAATTCAGCTTGTCCCATACCAGCACGACAATGCCGACAAGGCCGATCAACAGGCCGAGCGATCGCATCCACGGCAGCCTGTCCTTCAGCCATAACCAGCCGACAACTGCACCCCAGACAGGCGTGACCGCATTGGCGACCGACAGGAAGCCCGCGCCCAAAGACTGGGCGGCGTAGGCGTACAGCAGAAACGGCACGGCCGCGTTCAGTGTGCCGACCACCAGCAACGCTTTCCAGTGGCGGGCAATCAACGGCAACTTACCGCGCCAAATCGCGGCGGGCAGCAGGAACAGCGCGGCCAGACCTACGCGCAATTCAATCAACGCGACGGGACCGAAATCCTTGACGGCAACGCGCATGAAGAGAAAGGAGCCGCCCCAGACGGCCGCCAGAAGCAGCAGGTCCAGTAAATTGCGTTGACGCATGGTTGTCTCGTATTCGTCTTGGGCCTGGTCATGGCAGGCCTTGGGTCTGCGCTATTTGCGGCTTGTGACCAGGTTCTTCATCTTGACCCTGTGCGCCAGAAGCGCACAGGCCAGGGACAGCACAATACACAACACGAGTCCCGTGCGCACTCCGTTTAGTACCGTGCTGTGGGAAATAAGAATGCCGACCACGGCGGTGCCCAGCGCGCTGCCGATGGCGCGCGTCGTTTGTACCAAGGCCGAGGCCACGCCCACATCGCGGCGTTCGCTCAGCATCTGCATGAAAAGCGTCAAATTGGGCAACAGAAAGCCCAAGGCGCAGCCATTGACGAAAAACGCGGCCAGTATCCACCACGCCGACGTGCCCGGGGAGATCAGCAGCACCATCAGGCTTCCTGCCGCCAACAGCCCGCCGCCAAACACCATCAGCCGTTGCGGTTCAGTTTGTTTGGGAAAAAGCCGGCCGTTGACAATGCTACCCACCGAGATCGCGGCAACCAGCGGCGTCAACAGCAGGCCGGCTTCGCTGGGCGTGTAGCCCAGCACCTGCTGAAGCAGCAGCGGGCTGTAGAAAATCAGAATGAACATCACCGCGCCCACCATCATTGCGGACAGATTCAGCAGGCGCGACTCCTGTCCTTGCAGCACGCGGAGCGGGAAAATCGGCGAGGTTACGCGGCGTTCAGTGGGAATCAGAATAACAATGGCAATTACGCCGATGACCGCCAGGGTCAGACCCAATAACGGATGCGCGTGCTCGCCCTTGGCAAAGGCCAGCTCCAAGGCGGCCAGCGGCGCGCCGACAGCAAGCACCAGCAGGATGGCGCCCAGCCAGTCAATCTTGCGGCTGCCATCATGAATCGGACGGATACGGGGGAAATATCTGGCCAGCAAAAAGAACGCGCCGGCCGCCGCAATTGGCGAAATGAAGAAGGCCGCGCGCCAGCCCAGGGCTTGCGTGGCCGCGCCGCCCAAGACGGGGCCTATGCCGCTGGCCATGGCGAATGCGGCCGACACCAGAGCCATCCAGCGCACGCGTTGTTTGGCGTCGGGGAACAGATCTGCGGGCGCGGCGAAAGCCGTGGCGATCATCATGCCGCCTCCCACGCCTTGCAAGGTGCGAAATACGATCAGCTGCGTCATGGACTGCGCCAGGCCACAGGCGATGGACCCGAGCGCGATGATCAGCACTGACACCAGCATCAGAGGCTTGCGGCCGAACATGTCGCCGAGCCGGCCAAAAATCAGGATGGATGCGGCTGTGGCCAACAGGTAGCCGGTCCCCACCCAAGCGTAAAGCGCCATACCGTTCAGCGCTTCGGCCACCCGCGGCAGCGTGGTGCTGATGATGGTGGAATCCAACGCGGCAAGCACCACGGTTGCCGACACCCCAGCCATGGCCATCAGCAAATCCCGGCGGGAATGTGGTGAATCGGCGGCTGGCGAGGGCGATGGTGGCGGCGGAGTCATGCCGCGTAGGATATCACCGGCCCACTAGGGTTTTCACTTGTAAAACGAGTGATAACCCCAGAAAACTGCAATGACCAGCACGACAAGAATCCAGGACCAGCGCGAATTCGATAGCCCTCGGGGTTCGGGTTCCGGTGGCGGCGGCGGTGGCGCGATGCGTGGTTGTACGGCCATGTGGTCGATAAAGGCGGCGAAGAAATTCTGGATGATTTTCTCGCCGGCTTTCAGCAGCAGGCCTTCGCCGCATTCCGCCAGCTTGCCACCCGCCATGCCGGCGACGGTGTAGGCCACACGCGTGCCATGATCTTTAGTGGTGAGGTTGATCTGGGCGGTGCCAATCGCCAGGCAGGCTGCTCGGCCTTTGCCTTCGAAGACTAGCGTGCAGCTGTCAGGAGCGGCAACGTCCGACATCAGGATTTCGCCCTCGTAGTCGGTATCGATGCCGGCGAGCTTGGCGCGCAGCGTCACGGCGTATTCGGTGGGACTGCGCATTGCGACTTCTACGCAGCCCGGTATGCACTTCTGCAACACTCTCGGGTCGGTCAACGCATCCCAAGTCTGGTGCTGGGTTGAAGGAATCCACTGGGCATCGGCAATGCGCATGGTTGTCTCCTTGCTGTTAGAGGCGTTATGAACCCATTGTGGACCTGCATTGCGAAAATTGCCACGTCTTGGCGTCTTTTCGCGGCATTGGCGGCTATTGAGATTTACTATTATTCAGCGTGGATTGCGTCGGGTTATAGCAGTCAGCCGCGTCAGGTGGGCCATGCGTGCATGTTATGATTCAGGGTTAATTTGATGCCTAGTATGCGGTTCTTGCGCTTAGCGATCGCCGGCTTTCAATTTGAATAGTTTGTTAAGACATTGTTGCCAGTTGCCTTGGGTGCTGAATTGAATTTTTTGATTTTCAGCCGGTCCAGGCATATTCAACCAGATGCGGTTGTGCAGCAAAAAAACGGTGGTCAGACACGCGCCTAACGGTTTTTATCGACGCCCTGTTTGTATACATTCTAATAACTTCATGTCCGGCTCGGGTCTTCGCATTTGAAGAAACAGGACGTTTAAGTGGAATAGGTAGTGTGAATCCTCATCAGGCACAGCGTGTATCTCCAGCAGCAATGCTTTCCAGCATCTGGAGCAATCGAAAGCTCGCCGTTCAAATGTGCAAACGAGAAGTCTTGGGCCGATATCGCGGTTCGATCTTCGGTTTGGCGTGGTCTTTTTTCACGCCATTGCTCATGTTGACGGTATATACCTTCTTCTTCACTGTCGTGTTCAAGTCGCGCTGGGGTGTCAGTCAGGATGCCGGCCACGCCAACTTCGCGGTGGTGCTGTTTGTGGGCCTGATAGTGCACGGATTGTTTTCCGAGTGCATTAGCCGTGCCCCGGGCTTGATTCAAAGCAACGTTACCTACGTGAAAAAGGTGGTATTTCCGCTGGAAATATTCCCCTGGGTGGCGATGGGCGCGGCCCTATTCCACGCGGCCATCAGTGTGTGCGTGCTGTTGATTGCGCAGCTGGTCCTGAGCGGTTCCATTTCCTGGACAGCCATATTCTTCCCGATCGTGCTGTTCCCGCTGTTGCTGGTGACGATGGGATTCGCGTGGTTTTTATCCGCAACCGGCGTGTATGTGCGCGATATTGGCCAGACAATCGGTTTGGTGATGTCGGTGCTCTTATTCATATCGCCCGTGTTTTATCCGATTTCGAATTTGCCGCCGAAGGCTCAGGCGATTGTCATGCTTAATCCTCTGACATTGATCATCGAGGAGTCCAGAAACGTACTGCTGTATGGCAAGCTTCCGAATTGGGGGGCGCTGGGAATTTATGCGGCAATCAGTTTGGTGATTGCATGGGCCGGATTCTGGTGGTTTCAAAAAGCGCGGAAGGGGTTTGCTGATGTCCTTTGATAGCGATGTCATTCGCGTTGACAGTCTGAGCAAGTGTTATCAGATTTATGATCGGCCGCATGATCGGCTGAAGCAATTCGTCGCCCCTCGTATGCGCAGCATGCTTGGCCGGCCGCCGGTCAATTACTTCCGGGAATTCTGGGCGCTGCGCGACGTTTCTTTCAATGTGGGTCGCGGCGAGACCGTGGGCATCATCGGCCGCAATGGCTCTGGTAAGTCCACGCTGCTGCAGATGATTTGCGGAACGCTGGCGCCAACTTCGGGCAAGGTTGAAACGAACGGCCGTGTGGCCGCGCTGTTGGAGCTGGGGGCAGGGTTCAATCCCGAGTTCACCGGCCGCGAAAACGTCTTTCTCAACGCGATGGTGCTTGGTCTGAATCAGGCCGAAATTGAATCCCGCTTTGATGCTATTGCCGCCTTTGCCGACATTGGCCAATTCATCGAGCAGCCCGTAAAGCACTATTCAAGCGGGATGTACGCACGCTTGGCCTTTGCCGTGGCGATCAACGTTGATCCGGACATTCTGGTAGTGGACGAAGCGCTCGCTGTGGGCGACGAGCCATTCCAGCGGAAGTGTTTTGCGCGGATCGATGCAATCAAAAATCGTGGCGCCACGATTTTGTTTGTCTCGCATTCCGGCGCCGCTATTATCAATCTGTGCGATCGCGCTGTTTTGTTGAATGCGGGTGAACGTCTGTATACCGGTATTCCCAAGCGCGCTGTTTATTTCGGACAGAAGCTGGGCAATACAACCAGCGACAAGGCCCTGGAGCTGATCGCCGAAATTCGTCGGACTGATGCCGAAGGGGATGCCGCTGCCGCCGCCCCTGCTGCACCGCAAACAAGCGCCGATACCCAGGAATCCAACAAAGCGCCTGTTGGCGGCCTGGAGCCGTTCTACGACGCGACCTTTGTGCCAGACACGCTGTCCTATGATGAGGTCGGCGCGAAGCTTACGGCTCCCGAACTGCAAACGATGGCTGGGGCTCGCGTAAACCACATCCTTCGTGGTCACCGCTATAAATTGAAGTGCAGCGTCCAAGTCGTCGAGGATTGTTCGGCTGTTCGATTTTATGCGCTGATCCGCACCACGTCGGGTATCGATCTGGCGGGCTGCGCGCATCCCATGTTGGATGACCACGGCATCGATTTCACGGCGGGCACAACTTTGGATCTTGAATTCGAATTTGAGTGCTCGTTGAATCCTGCGACTTATTTCTGCACGTTTGCAATGCAAGGTGAAGACGGTTCGCTGCATCACCGTATCGTCGATGCGCTCGTCTTCAGAGTCATGGCGGACGAACCTAAGCCATCCACTGGTCTTTTTGATATTGGTTTTCAGCCCCGAATCGTGTTGGATGCCTCGACCAAGTGAACGCGTAACGTTCCCGCAATTAAAGAATACATATGCACAATCTTCCGACCGATTACAAAGAAATGAATGGGATGCTGTTTCCGCAAACGGATGGCAGCATTCCTGAATTTACCTATACCGATGGCGCGGACTTCGAGCTGGAAATTGAGCGGATCATTGCCCGAGCGCAAGATCGTTCGCTGTTTTCACGCGAGTTGACGGGTGCGATCTGGGACTGGCGGTCCGCCTGTCATCTTTCGCCGGTGCGCGCCAATATCTTGCGGCCGCTGGAAGCGTTGTGCCGCGGGCGAGTGCTTGAACTGGGCTCGGGCTGCGGGATCATTACGCGCTATCTTGGCGAGCTTGGAGGCGACGTTGTCGCTCTGGAAGCCTCTGCGCATCGCGCTTCGATTACGCGTCAACGCACGGCTGACCTGAAGAACGTGTCTGTTGTCTGTGACCGCATTGAAGACTTCAATGCTGAGCAGAAGTTCGACGTGGTGACGATGATTGGCGTGTTGCAATACGCCCGCATTTTTTCCCATTGCGGCGATCGCGCCGAACTGGATTTGCTCCAGAACGCGGCTCGCCAGCTCAAGGACGACGGCGTTTTGGTCATCGCGATCCAGAACAAGCTGGGACTCAAGTACTTCTCGGGTTTTCCGGAGCCTAACGTTGATGTGCCGTATTACGGCATTGAAGGCCAATATGGTCCGGATACGATCATCCGGTTTGGTTTGGACGAGTTGAAGGGCATTCTGGGTTCGGTGGGCCTGAGCGCGCAGGAAGTGCTGTTCCCGCTCCCGGATTACCACATGCCGGTCTCGCTGCTGAGCTCAAAAGGGATGGATCCCAAGGGTCCGTTCGGCGCTCGGGCGTTCCTGTCGGGTACGGTTGGACGCGACCGCGCCCGGCCGGATTGGATCATTCCGTCGTTCTCGCTGGAGCAGGTCTGGGAGTCCATCCACGAAAACGGGCTGGCTGAAGATCTGGCGAATTCGTTCCTGATCATTGCCGGCAAGACGCCCAAGGCGGTCGAGCCTGTGCGCGAAGCTCCGGATCTGGCGTGGCACTACAGCGTGGAGCGTCATCCCGCTTTCGCCACCGCCAAGCGCTTCTTCCTTCAAGATGGCACGGTGCACACTGCCCGGCATCGCGTCGCGCAGGCTGAGGCGCCTGCCGTGCCTGTGTCGCATACGATCGAGGACGGCCCTTACCTGAACGGGCCGGTCTGGTGGTTGGGGCTCTGCAAAATCCTGAACACGCCGGGATGGTCTGTCGCGGACGTCTGTGAATGGGCCAGGCCTTGGATCGATGCGCTTTGCCGGGAAGCCAATCTGGGCGCTGCGGTATCTTTGTCGTTAGATAAGTCAGTGCCTGGCGCACTGTTCGATTGGACGCCGCTCAATTGCATCGAGACAGCTCCAGGCGAGCTGACATTCTTTGATAAAGAATGGACGATCGAGTCGGAACTGAGCCTGTCCTACGTTATTTTGCGCGGTTTGTTTGGCAGCATGGCAAGCGTTGCCAGTGTCGCCAGACCGGCCGAAGGTACGCCGCTGCATATTCTTGAGTTGCTGCGTGAAGCGTTGCGGATGCAGAGCATTGGCATTACGGATCATCACATCGAGAGCTACATCGCGCAGGAATCGAGCGTGCAGCACTGGATCAATGGCGGCGTTGAAGGGCGCATTGGCGAGCCCTGGGTGGCTTACGTCAAGACGGCAAAGCTGCTCGTGCGTGTTGACAGCCGCCACATGCGGGCATTGCTGGAACAGGCCGAAGGTCACGATGTCAGCCAGCAGCAGGTATTGCAGGCGCAAGCCGCTGAAATTGCTGCGTTGCGCGGCACGGTGGAACAGTATCAAAGCAGGGCACTTGCAGAAGCCGGATCGCGCTGGACGCGCGCCTATAGAGCGCTGTTTAGCAAATCAAGCTAGTTTTGCCTGATACAAATGTGTTTTCCGGGAGCGGGAACGTCGGGTTTTAGTCTCGTTGCTCCTCCTATAAAAGCAATTCAGATCCCTTGCAGTACCAGGCAGATCGCTTGCGTATGACATCAGGCGCGTCGTGTGCGCTTGCGCAAAGCCTGGTTCGGCATAAGAGGATAGGCGGGCATACCATGAAGGTTTTGCAAGTAAACGGATATCAGTCCCCCGGACGTCGTTTCAATGGGTTATCCCTGAAACCGCATCTCGAGGCGCATGGCGTATTCTCCAAGCATTTCGTGTGGGAGCACGACAGGCAGGAAGAGGATGTCGTGAGCCTTGATGGCAAAATCCTGCGCAAGATCAACCGCTTTACGCGGGGAGTGGAAAAGACGCTCTCGTTGCAGTCGCAGCTCTATTCCAACGGTATGCATATGCGCCGGATGGAAGCGTTTCGCGAAGCCGATCTGGTCCATTACCACATCATCCATTCCGGCTTTTTGAGCATGCAGTCCCTGCCGTCGCTGACGGCCGACAAGCCTACGCTCTGGACGCTGCACGATCCGTGGGCCATGACCGGCCATTGCATCCATCCGTTTGCATGCCAGCGCTGGAAGACCGGTTGTGGCCAGTGCCCGGACCTCAAGACGGATTTCGCCATCCATCGCGACACCACGGCGCTTAATTTCCGTCTGAAGCGTTTCGCCTATAAGCGCTCGCAGTTCGAAGTGCTGGTCGCTTCGACCTGGATGGAGAACATGGTGCGCCAATCGCCTTTGATGGAAGGCGTGCCTGTCCACAAGATTCCCTTCGGCCTGGATTTGAACTTCTTCAAGCCGGGTAATCAGGCTGAAGCCAAGGCCCGGTTGGGCATAGAGCAAAATCGGCTTGTGCTGTGTTTCCGTTCCGTTGTGAATGACTTCAAGGGCCTGCAATACGTCATTGAGGCGTTGGAAAGGCTGCAGACGCAAGTGCCGATTTGTCTGCTGACGCTCAATGACAAGGGCCGGGTCGACCAGTTCAAGAACCGTTTCCAGATGGTCGAGCTGGGCTGGACCAATGACGACACCGTCATGCAGGACGTCTACAGCGCGACCGACCTTTTCCTTATGCCATCGCTGGCGGATTCATTCGGCCTGATGGCTGTCGAGGCCATGGCCAGCGGCAAGCCGTCGGTTTGTTTCGAAGGAACGGCATTGCCAGATGTGATCTTTACGCCGGACGCGGGTTTAGCCGTGCCTTCTCGCGACTCCGCTGCATTGTGCGCAGCGATCGAACGACTTATTCACGACCCGCAAGAGCGTCTGCGCCGAGGCGAAAAATCTCGTCAACTGGCCGAACAGCATTACGACATACGCTTGCAGGCCGAGCGTATGGCGGCCGTGTACGAACGCGTGATCAACAACAGACGGAAGGCGCAATGACGGCTCAGAGCGTATCGATCCAACCCGTGGCCAGCGCAAAACCCGACGGCGTGCAGCGAGGCCAGCGAGTGGCGTGGGCGGACTTGTGCCGCGTGGTGGCCATCTATGGCGTGATCCTGATCCATTCTTGCGGCGCGGCGTTTTATGCGTTTGGCAAGTCGCCCCTGACGGACTGGCTGTCCGCCAATGCGCTGGATTCGGTCGTGCGCGTAGCGGTCCCGCTTTTTGTGATGATCTCGGGTGCGATGCTGCTCAAACCCGGCATGCCCATCGCGACACCGCGGGATATTCTTCGCCGTGTGCTGAAGGTGCTGATTCCGCTGATCTTCTGGAGCGCGGCGCATCTGTATCGCAATAATGCGCTGGGCAGCTACGGTGAAGGTCTGTTGACGATCTTTACCCAGCCCGCCATGTATCACCTTTGGTTCGTGTACATGATTGTCGGGCTGTACCTGTTGTTGCCGTTTTTCCAGGCGATCTACGAAGCGCTGCGCACCAAGCCAGCCCTCAGTGTCTATTTCTTCGTGGTGTGGTTCGTGATTACCTGCGTGCCGCTGTATTGGCCGTTGCGGGTGCTTGGCATCATGCAGCAAGGCAGTTTTTTAGGGTATGGCGGCTTCTTCATTTTGGGCGGGCTGATCAACGGCATCAGACGCGAATCCATACCGCGCTGGTTATGTGTGGCTGTGTACGCGGCTTGCTCCGCCATCACGTTCTACCTGACCTGGCGCTTCAGCGAGCAAGCGGGCGTGGCTGTCGAGCGGGCTTACGTGTACTTCACGCCGAACGTCGTGATTGGCACTATCGCGGCATTCCTGGCGTTTTCCACAATTGAGCTCTCCGGCCGGCCTGCCGCGTTCTTTCAATGGCTGGGAGACCGCAGCTTCATTATTTTCTTCGTGCACGTGGTCGTGCTGGAACATGTGCGCTACAGCGCCACAATCCGGATGCTGACCGAACACTTGCCCATGTTCTTCGTGATCCTGCTGATTTCGTTGAGCACCTTTTTCTTCAGTTGCCTTATTGCAGCTGTCATTCGATTGATTCCGGGAGCCAGCCGTGTTGCCGGGTAACGTTGCGAACACTATGAATACTCGGACCGCTGTGCCGGATGGGGCAGGTCAGGCACTGGCTGCTTCCAAAGGCAAAATCCTGCTTTTCAGCTACGCCTTCCCGCCAATGCAGGTGCAGATGACCGCGGCTGTGTATAAGCCGATGGCCGCTCTTGCCCGTTCTGGCTATGACGTCGATGTCTTGTGCGCAGACTCATTCTGCCCAGAGCTGCCCCTGGATCAAAGTCTGCTGGCATTTGCTGAAAAGACGTTCGGAAAGATCGAGCGGCTTCGTCCGGCCGATGGGCTGGTAAGCCGCCTGCGCAAAGCGTCGCGAGTCCTGGACCGTGTGCCGGATTTGATGACCGTGTTGCGAGAGTCCGCCTACAGCAAGCTGATGGATTCGGATCTGAGCCAGTACGATGCGGTGATGACGTGGTCGCCTTTCCATTCGATCAATGCCGTCATGACGCGCGTCAAGAAAGCGCGTCCGAACGTCAAATGGCTGGCGCAGTTCAGCGACCCTTGGGCGGGCAACCCGCTTGAGATCAGCCGTCTGACCAAGATGTGGAATGCCAGAAATGAGCCGCGTGCTGTGGCCGCCGCCGACTTTATCGTGCACAGCTCCCGCTATTCGCTGGATCTTATGATGCGCGATCAGCCTGAGGCAGCGCGCCGGCGCACAGAGGTGATTCCCCACGCGTACGACGAAGCGCTCTTCCCGCAGCGGATGAAGGCGAAGAATGATCGCATCGTGTTGCGTTATGTGGGCGTGTTGTACGGCAGGCGTTCGCCCGAGCCCTTGTTCAAGGCTTTGGCGGGCCTGTTCAACAGACGGCCTGAGTTGCGTGGCCAGCTTCGCGTTGAACTGATCGGCCTGGTCCCGCCCGAGATGCTTGCCAGCGAGGCGGCCAAGAGCCTGCCCGAGGGTACCGTGCAGGCGATGGGCAACGTCTCGTTTGTCGAGTCGTTAGAGCAAATGTACGACGCGGATATTCTGCTGTTGATCGAGGCCGATATTCGGCAGAACTTGTTCCTGCCTAGCAAGTTGTCCGACTATATCGGCGCCGATACGCCGATCGTCGGCCTGACGCCGCCCGGAGGCTCCGAAGACGCGATGAAGCAGCTGGGTTGCTGGCATGCCCGGCCCTCAGACGTCGAAGGAATTGAAAAAGCGGTTGAGGGCGCCGTGGATCACGTCCTGCGCCGCGATGGAGCCGCTTGGTGTGATCAAACGTACCGCGACTCTTTTAGCGGCCGGCAAATCGCGCAGCAGTTTGGCGACATCCTGGAGAGGCTCTGACGCTCGCGCCTTGCCGCGCGAACGCTGATTCCGATCACAACCATGCTTCCCAATCACTTTTGATCATGCCGGCGGAAGTCGTCCTCTACGCACCCAATGTGCATACCGGCGGCGGGTTTGTGCTGTTGCAGGCACTGCTCGGCGCGTGGCCGTCCGCTGCGCCGCTCCGCCTGTTTCTGGATGCCCGCGTAGAGGGGCGGCTGGCCGTGCCGGAAGGAGCGTCGGTGTATTGGGTCCGCCCGCAGGCGCTAGCGCGCCTTGCTGGGGAATTTGCCGCGCGGCGCGCTGCCGAGGCAGGCTCGATTCTGTTCTGTTTTCATGGACTGCCCCCGGTTCTCCCATCACGGGCGCGGGTCGTGGTTTTTCTGCAGAACCGGAATTATCTGGGTGGCATCAAGCTGTCCCAGTTTCCATTGAAGACGCGTCTGCGGCTGATGTTCGAGCGATCCATCGGCCGCTTGTTCCGCCATCGCGTGGCCGAGTATGTCGTGCAAACACCGACAATGCGCCGCGCGGTCCTGGACTGGCTCGGGGAACCGGCCCAGTCGCCGATGGTGCGCATTTCGCCGTTCGCCGGCAGCATGCCGGCTCACGCTGTGCCGGACGGCCGTGAAACCATCCGCTGGGACTTTGTGTATGTGGCCGATGGTGTGGCGCACAAAAATCACCGGCGTTTGGTCCAAGCTTGGGCCCTGTTGGCCGAAAAGGGGCTTTACCCGTCTCTTGCCGTCACGCTGGGCCCAAGGGACGAGTCGCTTGCAGCCGAACTGCTGGCCATTGCCGCCAAACACGGATTGCGCATCGACAACCAAGGTGAGTTGAGCCGCGAGGATGTGTCGCGGCTATATGCGCAGGCTGGCGCGCTTGTGTTCCCGTCATTTGGAGAGTCTTTCGGATTGCCGCTGATCGAGGCGTCCAAGGCTGGCTTGCCGATCGTGGCATCAGAGTTGGATTACGTGCGCGACGTATGTGTGCCGGCTCAGACGTTTGACCCCGGCTCGGCGGTGTCGATTGCGCGTGCAGTGCGACGCCAGTTGGGGCAGGAGTCGGGTCCCGCGGAACCGGTGAGCCCAGAACAATTTTGGTCCATGCTGCGCGGTAGTGGCCCTCAAGCGAGCATCGATTGAAGATCCTGATCGTCACCCAGTATTTCTGGCCTGAGCAATTCTTTGTCAACGACTTCGTGCGCGCGCTCGTGGCGCAGGGCCACGTGGTCGAAGTCCTGACCGGCAAACCCAACTATCCGGATGGCAAGGTATTCGACGGCTATGACGAGCGCGGTTGCACTCAGGAGCGGTTAAACGATGGCACGGTGATTCATCGGGTGCCATTGCGCGCCCGGCGTCAGGGCGGCGGCAAGAATCTGGTGTTGAACTATCTGTCGTTCGTGGTGAACGGCTTGCGTTTCGGGCATCGCGCCGTGCGTGGAAAGGACTTTGACGTAATTCTGGCCGTCGCTTTTTCGCCGATTACCTCGGTCATTCCCGCGATCTACTTGAAGTGGCGATTGAGGCGGCCGTTGTCCATCTGGATTCAGGACCTGTGGCCCGAAAGCCTGAGCGCCACCGGATTTGTACGTAGCCGCGCCATCCTTGCCGGAGTGGGCTTGATGGTCCGGGCGATATACGGTGCCGCATCGCAATTGCTGGTGCAGTCCGAGGCCTTTCGCGCACCCGTCGCCCGCTTGGCTGAGGCCAGAAAAATCGTCTACTACCCGAATTCGAGCCGCGATCCCAAGGCTGAAGCCCCCGTCGCCTGCGCGGTGAATCCGGTGTTGCTAGCCACGCTGGAAAGCCACTTTTGCGTGGTATTTGCCGGAAACCTGGGCACCGCGCAATCCCTGCACACCGTCCTGGCAGCCGCGCGCAAGGTTCGCGAGCTGGGAGCTTGCAAGATCGTGCTGGTCGGCAGCGGAAGCATGTCGGGCCAGATCCGGGAACAGGTGGAACGCGAAGGCCTAGATAACGTGGTGCTGGCTGGGCGATATCCGAATGAGCAGATGCCGCATATATTTGATCGGGCGGGCGCGCTGCTGGTGACCCTGAAGCGCGATGCCATCCTGACGCAGACCATACCCAGCAAGGTTCAGGCCTACCTGGCCGCAGGCCGCCCCATCATTGGCGCGCTGGACGGGGCGGGCGCAGAGATCATTAATGCGTCCGGCGGCGGGCTGGTATGCGCCGCCGAAGACGCGGACGGCCTGGCCGATTGCATTGGGCGTATGTACGCAATGGACGCCGGGCAGCGCGGCGACCTGGGCGCCGCAGGCCGGGCCTACTATCTTGAGCATTTCGAGATAGGCCGGCAGGCGCGCCGATTAGTGAGTATTCTTTCCGAGAACATGAATTCGCATTAAGAGAAGGCTTAGCATGAAGATATTAGTTCTAGGTGTAACAGGCATGCTGGGCAGCGCGGTGTTTTCGCGCTTCAGCGAGGACCCTGCATTCGAAACTTGGGGAACGCTGCGCAGCGCGGCGGGATTGCGCCATTTCAATGAAGCTGCGCGCCCCAGGTTGCTGACGGGTGTCGATGTGCTGGACAACGATTCTCTCGTTGCGGCGATGGGCCGGGTCAAGCCCGACGTCGTGATCAACTGCATCGGCCTTATCAAGCAGCTTGCGGACGCCAACGATCCCTTGGTGGCGTTGCCGGTGAACGCGATGCTGCCGCACCGTCTTTCGCGTCTTTGCGCATTGAGTTCGGCCCGCTTGATTCACGTGAGCACCGACTGCGTTTTTGATGGCCGTAAGGGTATGTATCTGGAATCGGATTCTTCCGATGCCGAAGACCTCTATGGCAAGTCGAAGTATATTGGCGAGGTCGTCTCCGATCCCCACGCGATTACCCTGCGGACATCGATCATTGGCCACGAGATTGGCAGCAATGTTGCGCTGGTTGATTGGTTCTTGTCTCAGGCGGGTCCGGTAAAGGGTTACAAGCACGCCGTGTTTTCCGGCCTGCCGACCACCGAACTTGCGCGTGTGATGAAGGATTTCGTAATTCCGAATCCCTCATTGCACGGGCTTTACCATTGCGCTGTCGCACCGATCGACAAGTATTCGCTCCTGACGCTGGTGGCTCAGGTGTACGGCAAGCAAATAGATATTATTCCCGATGATCAGGTGAAAATTGACCGGTCATTGGATGCCAGCCGCCTGTTGCAGGCGACCGGATACAAGCCGCCTTCCTGGCCGGAATTGATTAAAGAAATGCACGCCCGTCGTGAGATTCATTAACAGATTGAATGGTTGATCTATGTTTGACGATAAAGTTCTCATGATTACCGGCGGCACTGGTTCGTTCGGACACACGGTGCTGAAGCGGTTCCTTTCCACGGATGTGCGCGAAATTCGCGTGTTCAGCCGTGATGAAAAGAAGCAAGAAGACATGCGCATCGCGCTTGCCGATGACAAGGTGAAGTTCTACATCGGTGACGTCCGCGACTACGACAGCATTGCGCAAGCGATGATAGGCGTGGATTACGTGTTTCACGCGGCAGCGCTTAAACAAGTGCCGTCGTGCGAGTTCTATCCGATGGAAGCCGTAAAGACCAACGTCCTTGGCACCGAGAACGTGTTGAATGCGGCAATCGCCGCGGGCGTTCAGCGCGTGGTTGTGCTGAGCACGGATAAGGCGGTGTATCCCATCAATGCCATGGGTATCTCCAAGGCCATGGCCGAGAAACTGGTCGTGGCCAAGTCGCGCATCAACATCAAGTCCGGTCCTGTGATCTGTGCCACGCGCTACGGTAACGTCATGGCCTCGCGCGGTTCGGTGATTCCTCTGTTTGTCAGCCAACTGAAGGCGGGCGAGCCGTTGACGGTCACTGATCCGAACATGACGCGCTTTTTGATGTCGCTTGAAGACTCAGTCGATTTGGTGCTGTACGCATTCGAACATGCGCAGCAAGGCGACATTTTTGTTCAGAAGGCGCCAGCCTCGACGGTCGCGGATCTGGCTGTCGCGCTCAAGGAACTGGTTGGCGGTGACAGCCCGGTCAAGGTTATTGGCACGCGCCATGGCGAGAAGCTGTACGAATCGTTGATTTCGCGTGAAGAGATGGCAAAGGCCGAGGACATGGGCCGTTATTTCCGCATTCCTGCCGACAACCGCGATCTGAACTACAAGAAGTACTTCGTCGAAGGCGAAACCCATATCTCGGAACTGGACGACTACACGTCCCATAATACGGACCGGCTGGACGTCGAAGGGGTCAAGGAGTTGCTGTTGAAGCTGGAATACATCCGGGGGCAGATCAATGCTTAAGGTAATGACCCTGGTCGGCACGCGGCCTGAATTGATCAAGATGAGCCGCGTGATTGCCGAGCTCGACGCTCAAGTCAATCACGTACTGGTGCACTCCGGCCAGAACTACGACTACGAACTCAACCAGGTCTTTTTTGATGACCTGCGCATCCGCAAGCCCGATTATTTTCTGGGCGCAGCGGGAGATACCGCGGCCAAGACAATTGGCGACGTCATCATCAAGTCCGACGAGATCTTCGATCAAGAAAAGCCGGATGCCTTGCTGCTGTATGGCGACACCAATACCTGCCTGGCGGTGATCGCAGCCAAGCGCCGCAAGATCCCGGTGTTTCACATGGAAGCGGGAAACCGCTGCTTTGACCAGCGTGTGCCAGAAGAACTGAACCGTAAGGTGCTGGATCATCTGAGCGACATCAATATGGTCCTGACGGAGCATGCGCGCCGTTACCTGATCGCCGAGGGTATTCGCCCGGAAACGATCATCAAGACCGGTTCGCACATGCAAGAAGTGCTGGCTTACTACATGGCCGACATCCTGGCGTCGGATGTGCTGACGCGTGAAGGCCTGACGGAAGGCAAGTATTTTGTCGTCAGCGTGCACCGCGAAGAAAACGTCGATACGCCGCAAAACCTGCGCGACCTGCTTGAGACGCTGCGCAATCTTGCGGATACGCACGGGCACCCCATCATCGTGTCGACGCATCCGCGGACGCGCAAGCGTCTGGAGGCTTTGGGCGACGCGTTGGATCATCCGCTGATCCGCTTTGTGAAGCCGTTTGGCCTGCTTGATTACATCAAGCTGCAAATGGGCGCATTCTGCGTGTTGTCCGATAGCGGCACGATCACGGAAGAGGCTTCGCTGCTGAACTTGCCGGCCATCACGTTGCGCAATGCGCACGAGCGTCCTGAAGGCATGGACGAAGGCACGCTGATCATGAGCGGCCTGAAGGCGGATCGCGTTGCCGACGCGGTTCGGGTGGTGACCAGTCAGCATCGGCGTGACGAACGCGTCATTCCCATCGTCAAAGATTACGAGGGGGGGCCGGTGTCCAAGCAGGTCGTGCGCGTGGTGCTGAGCTACACCGACTATGTGAACCGGACCGTCTGGTCGAAGTCCTGACCCGATATCCGCTAGCTGAGTCATGCCTTCATTGTTTCTTTGGTGCGTTCTGGCGGTAGCCCTGGCGGCGGCATGGCTGCTGACTGGGGCGTTGCGCCGTTATGCGCTGGCCAGCAGCCGTTTGCTGGACGTTCCCAACAGCCGCAGTTCACACGTCGTTCCGACGCCTCGGGGCGGCGGGGTGTCTTTCGTGTTGAGCTTTCTTGCCGGTTTGCCGGTGCTGATCTGGTTGGGTTTGTTGACCGAGCCTGCCGCTATCGCTTTGGGCGGCGCCGGCGCCGCCGTGGCGATGATTGGCTTTCTGGATGACCGTGGCCATGTGGCGGTCCGGTGGCGGTTGCTGGTGCACTTTGGCAGCGCCCTTTGGCTGCTGGTCTGGTTCGGGGGGCTGCCGGCGGACGTGTTTTCCAGCAGTTCGACTGCATGGGCGCTGGCAGCAAGCGCGGTTGGATTGTTCGCGTTGGTCTGGCTGTTGAACCTGTACAACTTCATGGACGGGATCGACGGCCTGGCTGCGTCGGAAGCCATCTGCGTGGCGGGCGGCGGAGCAGTGTTATATGCATTGACCGGCCATGCGGGCGCCGTGGCGGCGCCGCTTCTGCTTGCGGTCTCAGTGGTGGGGTTCCTGTTGTGGAATTTTCCGCCCGCCCGGATTTTCATGGGTGACGCGGGCAGCAGCTTCCTTGGGATTGTGCTGGGCGGACTGGCTTTGCAGGCTGCGTGGCAGGACCCTTCTTTGTTTTGGGCGTGGGTCATCTTGTTGGGCGTGTTCGTGGTGGATGCCACTTGGACGCTTGCGCGGCGGCTCGCACGCGGTGAGCGCGTGTATCTGGCCCACAGGATGCACGCATATCAGCATGCGACGCGCCGGTTTGGCGGTCACAGACCCGTGCTGCTGACGGTCATTGCGCTGAATGCAGTGTGGCTTTTTCCCATGGCGCTATGCGTGGCTTACGGCTGGTTGCCCGCGTGGGCCGGCGTCCCCCTGGCCTATGGACCGCTGTTGGCGCTGGCGATTGGCTGCAAGGCAGGCGAACGCGAAGCGTGAGCCTCCAGCCGTTAGCGGCGTGTGTTTCTGAAGATGTCGCAAGCCGCGCGCGGTATCTATGCACGCCAGCCTCAGGCCAGGTTTGGCCAAGCTACGCCTGTATGGAGATATCGATGTGCGCGGGCCATTCATGGTGCGTTTTGCAGCGTAATTCTCTGCATGAACGCGCCGCGAATTGGTACACCTTCTAGCGCTTCTTTGCCGATCTGCGTGATAACGTCTGCGTGCTGGCCAGGGTGAACTTTCGCTGTGGTCGGGAATTGGGCGCGAAATATTTCCTAATATTACGACCATATCGTTACAATTCTATTTTCATGATGTATCCGGCGGTCGTTTAGCGGTCGAAACACCAGGAAAAATAAGCGAAATAGGCACTGCCCCCACAGCTGACAACCTTTCTAACAGGCGCTCTGCGGGTAGATTGGACGACTGAATAGGGACAGATAAAGACGATGGCGAGATCGCTGTTGGTTGTCGGCGCGGGCATGCATGGACGCGCAGTAGCAGAGGCCGCTCAGCTAAGCGGGATGTGGGCGGAAATTCTGTTTGTGGATGATCGTTGGCCTGAGTTGCAGGAGACAGGCGGACGTAGGGTTGTCTGCAATCTTGCAGGGCTGCCTGGCATTGCAGACCATGACACCCAGGCGATTGCCGCAGTTGGCAATAATGCGCTGCGAGCCAAGTGGGTGCAGACCATTCAAGACGCGGGGGTGTCATTGGCCACTGTCATCCATCCCGCGGCAAGCGTCAGTCCCAGCGCCACTATCGAGGCAGGGACAGCCATTCTGGCGATGGCGATGGTCGGAGCAGGCGCCTATATTGGTACCGCTTCGATCCTGAACGCGCATTGCACCGCCGATCATGACACTCTGCTGGAGCCATATGCCCACTTGGGCACTGGCGTGCATCTTGCGGGAGGCGTGAAGATCGGAGCAGGGGCCTGGCTTCAGGCCGGCTGCTGCGCCGGATATGGCGTGGTGGTGCCGGAGGGTCAGGTGTCTCCGCCCGGGACCGCGCTAAGCAGTTGATCTGCAGCGGCCGGGATGTTGTTGTGATTCATTTAATAGGACGCTGGAAAGCGTAGGCCGTTTTGTTACCCATCGCATTTCGTTCGCTTCTGGTATTTCTGTTCGACCTGTTCGCGGCGTTCGTCGCGTGGGTAGGCGGCTTCTTGCTGCGCTTCAATTTCGAATGGCCAGTCGGGTATGTGAATCAGATTCTGTTCGGATTGCCCTTGCTGCTTGTCGTTCACACGGTGGCCTGCCGGTGGGCGGGGTTGTATCGCGGAATGTGGGTATTCGCCAGCCTGCCGGATCTGAAGCGGGTGCTCAAGGCGGTAGCGGTTTCCGCGTTGGCGTTGCTGATAGTTGCGCAGCTGGTGCCCCCGAATTTCTCGGTTCCCCGCTCCTTGTTCCTGTTGTATCCCTTGCTGCTCCTGCTCTTCATGGGAGGCGGCCGCGCCGCGTGGCGCATGTGGAAGGAGCATCGCCTGTATGGCGGCTTGATCGCGCAGGGCAAGCCCGTCGTGCTGGTTGGGGCGGGCAGCCGGGCGGCATCCCTGGTGCGAGAGCTGGAACGCAGCCCGGACTGGAAAGTGGTTGCGCTGGTGGACGACAATCGCAACAAGTGGGGGCGCGAGCTGGGCGGCCATCCGGTGGTGGGTTCGCTCGACAGCCTGCCAACGGTGCTGGAGGAGTTCAAGGCGCGCCACATCATTCTGGCGATGCCCAGTGCGGCGCCCGAGGTCCGGCGCCGCGTAACTCAGTTGGCGGTGCATTCCGGCGCGCAGGTCTTTGTGCTGCCCGAAGTGGACGACCTGATGAGCGGACGAGTCGCCATCAGTCAGATGCGGCCGGTGGAAATCGAGGATTTGCTGGGCAGAGATCCTGTGCATATCGATACCGCGCACGTCAGCACGATGCTGAACGGCAGAACCGTATTGGTAACGGGCGCCGGCGGCTCGATCGGCAGCGAACTGTGTCATCAGTTGGTCCGGTTTGCGCCGTCGCAGGTGGTTCTGGTCGAAACCAGTGAATTTGCGCTGTACGTGATTGAACAGTGGTTCACGCAGCATCGGCCCGACATACGCATCGTCGCGCTGGCGGGCGACGTTAAAGATGCGCATCGCATGGACGAGATATTCACCTTGTACAGGCCGCAAGTGGTGTTCCACGCTGCGGCTTACAAGCACGTACCGTTGATGGAAGTCGGCAATGCATGGCAGGCGGTGCGCAATAACGTTGGCGGGACACTGGTGGTCGCCAGGTGCGCGCAAAAATACGAAGCTGAGCGTTTTGTTCTGATTTCCACGGACAAGGCGGTCAATCCCACCAACGTGATGGGCGCAACCAAACGGCTGGCAGAGATGGTCTGCGAGGCCTTTCACGTCTGTAAAGGCCCAACACGTTTTGGCATGGTCCGGTTTGGCAACGTGTTGGGCAGCACTGGCAGCGTCATCCCGAAGTTCCAAGAGCAGATTCAGCGCGGCGGGCCCGTGACCGTCACGCACCCCGACATCACGCGTTATTTCATGTCCATTCCGGAAGCGGCGCAGCTGGTGCTGCAGGCGGCTTCCATGGGACAGGGCGGCGAGGTCTATGTGCTGGACATGGGCTATCCGGTAAAGATCGTCGATTTGGCGCGGAACATGATCAGGCTTTCCGGTTACGACGAAGAGCAGATCCGAATTGAATTCACGGGCTTGCGGCCCGGAGAAAAGCTGTACGAAGAACTGTTGGCGGATTGTGAACAGACCGGGCCCACGCCTCATACGAAATTGCGGATCGCGCGTTCGCGCGAGGTGCCGCCGGACTTTTTGCTTGAGTTGACGACATGGCTGGACAACGAATCCGGCGCCAGCGACGAAGCCGTGCGCACGGGTCTGTTGCGCTGGGTGCCTGAGTACACGCCCAGGATTGCTGATGCTGCGATTCAGGACGCTCCGGCCAAGACAGCGCACGTTGCTGGTGTGTTGTGATGGACGCTGCGGCAAGCCGCGTCGGAGTGCTGGGCGCGACAAGCCTTGTTGGCGGCGCGCTCCTGGACGAGTTGCTCGCCCAGGCATTGGCCCCGGTTGCATTCACCCGACGATTGCCCTTGCCCGACAGTGATCGGATTCAGTGGTGTTCATTGCCGGATTCCGAGAACGCGTCAGCGCCTGTTTTCGGCGACCTGCCTATTTCGTTGTGGGTGTCGCTGGCCCCGATCTGGATATTGCCCAGGTATTTCGACGAGCTGAAGGCCGCTGGAGCGAAGCGAATTGTCGCGTTGTCTTCCACCAGCCGGTTTACCAAGACCACCTCGTCTGTGCCGAAGGAACAAGCCTTGGCGCGCCGGCTGGCCGACGCCGAGGCCGCCTTGATTGAATGGGCAACGGCCGCCGGGATCGAATACGTGATTCTTCGGCCGACCCTGATCTACGGCGGGGAACATGACGGCAACGTTTCGGAAATCTCGCGCTTTATCCGGCGTTTTGGTTTGTTTCCCGTATTTGGCGCCGCGCGCGGACTGCGCCAACCGGTAAAAGCCGCCGATATCGCCGCGGCAAGCGTGGCGGCTTTGATGGCGCCCGTGGCAGCGAATCAGGCGTACAACCTGTCGGGCGGCGAAACGCTGACCTACCGGGAAATGGTTGCGCGGGTGTTTACGTCGTTGGGGTTGCGCCCGCGTATTTTGACGGTGCCGCTAGGCGTATTTCGGCTGGCGTTGACGCTGGCGCGCCGCCTTCCGCGCTACCGGCACTGGACGGTCGGCATGGCGCAGCGCATGAATGAAGACCTGGTGTTTCCCCACGACGATGCCCGCCGTGATCTTGGATACCGCCCGTCGGCATTTGAGCCCTGACCAGATGCTATGGCTGTCACCGCGGCGTCTTTGTAGACCGATGCGCATTGTTCATCCGCTTGCTTTGCCCGCGTCGGCCGCGCACCCCAATTGAAGGCGGTGTCCTGAAGCGAAAAGGCCAGCAGCGTCTTGCGCCAGTCCGCATCCAGCAGCAAGACCAGCGCGGCAAACGCCAGGCCCAGCTAACCCCGCCACCTTGCGGCGCGTAGTACTCTTGTGGGCGACTTCAGAAGACATTGACGGTCACCATGTATATACGGCCGAAACGGCCAGCATTGATGGCTTTCTTCAGAAATGGCAGCGTGGTGTTGCGGCGGTTCCGCTTGACCACAAATAAATGGACGCCTGCTTCGTCGTACGCCTTGACCATGTTTTTTGCCGTCTTCCCAACGGGTAGACATGGTTTTCACTGATTACGTGACGGCCTGCGTGGGCACCTCAATGGCTTGCGGTGGATGCAAACCGGAAGGCGAGGCCAGAATGACCGCGTCGGCTGTGCCATGCGCGAGCAGTTCGGTCAGTGAGCTGTAGGCTTTGGCGCCGGTCGCCTCTACTGCGGCAGCCAGGCATGGCTCGTGCGTGTCACAGACTTCCACGATTTCAGCGCGATCTGCGTGTCGCGCAATCGCGGCGAAGCGGTCCTTGGATATACGTCCGCAGCCAACCAAGGCAAAGCGGATTTTTCGCTCGGTGATGGGGGAAGGACTCATTAGCCGAACGGTTTGTTGTAAATTGCCGGAATTCTCAGACTTTCCGCTGCCGGTTTGCGGCCAATATACCCGTGATAAGTTCGCAATTCACGGCTTGAAAACACCTGCTTTCTTATTGATGCCAAATCGAATTCTTATTGTTCGTACATCGTCGCTAGGCGATCTGGTGCATATGCTGCCCGCAATATCCGACATCGCCCGACACGTGCCGGACGCTGAGATCGACTGGGTGGCGGAAGAGGCATTTGCAGATATTCCGGCCTGGCACCCCGCCGTAAACGAGGTAATCAAGGTTGCGCACCGCCGATGGCGCAAGTCGTGGTGGTCGAGCCAGGTAAAGGCAGAGCGCAAGGCGTTGAGAGAACGGCTGCGGTCCAAGGAATACGATGTTGTGCTGGACATGCAGGCGTTGCTGAAATCCGCCTGGCTCGTGCGTCAGGCGCGCGGGGTCCGGCACGGGCTGGACTGGCGTTCGGCAAGAGAACCCCTGGCATCGCTTTTCTATAATGTGCGCCATCGAGTGGAGTTCTGGCAGCCGGCAGTCATACGTCAACGCAAGCTCGCTGCACTAACATTTGGTTACCAATATGCCGGATTGCCAGACTTCGGTTTGCAGGCCTTTTCCAAGCAGGCCGCACTCTCGCGCGAGAAGGATGCGCAGGTGGATGCCGAGCAAGCTGACCCCCCTCGTTTGCACCATCTGGACACCGACCACGGTTACGCGGTGATCATGCCTTCCGCCAGCCGCGACGATAAACTCTGGCCCGAAGACGACTGGCGTGCGGTCTTTCGCCGCCTGCGCGATGCGGGCTGCACCTTGCGTCTGCTGTGCGGCAACGAAAAAGAGGCTGAGCGCGCCCGACTGCTTGTCGCGGGCATGGAAGGGGCCGAAGTGATGCCTCGTATGGATCTGACCTCGGTGGCGCACTTGTTGGCCGGTTCACGCCTGATGGTGGGCTTGGACAGCGGCTTGACGCATTTGTCGGCCGCGCTGGGTAGACCGACTATCGGCATCTACCGCGCGTCCACCCCCGTGCGTACGCCGCTGATCGGTTCGAACTACACCGCGAGCCTAGGCGACCGTGGCGCATCGCCATCGCGCGAAGCGGTGATGGCGTCGGTCGAGCAGGCGCTGGCCGCTCAGTGATATGAATCGCGGCGTCTACACACTGGCGCTAAGAGCGTTGGCGCCGCTGGTCTGGTTGTGGATGGCGAGACGCGCCAAGCGCGCTGGCGGCCGCTGGGAGATCTTTTCCCCAGAGCGCTTCGGTCACGCTGCCGAGCCCGGTTTATCTTCGGCTTCCACTCCCGAGTCGCAGACCGCCAATCGGCCTGTTTGGGTGCATGCCGTCAGTCTGGGCGAGACCCGCGCGGCGCAACCACTGCTTCAGGCGCTGCTCGATTTGGGTCTGCCGGTGCTGTTGACGCACATGACTGCTACTGGGCGCGCCGAGGGCGAGCGGCTTTTCCAGGATGCCATCGCGCGATCGCAATTGCGCCAAGCGTGGCTGCCCTATGACTTTCCCGGTGCAACCCGCCGATTCATGGCCAGCCACCAGCCGCGCTGCGGCTTGCTGATCGAGCGCGAGATTTGGCCCAACCTGCTTGCCGCAGCGCGCCAGGCGGGCGTCCCAGTGGCGTTGGTCAGCGCTCGGTATTCCGCGTCCTCACTGCGCCAAGCCGCCAGAATGGGTAGCGTGATGCGCGAAGCGCTTTCCGGACTGGATGCCGTGCTGGCGCAGACTGAAGAAGATGCGGCCAGGCTGGTGCAGGCCGGCGCGCCGGCGCCGGTCGTGACTGGGAATCTGAAATTCGACTTGGTCCTGCCTGCGCCGCAAGTGCAGGCCGGTCAGGCTTGGCGCGAACGACTGGGCCGCCGGATCGTCGCGGTCGCCAGCACGCGCGAGGGCGAGGATGCGCTGTTTATCGACGCTATCAAGCGTTGCAGCGGCGCGCCGGACACGCCGCTCTTTGTGTTGATCCCCCGCCATCCGCAACGTTTTGACGAGGCGGCCGGACTTTTGGCGAGTGCGGGCGTGCCTTACGTCCGGCGCGCACAAGGCGCCGAGCCGGGCCCGGATACGGCGGTCATGCTGGGCGATACGCTGGGAGAAATGGCGTTTTACTACGCCGCCTCCGACGTGGCGATTGTGGCAGGCAGTTTTGCGCCGTTGGGCGGCCAGAACCTGATTGAGGCCTGCGCCGCCGGCGTGCCGGTTATCGTGGGGCCGCACACGTTCAACTTCAAGCAGGCCGCAGACGATGCAATTGCTGCGGGCGCTGTGTTTCGTGTGTCTGACCCAGCACAGGCAGTTGATGCTGCGCTGTCTTTGCTGGCTGATGAGGGGCGGCGGCAAAAAGCCAGCCGCGCTGCTCGAAGCTGGTTCGAGCAGCATGCCGGCGCCACCAGTCGCACGTTGAGCGCGTTAATGCCCTGGCTGAAATAAGCGTGTCCGCCATCATCATGCGGTGCGCTACCCGGCGGGAACCACAGCGTTAAGAGTTGTTCCTAGGCACCAACGTCACCGCGCCCGGATTCAATTCCTGGCTGAATCGCCGCGTATCTCGCCCTTCATCTTCCGGGCGCATGCCGACCCAGCCTTGGCCCAAGGCAAGTGCCCACAGATTCGCGAGCAGGATCAGGATGAAGAGCACTCGCATGGCGGGCGTCCTCGCTCAGGCGTTGGTGTCCAGGGTGGCGCGTGCGACTGCCGCCAGTCCGTCCAGGACGGGGTGATCCAGATAAACCGGCACGGGTGCTGCGCCAAATGCGCCACCGGCATCCGCTAACAGGCGTTCAATTTCCTGATGGACTTCGGGCCATCCGCCGCCCGCCGCATAGATCTGCGGGGTTTGGCCGTAGCGCTGGCGTCCGGCCAGCCATTGGCGCACCACGGCGCCTGCCTGGGCCGCGGCAATGCCCGACGCAATCGCTTCGTGAGTATCGATGGGGTAGGGCACGACTTGACCGTTGGCGATGGGCAGGTTGGCGGTGCCATGAGCCAGCGCATGCCGCATCATGGCCGGGCCGGGCAGGATCAGGCCGCCAGCAAAGACATTGTCCGGGCCGACCGTATCGATCGTGGTGGCGGTGCCAAAGCTGGCCAGCACAAAGGGCGGGTGGGCGCCGGGCAAGCGCGATAACACGCCCAGCAACGAGGCCCAGCGGTCGGCGCCCAATTGCGTCGGATTGCGGTAGCTGTTGATGAGACCCAGTGTGGTGGCCTGGGAAGGCGACCAGGTAATGGCGCAGCCGTGTTTCTGCAGAATGGCGGAAATGGCCGTGCCACGCGCCTCGCCTGCCACGTTGACGCCCAGGGCGCGCAGCGGCGGGCTCGGCAGGGCGGTAAGCCAGCGGTCCAGCGCGTCCAGATCCAGGCCGTCAAAAGCGACCGCCGCCGGTTCGCGCGGCATATCGGGGTTGCTGGCGTCCAGCCAACCCACCTTGAGACGGCTGTTGCCGGAGTCGATGAGAATAATCATGCTTGGCGTCGAATCGAAATTTCACCCACCGAGATCGGTGTGGCGCCCTGGGGCGTTTGCACCAGCAGGCGGCCTTGTTCATCCACGCCACAGGCAGTGCCGCTATAAATAATATCGCCCTTGTCCAGCACGTTGACCTTGCGGCCCGCTAACGCGTCCACCTGATCAAAGCGCTGCTTGAACGCGCCAAAACCCTCTCGCTCAAGCATTTGGACGGCGTCGTGCCAGGCCATGGCGCTGGCGCAGATCAGGTCCGCAGCGATCGACACGCGATCGGGTGATGCCGCTTGGACCTGCGTCCAGTCAGCAACCTCGCGGCCCAGCGCAAGCGACAGCTGGGGCGCATCAATCAGGTTGATGCCCATGCCGATGACGACGGTATAACCGGCTTCGCGGCCGCCCGGGTTGCGGGTGGTCTCTACCAACACGCCAGCCAGCTTGGCGTCATGCCATTGCACGTCATTGGGCCATTTCATGCACAGGCCTTTCGCTTGCGGACCGGCAACAGCGCGCAGCGCCTCGCAGGCGGCGACGCCGGCCAGCGGAGACAGCGCCGGCAATTGCGCGGCGGGCAGGTGCACATCGAACGCGCAAGAGAACATCAGCGTGGAGCCGCTGCTGTTTTGCCAAGGGCGGCCGGCGCGTCCCCGGCCGGCTTCCTGCAAGTGGGTACCCAGCAGCCAGGGCTTGCCGCCACCGGCGCCCGAGCGAGCTCGGGCCAGCAGGTCGGCGTTGGTCGACCCGGTGCTGCCTGTCCAGGCAATGTCTTGGAATGCGGGCAGGCGCGAGCCTAGCGCCCGGGCCAGGGTTTCCGGCGCGGGCAGGTCGATAGGGCGGACGTGATCGGACATGGCGGCGATTGTAGGGCACATGGCTCGCACTCGCGGTCTTAGGGCCCCTGCGTATATCATTGGCGATACATTTTGCATCTGTATCCTGTCTTCATGCCGCATTCTGCTACATCCGCTCGCGCCGCTACGCCGTTCCGTCAGGATGGGAACGTCTGCCATGTGGCGGGCGACTGGAGTGTCCTGGCCTTGGCCGAGGCGGGCGAGGTCGAGCGCAGACGCGATGCAATGGCCCGTGCCGCGAATGACGGCGTACGCTGGGATTTGCACGGTATCAGCCGGCTGGACACGATCGGCGCCCTGCTGATCTGGCAGGCCTGGGGCGAAAAGCTGCCGGAGCGCGTGCGCTGGGCTGCTGGCCAGCAGGACGTGTTCAACGCGCTGGCGATGAACAAGGGCGAGGCCCAGGCGGCCGCGCCCAAAGCCGAATCCTGGGCTTGGGTGCGCGCCTTGGGCGGCGCCATTCTTCAGGGCGCCGAGAACGGCAAAGCCTTGTTGGTCATGCTGGGCCAACTGATCCTGGACCTGGGCGGCATGCTGCGCCGCCCGCGGCTGGGACCCTGGCGCGAGATTTCAGCGCAGGTATACCGCACCGGCGCCCAGGCGCTGGGGATTACGGCGCTGGTGGGTTTTCTGATTGGCGTGGTGCTGTCCTACCTGTCTGCCCAGCAATTACAGATGATAGGGGCCGACCGGTTCATCGTGCGCCTGCTGGGCGTTTCGATCGTGCGCGAGCTTGGACCTGTGCTGGCGGCCATTCTGGTGGCGGGCCGGTCCGGGTCGGCAATAACCGCACAGATCGGCGTAATGCGCGTGACGCAGGAATTGGACGCCATGCTGGTGATGGGCATTTCACACGGCCAGCGGCTGATCTTGCCACGCGTGGTGGCGCTGGCCGTGACCATGCCGCTGCTGGTGCTGTGGACGGATGCCATGGCGATCCTGGGCGGCATGCTGGCGGCGCAGATGCAGCTGGGCGTGTCGGCGCAGTGGTTCCTGAGTTCGTTACCCGACGCGATTTCGCTGACCAATTATTGGATTGGCATTCTGAAGGGCGTAACGTTCGGCATATTGATTGCGTTGATCGCCTGCCACTTCGGTCTGCGCATCCAACCCAATACGGAAAGCCTGGGGCGCGGCACGACAACCTCTGTCGTGACCTCCATTACCGGCGTGATTCTGCTCGACGCGCTATACGCCATTATTTTCAGCTCGGTGGGCATCTGATGAGCAGCGCCGCCCAACATCGGCTTTTCACTGACGACAGCGTCACAGTCGAACCCGTCATCACGGTCCGGGGTCTGCGCACTGCTTTTGGCGACCATGTCGTTCACGACAATCTGGATCTGACCGTCTTTCCGGGCGAAATCCTGGTTTTGGTGGGCGGGTCAGGTACCGGCAAGACAGTGTTGCTGCGCCAGATCATCGGGCTGGATAAGCCCGCGGCGGGCACGGTGAAGGTGCTGGGGCACTCGTTGTTCGATCTGTCGCCTGGCGAACGCCGCCGCCTGTCGTACCGCTGGGGCATGTTGTTTCAGGCGGGGGCGCTGTTCTCGGCGCTATCCGTGTTCGACAATGTGGCGTTGCCGCTGCGCGAGTTGCGCACAGTGCCGGAAGATCTGGTGCAGGACGTCGTCATGTGCCGGCTGGCGATGGTGGGCTTGTCGTCTCGCGATGCGGACAAGCGGCCGTCGGACCTGTCAGGCGGCATGGTCAAGCGGGTAGCGTTGGCCCGAGCGTTGTCGCTGGATCCAGAGCTTTTATTCCTGGACGAGCCCACGGCGGGCCTGGATCCGCTGCGCTCAGACGAGTTCGTGGATCTGGTGCGCAGTCTGCACCGGCAGTTGGGGTTTACCGTCGTTATGGTGACGCACGATCTGGACACGCTGCTGGCGTTGGCCACGCGTGTGGCAGTACTGGCGGACAAGCGGGTGATCGTGTGCGACACGGTGCCGGAAGTTCTGAAGGTCGATCACCCGTTCATTCACACATTCTTCCTGGGCGAACGCGGTTTGCGCGCGCTTGGGGATCTGGCGCCGAAGGGATTGCATCATGGAAAACCGTAGTCATGCGCTCATGGCCGGTATCTTCACGCTGGTCTTGCTGGCCGCTGCCGCATTGGTAGCCATCTGGATCGGCCGGGACCGGACCCAGCTGCAAACGTACGAAATCGTCTCGGCCACCGCGGTCAGCGGCTTGAATCCGCAATCGGCCGTGCGCTATCAGGGCGTGCCTGTCGGCAAGGTGCAGTCGCTCGCGTTGAATCCGGAAAAGCCGGGCCAGGTGCGTATTCGCATTGGTGTCGCGCCGAATACGCCTATTACCGAATCGACCTGGGCCGAACTGGGCGTGCAGGGGGTGACGGGCATGGCCAATGTTGAATTGCGCGACGACGGCACCTCGTTAAAGCGCCTGGCGTCCACGGCACAGCACCCCGCCGCGATTCCGTTGCGCCCAGGCTTTCTGGATCGCATCGAACAGCGAGGCGGCAAGCTGATCTCGAACGTGGAAGAGGCGACCGAACAACTACGCCGCGTGCTCAGCGAACAAAACGTGCAGGCGCTGACCGCCAGTCTGCAAAACGCTACCGACATTACCCAATCGCTGAAAGACGCCAGCCGCGATCTGGCGCCGATGATGGCCAAGCTGGGTCCGCTGGTGGATTCGCTGGGCAATACGTCGCGCCAGGCTGATCGAGCCGCGCGCGAAATCGGTGATCTGGCGCAGCAGGCGCGCCAAGCGCTGGCGCGCTTGAACGCGCCGGATGGCGCCTTGGCAGTGGCCACGCGCAGTCTTAACGATATTGCACTTGCCGCGGCGCGGCTGGACGGCGAGACCTTGCCCGCCATCACCGGGATGGCAACCAGCGTCTCGGCGGCGGCGCGTGGCGCCGCCGTTACCCTGCGCCGTGTGGACAACACGCCGCAATCATTCTTGTTCGGCCCGGCGCCCATACAGCCCGGGCCAGGCGAACCTGGCTTTGCCGGTTTCGGGAGACCAACCAAATGAAGATGCGTAGCGCCATTCTTGTTTTGACGCTGGCCCTGGCGGGTTGCAGCGTGGGCCGCGTGGCGGCGCCGCCCGCCGTATTCGACCTGGGGCTGGATGCCAGGCCGGTGCCGGCCTTGCCATCGCGCGAACCGGTTGCGCTGATGTTCCAGTCGTCGCCCGCGCTGTCCGACACCAGTGTGATCTGGCGGGTGGGCGATAGCGCTGCCCCCAAGGCCTATGCAACCTACCGCTGGGCTTCGGCGCCGGCGGAGCTGGTGCGCCAGCGCATTACCGACCGCTTGTCGCGGCAAGGGCCGGTATTGACAGAGCGCATCAATCTCCAGACGCCGCAATTACAGGTGTCGCTGTCGCAGTTTGAGCAGGTCTACGCCGAAGACGGCCAGTCCAGTCAGGGGCGCGTCTTGTTGCAAGCGGTGCTGGTCAGCGGCCGTTCCGTAGTGGATCAGAAGCGCATCATGGTGCAGGCGCCTGCCCCCACGCAGGATGCGGCAGGCGGGGTGGCGGCGCTGCGCCAAGCCACTGACGAAGCGGCTGATCAACTGGCCCAATGGCTGGCCGTCACCTTGAAGCCCGCCGGTAAGCCGGGCGGTTAACATCGATTTTTTTTGCACGCTGAGTTGATCCATGTCCGCACGTACTGATACCCACGCCTTCACCGGGGCCGCCGGCCGCATTGACTGCGCCATTGACTGGCCTGCCGGCACGCCGCGTGGTTGGGCCCTGGTCCTGCATCCGCATCCCTTGCAGGGCGGCGCGCGTGAGAACAAGGTGGTCACGACGTTGTCGCGCGCCTGCGTGCAGCATGGCCTGGTGGCGGTGCGTCCCAACTTCCGTGGCGTGGGTTTGTCCGAAGGCGTGTTCGATAAGTCGGTGGGCGAGACGCAAGACATGTTGGCGGTTGTGGCGCAGATGCGCGAGCTGCACCCTGAACTGGCGCAGGCGCCTTGGGTCTTGGCCGGTTTCTCGTTTGGCACGGCAGTGGCCGCGCAAACCTACGCTGCGCTGGCGGATCAGGGCGATGCGGCCTTGCCCGTCGCGCTCATGCTGATGGGGCCCGCCGTGAATCGCTTCCAGTCGCACGAAGTGCAGGTGCCTGACGACACGCTGATGGTGCACGGCGAAGAAGACGAAGTCGTGCCGCTGTCTGAAGCGATGGACTGGGCGCGCCCGCGTTCCATACCGGTCGTGGTGGTGCCCGGAGCATCCCACTTCTTCCACGGCAAGCTGCTTGTGCTGCGCCAGTTGGTGCAAGCGCGCTTAAAAGTCGCGCTGGATTAACGTCAGCGCCGCCGAGCGGCCCCAGGTTGCATCAGGTTGCATGTTTTAAGTGCGCGCGGAACCCCGCAGGGGCCGGACGGGTCCAATCGACTGCCTATAATTGTCAGCCACTAGCCCCGCGCCAGCGGGCGTCTTTCCTGGACCCACGTTGCCGATGAAGAACTTGCCTTACTCCGCTCAATCCCCCGCTGTTTTTGCCCGCCGCCTGCTTTCTGGCGCGGTGCTGTCGGCGATGCTCGCGGCCTCGATGCCGGTTTTTGCGCAACAGGCTCCCGCAGCCACACCGGCCGCGGCTGGCGCTGCCGCGCCGGCTCCCAATACCTCCGCCGTGGTTCCTGTGGGTGATGTGTCGGCGGTGCCGGCGCCCACTATCGCGGCCAAGGCCTGGATCGTGATCGACGTGAACAGCGGCCAGACCCTGGCGGCGTCCAACCCCGACATGAAGGTCGAACCGGCCTCGCTGACCAAGATCATGACGGCTTACGTCGTGTTCAACGCGCTGGAAGAAAAACGCCTGACGCTGGAACAAACCGTGCCGGTGTCCGAGCACGCCTGGCGCACTGGCGGTTCGCGCATGTTCATCGAGCCGCGCAAGCCGGTTACGGTGGATGAGCTGAACCAGGGCATGATCGTGCAGTCGGGCAACGACGCGTCGGTGGCCCTGGCTGAAGCGGTTGGGGGCAGCGAAGCCGCCTTTGCAACGCTGATGAATCAAGAAGCGGAACGTTTGGGCATGAAGGGCACGCACTTCATGAACGCGACCGGCCTGCCTGATCCGCAGCACACAACGTCCACGCGCGATCTGGCGACGCTGTCGTCGCACTTGATCACCGATCACCCGGACTACTTCCACTACTACAAGCAAAAGAGCTACACGTACAACAAGATCACTCAGCCGAACCGCAACCGTTTGCTGTGGGCTGATCCGTCGGTGGACGGCATGAAGACGGGTCACACCGATTCGGCCGGCTACTGCCTGGTGTCTACGGCAGTGCGTGGCGACCGCCGCATCCTGGTCGTCGTGGTGGGTACGGACAGCGAAGCCACGCGCGCTGAAGAAAGTCTGAAGCTCTTGAACTGGAGCTTCCAGAACTTCGATACCGTGAAGCTTTTCGACAAGAGCCAGCCCGGCATCGATGCCCGCGTGTGGGAAGGCACGGCTGACAACGTCAAGCTGGGCCCGCCCAACCCGGTGTCGATCGCGGTGCCGCGCGGCAAGGCCGGCGATCTCAAGCCGGTTGCTCAACGTACCGATCCGCTGATCGCCCCGCTGGCCAAGGGCCAACAGGTGGGCACGCTGCAATTCACGCTGGACGGCAAGGTGCTGCGCACTGAACCCCTGGTGGTGCAGGACGCCGTGGAACGCGCCGGCTTCTTCGGCCGCATGGCAGATACCGTCAAGCGCTGGTTCCAATAAACGGCGCGCCATCGGCGTAGCCGCGGGTGTAAGCTAGCAGCGGGCGTTTCGTACGCGAAACGCCCGTTTTCATTTCATGGGGACGGACCACGTGGTCCGTCCCTATCGCTTTTGACGCTATTTTCAGGAGTGCCTCATGATTCCGGGCGTGCCAGGCGAAAGCCAGGTGTATCTAAACGGTGAGTTCCTGCGTGTGGACGAGGCCAAAATCTCCGTCCTCGACCGCGGCTTTATTTTTGGCGATGGCATCTATGAAGTCGTGCCCGTCTATCACGGCAATGCGTTCCGTATGGCCGAGCACCTCAACCGTCTGGATCGCAGCCTGGCTGCGTTGCGGATCACGCAGCCGTTTGACCGGGCGGGTTGGATCAACCTGATCGAAGAACTGCTGGCACGCACGAACCTGGATACCTGCATCGTGTATTTGCAGGTGACGCGCGGCGTCGCAAAACGGGATCACCAGTTTCCGGCTACACCCGTCACGCCCACCGTGTTCGGCATGATTTCGCCGTGGTCGCCGCCGCCAGCCGCGCAGCGTACCCAAGGCCTGACCGCCATCAGCATTCCGGACGAGCGCTGGCTGCATTGTGAAATCAAGTCGGTGTCGCTGTTGGGCAACGTGCTGGCCAAGCAACAGGCCGTGGACGCGCAGGCCGACGAAGTCGTGCAGTTCCGCGACGGCTTCCTGACCGAAGGCTCGTCGACCAATATCTGGGTGGCGTCCGGCGGCAAGCTGCTGGCCCCGCCCAAGAACAACCTGATCCTGGAGGGCATCCGTTACGGGTTGATGGGCGAACTGGCCGCCGAAGCGGGCATTCCGTTTGAGTCGCGCCCGATCTCTCAGGAAGAGGTTCTGCAGGCTGACGAATTGATGCTGTCTTCCGCTACAAAGGAAGTGCTGCCGATCGTCACGCTGGACGGAAAACCCGTCGGAACGGGCAAGCCCGGCCCCGTTTTTGAGCAATTGCGAGCGGGTTATGATGCCCGCATCGCCGCGCTGTAAATCGTTGCCCCGGGCGGCTGTCACGGCCGCCCGCTGTTGTTGACGGCACTTGCCAGCGCGCGGCTTGCCCCCATATAAGAAGATTCAGGGCAACTACCTCTCAAGGCACATCATGCATATTCCGCCCGAAGATTCACTGATTGAATATCCCAGCGACTTCCCCATCAAAGTTATGGGTAAGCAGCACCCCGAATTCGCGCAGACGCTGACCGAAGTCGTCCTGAAGTTCGACCCCGGCTTTGACGCCGCCACGGTCGAGATGCGCCCCAGCAAGGGCGGCAACTACATGGGGCTGACCTTCACCGTGCGCGCGACCTCGCGCGAACAGCTGGATGCGCTTTACCAAGCGCTGCACGGCCATCCGATGGTGTCCATCGTTCTGTAAGGCAAGACCGTCGTGATCAAGTGGCTCGCGCGGCCGGCGGATTATCTGCCGGTCTGGCAGGACATGCAGGCCTACACCAATCTGCGCGGCGCCGATACGCCTGACGAGATCTGGCTGTGCGAGCATGCGCCCGTCTACACGCTGGGCCAGGCGGGCTTGCCGGAACATGTGCTCAACCCGGGCAACATCCCCATCGTGCACTGCGACCGTGGTGGTCAGGTGACGTATCACGGGCCAGGCCAAGTGATGGCGTACGCGCTTTTCGACCTGCGCCGCATTGATATGTACGTGAAGGAATACGTCACCCTGCTCGAAGGCGCTGTCATTGACACGCTTGCCCAGCATGGTGTCGAAGGCGCCTGTCGCAAACCCGGCGCGCCGGGCGTCTACGTGCCTGATCCCGATGGGGGCGCGCCGGCCAAGATCGCCGCTTTGGGTATCAAGATTCGCAACGGACGGGCCTATCATGGCGTGTCGCTGAATGTGGCGATGGACCTGGCGCCTTTTTTGGGCATCAACCCCTGTGGGTACGAAGGCCTGCGCACCGTTGATATGGCAGCCTGTGGCGTACAGCGCACGCCTACTGAAGTTGGCGACGCGCTGGCGCAAAATCTGGCGAACGCCTGGCGCCGCCGCGCATGGAGCACAACATGAAAACCTACACCGCGGCGGATGTCGCCTCGACCTCGCCCGAACAATTGGCCCGCTTGCGCGAAGGCCCGGCCGAAGACTACGCCGCCTGGATCCAAGCCGCCGCAAATCTGGGGCTGGTCGAAGCGCAGACGATCTACGGGCAGATGCTGTTGGACGGGGTGGGCGTTGATCGTCAACCCGAAGAGGGGCTGGCGTGGTTCAAGCGCGCGGCCAATGCAGACAACGTAATGGCCATCAATATGGTGGGCCGCTGCTACGAAAACGGTTGGGGCGTGGCCCAGGACGACACCGTTGCCGCTTACTGGTTCCGGCTGGCCGCTGATCGCGGGCTGGATTGGGGCATGTACAACTACGCCCACATGCTGCGCAGCGGCCGTGGGGGTGTTACGCAAAACCGCGCCGCAGCTCTGGCCCTATATCAGCAGGCAGCGCAGACCGGGCACGTAAAGTCCATTGGCGTGGTTGGCCGGTTTTACGAAGCGGGCGATGTCGTGCCGCAAGACATGGATCGTGCGTTCGATTGCTATCAGCGTTGCGCCGACGGCGGCGACTTCCGCGGCATGTTCCACCTGGGCCGTCTGCTGTTGCTGCGCGGCGAGAAGGAAGACGCAGTGCAATGGTTGGTGCGCGTTCCCGAGACCTCGACGCCGGCGTTCCTTAAGGAAGCCAACGGCATGTTGCAGGACTTGGGGTTTCCGGCGTTGTACGAGATCTGAAACGGCGATATCTGCCGTAGGTGGATGCAGCGCGAGGGGGCAAGGGCAAGAACCCTGGCATTCCCCCCGCCGCAAAACCCGTCCTACGTGCTCAAACGTGCCTGGAACACGACGTCCAGCGTTTCCCACTGGCTGGCGCCTAGTTCGCCTTGAAGCCGGTCCAGCAGCAACTGGGCAGCCCTTGCGCCTAGTCCCGCCGCATCCACGCCCAGCGTGGTCAGCCCCTGCGCCCATTGCGCCGCGCTGCCGTCGTCCGTGAAACCCAGCACCGCCAGATCCTGCGGCACATGCAGGTCGCGGTTGTGCGCTTCCGACACTGCCGCTGCGGCGAGCAGATCCGATGTGCAGAAAACCGCGTCGAAAATCGTATTGGTGGCCAGCAGGCGCAGGAAGGCCATGCGGCCGTCATTCATTTGCTGAACTTCCGGCTGAACGATATCGGCCACCAGTTCCAGCCCCAAAGACGCGGCGGCACTGATGAATCCTGCGCGGCGAGCCCGTTCCCAGGGATTATCGGCGCTGATGCAAGCGACCAGCGCATGGCGCTTTTCCGACAAGTGGCGAGCCGCCGCGCGTCCCGCTTCCTCGTTGTCGATGACGATGGCGCTATCCAGCGGGTGCGCGGACGCGCTCCAGGTTTCCACCACAGGAATTTCCAGGGCGGCCACACACTCGCGCACGGCGGGTTCGTCCAGCGGTCCGATGACCAGCGCCGCCGCCGGACGCAAGGCGGCCAATTGAGGCAGCATTTGAGCGTCGTGCCAGGGGCCGGCAGCCAGGTAATAACCGGCAGGCGCCAAACGTTCGGCGCAAGCCTGGATGGCGCGTAAGGCCGGGCCGGCGTCCAGGCGGGGGGCGATGAGCGCAATAGCGCGTAGCGTAGGCAGGGAAGACATGGGGGAAATTCTACGGATTTGTCAGGCGTGACGATAACCCAGCCCGGGCACGGCCTTGCGCGTGGCGGGCAGGGGGGCGCATCCCGTGAACGGGCCCCTTCGTCGCGAATCCTGGCCTTGGAGGGTAAAATGCCTTTTTTTGTCTAGACCGGGCCGTCTTGCGCACCGGTTGCGAAGGTGCCCCATGTCTACGCTCGCCGAGTCCCCTGTTCCCTCGAACGAACCCGCTGCCGCGCCCGCGGAGGCAGTCTACGATCCGACGCAAAAGCAAAAATCGCAGGCCAAGACCTCACGCATTCCCATCAAGATCATTCCGGCCGAACGCCTGAAAAAACCCGAATGGATCCGTGTGAAGGCCGCAGCGCCCGGCTCGCGCTTCTACGACATCAAGCGTATCTTGCGCGAACACAATCTGCACACGGTCTGCGAGGAAGCGTCCTGCCCGAACATCGGCGAATGCTTCGGCAAGGGCACCGCCACGTTCATGATCATGGGCGACAAGTGCACGCGCCGCTGCCCGTTCTGTGATGTGGGCCATGGACGCCCCGACCCGCTGGACACCAAAGAACCCGAGAACCTGGGCCGCACCATCGCCGCGCTCAAGTTGTCCTACGTCGTAATCACCTCGGTCGACCGCGACGACCTGCGCGACGGCGGCGCTGGCCACTTTGTGGATTGCATTACCCATATCCGCGAACTGTCCCCCACGACCCGAATCGAAGTCCTGGTGCCCGACTTCCGCGGCCGTCTGGACCGCGCACTGACTATTCTGAACGCTGGCCCCCCGGACGTCATGAATCACAATCTGGAAACGGTGCCGCGTCTATACAAGCAGGCCCGTCCGGGCTCGGACTACATGCACTCGTTGAAACTGCTGGCCGAGTTCAAGAAGCTGCATCCGGAAGTTCCGACCAAGTCCGGCCTGATGCTCGGGCTGGGTGAGACGGACGAGGAAATCCTGCAGGTGATGCGCGACATGCGTGAACACAATGTGGACATGCTGACGATCGGCCAGTATCTGCAACCGTCGGAACATCACCTGCCCGTGCTGCGCTATGTGCACCCGGACACGTTTGCGATGTTTGAACGTGAAGCCTATGCGATGGGGTTCTCGCATGCAGCGGTGGGCGCGATGGTGCGCTCGTCGTACCATGCGGACGAACAGGCGCATGCGGCTGGGGTGAATTGAGTTCAGGTTCGCGTCTGCGCGGAAACCTGCTGGGTTCAGCAGGTTTCCGCGTTGTTCAAAGATACGCCCTTCAAATCCTTTGCGGATAGCAACGGCGTGTCCTTCCAAGGCCAGGCTATTGCCAGTGTGGCGTCATCCCAGCGTATGCACCGCTCGTGTTGCGGCGCGTAGTATTCGGTGGTCTTGTATAAGACCTCGGCCCACTCTGACACCGCCAGGAAGCCGTGCGCAAATCCTTCGGGTATCCACAGCTGGCGCTTGTTGTCCGCGCTGAGCACCGCACCGGTCCATTGCCCGAATGTAGGTGAGGCGCGGCGCAAGTCGACGGCGACATCAAAAATCTCTCCAGCGCATACACGCACCAGTTTCCCTTGTGGTTGCTGCACTTGATAGTGCAAGCCGCGTAACACGCCCTTGGCGGAACGCGAGTGATTGTCCTGTACGAAGCGGCGCTGCAAGCCGGTACATGCTTCGAACGCAGCCTGATTGAAACTCTCGAAAAAGAAGCCACGGTCATCTGTCATGACTCGGGGTTCCAAAATCAGCACATCGGGAATGGTTTGTTGGATGACTTTCATCAGAACACCTTGTCCACCAAAATGCGAATCAGGTATTTGCCGTAACCACTCTTAGCGAGTGGGGCGGCCAGCTTTTCCAGCGCTTCAGCCGTAATCCATTTTTGCCGGAAAGCGATTTCTTCCGGGCAGGCGACTTTAAGGCCCTGGCGATGTTCCAGGGTCGCGATGAATTGGCTGGCTTCCAGCAACGATTCGTGCGTGCCGGTGTCCAGCCATGCAAAGCCGCGCCCCATGATCTCCACGGCAAGGCGGCCTTGTTCCAGATAACGCTGGTTCAGATCAGTGATTTCGAGTTCGCCGCGCGCGGACGGCCGGATACTGCTGGCGAAATCGACGGCATCGTTGTCATAGAAATACAGCCCGGTCACCGCATAGTTTGATCGAGGTTTGACCGGCTTTTCTTCGATGGACAGCACGTTGCCGTCCCGATCAAATTCCGCGACGCCGTAGCGTTCCGGATCTTGCACATGGTAGGTGAAGACGGTGGCGCCGTCCGTGCGCGCATTGGCATTTTGCAGCAGCTTGGGCAGTTCGTGCCCATAGAAGACGTTGTCTCCCAGCACCAGTGCAGACGGGCCTTGGCCGATAAATGGCGCGCCGATGATGAGCGCCTGGGCCAGACCGTCGGGCGACGGCTGAACCGCATAGCTGAGGTTCAGCCCCCACTTCGACCCGTCTCCGAGCAGCTGTTGAAACCGAGGGGCGTCCTGCGGCGTCGCAATGATCAGAATGTCCTGGATGCCCGCCAGCATCAGTGTGGTCAGCGGGTAATAGATCATGGGTTTATCAAAGACCGGCAGCAATTGCTTGCTCATTGCCAGCGTCGCCGGGTACAGCCGCTCGCCAGAGCCGCCGGCCAGCACGATGCCTTTGCGCCTCATGCGGCACCTCCGCGTTTGAAAAGTTGATCCAGTACGCGGTCTGCGTAGACGTTCCAGGAGTCAGGTTGAATGCCGAGCGCGTGCGAAAGCCGCGTCGCGTCCAGCCGTGAATTGTGCGGGCGGCGCGCTGCGGTTGGATAGTCTTTTGACGCGATGGCGCGAATCCGATCAGGCGACAGCGCAAGGACGGCGCCGCGCGCCGCCGCTCCGGCAACCAGATACTGGGCGAACGCGTGCCAGGTGGTGTCGCTGGCAGCGGCCAGATGGTAGATGCCAGAGGCCAAGGCGTCTTTGCGGTGCTGTTGGATTGCCATCGTGGTGACGTCGGCGATCAGCGCGGCTGACGTCGGGGTGCCATGCTGATCCGCTACGACGTCGAGCTCTTGCCGGGTGCGCGCAAGTCGAAGAATCGTGGCCGGGAAGTTTTTGCCTTGCGACGAATATACCCAACTGCAACGCAGGATAAGGGCATCACAAGCGCTCTGCAGAATCGCAGACTCGCCCGCCAGCTTGGTTGCCCCATAAACATTCAAAGGATTGGGGGCATCGGCTTCCGTATAAGGCAGCGATTTCTCGCCATCGAATACGTAGTCGCTGGAATAGTGCACCAGTAGCGCGCCAGCATTTTTTGCATAGCTGGCCAATGTGGATACCGCCAACACGTTGACCTGCGTGGCTGTGTCCTGATCGGTTTCCGCTTGGTCTACGGCCGTATAGGCTGCGGCATTCACGATCACGTCAGGACGGTGCACCGACAGCGCCAGCATCAAGGCGTTCTGGTCACGGAGATCCACATCGTCGCGTCCCAATGCTGCCAGCTCCCCAAGCGTGGGCAACAAACCCCGCAAGTGGCGGCCGATCTGCCCATCTTTGCCAAACAGGAGAATTTTCACGCGGTTTCTGCCTGTGCGCAGCCAGCTGGTGGCTGGCGATAGGCGCCGCTTGTTATGCGCGCCACCCACTGCGGATGATCCAGATACCAGCGGACCGTTTTCCGGATGCCGGAATCAAAAGTCTCCGCGGGTATCCATCCCAGTTCGCGTTGTAGCAGGGTGGCGTCTACGGCGTAGCGGCGGTCATGGCCCGGGCGGTCCGTGACATGGACGATTTGCGTCGCGTAGGAATGCCCGTCTGCCCGTGGGCTGAGTTCATCAAGCAGCGTGCACAGGCCGTGGACGACTTCCAGGTTGGTCCTTTCATTCCAACCGCCTACGTTATAGGTGGCCCCTGGCACGCCGGCTTCAAGCATTCTGCGTATGGCATCGCAATGGTCGCCCACGTAAAGCCAATCGCGGCGCTGCAATCCATCGCCGTAGATAGGCAGCGGTTTGCCGGCGAATGCGTTGTGAATCACCAGCGGAATCAGTTTCTCGGGAAATTGCAGCGGACCGTAGTTGTTAGAACAATTCGACGTCAATACCGGCAGACCGTAGGTCTGATGGTATGCGCGGACCAGATGATCGCTGGCTGCCTTGCTTGCCGAATAGGGGCTGTTCGGCGCGTAACAGGTCTGCTCCGTAAATGGCGGATCGCCAGCGGCGAGCGAGCCGTAAACCTCGTCGGTTGAGACGTGCAAAAAGCGGAAATCAGTTTTGGCGCTGCCGTCTAGCGCCGTCCAGTAATGGCGAGCCGCTTCAAGTAAATGGAAGGTGCCAACAATATTGGCTTGGACAAATGAGCCCGGGTCGGCAATGGAGCGGTCGACATGGGTCTCGGCGGCAAAGTTGATCAGGGCGCGCGGTTGGTGAGCCTGCAGCAGGCGCAACATCGCGTCTTGGTCAGCGATGTCGCCTTGGACAAAATCGTGTCGCGGATCGTCTTGCAAGGATGCAAGATTGTCCAGGTTGCCTGCATACGTAAGCTTATCCAGCGTGACGACCGGCTCGTTGTGATGCGCAAGCCAGTCCAACACGAAGTTGGAACCGATGAAGCCGGCACCGCCGGTGACAAGAATACTCATATACCTCAAGCCTTTACGACTGATGGCGGCTGATCAGTCCCGGCTGTGGACTATCGGCGCGCCTGGGCGCCTGCCCAAAACGTATCTTTCTGCCCTGCATGCTGGTTTATACAACGCGCCAGCACGAACATCAGGTCTGACAGCCGGTTCAAATATTGGCGGACCGGCGGGTTCACATTGTCCACTTTTGCCAACGCCACCACGGCGCGTTCTGCGCGCCGGCACACCGTACGCGCCACGTGGGCTTGTGCAGCGCCACGCGTACCGCCAGGCAGGATGAATTCGCGCAGGGGCGGCAGAGCGGCGTTGTAGTGGGCCAGGCGCGCATCCAGGTGCGCGATCTGCTCGTCTTTGACGGCCGTATGGCCTGGAATGCAAAGCTCGGCGCCCATGTCGAACAGGTCGTGTTGAATCGTCAGGAGATCTGTGGATATGTCGGCTGGCAGGGATTCTGTCAGCAGCAGGCCGATGACGCTGTTCAGCTCATCTACATCGCCCATTGCGGCGATTCTGGGGGCATCCTTCGGCGTGCGTGATCCGTCCCCCAGGCCAGTTGTGCCGTCGTCCCCCGTGCGGGTGGCAATGACAGATAAGCGGTTGGCCATGGAAATTCCTGATTGGGGTGTGGAAGAAGGCAGGTTTGCGTCAGGCGGTAAGCATTTACGGCCAAGCGGGGCAGGTTCGCAAACATCGGTCAGAACTGTTTCGTTCTACTGCCGGAACTGTTTCATAACGGCGGTATCCTAGCATTGTGGAAAGCAGGTACGGTGCAGGTTCCGGCCGCCGGCTTTCGCTGTCAATGGAGGATGCCGTATGGCTTTTGACCGCAAATATGCAATGCCCATGGCTGTCGCTGCCGCGATAGCGGTTGTTACGGTGGCTGCGCCGCTGGCGTTCGCCCAACAAGCCGATGCGAGCGGAGAAGTCCGCCGGGTAGACCCCGCTGCAGGCAAGGTGACGATCAAGCATGACGAAATCAAGGCGTTGGACCTGCCTGCGATGACGTTGGTCTATGACGCCGATCCTGCCTTGCTGGTCAAGATCAAGGCGGGCGACAAGGTCCGCTTCACGGCTACCCGCAAGGATGGGAAATACGTCGTGACGGCGATCGCGAACTGATCAATACCGCCGCCAGGAAAAAACGCCGTTTATCGCATTGCGATAAACGGCGTTTTGCCAGATGGAGGGCGCGGGTTACAGCACGTAGCGCGCCAGGTCCTGGCTGCTGGCGGCTTCTGCCAGTTGCGCGTTCACGTAGGCCGCGTCGATCTTCACGCTCTTGTCGCTGCTGGCGGTAGCGTCAAACGACAGTTCGTCCAGCAACTTTTCCATCACGGTGTACAGGCGGCGGGCGCCGATGTTCTCAGTGGTTTCGTTCACGTCGAAAGCCAGCTCGGCCAGGCGGCGCACGCCTTCTTCGGTGAATTCCAGCTGCACGTCTTCGGTGGCCATCAGCGCCGTGTACTGCTTGGTCAGGGACGCGTCCGTGTCGGACAGAATGCGGACGAAGTCTTCGGCGGTCAGCGATTCCAGTTCAACGCGGATCGGGAAGCGGCCTTGCAGTTCCGGAATCAAATCCGACGGGCGGGCAAGGTGGAAAGCGCCAGAGGCGATAAACAGGATGTGATCGGTACGAACCATGCCGTAACGCGTGTTGACGGTGGTGCCTTCAACCAGCGGCAGCAGATCGCGCTGCACGCCCTGGCGCGACACGTCGGCGCCGCCGGACTCCTGGCGGGCCGCAATCTTGTCGATTTCGTCCAGGAAGACAATGCCGTTCTGTTCGACATTGTTAATGGCCACGGTGCGCAGATCTTCTTCGTTGACGCGCTTGGCGGCTTCTTCGTCGACGATCAGCTTGAAGGCTTCACGCACCTTCATTTTCTTGGGTTTTTTCTTGTCACGCGCCATGCCGGCGAACATGCCGCGCAGCTGCTCGGCCATCTCTTCCATGCCGGGGGGCGCCATGACGTCCATTTGCGGCGCGGCTTGGGCGACTTCGATCTCGATTTCCAGATCGTCGATCTTGCCTTCGCGCAGGCGCTTCCTGAAGGTCTGGCGGGCGCTGTTGTCTTCGCCGCGTTCCGGCTCGCCGGAGGCGCCGCGCGCGGGCGGCACCAGGGCGTCCAGGATGCGGTCTTCGGCGGCGTCTTCGGCCTGGGTGCGCACGCGGCGCATTTCCAATTCACGCGTTTGCTTGATCGAGTATTCGGTCAAGTCGCGGATGATGGTGTCGACGTCGCGGCCGACGTAGCCCACTTCGGTGAACTTGGTGGCTTCGATCTTGATGAAGGGCGCGTTGGCCAGCTTGGCCAGTCGGCGAGCGATTTCGGTCTTGCCCACGCCGGTGGGGCCGATCATCAGGATGTTCTTGGGGTGGATCTCTTGGCGCAGAGGCTCGGCGACCTGCTGGCGGCGCCAGCGGTTGCGTAGCGCCACGGCAACCGCGCGCTTGGCGCGGTTCTGGCCGACGATGTACTTGTCGAGTTCGGAGACGATCTCTCCGGGCGTCATGTTGGATGCGGACATGAGGGCGAATCCTTGAAGCTGGTGGCGGGCTGGGGAGACGGCCGCGGCGCAAGGGGGGAAGCCCCGCGCACCGCGTGACGGGCGTCAGTCACCCAGCGTTTCGATGACGTGGTTCTGATTGGTGTAGATGCAGAGGTCGCCGGCGATTTCCAGCGATTGCTTGACGACGACTTCAGGTGGCAGCTCGGTGTTGCGCAGCAGCGCCAGTGCGGCCGATTGGGCGTAGGCGCCGCCGGAGCCGATGGCAGCCAGGCCATGCTCGGGTTCCAGCACGTCGCCGTTGCCGGTCAGCACCAGCGTGTGTTCGGCGTCGGCCACGATCAGCATGGCTTCCAGCCGGCGCAGGACGCGGTCGGTGCGCCAGTCGCGGGTCAGTTCGACCGCCGCACGCATCAAATTGCCCTGATGCTTTTCCAGCTTCGCTTCGAAGCGTTCCTGCAGCGTGAAGGCATCAGCAGTGGCGCCGGCGAAACCGGCCAGTATCTTGTCGTGGTACAGACGGCGGATCTTGCGGGCCGTGCCCTTGACGACGATGTTGCCCAGGGTGACCTGGCCGTCGCCGCCGAGCGCGACGCGATTGCCGCGGCGTACACACAAGATGGTGGTGGCGTGAAATTGTTCCATGCGTTCCTTCCTTTGAAAGAACTAGCTGGGGGCGGTTATGCGGAAATCAAGGGAAAAGGGACCTTGCCCCCACGCCGCGCGCGCTTCGAGTGCTTGCTGCCAAATAAAAAAGGCTATGCCGGAAACCAGCATAGCCCTTCAGGCATGGCCAAAATAACGGGACGGATTAGTCGCCGTACAGCTTTTGGCGCATTTCGCGGCGTTCCTGCGCTTCCAGCGACAGGGTGGCCGTGGGGCGCGCCAACAGGCGGGGTACGCCGATGGGTTCGCCCGTTTCTTCACACCAGCCGTATTCGCCGCTGTCGATGCGGGCGATGGACTGTTGCACCTTCTTCAGCAGCTTGCGCTCGCGGTCGCGGGTGCGCAGCTCCAGGGCGTGTTCTTCCTCGATGGTTGCGCGGTCGGCGGGATCGGGCACGAACTGCGTTTCGCGCAGGTGCTCAGTGGTCTCGCCGGCGTTGGCCAGGATGTCCTGTTCGAGTTGTTTGAGCCGTTCTTTGAAGAAAGCCAGTTGGCGTTCATTCATATAGTCGGACTCGGGCATGGCCAGCAATTCCTTCTCGCTGGGCAGATCAATCGCCGTATCGCTCGTCGACTTGCTTGATTTTTTGGTTGCTGCCTTGGTAGCCATGAAAACACTCCACTATGAATCGATCCTGGCGCGGGCGTCCTTTCCCGGTCCGTGTTGCTGGTTGACTACGCTATCCGTACCTCACAGTACTGCCTTCGTCGCATTGCGTCACGTCGGGAAGGGGGATTACCCCGCCAGGCACTGCTCCAAGCCCCGGGTGAAAATCTCCTGGGGCAGCTTACGTCCGATGAATACCATCTTGGTGGACGGTTTTTCGGCCGCGGTCCACGGCTTGCCGGGTTCGGCGCCCATCATCATGTGTACACCCTGGAACAACATGCGGCGGTTGATGCCCTTCATGTACAGGATGCCCTTGTAGCGCATCAGGTCGGGACCATAGACCTGCACAACGCCGCCAAGGAATTCCTCAAGACGTGCGGGATCGAACGGCTTGTTGGAACGGAACACAAACGCGCCGATTTCGTCGTCGTGCTGGTGATGGTGATGATGGTGGGCATGATTGCATTGCGCCCCGCAATCGCCTTCATGGTCGTGATCATGGTCATGGTCATGGTCATGGCCGTGATCGTGTCCGTGGTCATGACCATGGTCATGGGCGGCGTCGGGGTGTTCATCGGCCAGGAACTGCGGGTCGATGTCCAGAATGGAATTCAGATTGAAGCCGCTGATGTCGATGATGGACTTCAGGTCGACTTCGCCGAAGTTGACCGGCGTGATCGGCGCGCGCGGGTTCATGTGAACCAGGCGGTGGCGCAGCGCTTCGTAGTCGACTTCGTTGACCAGGTCTCGCTTCGAGATCAGGATGCGATCGGCAAAACCGACCTGCTTCTGGGCTTCGGGCTGCGCGTCGAGGGTGGCCATGCCGTGCTTGGCATCAACCACGGTAACCACCGCATCCAGGCGGTAGTACTCGGCGATGTCGTCATCCATGAAGAACGTCTGGCAGACGGGGCCGGGGTTGGCCATGCCAGTCGTTTCCAGAATGACGCGTTCAAATTTCAGTTCGCCGGCTTCGCGTTTGACGCGCAGCTCGGACAGGGTGCGCATCAAATCGCCACGCACCGTGCAGCAGACGCAGCCGTTGGACAGTTCGATGATTTCTTCATCGCTGTCTTGCACAAGCAGGTCGTTGTCGATGCTTTCCGGTCCGAATTCGTTTTCGATGACCGCAACGCGGCGGCCGTGAAATTCGGTCAGGATACGTTTGAGCAGGGTGGTCTTTCCCGCACCGAGAAAACCGGTGAGGATGGTGACGGGAACCATTTTGTCCAAACTGCGCGGGGTGTTCATGGCGAAGCTGCTAGCGTGAAGTCAAGGCGTTAAACATAAGACCCGAAAAAAGGTGTCTTACGAAGACCCGGCAGGGTGTGTTGCAAGGCTGCCGGATGATGTTTGCCACAGGCTGCGTAAGCCGCCGATAGCGGCCGGACGCAGGATTACAGCACAGTCGGGGGCAGGGGGCAAACCCCGGGTCAACCCAGGGGCGATAGCTGTCCGGATCGCGGCTGTACACCGTCAAGTATCGGGCGATATCACTATTTTGGGGCGGATTTCCGAATTTCAAGGGTGGAACCCGCCCTTGAGATTGGCGGCCTGCAAGCCGGCCATGTGGCTGGCATGTTGCACCCGGCGGATGAGATCCGCCGGCGTGGTTAATGCTTAATGATGATGATGGTGGTCATGCCCGGCGTCCGCCGGTTGTTTCTGCTGGCATTGAGGGCACAGCGCTCGGATTTCCGTTTCGTGCGTGGCCAGGGCGTAACCCGTTTGGGCGACACGTTCGGCCAGTTGGCGGCTCATGGCGGGATCGGAAATTTCGGCCACTGCGCCGCAACCTGTACAGACTACCAGCAGGTCATGCGGGGCGCCGCCGGCGTCATGACAGGCGCTCCAGGCGTTGACGGCGTCCAGCCGGTGTATCAGGCCTTCGTCCATCAGAAAGTCCAGGGCGCGATATACGGTCGGAGGCGCGGCGCCGGGGTGTACGGCGCGCATGGCGTCCAGCAATTCGTACGCCTTCAAGCTGCGTCCGTGACGCAACAGCAATTCCAGCACCTTGCGGCGGATGGGGGTCAGGCGGCGTCCGCGTTGCTCACACAACGTCTCGGCGACGCTGAGCTGGGCGCCTACGGTGTCGCTGCGGGGGGAACGGGGCGGAGCGGGCATGGCGGGCTTTATCTGAATGGAAGACGCGCGCAACGCGCGCGAGATGCCTGGAAGGTAGCAGAAAACCTTCTTATGCGGGCGAATGCGGCGGAATCAAGCAAGTATGGTTATGATATAACATAATGAATTCTGGCTTCACGGCTTTTCTTTGCGGTTCGCCCTGCGTTTCCTTATGTCTCACTTTTCGCTTCTGCCCGCGCGGCCTGGCGCTGCATCGCGGCAAGCCCCCCCGCCCCGTTCTGCATTTCTGGTCTCCGCCTGGCGGCGCATGGCGTTTGCGCTGCTTGCCGCCTTGGCGCTGTGGGCGCTGACTGGGTGGGCATTGGATTGGTGGCCGCGGTGAGCGCGGCGCCCATCACGATTGAACTGGCCGACGCGTCTTTTGGATGGCACGGTCATGCCGCGCTGAAGTCGGTGTCCGGGCGCTTTGCCGCGGGTGGCATGACGGCCGTGGTTGGCCCAAACGGCGCGGGCAAGTCGACGCTCATCAAAGGCATCATGGGCGTGTTGCGCCCCATGACCGGCAGTGTGCGCATCAGCGGCGGGGGCCGGTCCGAATTGGCCTGGCTGCCGCAGGCCGCCGAACTGGATCGATCCTTCCCGGTATCGGTGTTGGACTTGGTGGCGATGGGTGCCTGGCGCCGGGTTGGCGGTTGGCGGCGGTTTGCCGGTGTAGAGCTGGACCGTTGCATGGATGCGCTGGAAACCGTCGGTTTGGCGGACGCTGCGGGACGCGGCGTAGACACTTTGTCGGGCGGACAGATGCAGCGAACTTTGTTTGCCCGGATGCTGGTGCAGGATGCGCCGGTGCTGCTGCTGGACGAGCCGTTTGCTGCCGTCGACAGCCATACGGCAGATGACCTGATGGCATTGTTATGCGGGTTGCATGGTCAGGGCCGGACGGTGATTGCGGTGCTGCACGATTTGGATCTGGTGCGGGATCACTTTCCGGATTGCTTGCTTCTATGCGGCTCGGTGGTGGCGTGGGGTAATACGCCAGACACCCTGAACGACGCGCATCTGAAGCGGGCGCGCCATTGGCATGCGGGAGCCTGCCAATGAGTCTCGCACAGTGGGTGGTATCGCCCTTTCTTGATTTTGGATTCATGCGGCGCGCGCTGGCGGGCGCCTGCGCCCTGTCTTTGGGCGCTGCGCCTTTGGGCGTGTTTCTGGTGTTGCGGCGCATGAGCCTGATGGGCGATGCCATGTCGCACGCCATTCTGCCGGGTGTGGCCGCCGGTTTTCTGCTGTCGGGTTTGTCACTGGGCGCAATGATGCTGGGCGGCGTTGCGACCGGACTGGCCGTGGCGCTGTTGGCGGGGCTGGTGGCCCGCCTCACGCCGTTGCGCGAGGACGCCAGTTTTGCAGCCTTCTATCTGATCTCGCTGGGTTTGGGCGTGCTGCTGGTCTCGCTGCGCGGCTCCAATATGGACTTGTTGCACGTGCTGTTCGGCACGGTGTTGGGGCTGGATGATGCGTCGCTGCTGCTGGTCACCATCACGGCCAGCGTGACCCTGCTGGTGCTGGCCGCCATCTACCGCTTGCTGGTAGCCGAATGTCTGGACCCGGGGTTTCTGCGCGCAAGCGGCGGAAGCGGCGGTTGGGTCCATATGGGGTTTCTGGTGCTGGTTGTCGTCAACCTGGTCGCAGGCTTCCAGGTGCTGGGCACCCTGATGGTGGTCGGCATCATGATGCTGCCGGCCGCTGCTGCACGATTCTGGGTCCGCTCGGCGGCCAAACAGATCCCGCTTGCCGCGGGTGTCGGCGTATTGGCCTCGGTCAGCGGCCTGCTCGTTTCTTATCACTTCAATGTGCCGGCCTCGCCCTCGATCATTCTGGCGGCTGGCGTCTGTTACCTGTTTTCCATCGTAGGCGGTCCGCAAGGCGGGCTGCTGCGGGCGTCGCGCCGTACGCGCCGGGCCTGAGTTCATTAGGAGATTCGCTATGCGTTCCATTCTGCCTGCGCGCCGCCGCGCGCTCTTGGCCGTGGCCGGCCTGTGCCTGTCGGCCGCCTTTGGCGTGTCGCATGCCGCCGAGCCATTGAAGGCCGTGGCCAGCTTTTCCATCCTGGGGGATATCGTGCGCGAAGTGGGGGGGAATGATGTCAGCCTGACAACGCTGGTCGGACCCGATGGTGATGCGCACGAATATGAACCCACGCCGGGGGATGCGAAAAAATTGTCCGCTGCTCGCGTGCTGTTTGTGAACGGTCTGGATTTCGAGACTTGGTTGCCCAGGCTGCAGAAGGCCTCAGGGTTTGCGGGGCAGACTGTGGTCGCGTCGCAAGGTGTGACGCCGCGCAAGTTTGCGGGCCATGGCGATGACAAGCATGACGATCACGATCATGGCCACGCTCACGACCACAAAGACGATCATCACTCTCATGGCGACTTGGATCCCCATGCCTGGCAGAGCCTGGCCAATGGCGTGATCTATGCGCGCAACGTGGCGGAAGGTCTGGCCGCTGCCGACCCGGCGCACGCGGACGCTTATCGTCAGCGCGCCCAGGCGTATATTGCGCGGCTGCAAACGCTGGACGCCACCGCGAAGAGTACGTTTTCCGCCATTCCCGCAGAGCGCCGCAAGGTCGTGACTTCACACGACGCGTTCGGCTATTTCGGCGATGCCTACGGTGTGACTTTTATTTCGGCAATGGGCGTGTCGACGGACGCCGAGCCATCGGCAGGCGAAGTGGCCAGCATCATCGAACAGGTCAAACGCGAGCGCGTGCCTGCGGTGTTTGTTGAGAACATCACCAGCCCAAAACTGGTGCAGCAAATTGCGCGCGAGACGGGCGCCAAGGTGGGTGGTACGCTTTATTCCGATGCGTTGTCCAAGCCCGGACAATCCGGCGCCACTTATCTGGAAATGTTTGAATGGAACGTACGTCAACTCGCCGCGGCCTTGCAGCCCTGACCGCCGCGACGGCCTTGCTGGCGGCAGGCGCCGCCAGCGCGCACCCGCATATGTGGATCGATGCGCGTGCGGCGATTGAAGTGGATGCGGACAAGCGCATTACCGCCGTCCGGCAGGTCTGGTTGTTTGATGAAATGTTTGGCGCCTACGCGACACAAGGCATGAAGAAGGGCCGCGACGGTTCGTTGCGGCCCGATGCTCTTGAAGGCATGGCGCGGGACTGGATGACGGCGTTGGGTGAGCCGATTTCGCACTACTTCACGCGAGTCACGGTGGACGGCAAGATGGCGGCCTTCGCGGCGCCACGCGACGCGCGCGTCGACTGGAACCCGAAGACCACGCGGTTGACGCTGTCCTTCACTTTGCCGCTGGCCCAGCCGCTTGCGTTGGGCGCGGATGGGGCGCAGGTGGATATCTACGATCCCACCTATTTTGTGGCGTATGCCTTTGACGCAAAGGGCGCCGTGTCGTTGGCCGGCCCGCAAGCCGCCGCGTGCACCACCGCTTATCGCAAGCCCAAGGAATTGGATTGGAAGACCATGCAGCAATTGGCCGAAATTCCGGCCGACCCCGACGCGTTGCCGGACGAACTGTTTGCCATCACCAAGGGGCTGACGCATCGCATCGAGGTGCGATGCCCGTAGCTCGGGTCCGTGCCGCAGCCTTGCTGTCCGTGCTGTTGTTGTGCAGTGGCGTGGCGTGGATGGGCGCAGCAGTTGCCCAGGGGGCGCATCCCTTTGGCGTGCCGGAAAGCAGCGCGGGCATGGGCGGGCCAGGGTGGCTGGCCAGTTTCTTTGGCCAGGTGTCCGTGTGGCAGAGCCATTTTTATAGGCAACTGACTGGAGCCGTGCGCGCCTGGCAGGCAGAGGGCGGCGCGGCCTGGACTTTGATTGGACTGTCTTTCGCCTATGGCGTGTTTCATGCGCTGGGCCCCGGCCATGGCAAGGCAGTCATTTCGTCTTATGTGTTGGCCAATCGGCAAACCGCCCGCAATGGCGCGCTGCTGGCGTTGGCGTCGGCGCTGATCCAGGCGGTGGTGGCAATCCTGATGGTGGCGGTACTGGCGCTGGTGTTCAACGCCACGGCCGCCACCATGAACAATGCCACGCGCTGGCTTGAGCTGGCGTCGTATGCGTTGGTCACGCTGCTGGGGGCTTGGCTGGTCTGGATCAAAGCGATTCGGCCGTTGCTGCGGCGGCGACCTGCGATGGCCGCCACGCCAGTGGCTACGCCTGTGTTGAAGGGCGCTGCGGCGCTGCGGGCAATCACGGTGCAAGCGCAGGCGCCGCACGCGGCTGGCAATGGGGGGCAACACGCCCACGTCGACGCACATCACCCCGACCATCATCACGATCACGACTGCGGTTGCGGACACGCCCATGTGCCCGACCCGGAACAGGTAGCGGGGCCGATGAATTGGCGGCGGGCCGGTTCGGCGATTCTGGCTGTGGGTTTGCGGCCGTGTAGCGGCGCGCTGATCGTGCTGGTGTTCGCCTTGTCGCAAGGCTTTTTCTTAGCGGGTGTGGCGTCCGCCTTGGCAATGGGGCTGGGCACGGGGCTGACGGTGGCGGCGCTGGCCTGCCTGGCGGTCGCGGCCGGTGGCGCGGCCACACGCTTGGGCAGCCGGCTGTCCGGCACGGGCGCTGCACGGTTGCGCTACAGCGTGGAAGCGCTTGCGGCGTTGGCGGTGCTGTTGCTTGGGCTCCTGCTCTTGGGCGGCATGGTGGCCGGCGGGGGCTGACGCGTCAGGACTTGCGGCCGGCCCGTGGGTGCGCCTGATCGTAGGCCTTGGCCAGATGCTGGAAATCCAGGCGGGTGTAGATCTGGGTCGTCGAGATATTGGCGTGACCGAGCATTTCTTGCACGGCACGCAGATCCTGGGTGGATTGCAGGACGTGGCTGGCAAAGCTGTGGCGCAGCACGTGCGGGTGCACGTGCGTGGGCAGGCCGGCTTCTTGTGCGATGTGCGCCAATTGCAACTGCACGACTCGCGGCGAGATACGCCGCCCGCGAGCGCCCAGGAACAAAGCTGCCGCGTCCTCGGGTTGGGAGGTGGCGGGCGCCAGTTGCGGACGCGCGTCCAGCCATTTGCGCAAGGCTGCCACGGCAGTTTGACCGACGGGTACGGAACGGCGTTTCCCGCCCTTGCCCAGCACTTCAACTTCAGCCTCTTCCAGCTTCAGCCAGCCGCGTGATTCATAGTCGGCAGAGCGCGTATAGCGCAGATCCAGCCCGACCAACTCGGATAGCCGCAGTCCGCTGGAATACAGCAATTCAAACATGGCCTGGTCGCGCAGCGCAGCGGGTTCGGTCGCAAGGCGGGCCGGGGGGCGGTCCAGCAACGCCTGGGTTTGTTCGACGGATAGCGCCTTGGGCAAGCCGCGTGGGGCCTTGGGCGCACGCACGCCAGCCACGGGATTGCCGGCCAACGGCGTGCCGGTCAGCTCAAGAGCAGGCGCCCACCATTGATAGAAGCCGCGCCAGGCGGCCAGGGTGCGGGCCAGGCTGCGAGGGCCGCGGCCCTGGGCGTGCAAACGTGCGACGAACTGGCGGATGTGGCCGTTGGAAATCTTGTCCAGCGGCAGGCGGGCGCGGCCGGCGAGTTCGTGCAGGAAGTGCAATTCGCGGCGGTACCCGTCCAGCGTGTGGGGGGAATAGCGGCGGTTGGTTTCCAGATGCCGCAGCCAGGCGCACATCGGATCGGGCAGGGCGGAGGCCGAACTCGATTCGGCCTGCGGAGCGTCGGGCGGGTTCACGTCTGGCTTTGCATTGCTCATGTTCGCCCGCCCTGCGTGTTGCGCTAGGCCTTCGGGGAGGCCGGATTCAGCCGGTGCAGCGCGGCCGAAGCCAGTTGGCCGATGGATTCCAGGAATGCCGTGCCCATTTCAGGGGTGAAGCGTTCGGCGTCGTCCGAGCCCAAGACCAGCAGACCGACGGCTGGGCCGTCGGCTTCCAGGCGCAGCGGCACCAGGGCCAGCGACTTGGGGCGGCTGTCGAGCCAGCCAGCCGCTTCAAAGTCAGTGTCGGTGCCGCAGTACGGCGTCTTCAGGCTGTCGGTGAAGGTGCGCACGTCTTGCGAAACGGGTTCGCCATAACCGGTAGCTGGCTGGTCGGACAGATTCCACAGGCGCAGCGCCACGTGGTTCAGGTCGAACTGTTCCGCCAAGCCCAACGCGATTTCACCGGGTACGCGCTGCGCGTCGTTTTCCGACAGCAGCCGGCTGCACCACTTGGCGACGTGTGTACCGATGCTTTCATTGGCATTGGCGTTGCGCACGAGTTCGTTCAAGCGCCATTCCAATTCGCGGTTGCGTTCGCGCAGCGTCAGAATCTGGCGTTCACCCAACGAGATGGCGCGCGAGCCGTGCGGATGCGGCACCTGCAAGGTCGCGAAGACTTCAGCGTGCTCGTCGAAAAAGCCGGGATGTTCTTGCAGGAAGGCGGCGATGTTCTGAGCGGTGAAAGCGGTATCAGTCATAGGGTCAGCGGTTCAGCGCCATGGAGAAGACGAGCTTGTCGATGTCGACTTGCCCCGTGAAGACGGACTCGGCTGGGCCCGTCATGCGCAGTTGTTCGCCGTTCCAGGCGATGGTGAGCACGCCGCCGCGCGTTTGCACGCGAACGGGGGACTCAAGCAGGCCGCGGCGGATGCCTGCGGCGACTGCGGCGCAGGCGCCGGTGCCGCAAGCCAGGGTTTCGCCCGCGCCGCGTTCAAACACGCGCAGGCGGATATTGTGGCGGTCCACCACTTGCATGAACCCGGCGTTGACCCGGCGCGCGAAGCGCGGATGGGTTTCGATCAACGGTCCCAGGATGGCGACGGGAGCCGTGTCGACGTTGTCCACAACCTGCACCGCGTGCGGATTGGAGATGGCCACGGCGGACAGCAGGACTGTGGCCGGCAGACCGGCGGGCGCGTCCAGCGGCAATTCCCACAGCGTGTCTTCGCCTTCGCGTTGCGAAGCCAGGCCAGCGGTGTCAAAGGGCAGGGCGGGGGGATCGAATCGGGTGCTGCCCATTTCGACCGTGACTTGCTCATCGTCGCCTTCGTCCAGAACGAGGATGCCCGTGGCGATTTCAGCGCGCAGCGGGTTGCGGTCGGATAGGCCTTGTTCGTGCACGAAACGCACGAAGCAACGCGCGCCGTTGCCGCAGTGTTCGACCTCGCTGCCGTCCGAATTGAAAATGCGGTAGCGGAAGTCGGCGTCTGGCCGGGTGGCGCGTTCAACCAGCAAGATCTGGTCGGCGCCGATGCCAAAGTGCCGGTCGCCCAACGCGCGTGCGCGTTCGGGCGTCATTTCGATGGTCTGGCGGACCCCGTCGAGCACGACGAAATCGTTGCCAGCGCCATGCATTTTGGTGAAGTTCCAGTTCATCACCGGATTATCGCCCATTATTGGAGCCCAGGCGCCCCGCCAGCCGTTCAATAGACTTTCGGTTCGCCAGGCGGGCGCGTCTTGAAGCGGCGATGAACCCAGTAGTACTGGCTGGGGCAGCGGCGCACCCAGGTTTCCAGCTCGCGGTTGAGCCTGGCGGTGGCCTCTTCCAGTGTGTCTTCACCCGGGAAGTCTTTGAGCGGCGGCAGCACGTCTACATGGTAGCGGCCGGTCTCCGGGTTCCAGAATCCAACAATGGGCAGCACCACGGCATCCCATTTTTTGGCCAGTTGGGCGGTAGCCAGCAGCGTGGCTGCCGGGACGCCAAAGAACGGTACGAAGACCGAGCCTTGGCGGCCAAAATCCATGTCGGGCAGGTAATAGACCGGACGCGGCGCCCGCAGATGGCGGATCAGCCCGCGCACGCCGTCCTTGCGGCTGACGAGGTGGACCTCATTGAAACGGGCCCGGCCCGCAGCCACGATTGCGTCGATGCCAGGATCGCTTTGCGGGGTGTACATGGTGGCGGCACTGGGGAACACCATCGTCAGCCGGGTCGCGGTGGCGTCCAGGGCAACAAAGTGCGGGGCCAGAAGGATCACGGAGCGGCCCTGCGCGACCAGCTCGTTGGCGAGTTCGGCGCCGGTCTGCGTGACCATTTCTTTGACCTGTTCTTCGGTGCCATACCAAAGCACACCGCGGTCCACGATGGTTTGCGCCAAGGCCCGGAAATGGTCGGCGAGCCATTGTTCGCGGACAGACTCGGGCTGTTCAGGAAAACACAGCGCCAGATTGCGGCGCACGATGTGTGCGCGCGATCTGGCCAGGCGCGGTGCAAGCCACCCAAGGCAGGCTCCGATGCGTTGACGTGTAGACGGCTTGATGCGGGCGAACCATTTCAGCAAGGAGACCAGCGAGCGCGTTTTGAAGTCGTTCATGAGTAAGTTAAGAGCGGACTGCGTAATCGGCGGCGGTGGCCGTGGGACTGCTGCGGGGCGCGCTGGGGGGCCTTAAGCGGGCGGCGCCGTGTCGGCGGTGGGTGCTGGCGGGGCGCCGCGCGGGGTCTTGTAGCGGTTGTAGCTCCAGAGATACTGGGTAGGGCAGCGCCGGATCAGGGTTTCCATGGCGGCGTTGAGCAAGGCGGCCTGGGCTGCGGGATCGGCAGGCAGAGGCTCTGGCACCCGCACGTAGTGGATACGCCAGCCGCGTCCGTTGGGCAGGCGTTCGCCCGCAGTCAGGATGATGGGCACGCCAGTCTGGCTGGCGAGCTTGCCGGGCAGGGTCATGGTGTACGCCATGCGTCCGAAGAACGGCGCCCACACGCCGTCGCCGACGCCGGGGGCCTGGTCGGGCAGCATGCCCACCGATTCGCCACGGCGCAGGGCGCGCACGAATTCGCGGACGCCTTGCATGGTGGCCGGAACCGCGTTGACGGCGGAGCTGTTGCGCGCCGTTTCGAGCAGCGGAGCCAGGATGTCCTTGCGTGGGGGACGGAACATGACCGTCATCGGCATCTGGCGCGCCAGGTAGCGGGCGGTAATTTCGAAGCAGCCCAAATGTGGGGTCAGGAACAGAATGCCGCGTTTTTCCGCGCGGGCGGCGGTCACGATGTCGTTGTCGTCCGACACCACCTGAGCCAGGCTTTTTTCATTGCGGAACCAGACCCTGGGATTCTCCAGGATCATGGCGCCGGTTTCCGCCGCCGCCTGCCGGGCGAAGGCCGCGCCGGGGTAGCCCGCCTGGGCCGCGTTGGCCTGAAGGCGCCGCCGGTATTTGCCCGGCCACGCATAAACAGCGCGTCCAGCCATACGCCCGATGGCGTGCGCAACGGGTAGGGGAAGTGCGGCGAAGAGTCTGAACAGAGCGAGCAGCATTCGGCAAATGGGTGAGAACGGGCAGGGTCATGCCGGTACTCGGGGTATATGTTTAGACCCCCGGCACGAGCATAAGAACGGCATTTTCGCTTAAAATGCGCTCAGTCGCCGAGTTAACCGACAACTTGCGGGGCGACGGCAAGGGTCTGACGCCATGCGTGGGCCGTGCCAAATCCGCTAAAGCGTCGCGCCCAGAGTAGCTAAGTTATGCATTCCGGGGCGCAACGCGCCTTGAGAACCTATGCGCCGGCCAAGCCGGACACTAAGGACGCATCTGTGGCCAATAACGATTTTCTCTTTACCTCTGAATCCGTCTCTGAAGGGCACCCCGATAAGGTAGCCGACCAGATTTCCGACGCGATCCTCGACGCCATCTTCACGCAAGATCCCAACGCGCGCGTTGCAGCCGAAACGCTGTGCAACACGGGCCTGGTCGTGCTGGCTGGTGAAATTACCACCACCGCCAACGTGGATTACATCCAGGTCGCGCGCGATACGATCCGTCGTATCGGCTACGACAACACCGAGTACGGCATCGACTACAAGGGTTGCGCCGTGCTGGTTGCTTACGACAAGCAATCGCCGGACATCGCCCAAGGCGTGGACCGCAGCTCGGAAGACTACCTGAACCAGGGCGCTGGCGACCAAGGCCTGATGTTCGGCTACGCGTGCGATGAAACGCCCGACCTGATGCCCGCTCCGATCTGGTACGCGCACCGTCTGGTGCAGCGCCAGAGCGAACTGCGCAAGGATGGCCGCCTGCCGTGGCTGCGTCCGGATGCCAAGTCGCAAGTGACGTTCCGCTACGTCGACGGCCGCCCGGCCGAAGTCGATACCGTGGTGCTGTCGACCCAGCATGCGCCGGAAGTCACGCAAGAGACCATCCGCGAAGCCGTGGTCGAAGACATCATCAAGCCGAGCTTCCCCGAAGGCCTGATCACGCCGCAAACGAAGTTCCTGGTCAACCCGACCGGCCGCTTCGTGATTGGCGGCCCGCAAGGCGATTGCGGCCTGACCGGCCGCAAGATCATCGTTGACACCTACGGCGGCGCTTGCCCCCACGGCGGCGGCGCGTTCTCGGGCAAGGACCCGTCCAAGGTGGACCGTTCGGCTGCTTACGCCGCCCGCTATGTGGCCAAGAACATCGTGGCCGCCGGCTTGGCGCGTCAATGCCAAGTGCAGGTCAGCTACGCCATTGGCGTGGCCGAGCCCATCAACATCACCGTCTACACCGAAGGCACCGGCGTCATCCCTGACGACCAGATCGCCAAGCTGGTGCGCGAGCACTTCGACCTGCGTCCGAAGGGCATCGTGAACATGTTGGATCTGCTGCGTCCGATCTACACGAAGACCGCCGCTTATGGCCACTTTGGCCGTTCGGAACCGGAATTCACGTGGGAATCGACGGACAAGGTCCAGGAACTGAAGAAGGCGCTGTAAAGCGGCTTGGTTCAAAAAAACGCCCCTGCAAGGTTTTTGCAGGGGCGTTTTGCATGGGCCGCACCTAGCCGGCCGCGCCTAGCCGGCCGCGCCAAATACCTTCAGAGGCCCCAGGCCGACAGATCAGGCCGAAGCGGGATGGGCGCCAGCACGCGTTCCAAGACGCTCGCGCAGTCCAGCAACGCGGCGTCGCCGCCTTCGGGCGCCAGCAATTGCACCGCGATGGGCATGCCCTGTTGGTCCAAGCCGGCTGGCAGCGCGATGGCGGCCGCACCCAGGAAGTTGGCGGGTCGCAGCAGCTTGCCCAAGCCGGTGTGGCGCACGTCTTCGTTGTCCAGCGCTTGCGCGCCCTGATCGCAAGCGGGCATCAGCAAGGCGTCCAGCCCTTGCATGGCGTCGGCGAAGGCGGCCATGTCGGCGCGGCGGCGAACCAAGGCGGCCACATAATCGGCCTGCGCGATCCGCCCGCCTGCCGCGATACGCGTGCGCACCACTTCCCACAGCGGCGCTGCCGGGTTTTCGGCCAGGGCTCCGTAGTAGCGATAGGCCTCATAGGCCAACACCAGCGAGTTGTCATCGGCCATGCGTGCGAACGATAGGGACGCGGGCGGATGCCAGACCGTGGGCGTGAAGCCTGCTTGTTCCAACTGTTCCTGAGCCTGATGCCATACCCGCAGGCTGGCGTCAGTCAGGGACGCTGGCCAGGCCTGTGGCGCGAGTACAGCGATAGTGCCCGTGCGCGGCGCGGCGGGATGTCGCAGCGAGGTGATGCAGGCGGCTGGCAGCGCCAGCGTGGCGGCGTCGTCGACGTCGGGACCGGCCAGCAATTGCGTCAGCAGCCGGGCATCTGCCACGTTGCGGGTGATGGGACCCAAGACGTCGAGCGTGTCCGACAAGGGCAGGCAGCCGGCGCGGCTGATGACGCCAGAAGACGGCTTGTAGCCCACCACTCCATTCAGCGCCGCCGGGGCGCGCACGGACCCGCCGGTGTCGCCGCCTACGGCCAACGGCGCCAGTCCGGCCGCAACGGCTACGCCTGCGCCGCTGGACGATCCACCCGGCGCGCGAGCCACATTGGCGTCCCACGGGTTGTGCGGAGTGCCTTGCGTTGGGTTCTGGCCGGACAATCCGAAGGCGAATTCGGTCATGCGGGTCTTGCCCAGGATGACCATGCCTTGGGCCATCAGCGTCTGCGCAGCCGCTGCTGTGTCAGTGCTTACGACATTGCGCCGCGTTTGCGAGCCGCCACTAGCCGTTGTGCCAGCCCATTGGATGCTGTCCTTTACCGCTACGGGCACCCCATGTAATGGCCCCATCAGGATGCCAGCATCTTGCAGCCGGTCCGCGGCGTCGGCTTGCGCCAACGCACGTTCGGCCGTGACTTCGCTGAACGCGGACAATCCTGGCGCACGTTCGATGCGATCCAGAAAGTGCGTGGTGATCTGGCGCGAGCTCAGTTCACGTTGGCGGATGGCGCGGGCAAGTTCGCGGGCGTCTCGGAAATGCAGGTCGGTGTGGTCTTGTTCTGACATGGGTCTCATGGGAAAAGAAAAAGCTTTCCGGCCCTGACAGAGCCGGAAAGCGTTTACACGTGGTGCGAGTGGTCTTTACTTAAGGGACTGGCCCTTGGTTTCCGGCATGCGAATGAACGTGATCAGCGTAATCACGGCGCCTGCCAGCACGTAGTAGAAGAACCAGCGTTCCATGCCTTTGCTTTGCAGCCAGGTCAGCAGGTAGGGCGTGGTGCCGCCCAGCAGTGCGACAACCAGGTTGTACGGCGCGCCGATACCGACAGCGCGCACGCTGGTGGGAAACTGCTCGGACATGATGGCCGGCGCGATCGAGGTGTACATCGCATACAGCACCAGACCGAACAGTTCCACCGCCAGGATCGAGCTGAACGACGGGCCCAGCGTGGTCATCAGCGGATAGAAAAAGATCAGGTAACCGGCAGCAAAGAAGATCAGCTGCGGCTTGCGGCCAATGCGGTCGGACAAGATGCCAAACAGCGGCTGCACCAGCATGAACACGATCAGCGCGACGGTGTTGGCGGCAAATGCGGTCTTCGGATCGGCGCCCACTTGGCGGATAGCGTAGGTGGGGACGTAAGCAACAAAGATGTAGAACGCAAACGTGGTCAGGATGGAAAAGCCCACGATGCGCAGCACTTCACGCGGGTGGTCGCGCAACAGGGTGCGCAGCGGCTGCTTTTCCACACCGGCCTTCTTGGCGTGCGAGAACGCTTCGGTTTCCGGGATGGAGCGGCGAATCCACATGCCGGCCAGTCCGCCAAACGCGCCCAGCAGGAACGGAATGCGCCAGCCCCAGGACGCCATGTCGGCCTTGGTCAGCGTCGACGTCAGCACCCAGCCGACAGCGGAAGCCGCCAAAATACCCACGGCGGCGCTGAAGAAGACGAAGCTGGAATAGAAACCGCGCTTGTTCGGGGGCGCCATTTCCGCCAGAAAGGTCGTGGCCGAGGCATACTCTCCGCCCAGTGACAGGCCTTGCAGCAAACGCGCGGCGGTCAAGAGCAAGGGGGCAGCGATGCCGATGGTGGCGTAGGTGGGGGTAATGGCGATGATCAGGGAACCGCCTGCCATCATCAGAATCGTCAGGCCCAACGCGGCTTTGCGGCCGTAACGGTCGGAGAAAATGCCCAGGACCCAACCGCCCACCGGACGCATGAAGAAGCCCACGGCGAAAATGCCAAAGGTGGCCAGCAGCGCGGTGGTTTCGTTGCCGTCCGGGAAGAACTGGCTGGAAAAGAAGATGGCGAAGGATGCATAGATGGTCCAATCGAACCATTCGACCGCATTGCCTACACTACCGGCCAGGATCGTGCGGGCACGCGACACGGGGGCGGCGGATGCCCCCTGCGACTGGCGCAGGGTTGCGGATGAGCTGCTCATGAAGTCCTCAGGTATTTATTTTTGGTCAAAAAGACCGTTTAATTTTGTGTTTTTATCAATGCGCGAACGTTAGATTAATGAATATAGTCACGTCAAGTAAGGGTAAGCCCCTAATGCCAGCGCTCGATGACACAGATCTGGCCTGTCTGATCGCCTTGCAGGCAGATCCCCGCGCGTCCTGGCGAGAGCTGGGCGCGGCGACCGGCATCGCCGAGCGGACTGTCGCCCGGCGGCTCAAGCGCCTGATGGACGTTGATGCCTTGCGCGTCATTGCCGAACCCGACCCCCTGGCCATGAGCCGGGGCGTCGTTCTACACGCCTGGGTCCGCTGCCGCTCCGGCCGCGTGCCGGAAGTGGCCGAACAACTGGCGCGGCTGGACATCAGTCAGCTGGTGGTGACACTCGCAGGGACGGCGGACCTGATGGCCGAATTGACCCTGGCAGACGCCGCAGACATGCCGGACGTGGTGACGCGCGTGCTGCCGTCGATCGACGGCGTGGAACATGTCGAGGCCCGGCTGGTGTTGCGGCCGTTCCGGCGCGCGGGCCAATGGCGCATCCAGGCCCAGCCAGATGTCGCTGGGGATGCGCCGCAATCGCAAGCGCCCGCAGCGTTGACAGAACCCGAACAACGCATCGTGGCGTATCTGATGCGTGACGGCCGTGCCAGTCTGGCTGAATTGGCTGAGCAGGCCAGCGTCAGCGAACCCACCGCGCAACGGCTGCTCCAGCATCTGGTGGAGCGGCGCGCGCTGAGTTTCCGCGTGGAAGTGGAACCGGCACTGGTTGGCTTTCCAGTCGAAGCCGTGATCTCGGTGCAGGTGCGGCCGCAAGCCGTAGATGCTTTGGCCGCGCATCTGGCGCTGGATCCGAACACGCGGTGCCTGTTCGGCACAAGCGGCGCATCGCAATTGTTCTGGCATGTGCTGTGCCGCGACAGCCTGCATCTGTGGGACGTCGTCACGCGCAGGCTGGGGGAGCTGGATGGGGTGCTGAACAGCGAAGTCGGCGTGGTGATGCGCGCGCACAAGCGTTGCGGCATTGTGCGCGCCGGCGCGCGTCTGGAAACAGAGGCCGGCTAAGCCGGCCTCTGCCGAACTAGGCGCCCAGGTAGGCGCGGGCCAGTGCGCCGTCCTGCGCGATTTCCGCGGCAGTGCCGTGGGCCGCGACGCGGCCAGATTCCAGCACATAGGCGCGGTCGGCCAGCGACAACGCCAGCGCTGCCATCTGATCCACCAGCAGGATCGTCATGGATTCTTCGCGCAGCCGGTCCAGCGCCTGGAACAACTCGTCGATGATCTTGGGCGCCAGTCCCAACGAAGGCTCGTCCAGCAGCAGGATGACGGGCTTGGACATCAGCCCGCGCGCAATAGCCAGCATCTGCTGTTCGCCGCCAGACAACAGGCCGGCGCGTTGATGCAGGCGTTCACGCAAGCGCGGGAAACGGGTCAACATCTCTTCGACCCGGGCTTCGCGGTCCTGCGGATGCAGGAAGGCGCCCAACCGGATGTTGTCCAGCACACTCAGCCCTGGAAAGACCTGCCGGCCTTCCGGGACCAGCACCAGCCCGCGTGCCACGATACGGTCCGCGGCGAGACCATGCAGCTCTTGTCCCTGCAAGTGCATGCCGCCTTCGGCGGGCCGGTGCAGCCCCGCCAGCGTGCGCATCAGTGTTGATTTGCCCGCGCCGTTGGCGCCCAGCAGCGCCACCATCTCGCCTTGCCGTACTTGCAAATCAATACCGTGCAGGACGGGATTGGCGCCGTAGCCAGTGGTCAGGTTGCCCACCCCCAGCACTTCGGGCGGCAATGTGCCGCCTGTGCGCGGGGGCCGCGCCGAAGGCGCGCGGCGGGCGGCCTCGTCGCCCAGATAGGCCTGCCGCACGGCTGCAGACTGTTGAATGTCGGCGGCCGTGCCTTGCGCCAGTTCGCGGCCCGCGTCGATGGCGACGATATGGTCGGACACGCCCATGACCAGGGTCATGTCGTGCTCCACCAGCAGCACGCCCGCGCCCGCATCGGCAATGCGCCGCAACAAGCCAGCCAAGCGCGTCTTGTCTTCACGCGACAGGCCGGCGGCAGGTTCGTCCATCAAGAGAATGTCGGCATCGGTCGCCAGCGCGCGTGCGATCTCCACCAGCCGCCTGTCCACATGCGGCAGATCGGCTGCGGGAACATCCAACGCGCCTTCGTAGCCGCAAAACGCCAGCAAGGCGCGCGCGCGTTCGCGCGCATCCGCTGCCAGGTAGCGGCGGGATGCCAGCAAACCGCCTAATCGCCCGCGCACCATGCCCAGCGCCACGTTGTCTTCGACGCTCAAGGTATCGAACAACTGGGAGGTCTGGTAAGTACGCGCGATGCCGCTGCGCGCCACGCGGAAGGCGGGCAAGGCAGCCATCGGCACATCGCCCAAAGCGACAGCGCCGCTGGTCGGCTGGTAGTACCCGCTAAGCATATTGATGACGGTCGACTTGCCCGCGCCGTTCGGTCCGATCAGCGCCGTGACCGCCGCAGGCGGCACGGTGAACGATACGGACTGCACCGCGCGCACGCCGCCAAACGTCATGGTCAGCGCATCGGCGCGCAGCGCGCGGCGGGTGTGTCCGGAAGCGGGCAACATGCTGCCGTGACGCGGGGCCAGCAATGGCGCACTGGCCTTTTTCCGCCAACGCGCCAGCAGGCCCGCCGCGCCTTCGGGCGCCGCCCACAGCACCACCAGCAAGAAGGCGCCAAAAAACAGCAGACGGTATTCCTCCATGCCAGACAGCAGTTCAGGCAGCAGGCCCACCACAACTGCACCCAGCAGCGGTCCGGCCAATGAACCCGCGCCGCCGATAGTCACAGCCAGCACGAACAGAATCGACTGCATGAAGTTGAAGTTGTGCGGCGTGATCATGCCTGCCTGAGGCGCATAGAGCCCGCCCGCCAGCCCCACGACTGCTGCCGACACCATGAACGCTACGGCTTTGACGGCCAGCGGATTGATGCCGATGGATTCGCTGGCCGTCTCGCTGTCTTTGACCGCGCGCATCGCGGCGCCCCAAGTGCCGCGCGACAGCATGGCGTAACCGCCAAGCACCACGAACACGGTCACGATGGCCAGCATGGCCACGCCGCGGTCGCCGCCGATGCCGGCCAGCGTGGGCTGCACGATACCCATCAAACCGTTCTGGCCGCCGGTGACCGAGCCGCCTTCGATCAGCGCGTGTTCGACGATGAATCCGAACGCGATGGTGATCATCGCCAGATATGGCCCCTTCACACGCAAGGCAGGCACTGCCAGCAGCAGGCCAAATGCCGCCGATACCAGCGCTGCGGCGGGCCAGGCCAGCCAGAAGCTCCAGCCGGCCTGACCCGTCAGGATGGCGACCGTGTACGCGCCGATGGCGTAGAAACCCGCATGGCCGAACGACATCTGGCCGGTCAGACCCAGCAGCACGTTCAATCCGATTCCAGCTAGTGCCAGCAGCGCCACATTGCCCAGCACGAACACGTAATAGCCGTTGACCGTGGCCGCCAAGACCAAGCCTGCAATCGCTATCAGACTGTAGAGCGCCAGCGGCAGCCAGCGGGGTGTGAGTCGCTTATTCATCAGACCTTCCTGACATCGGCGCGTCCGAACAGTCCATTCGGACGCACGGCCAACATGACGATCACCAGCGTGAAGCTGATGATCTGGGTGTATCCCGAACCCAGGGCCACGGTGATCAACGCTTCGACGACGCCGAACAGCAGGCCCGCGATCATCACGCCCCAGGCGCTGGTAATGCCGCCCAGGATGGCGACCACATACGCCTTCAATCCGAACAGCGTGCCCATGTCGGCCTGCACGTTGAACAGCGGCGCCACCAGCGCGCCCGCGACGCCTGCAAACAGCGTGGACAGGGCAAATGCCGCCATGATGGCGTGGCGCACGGGGATGCCCATCAAGCGGGCCGCGTTCGGGTTTTGCACGACAGCCAGCAAGGCCACGCCCCAACGGGTGCGGCGTGACAGCGTGTGCAGCGCGGCCGCCAGCGCCAGCCCCACCAGCGGGATCAGCAGTTGCAGCGGGTAGATGCCCAGGCCCAGCCCGCCGATTTCCAGCGGCGACTGAGCCAGGGGCGACGGCAAGCTGCGCGGCTCCTTGCCAAAGGTGAACATCACGACGTTGTCCAGAACGATGCCGAGCGCCACCGTGGACATCAACCACGCGTTGGAGCCGCGGCTGGCAAAGGGCCTGACGGCCAGCCGTTCAACGACCAGGCCGTACAACGCGCACAACAGCATGGCCGCCAGCAGCGCGGGCGCCCATGGCCAGCCCAGCGTTTGCGCGAACGTATAGGTCAGCACGGCGCCCAGCATCATGGAACTGCCTTGGGCGAAGTTCACCGTGCCTGACACAGCGTAGGTCAGGTAAAAGCCCAGAGCCATGAGTCCGTACATGCTTCCCAGACCCAGGCCGCTGACGATGGCGGACATCAACAACATGCGCGTCTCCCGCGTGAGCGTGCCGGGTTACTGCCCGCCTTTCACGGGCAGGATGCGGTTGTCGATGAACTGCGTCCACACGTAGTCGTTCTCGCGCAGCGCGTCATGGGACGTGGGCGTGAAGGGCTGTTCGTAGGTCTTGATCAAGCCTTCGTATTTGCCGATCTTGTAGAAGCCCTGACGCACCGCATCGCCATCGGTCGAACCTGCCTGCGTGATCGCCAGCGCGGCCAGCTGCATGCCATCGTAGGCATTGGCCACGCCCACGGCGGGCGTGATGTCCTGCGGACCCTTGATGTCGGAATACTTGGTCTTCAGCGCCTGCATGACCTTGTCGCCCACCGGCCCTTGCTTGCCGAAGAAGCTATAGGTCTGCACGAAGTGCACGTTCTTGGCATTGGGTCCGGCCAGTTCGGTAAAGCGGCCGCCGGCAGGGCCCCAGTGCGACACGATCGGCACTTTCCAGCCCATGCGGTCCAGCGACTTCACGACCTGCGCCGATGGGCCTACGTTGCCCACCAGGAACAGCGTGTCCGCGCCTGCGGCTTTCAGCCGGCTCAGTTGCGGCACAACGTCCAGGTCGTTGGGCTGGAATTTTTCGACGCCAGCGGGCGTGACCTTGGCGGCCGCCAGCGCAACGTTCAGGCCTTTCTCGTTCGATTCGCCCCACGGGTTGTTCACCAGGATCATGCCGGGCTTGGCGCTTTGGAAGGTCTTTTGCGCGTACTGCACCATGGCGCTATCCACGATCTCGTCCATGGCCGACACGCGGAACACGAAGTTGGGATCGGCCTTGTTCTGCGTGATGGCCGTGCCCGCCGCCCAAGGGCCCATGAAGGGCACTTTTTCCTGATTCACGATGGGCACGATGGCCATGGACACCGGAGTGTCCAAACCTCCGAACACCACGGCCACTTTCTCTTTGAAGATCAGTTCGCGCGCAGCCGCCATGCCTTTGGCGGGATTGCCCTCATCATCGCGCCGCACCAGCACGACCTGACGGCCGCCCAACAAACCGCCCTTGGCATTGATCTCATCGATAGCGATGGTGATGCCGCGCGTCAGCGCTTCACCGGCGCGAGCCGATTCCCCTGACAGCGCCGTAATCAGTCCGATCTTGATCGGGTCAGCGGCAAGTGCCGGTTGCAAAGCAAAGCCTGCCGTGAACAGGGCGGCGGCGGTGGCGCGAAGCAGAAAGGAACGGCGGGTCGGGGTCATCGGGCACTCCTGGAAAAAGTGGAACGAATCTTGCATGGGGTTATGTGCTGCTCCGTTTCCCTATGCAAGATCCATGCCACCTGATCCGACCCGGCGCGAGGTGGGGCGCAGGCCCCCGCTGCCACAGGGGCGCACAGGGGAAATGCGGAGTCGATCGGTGTGGTTTGTTCGCACCGAAACAAAATTTTGTTCTCAATAGCCAAGCAATTTTGTTCACAATCATGCATCAGGATTTGCACCAAAATGAATCCATCCTTGCTTCAAAGCACTAATCCGGGGCGTGATGACGTATCCGCCTGGACCCCGGCGCCTCTGGCATGCCATGGCCGTTTTCCATACCAATCCATCGCCGGGCGGGCGGATTACACCTGGCCGAACGGCGCGCGTCTGGCCGTGTACCTGGGTTTCAATATTGAGCACTTCGCATTTGGAGAAGGGCTGGGCGCTGAATTGGGGCCGGCGTCCCCCCATCCCGACGTGCTGAACTACGCGTGGCGCGAATACGGCAACCGCGTGGGCGCATGGCGCTGCCTGGATCTGTTTGACGAGCTGCGGCTGCCGGCGGGGGTGCTGATCAATACCGCCTTGTATGAACACTGCCCCGAATTGATCGACGCCTTTCAGGCGCGTGGCGACGAACTGATCGGACACGGATACAGCAACGCGCACCGGCAGGGCGGGCTGTCTGAAGCTGAAGAAAGCGCACTGTTGGCGCATTGCCGCGAACGTATCCTGCGCCACGCCGGGCAGGCGCCTGAAGGCTGGTTGTCGCCGTGGATATCGGAAAGCCGCAGCACGCCGGACTTGCTGGCCGAGGCCGGCTATCGCTACACGCTGAATTGGTGCCACGACGATCAGCCCATGCGTATGCGCACCCGCGCAGGCGATCTATGGGCCATTCCGTATCCGCAGGAGCTCAACGACATTCCGATGATCATGGGCCGCAAGATGGATGCGCGAGACTTTGCCGATATGATTCTTGACCAGTTTGAAGAGATGCGTGCGCAGGCGGTGCGCCAGCCATTGGTCATGGGCATTGCGCTGCATCCCTATATAGTTGGCCAGCCGTACCGGCTGCGTCACCTGCGCCGTGCGCTGGCTCCATTGGCGGCAGCCCGCGACCGGGGTGAGATCTGGTTCACGACCCCAGGCGATATCTGCCGGCACGTGGACAGTCTGCCCGCGGGCGTGATTGCCGGGGGCAGGTTGTAGAAGCCTTTTGAACGTCGCGCCAAAACCATTCGTCCCGCTCGTCTTTAGTGTTCAACCGAGTTCATCATGTCTACCCGAAGCCCCGCTAACCCCCGCGCCAAGCCGTCCGCCCGCAGTACGTTCGCAGCGGAGCCCGAACCGCCGGTTTCCGATGCTGGCAGCACGCCCGACAGCGACATGGAACGCCGCATTTGCGAAGCCGTGTATGAAAGCGTGATGAGCCAGCGCCTGACGCCGGGCACGAAGTTGCCCGAGGCGGCAATCTGTGAACTGTTCGGCGTATCGCGGTCGGTGGCGCGCAAGGCTTTGCAGCGGCTGGCGCATGAGCACGTGGTGGACCTGCACCACAATCGCGGCGCAGTCGTCGCTGAACCCACGCCCGAAGACACGCGCCAGATTTTCCAGGCGCGCCGCGCGTTGGAAGCCGCGCTGGTGCCGTTGGCGGCGGCTCGCGCCACCAAGGCCGACTACGCGTCTTTGCGCAAACAACTGCGCGATGAACATGCTTTGCTGCACCGGGCGGGACAGCCCGCTTGGGCGCGGCAGGCCAGCGCCTTTCATGTCAGGTTGGGGGAACTGTCTGGCAACACCATCCTGCACGGTTATCTGGCCGAATTGGTGTCGCGCTGTTCGCTCATCGTGGCGCTGTATGAGCCGCCCGGCAACGCGGCCTGCGAACACGGCGAGCATGTGCAGATCGTCGATCTGATGGAACGCGACGACGTGGCCGAGGCCGTGCGTATCAATGACAACCACCTTGCGGACCTGGAGCGGCGCATCAGCCTTGAGCGCCCGCAACCCGCGCAAACTCTTGCCCAAATGTTGGGACTGGCCTGATATGGAAATCGATTTCGACGCTATTACCGAATACCAGCGCTATAAGCTGATGGCCAGCCTGATCGTGCCCCGGCCCATTGCGCTGATCACCACCTTGTCCGAAACCGGCGTCGTCAACGCGGCGCCGTTCAGCATGTTCAATATGCTGGGCGAAGACCCGCCCATCGTCATGGTCAGCATCAACCGCCTGGAAGACGGCGGCTTGAAGGACACGGCGCGCAACATTGCTCGCGACAAGGAATTTGTGGTGCATCTGACCGACGAGGCCATGGCGGAAAAGATGCATCGCTGCGGCGACCGTTTGCCGTCTGATGTCAGCGAACTTGCGCACGCAGGACTGGACGCCGCGCCCAGCCACCACGTCAAACCGCCGCGCATTGTGCAAGCGCCCGTGGCGTTTGAGTGCACGTTGTACGAAACCATGGAAACCGCCAGCCGCCAGATTTTCATCGGGCAGGTGCGTTGGCTGCATGCGCGCGACGGATTGATCGACACGGAAACCTGGCGCGTGCGCTTGCAGGACTATTTTCCGGTGGGCCGTTTCGGCGCCAGCTTTTATGTCACAACGCGGGACCGTTACGCAATCGGCGGCGGCGATTCGCCAGCTGGCACGGCGGCCAGCACCGCGATCGACGAGATCTGAAAGCCGTCACCACACCTGCTGCTGCGAGCCAGGCGCTCGCAGGTGGCGCGAGAAACGCTGCGCCAGGAAGTCCACAAACGCGACGATCTTGGCCGGCAGGTTCAGGCGTTCGGGGTACAGCGCATGGATGTCGGCGGCGGGCGTGCGCCAGTCGGGCAGCACTTCGCGCAGCCTTCCCGCACGCAGATGGGCGGCGGTCTCCCATTCCGATCGCATGACGATGCCGTGGCCGTCCAGCGCCCATTCCAGAGCGCTCTGGCCGTCATTGGAACTGACGGGGCCGCGCACTTTCACCGTCTCTGTGCGCGGTCCGGATTCAAGCCGCCATGTGCCGTAGGCGACATCATTTTCACGAACCACGATGCAGCGGTGGCGTTGCAGATCGCCCGCCGTGCGGGGTTCGCCGTAGGTATCCAGGTAACGCGGCGACGCGCACAAGAGCCGCCGGTTTGACGCGATCTTGCGCGCGGTCAGCTGGGCGTCTGGAAGGTCGCCGAATCGAACGGCGACGTCAAAGCCCTCTTCAATCAGGTTAAGCGGCCTGTCGGTCAGCCGCATCTGCACTTCGACGTCGGGGTATTGGCGCGCAAAATCAGACACGGCTGGCACGATGTGCGCGCGTCCAAAGCCAAAGGTCGCGTTTAGCCGGAGCAACCCTTGCGGTAGCGCCCGTGCGCTTGAAACCGAGCGTTCCAGCGCGTCCAGATCGCTCAGAATGCGGCTGCCCTCGGCCAGATACAGCTCGCCTTCCTGCGTGACGCTGACCCGGCGCGTGGTGCGGTTCAGCAGCCGCACGCCCAGCCGCTGCTCAAGCTTGGCCAAGCGGGTGCTGACGGCAGGCGGCGTCAGCCCGAGCTCGCGCGCGGTGGCGGACAGGTTGCCGTGTTTGACCACCAGGGAGAAAAAGGCCAGATCGGAAAGCGCGTCCATGAGTCTATTTATAAATCTAATTTAATAAAGATTTAGTTTTTCAATGAATTATAAGAATTAACTAGGCTTATACACTGGTCTTACCGATACAGAGCCGCCTCACGCGGCCATACGAGGAGACCTGGAATGAAGATCAAGCTTGCGGCTGGCGTTTTGTGCGCGGCCATCACCGCTGCGTCCTGTTGGGCTTTTCCTGCCGCCGCCCAGGCGTTTCCCGAGCGCGCCGTCACGCTCGTCGTGCCCTTTGCGCCCGGCGGCAGTGTGGATATTGCCGCCCGGCTGATTTCGGAGGCCTGGGGCCGTGCGTTGGGCCAGAGCGTGATCATCGAAAACCGGGCTGGCGCGTCGGGCAATATCGGCATGGCCGCCGTGGCGCGCGCCCAGCCCAACGGCTACACGCTGGCGATCAACACCATGTCGCTTGCCATCAATCCGGCACTCTATCCGGACATGCCATTCGATACGAAAAAAGACCTGCGCGCAGTGGGTACGGTAGGTACATCGCAGCATGTGCTCACCGTTACCAACGCGTTGCCAGTCGCGAATGTGACCGAGCTGTTGGCCTACGTGCGCGCGCGCCCCGCCAATGAACTGAGCTTTGGCTCGGCAGGAACCGGAAGTACCTTTCACATGGCGGCGGAACTCTTCAAGTCTGTGTCCAAGACGCAGATTCTGCATGTGCCCTACAAGGGGGGCGGCCCGGCCATGGTCGACACGATCAGCGGCCAGGTGCAGATGAGCTTTCCCGTGTTGTCGGCCGCCAAAGCGCAAGTGGATGGGCACAAGCTGCGGGCTTTGGGGGTGACGGGTACAACGCGTTCACCGCTGCTGCCGGATGTGCCGACTATCGCGGAATCCGGCTTGCCCGGCTACGCGTTCAACACCTGGTTTGTGATCAGCGCGCCTGCCGGCACGCCGCAGCCGGTGATCGACACCTTGAACGCCAAGCTGGCCGAGGCCTTGCAGTCGCCCGCGTTGATGCAGCGCATGCGACAAGAAGGCTTCGACCCCCTGGTCTCCACTCCTGCTCAGACCGACGCCATGGTGGCTGCCGAAATGGTGCGCTGGGATGGCATCGTGAAGGACGCGGGCATTCAGGCGAATTGAGCTGCTGCAAGACGCGCCCGCGCGGTTGCGGGCGTCATACCCTCCAAGGACGCTAGACATGCCAGGCAAGACGCTTTACGACAAACTGGTGGACAGCCATGAAGTCGCTCGTATCGACGACGAGCACATCCTGCTTTATGTCGATCTGCACATCATGAACGAGTACACCAGTCCGCAAGCCTTCAGCGGACTGGCCGCGCGCGGACGCCCGGTGCTGCGTCCGGGGCAGCAGATGGCGGTGGTGGATCACATCATTCCCACGCATCCGGTGCCTGCCGCGCTGCGAGTGATTGCAGATGACGCGTCGTCGCGTCAGGCGTTGAATCTTGCGCGCAATTGCGCGGATCAGCACATTGCGCTCTTCGACACGACCGACCCGCTGCAAGGCATTGAACACGTCATAGCGCCCGAGCACGGCATGATTCTGCCCGGCATGGTGGTGTTGTGCGGCGACAGCCACACCACGACGTATGGCGCCCTGGGTGCGTTGGGCTTTGGCATTGGCACATCTGAAGTCGAGCACATTCTTGCGACGCAGACGCTCGTGTACCGCGTGGCGCGCAACATGCGTATCCGTGTCGATGGCGAGTTGTCCGCCAGTGTGTCCGCCAAGGATCTGGTCATCTATCTGGTGCATCGCATCGGCGCGCAGGGCGCGCGGGGTCACGCGGTCGAATTCTGTGGACAGGCGGTTGACGCCTTGTCCGCCGAAGCGCGCATGACCTTGTGCAATATGACGGTAGAAGCCGGCGCTCGCGCCGCGCTGATCGCGCCGGACGCTACGACAGACGCCTATGTGGCGGCGCATGCGCCGCAGTTGCAGGGGCTGGCGCTGGAGCAGGCCCGCGCCCACTGGGCCACGCTGCATAGCGATAGCGATGCGGTGTTTGATGTGGAGCATGTCTTTGACGCGGGGCGGATTGCGCCTTTTGTGACCTGGGGCACCAGCCCAGATCAGGCTTTGCCCGTCACGGCTTTGGTGCCTGATCCACAGACCGAGTCCGACGCGCTGGCTCGGTTAGCCCTGGAGAAGGCCATGGACTATATCGGCCTCGCGCCCGGCCAGCCGATTGCCGGTGTGCCGATCGACCGCGTGTTCATTGGTTCCTGCACCAATGGCCGTATCGAGGACCTGCGCGTGGTGGCGGCCTTGGTGCGCGGCCGAAAGGTAGCGGCGGGCGTGCGGGCCATGGTGGTACCCGGGTCGGGAGCGGTGCGCGTGCAAGCCGAAGCCGAAGGGCTGGCCGAGCAATTGATCGCCGCGGGTTTTGAATGGCGTCAACCTGGCTGTTCGATGTGTTTGGCCATGAACGACGACATGCTCAGTCCTGGTGAACGCTGCGCCTCAACCACCAACCGCAATTTCGAAGGGCGCCAGGGTAGGGCGGGGCGCACGCATTTGATGAGTCCCGCGATGGCGGCCGCCGCCGCGCTGGCCGGCCGAATCGTAGACGTACGTGATTGGGAGCAAGCCAAATGAATCCGCTGATCGAAGGTATCGCCGCGCCACTGCCGTTCTCGAACCTGGACACCGACCAGATCATGCCCAAGCAGTTTCTGCGCATTATCGATAAGGCCGGATTGGATAAAGGGCTGTTGTATGACCTGCGTTTTGACGAGCACGGCGCGCCCCGGCCTGGCTTCGTCCTGAATCAAGACGCCTACGCGGGCGCTTCCATTTTGGTGGCAGGACCCAATTTCGGCTGTGGTTCCAGCCGCGAGCATGCCGTGTGGGGGTTGCAGCAATTCGGCATTCGCGCCGTGCTCGCACCGAGCTTCGGAGAAATTTTCTACTTCAATGCGGTGAATAATGGCCTGTTGGTGGTGAGCCTGCCCGCCGCCCAGATCGACGAGTTGCTTGCGCGGGTGTCCAATACGGAGCCAAGCGGCAATCAGCGCCTGACCATTGATGTCATGGCAGGCGTGGTGCGCGCGGCCGATGGCTGGAAGGCGGACTTCAGCTTGCCAGAGCGTCATCGCCACATGTTCGCGCAAGGGCAGGACATGGTGGATGCGTCGCTGCTGCAACTGCCCGAGGTCGAACAATTCGAAGCCCGTCACTGGGCACGCCATCCGTGGATGAAAGACGTGGCCCGTACCGTGCGTGACCGTCTGAACGCCGGATAGCCAGAAAGCTAAAGGAGACACCGCTCATGACCGCATTTTTCGACTTGCCCGTACGCCGTATCGCGGCCAATGGTATCCAGATCGCCGCGCGTATCGACGGGTCTGGCCCGCCGTTGTTGCTGCTTCATGGCCACCCGCAGACGCATGCCATCTGGCACCGCTTGTGGCCGGAACTGACCCGGCACCGTACCTGCGTGGCGGCCGATTTGCGTGGTTATGGCGACAGCGACAAGCCCTTGGCAAGCGACGGTCACGCAGCGCATTCCAAGCGTGAAATGGCGGCCGATATGGCCGGCTTGATGCATGCGCTTGGGCACGAGCGGTTCGAGGTGCTGGCGCATGACCGTGGCGCACGGGTGGCCCACCGGTTGGGGCTGGACCACGCGGGCGCCGTCTCCCGCATGATGCTGCTGGACATCGCCCCGACGCTGGACATGTACGAAGGCACGACGCGGGCCTTTGCCCAGGCGTATTACCACTGGTTCTGGCTGATTCAGCCCGCGCCTGGACCTGAAACCATGATCGAACACGACCCGGTGTTCTATCTGCGGTCGGTCATGGGCGGGCGTCCCGGCGGCCTGGCGCATTTTTCAGCCGAGGCCATGGCGGAATACGAACGCGCGGCCCGGCTGCCGGGCTGGGCTACCGGCATCTGCGAGGACTATCGCGCTTCCGCCACGGTGGATCTCGATCACGACCGCGCGAGCCGTGCGGCGGGCGAACGCTTGGCCATGCCAGTGCGCGTGCTGTGGGGCGAGCGCGGGGCCGTGGGCAAGAACTTCGATGTGCTGGCGCTGTGGCGGGCTGTGTCGGACGAGGTGTCCGGCAAGCCGCTGCCGGGCGCGCATTATCTGGCCGAAGAAACCCCGGATGCCTTGCTGGAAGAGGCCCGCGCATTCTTTGATTTGCGCTAGCCGAAAGCTGTCAATCAAGCCTGGGCGGCTCATAGGGATATCCAAAAAGGGACGCACCCCGGGTGTTAACCTTCGCCCCATGAATCGTTACTTCGCCGATCTTTCCGAATTGCCCGACCCTGAAGACGCGCAACGCGCCTTCAAGGCGACGGACTCGCCCTGCGTGGCCGTCTGCTCCACCCTGTTTGACGACATCTGCCGCGGCTGCGGCCGTACGGCCATGGAAGTGGCCAACTGGGTCTTCATGTCGGACGAGGAAAAGCGCGAGGTCTGGATACGCATCAAGGCGCAGGGGTATCCCCGGCGCAACAACTAAGGGCGCAGCAACGCCCGGATTTCCGGACCGTCTTGGGCATGTCATATGGCGCGGGCTAAATCGCGCTATTGCCCACTTCCGGCTCTATCATGCGCATCGTTCTGGTTACGGATGCCTGGCATCCGCAAGTCAATGGCGTCGTCCGCACCTGGACGACCATGCAGCAGATTCTTGGTGAATGGGGCCACGAGCTGATCGTGGTGAACCCGCAGGGCAGCCGGACCATTCCGGCGCCTTCCGAACCCGATCTGCGTCTTTGCCTGCAACCGGGCCGGCAATTGCGCCGCATCCTCGGCGATACCGTGCCTGACGCTTTGCACATCGCCACGGAAGGCCCCCTGGGCCTGGCGGCGCGCAGAATGGCTTTGGCGCGAGGGTGGCGTTTCACCACATCGTTTCACACCATGTTTCCCGATTATTTACAGGCGCGCATGGGCATTCCGGCCGCCTTGCCGTGGCGCTATCTGCGCTGGTTTCACAAGCCGTCGCAACGCGTGCTGGTGCCCACGCCGACAGTGCGCGACATTCTGGTGCGCCGGGGCCTGGTCAACCTGCAAGTCTGGTCCCGCGGTGTCGACCCCCGCAAGTTTCAGCCTGGCACCAGTCAGGCGTTTCAGGATCTGCGCCGTCCCGTTTTTCTAAGCGTGGGCCGGGTGGCGCGCGAGAAAAACCTGGACGCCTTTCTGTCGTTGGATCTGCCAGGCACCAAGGTCGTCGTCGGCGCCGGGCCGGATGAGGCACGGTTGAAGAAACGTTTTCCCGACGCGGTGTATCTGGGCATGCAGCAAGATGACGCGCTCCCGGGGCTGTACGCCGCCGCGGATGTATTCGTGTTTCCCAGCCTGACCGACACATTCGGCCTCGTCATGCTTGAAGCCATGGCATGTGGCACGCCGGTAGCCGCGTTTCGCAGCGAGGCGCCGCTGGCGGTCGTGACCCCGGGCGTCACGGGCTGTCTGGACGACGATCTGGCCCATGCCTGCCGGGCTGCGCTGCCGCTGGACCGCCACGCGGTGCGCGCGCACGCGCTGACCCGCAGCTGGGATTCGGTGGCCAGCGATCTGCTCAATGCCCTGGTGCCGCTGGTGCCGGACGCGTCATCCCGCCCGTCGCTTGCTCAGGCTGGTTGATCTGGAACGAATTTTTCAGGGACGGATTTCCTCGCGGCACGTCAAACCGGTACAATCTCCGGCAATCCTGAGGAGCGTTGCGACGACCTTGCGGTTCCCGTCAGCGGATTCAGACCTCGGTCTTTCTCCAATCTGACTCGCGGAACCCGGTTCGCCAGGCTCAGGAATCCTTGTTCAAGCGTTGCGCACTGCGCGACGCTACAGCAACGGCGCTCACCTTTGTCGCATATGGCGGGAAAGGCGAGCACTCGACTGTCGTGGTGTATTCGCGTTGTCCGGCCATATCGTGCGCCGTTCGATATTCACGTGGAGCCTACACACCATGAACGCTGTGACTGATAAATCCTTCTCCGACTACCTGGTTGCCGATATGTCGCTGGCCGGCTGGGGCCGCCGCGAACTCGCAATCGCTGAAACCGAAATGCCTGGCCTGATGGCCATCCGCGAAGAGTTCGCCGCTACGCAGCCGCTCAAGGGCGCGCGCATCGCGGGCAGCCTGCACATGACCATTCAAACCGGCGTGCTGATCGAAACGCTGGTGGCCCTGGGCGCTGAAGTGCGCTGGGCGTCGTGCAACATCTTCTCGACCCAAGACCACGCCGCTGCCGCCATTGCCGCGTCGGGCACGCCGGTCTTCGCCGTCAAGGGCGAAACGCTGGAAGAGTACTGGCAGTACACCCACAAGATTTTCGAGTGGAACAACGGCGAAAACGCCAACATGATCCTGGACGATGGCGGCGACGCCACGTTGATGCTGCACCTGGGCACCAAGGCCGAGAAGGACCTGTCGGTTCTGGCCAACCCGGGCAGCGACGAAGAGCGCATCCTGTTTGCCGCCATCAAAGAAACGCTCAAGCGTGATCCGAAGTGGTACTCGACCCGCCTGGCGCTCATCAAAGGCGTGACGGAAGAAACCACGACCGGCGTGCATCGCCTGTACCAGATGTCGCAAAAGGGCGAGCTGGCGTTTGCCGCCATCAACGTCAACGACTCGGTCACCAAGTCCAAGTTCGACAACCTGTACGGCTGCCGTGAATCGCTGGTGGACGGCATCAAGCGCGCCACCGACGTCATGATCGCCGGCAAGATCGCGGTTGTGGCCGGTTACGGCGACGTGGGCAAGGGTTGCGCCCAAGCCTTGGTCGCCCTGCGCGCCCAAGTCTGGGTTACTGAAATCGACCCGATCTGCGCCCTGCAAGCCGCCATGGAAGGCTTCAAGGTCGTGACGATGGAAGAAGCCGCCGCTCATGGCGACATCTTCGTCACCGCCACCGGCAACTACCAGGTCATCACGCGCGCCCACATGGACGCCATGAAGGACCAGGCCATCGTCTGCAACATCGGTCACTTCGACAATGAAATCGACGTCGCCGGTCTGGCCAACTGCAAGTGGGAAGAGATCAAGCCGCAAGTCGACCACGTGATCTTCCCGGACGGCAAGCGCATCATCCTGCTGGCCCAAGGCCGCCTCGTGAACCTGGGTTGCGCCACTGGCCACCCGTCGTTCGTGATGTCGTCGTCGTTCGCCAACCAGACGATCGCCCAGATCGAACTGTTCACGCGCAACGAAGCCTACAAGTCCGGCGAAGTCTACGTGCTGCCCAAGCACCTGGACGAAAAGGTTGCCCGCCTGCATCTGAAGAAGTTGGGTGTGAAGCTGACGACGCTGCGTCCTGATCAGGCCGACTACATCAGCGTGCCGGTGGATGGCCCCTACAAGCCCAACCACTACCGTTATTGATCGGTTGAAAGCACAATAGGAAGGTGCCGCGCCATGTTGGCGCGGGCTTTCCGAGCCGCGGGCTCACCCGGATCGCCTGTCGATTACGGGTCCGCGGCGCGCTAAAACAGGAGTTCGAACATGGTGACATTGATACTCGTCTGGATCCTGAACGCGGTGGCCCTGTTGGCTGTTGCCTACCTGTTGCCCGGCATTACCGTAGCCAGTTTTGGATCCGCGCTCATCGCTGCGCTGGTGCTGGGTCTGGTGAATATGCTGGTCAAACCGGTACTGGTGCTGCTGACGCTGCCCATCACGATCGTCACCCTTGGGCTCTTTCTTATCGTCATCAACGCCTTGTTGTTCTGGTTCGTCGGCTCCGTGCTGAAGGGCTTCCAGGTCAACGGGTTCTGGTGGGCCGTGGGCGGTGCCATTTTGTATAGCATCATCTCTGGTCTGCTTACCAAACTGATTCCCTAATGTCTGACTCGACTTCCCCCGCTTTCAGTCTGGAATTCTTTCCCCCGCGCGATCTGGCCGGCCAAGAACGGCTGGTTCGCGCTGCCAAGCAGATGCTGGCGATCCAACCCAAGTACGTCAGCGTGACTTTCGGCGCGGGGGGTTCCACGCGCGCCGGCACGGCGGATGCCGTGCGCACGCTGCGCAACCTGGGTTGCGATGCGGCGCCACACTTGTCGTGCGTGGGCGCCACGCGCCAGGATCTGCGGGACATTCTTCAGACCTACAAGAACGAGGGCGTGCGCCGTGTGGTTGCACTGCGCGGCGACCTGCCTTCGGGCATGGGCGGCGACGCGGGCGAACTGCGCTACGCCAACGAACTGGTGTCGTTCATTCGCGAGGAAACGGGCGATTGGTTCCACATTGAAGTGGCGGCCTATCCCGAAATGCACCCCCAGGCCGCGAGCCCTACGGCTGACCTGGAGCATTTCGTGACCAAGGTGAACGCAGGCGCCGATGCCGCGATCACGCAGTACTTCTTCAACGCCGATTCCTATTTCGACTTTGTCGATCGGGCGCAGGCCAAGGGAGTGCGCGTGCCGATCGTGCCGGGCATCATGCCCATCACGAATCACACGCAATTGCTGCGTTTTTCGGAAATGTGCGGCGCGGAAGTGCCGCGTTGGATTCGTCTGCGTCTGGCTGAGTTTGGCGACGACAAGGCCTCCATTCGCGCGTTCGGCGTGGATGTCGTGACCGAGCTGTGCCAGACGCTGCTGGACAATGGCGCGCCGGGCTTGCACTTCTATAGCTTGAACCACGCGGAAGCGCCGCTGGCGGTCTGGAAGGAGCTGGCGCTGTAAATCAGCGCTTGCTGCAACGTAAAAAGCCGGCGCTTGCCGGCTTTTTTACGTCTGTGGCGAGTAATCAATCCGCGTATACGCCCACCTTGCGGATGATGCCGCCCCACTTGTCCACTTCCGATTGCAGCCAGGTCTGCAGGCCTTCAGGGCTCTGCTTGGATTCAGGCACGATCTCGGCCCCCAGTTCCGCCATCTTTTGCGTAAAGACCGGGTCCTTCAACGCCGCGCGCAGCGCCGTGTTGAACTTGGCGATGGCCTCGGGCGGGGTGCCCTTGGGCGCGTACACACCGTGCCAAACCTTCACTTCAAAGCCCTTCAATCCGCCTTCCTGCAAGGTGGGCGCATCGGGCAAAGTCTTGATGCGATCCAGCGTAGTCACGCCAAACAGTTTCACGCGTTCCGCCTTGATCTGCGGAATGGTCTGGGTGGTTTGATCGCACAGCACGTCGACCTGGCCGCCCAGCAGCGCCGTCATTGCGGGCGCTGTACCGGCATAGGGAATGGTGGTGAACTGCACGCCCAACGACTCTTGCAGCAACATGCCGCATAGCTGCGATACCGCGCCCAGGCCGGCGTTGGCCAGATTGACCTTGTTGCCGTTCTCTTTCGCGTACTTGATGAAACCCGCCATGCCGTCGGCAGGCAGATCCTTGCGGCCCAACAGCGTCATGGGCACATCCGCCACCTGCCCCACATAGGCAAAGTCCGTCAGCGGATTGAACGACAGCTTGCGGTACAGCGCCGGGGCCGTTGCCATGCCGTTGTGGTGGATCAGGAAGGTATAGCCATCTGGCGTGGCGCGCGCGACGTGCTGGGATGCCAGCGTGCCGCCCGCGCCGGTGCGGTTTTCGATGATGACGCTTTGCCCCAGTGTCTTGGCCATGGACGCGCCCAGGCTACGCGCCACAACGTCCGTAGGGCCGCCCGCGGCAAAGGGCACGACCAGCGAGATGGGGTGATTGGGGTAGGCATTCTGCGCGCTGGCCGATCCCCAGGCCAGGCAGGACAGGGCCAGCAGCGGCCAGCCGGCACGCGGCATCGCGCGTCCAAAAAAATGGGACATGTCTCGCTCCTCGTGGTTTTCTCATGGTCCGGGCATAGCAAATGCGACGGGCGTGGGCCAGTGTGGCGCGTTCACACCCAGATGAGAATTCGCCGTTTCACAAGCCAGCGTTCGGCCAGCGGAAAGGAGGGTTTACGCGAGATGCAGAAACACGAAAGCCCGCAGCAACTGATTGCGCGGGCCTCGGGAGGTGGGCATCTGACTGGCACCTTAGTTCGGCTGATCCTTGCCCGGATCTTCTGCCAGCACCTGCGGTGCAGGATAGCTGGGGTGCGGCGCGTTCACCGGTTCGACTCGCAGCGGCTGATGCACGCGGCTGGTCGGGACCAGCGAGCCGGGGTCTTCGGGATTGGTCCACAACGGGTCCGGGATTTCAGCAAATACCTGGCGCAGGCGTTCGCCCCAGGAGCTGCGGATCATGCGGAAGTACTCGTTGTGTTCATCGATGCTGGCAAAGTGCGTGACGCGCAGCGCATTCGTGTCGTAGACCAGCAGATCCAGCGGCAAGCCCACCGAGATATTCGAGCGCAGCGTGGAATCCATTGAAATCAGTGCGCACTTGGCGGCTTCGTCCAGCGACGTGTCGGGGCGCAACACGCGGTCCAGGATGGGCTTGCCATACTTGGCTTCACCAATCTGAAAGTAGGGGCATTCCGCGCCAGCCTCAATGAAGTTGCCGGCCGAATACACCTGGAACAGCCGGCATTGTTCGGCGCCGATCTGGCCTCCGAAAATCATGTTCACGTTGAAGTCCACCCCTTGCTCGTGCAGGGCAGGGGCTTCGCGGCGATAGACCTCACGTACCGCCGCGCCGACGCAGCGGGTGGCCTCAAACAGGTCTGGCGCATTCCAGATGGTGTCACCGCCTTCGTCGTGCTGGCGAGCCAGCGCATGCAGAACGGCTTGGCTGACAGCAAGGTTCCCGGACGTCATCAGAACCATGACGCGTTCACCCGGCCGCTCGAAAACGGTCATCTTGCGAAAGACGCTGATCTGGTCAACACCGGCATTGGTGCGGGAGTCGGACAGGAAAACCAGGCCGGAGTCGAGGCGGGCTGCTACGCAGTAGGTCATGATCGAAAAAAAGGAAAAACCACGCCGCATTGTATTGCGGCGCGGGCGAGCGGGTGTTACTGCTGGCCGGACGTATTGACCTGCACGCTGATTTCCATGGATTCCTCGCCGCCGCCGGTGCGCACGCCGCGCACAGGTGAGGCCGAGTCATAGTCCCGCGCCACGGCCAGCCGGCAGTGGCTATCGGACGCAAATTGCCGGTTGGTGATGTCCACGCTGGTCCAGCCGATGTCGGGCAGCCACACGTCGGCCCAGGCGTGGCTGGCCGAGTGTTCGGTGGTGGTGTGCAGATACCCGCTGACATAGCGGGCGGGGACGCCCAGGCCGCGCACGCAGGCCAGGAAGAGATGGGCGTGATCCTGGCAGACTCCATGGCCCATGGCCAGCACCTGATTGGCGGCAGTGGTGACGTCGGTCGTGCCAGGCTCGTACGCGACCCGGTCGCTGATCGCGTTGGCGAGCGCAAGGATATCGTCTGGCGTAGTCAGTCCGTCAGGCAGTATGCCCCGTACGAAGGCACGAATCGTGTCGTCGGCCTGGGTCAGGGGCGTTTGCACGCAATACGCATGCACCGGCAGGCGGCTGTCTTCGCTGCCCAGCACGCCCCGCGTAAGTGGCGCCACCTGCACCTGCCCGGCAACGCGCAGCTCGATTTCGGTGTGCGGGTGGTTCAACGTCAGCGTGTGGGTGATGTTGCCGTAAGCATCCACCTGCTTTTCCAGAGCGCCGGGCGCTTCGATATGCCAGCGCAACACGCGCTGGTGTTCGTCGTCGCGCGGCGTCAGACGCAAGGTCTGGATGCTGTAGGTAACCGGCGCCGTATAGCGGTAATGCGTGACGTGCGTGATGATCTGCTTCATTGCTGTCTCCGTGTTATGCCGACAGCGGAACCAGGAAGTCCTGGCTGATCCGGTTGCCCAGGTCGTTGATGCGGTCCAGGAAATGATCCAGGTATTGATGCAGCCCGCTATCCAGGATGTCCTCGACGCGGCCGTATTGCAGTTCGGCGCACAGCATGCCCGCGCGCCGCTCGGTTTCAGTCGAACGTTGATTGGACACGCGCGCCAGATCGTCGGCTACGGCTCGAACGGATGCCAGCAGTGAACGCGGCATGTCACCGTGCAGGATCAGCAGTTCCGCCACGCGGTCAGGCGTGATCACGTCGCGGTACACCTTGCGGTAGATCTCAAGGCCAGACACCGAACTCAATAGCGCCGACCAGCGGTAGAACTCGCTTTGCAACGCGGCCGAGCCGGCGGCTTCTGCGCGTCCTTCGTGATTGCCATTGCTGCCGCGTTCGTGAAATTTCACATCCAGCATGCGGGCCGTGCTGTCAGCGCGTTCCAGATGCATGCCGATGCGCAGGAAGTACAGCGCCTCGTCTTCCAGCATGGTGCCGATGGTGACGCCGCGGGCCAGATGCGAACGGAATTTCACCCATTCAAAGAATTCGCCCGGATTGCGTTCGAGCAAGCCGGTGTGCAAGTGCTTGAGCAGTTCGAGCCAGGTGGTGTTGTAGGTTTCCCAGACTTCTGTCGTCAGGCTGCCGCGCACGGCCCGCGCGTTTTCACGGGCGGCGCGCATGCAGGAATAGATGGACGACGGGTTTTCGGGGTCGCGCACCATGTACTGCAAGACGTCGCTCGGTGAGATGGCGGAGTATTTGCTTTGGTACAGGCCTTGCAGTTCGGAAATGCGCAGCACGCCCAGCCACGAGCCCTCACGCGTTTCCGGGTCCTGCGGCAGCAGCGACATTTGCAGGTTCACGTCCAGCATGCGCGCGGTGTTCTCGGCGCGCTCGGTATAACGGCACATCCAGAACAGATTGTCGGCGGTACGGCTCAGCATGTTCAGTCCTCCAGAACCCAGGTGTCTTTGGTGCCGCCGCCTTGGCTGCTGTTGACGACCAGCGAGCCTTCGGTCAGCGCCACGCGGCACAAGCCCCCAGGCACCGTGCGTATGTCCTTGCCGCACAGCACGTAGGGGCGCAGGTCTACATGGCGCGGCGCCACGCCCGATTCCACATAGGTCGGGATGGTGGACAGGGCCAGCGTTGGTTGCGCGATGTAGTTGGCGGGGTTGGCGCGCACGCGGTCTTTGAACGCATCGACTTCGGCGCGGGTGGATGACGGGCCCACCAGCATGCCGTAACCGCCTGCGCCATGGACTTCTTTGACGACCAGGTCATGCATATTGGCCAACACGTGGGACAGCTCATCGGGCCGTCCGCAACGCCACGTTGGCACGTTCGACAGAATGGGTTCTTCGCTGAGATAGAACCGGATCATGTCCGGCACGTACAGGTACGTGGACTTGTCGTCCGCGATGCCCGTGCCGATGGCATTGGCCAGGGTGACGCGGCCAGCGCGGTAGACAGACAGCAGGCCGGGCACGCCCAGCGCCGAATCCGCGCGGAATGACAGCGGGTCCAGAAAGTCGTCGTCCAGGCGGCGGTAGATCACATCCACCTTGCGTGGCCCTTGCGTGGTGCGCATGTAGACCGTGTTCTGCTCTACGAACAGATCCTGCCCCTCGACCAGCTCTACCCCCATTTGCTGGGCCAGAAAAGCGTGTTCGAAGTAGGCCGAGTTATACATGCCGGGCGTCAGCACCACCACCGTGGGATCGTCGCCGCCGTGCGGCGCGACTTCGCGCAGATTGTCCAGCAGCAGATCGGGATAGTGCGCCACGGGCTCGACCTTGATGCGGCTGAACGCATCCGGCATCAGCCGCATCGACATCTTGCGGTTCTCAAGCATGTAGGACACGCCCGAAGGCACGCGCAGATTGTCTTCCAGCACGTAGAACTCGCCCGCGCCGGCGCGCACGATATCCACGCCTGCGATGTGGCAGTAGATGTCTTCGGCCACGTCCACGTCTTGCATCTCAGGGCGGTATTGCGCGTTCAGAAACACCTGCTCGGCAGGCACGATGCCAGCGCGCACGATGTCATGCCCGTGATAGATGTCGTGAATGAACATGTTCAGCGCGCGCACGCGCTGCTTTAAGCCGGCTTCCAGGTGGCGCCATTCGTCAGCGGGAATGATCCGGGGGATCAGGTCGAAGGGGATCAGGCGCTCGGTGCCCGCGGCGTCGCCAGCAACCGAGAACGTAATGCCGACCCTGCGAAAACTCAGGTCCGCTTCCAGTCGGCGCACAGCCATGGCCTCGGCCGACTGCTCCTCGTGCCAACGTTCGAAGGCTTGGTACTGGGAGCGTATGCCGCTGGCGCCGTGGCGCATTTCGTCATAGGCGGCTGGACGGGGTGGTCTGTCCTTCATGGCTCCTCCGATGCAGGTGCTTGCGGCCGGCTTTGCAGGACGGCGGGTTCGCACACGTCATTAGCCGGCCGATGCGTGGCCGGTCCGAATAGATAAGCAACCCGCGTGCCAGCTTTTCCGGGCAGCGGGTAGCCCTGGGCACAATATCCTCCCAAGGGCGCAGAAACGCCATCCCCGCAGCGGGCTACGCGTGGCGGTTGACGAGTCACAACAGGCGGCGGGCGTGAGGTAAACAGCCGGGGCCGGCGGAATTAAGGCGGGCTGGCTCGCAGAGGGGGCCAGTAGTAAGACGGGGTGGCTCGCAGAGCGGGGCCGGTATTTAGACGGGCTGATCCACAGAGCGCGGGCCAGTTGTGGGGGAGGCAGCCGGGCGAGTCCGGCGCTGATATCGCACGGCTGCGAACTCGCGCCGCGTTTTAGGGCAGAAGTGTTCGGGTGTCTTGAACCCGGGGGGCATATCGCGGCCTGGAAATCCGCGCGGGGTCTGCGCTGGGTTCTGTTACGGAAGCCGCTCAGGAGAAAAAACGCGGGGGATGGGACATCCCCGAGCCGGCCATGTTACAGAACGCACCGTTTTGGTGCAAGCTGGCGGGGCAAACTGGTGCGTCAGTTCATCCGGAACGAGTGCAACGTTGTCCCGTTCGTGCCGCCTTGCTCAAGCGGAGCGTGCGGCACCCAGCCATCTTGCGTCAATATCGCGTCCAGCTGGAAGTCGTGCTCGGCGGGCTGGTAATCGTGATCCAGTTCGCCGCAGCTCCAGGCAATGCCAATGGTGACGAACGAATGGCCGCGTTCACGCAGCGCGGCAAGCGTGCGGTCGTAATAGCCGCCGCCATAGCCCAGCCGGTCGCCTTGCTCCGTGTAACCCAGGGTCGGCACCAGCACCACGTCTGGCAGCAGCTCGGGGCCGGCAACAGGTTCCTGAATGCCATACGGCCCGGCGCGCAGTTCGGCTTCGGGCGTCCACGGCAGGAAAACCAGGGGGGCATTGCGCTCGCGCACCACGGGCAGCGCCACGTTGACGCCAGCCTCGACCCATTGCGACAGCAGCGGGCGCAGGTCAGGTTCGTCCTCCATGGGCCAGAATGCCGCCACGGTGGCGGGCGCCGGGCGTCCGGCGCGGGCAGCCTCGTCGCGTGCCACATTCAGCCAGGTGAATAGTCTTGCACGCATCAGCAAACCGCCGCGGCTGCGCTGGTCTTCCGGCAATTCGGCACGCATTTGCCGCAATCGCGTGCGGTGCTGGACTGCGGTATCCTCTGGAGTATTTTGCGTAGTCATGCAGTGGCTGTGATGGGGGTGGAAAATGAAGGCGAACAGACAGGTCGCGGCCATGCAAGTATCTTGCATGCGGGCGTACGGCAAGGCCGGTGTATGACGGTGTATGAGGGACGTGGCATGACACAGACTCTGCAATCCGGACGGTATCAGAAATCGGGGCGGAAATCCGCGCTGCAATCCGAACACCCCGCCGCCGCCTCAGACACCCGCTCGGGCTTGCGACGCTGGCTGCCCCTCTTGGCCTTGTTCACCGCCGCCTGTGCGCCGGTTGACGCCCAGCAACGCAGCGCTGCGGTCAATGCGCAGCCCCAACCCGCGGTTCAGACCGCGCAACCTATCATCTCGGTGCCTCCAGCCGTTTTGGCTGGCCTGCCGCCCACCACTGACACCCCCGCGCTGGCCGCAGTCGTCGCCGCGCGTGAAGCCATGAACCGCAAGCAGTGGTCCGTGCTGGGAGCACTGGTGCCGCAAGCCAAGTCAGATACCCTGGGCATGTACCCGGAGTATTGGCTGTTGCGTTATCAGCTCTGGAGCCCGCCCGCCACCGGCCGTCCCAACGCCGATCTGCAAAAGTTCATCAGCGGCAACGCCGACGCCTATCTGGCTGACCGGCTGCGCGGCGATTGGCTGCTGGCTGCCGCGCGCAGCGGCGACTTCGAAACCGTCCGCAAATTGGCGCCGGTCAAGAACAGCAATGCCCAGATTGAATGCGCCATTCTTAACGCCAAACACATGACCGGCCAGCGTGCCACAGCCGAGCAGGCTACGGCCGTGTTCGCGCCGGGCGGTTCCTGCTGGGCGCTGTACGACCAATTGGTGGCGGACAACATCCTGGGCTGGGATCAGCTGGAACCGCAACTGCGCGACGCCATCGAGGCCAACAAGACGACAGACGCGCGCAAGTTCGTTCAGTACATGTTCGAGGCGCGCGATCTGAAGACCTACGACGCCCTCATGAAGGACCCCATGAAGTGGCTGACGCGGCAAGACCGCATGCCCGTGGGCCGCAACGAAAAAGAACTGGTGACCATCGCGCTGGCGCGCCTGGCGCGTTCCGACATCAGCGTCGCCGATTCCTACCTGCGCCGCGAATGGGCCAAGTCCATGGCCAAGTCGAACCTGGCCTGGGTGCGCGGCCAGTACGCATTGGTCGCCGCGTTGAACCTGGACAGCCGCGCCGACGATTGGTACCACGAAGCTGGCCATATCCGCATGACGGATTACAACGCGGGCTGGAAGGTGCGTGCCGCCTTGCGTCAGCCCAAGATCGACTGGAAATGGGTCATGGAATCCATTGACGATATGCCGGCCGCGCAACGCGCCGACACATCGTGGGTCTATTGGAAGGCGCGCGGCCTGGCCGCCACGGGCCGTAAGGACCAGGCCAACGCCCTGTACGCCGGTATTGCCGACCGCTTCGACTTCTACGGCCAACTGTCTGCCGAAGAACTGGGCCGGCGCATCAATGTGCCGCCCCGTCCGGCGCCCATCAGCGACCGCGAAATCGCCGAAGCCCGCGCCAACCCTGGCCTGCAACGCGCGGTGCAGTTGTTCCGCCTGGGCTGGCGCGCTGAAGCCGTGCCCGAATGGAACTACACCTTGCGCGGCATGAGCGACCGGCAACTGATTGCCGCCGCCGAACTGGCGCGCGCCGAAAATATCTACGACCGCGTGGTCAACACGTCTGACCGCACGGAAAAGGAATTCGACTTCAGCCAGCGCTTCATCGCACCCTTTGAAGGCCGCGTCACCGCCAAGGCCAACGCCATCGCGCTGGACCCGGCCTGGGTCTATGGCCTGATCCGGCAGGAATCCCGCTTCATCATGGATGCGCGTTCACACGTGGGCGCGTCTGGCCTGATGCAACTGATGCCAGCCACCGCCAAGTGGGTCGCGGGCAAGATCGGCATGAGCAACTTCACGCCCGACAGCGTCAACGATTTCGATACCAACACCGAATTGGGCACCAACTATCTGAACATGGTGCTGCGCGATTTGAACGGTTCGCAGATGCTTGCCAGCGCGGGCTACAACGCGGGCCCGCGCCGCCCGCATAACTGGCGCTCGACGTTCACGCATCCCGTTGAAGGCGCGATCTTTGCCGAGACCATCCCGTTCAATGAAACGCGCACTTACGTGAAAAACGTGATGTCCAACTCGGTGTATTACGCGGCAATGTTCAGCGGCCAGTCCCAGTCCCTGAAGGAACGCCTGGGTAATATCGTGCCGCTGGGCGCCGAGACCACCGCAATCCCATGACGCAGGACGCAGCAACCGACGGCTTGCAGGTCTTCATTGTGGGCGGAGCGGTGCGCGATGCGCTGCTCGGCCTGCCCCCTGGCGATCACGATTGGGTGGTCGTGGGCGCTACTCCTGAAGACATGAGCCGCCGTGGCTTTATTCCCGTGGGCGGCGACTTTCCGGTGTTTCTGCATCCGCGCACCAAAGAGGAATACGCGCTGGCGCGTACCGAGCGCAAGTCTGGGCGCGGCTACAAAGGTTTTACCTTCTACACCGGCGCCGATGTGACGCTGGAGGAAGACTTGCGCCGCCGCGATCTCACCGTCAATGCCATCGCCCGTAAACCGGATGGTGGACTGGTTGATCCGCTGGGTGGTGAAGCCGATGTGCGCGCCCGCATCTTCCGGCACGTGGGCGACGCCTTTGAAGAAGATCCTGTGCGGATTCTGCGATTGGGCCGTTTCGCGGCGCGATTCGCGGATTTCTCCGTGGCGCCCGAAACCCTGGCGCTGTGCCGCCGCATGGTGGAAGCGGGCGAGGCCGACGCCTTGGTGGCCGAACGCGTCTGGAAGGAATTGTCGCGCGGTCTGATGGCGCAGAAGCCTTCGCGCATGTTGAACATTTTGAATGAATCGGGCGCTCTGGCCCGCGTGATGCCTGAGCTGCAAGGCGTGGACGAGGTCAGCGCTGACGTGGATCGGGCGGCTGACGTATCGCTGTCCTTGCCGGGCCGCTATGCCTTGCTTTGCCGCCTTACGCCCGAACGCGAGGCCCTGGGCCGCCGCATGCGCGTGCCCAGCGAATGCAATGATTATGCGCGCCTGCTGCCGGAGGTTCTGGCGGGGCTGGACGCTTCGCAGCAGGGGGCAGATCCCATTGACGCGCAACTGGCGCTGATGGAACGCGCCGATGCCTTGCGCAAGCCCGAGCGTTTTTTTGATCTGCTGAAGACGGCGTCGCTGTTGAAACCGGTTGATAGCGCTGCCTGGCAGGCGCGGGTGGATGCGGTGCGTGGCGTGGATGCTGGCGCGATTGCCAAAGCCTGCGCGGGCGACCCCGGTCGCATCAAAGACAGCGTGCGCCAAGCCCGGCTGGATCGGCTGCGGGCTGGCTGAGCCGGGCGGTTCTGCGTTACAGCTTGCCCAGCCGGTCGCCGCGTGAAAATCCCATCAATGGTTCGGTGATGCCGCGGCCAACGGCCAGCACCTTGAACAGCTCGCCCATCTCTGCTTCGGACAGCAACTTCTGCACCGGAGCCACCGCTTGCGCATATTGCTGCGCATCGGACGGATTCAGTTGCGCCAGCAAATCCATCAGGCCCGCATTCATCAGAAAGCGTGCTTGCGAGGTGTAACCCAGTACTTGCAGGCCCGCATCCAGCGCCGCATCGGCCATGGCAGTGAAATCCACGTGCGCCGTAATGTCCTGCAAGCCCGGTGCGGTGAACGGATCGCCATGCGCGTGGTGCTGCAAATGGCACATCAGCGTGCCGCCCGCGCGTTGCGGATGGTAGTACTCGTTGCGCGGAAAACCATAGTCCACGAGCAGGGCCGCACCACGTTCCAGCCAGCTGCCCATGGCGGAAATCCAGGCTTCGCCTTGCAGATTGATTTCCGAGACATACCCCGCCAAACCCGGCATACGGGCGGACACAGCGGCCGAAAGCGCGGCCGGGGCGGGGCGATCGTCCCAGATGAAACCTTGGTCTGCATCCAGCGCCACACCGCGTTCCAACACCGTGCCGTCCTCGTTCCATCGGAAGATTGACACGGGCATCGCATCGAGTACCTCGTTGGCCAGCACGCAGCCTGCAAATGCGTTGGGCAGAGCATCCAGCCACTGCACCCGGCTGCCAAATGGCGCCAAGCGTTCCGTCTGACGCGTGCGCAAATCGGCGGAAACTTCCAGAATGAAATATTGGGTTTGTTCCAGTCCCAACGCATCCAGCTCGCGCAACACGCCCTCGGCCAGCGCGCCTGTGCCTGCGCCGAACTCCAGCACGGCTTGTGTTTGTGTCTGGCGCAATATCTGCGCTGCCTGACGCGCCAGCGTGCGCGCAAACAGCGGCGTCAATTGCGGCGCGGTGACAAAGTCGCCCGCGGGCGTCTTCGCGTCATCATTCGCGTCTGCCAGCTTGATCGTGCCGGCGGCGTAATAGCCCAGGCCGGGCGCATACAGCGCTTCTGCCATCCAATGGTCGAAAGGCAGCCAACCGCCGTTGGCGGTGATTGCTTTCTGCAGATGCCGCGCGGCGGCATCGCTATGTTCCTGAGCGGCGGCGGAAAGAGGGGGCAGATTGGCGGGAGCGGGGCGTTGCATGGTGGGATCAGGCGTGAGCAAAAAGACATTTTCCCAAAAAACAAACCCCGCGACAGGCGCGGGGTTTGTTTGGGGTCAAGCTGGCGGATTAGCCGCGGCGATCAGCCGGCTTGGCGAAGCGCTTGGCGGGGCCGCCGGGGCGCTTGTCAAACGTGGGCTTGCCACGGAAACCGCCTTCAGGACGGCCGCCTTCACGGGCGGGACGGTCGCCAAAGCTGGGACGATCGCTAAAGCCTGCGGCCGGACGGGCGTCACGGTCACCGCCGCGGAAACCGCCTTCACGGGGAGCGCGTTCGCTGAACGGACGGGCATCGCGCTGGGGACGATCACCAAAGCTGGGACGGTCGCCGCCGAAGCTGGGGCGTGCATCACGGTCACCGCCGCGGAAGCCGCCTTCACGGGGAGGACGGTCGCCGAAGGGACGATTGCCTTGATAGCCGCCTTCGCGCTGGGGACGATCACCGAAGCTGGGACGATCGCCAAACGAACGCTGGGGGCGGTCGCCGAACGGACGGTTGCCTTGGTAACCACCTTCACGCGGCTTGAACTCGCCACGGGGAGCGCCGCCTTCACGCGGGCCGCCGAACGAACGGCCTTCACGCGAACCGGCATCGCGGTTGCCTTGGTAGCCGCCGCCTTCATGACGCGAACCACCGAAACCACCAGGACGCTTGCCGAAAGGCTTGCCGCCACGCGGGGCGCCGCTGCCACCAGCCGACGGACGCGGGGTGCGCTTGGGTTCCAGACCGGCAATCACTTCAGGCGTAATCGATTGGCCGATGTAGTGCTCGATACGGCGAACCTTGTGACGCTCGGAGTGCGTAGCCAGCGTGAAAGCCAGGCCACTGCGGCCGGCGCGGCCGGTACGGCCGATACGGTGCACGTAGTCTTCGGCTTGCATCGGCAGGTCGAAGTTGACGGCGTGGCTGATGCCTTGCACGTCGATGCCGCGGGCGGCCACGTCGGTGGCAACCAGAATACGCAGCTGACCGCGTTGCAGTTGCGACAGCGTACGGGTGCGTTGGCGCTGGTTCATGTCGCCGTGCAGGGCAGCGGCAGCAAAACCTTGGTCAGCCAGACGGTCGGCCAGGTCATCGGCGCCGCGCTTGGTCGACGTGAAGACAATAGCTTGGTCCAGCTTGGCATCGCGCAGCACGTGATCCAGCAACTGCATCTTGTGGCTGGCGTCGTCTGCGTACAGCAGGCTTTGCGTAATGTTGGTGTGCTTTTCTTTGGCGCCGGCCAGTTCGATACGTTGCGGGTCGCGCATCATGCGGCCAGCCAGCTTGGCGATCGTGCCGTCCAGCGTGGCCGAGAACAGCAGCGTTTGGCGGTCTTCCGGCAGGCGGCTGACGATGGTTTCGATATCTTCGATGAAGCCCATGTCCAGCATGCGGTCGGCTTCGTCCAGCACCAGCGTGTGCACGGTGTTCAGCTTGACGCGGCCCGATTGCAGGTGATCGATCAGGCGGCCGGGGGTGGCAACCAGCACGTCAACGCGGCGCGACAGCGCCTTCAGTTGGGCGCCGTAAGGCATGCCGCCGACGACGGTGGCCGTACGCAGGTCAGCCAGCTTGCGGCCGTACATATCGGTCGCTTCGGTAACTTGCACAGCCAGTTCGCGAGTCGGGGTCAGAACCAGCACTTGCACGCCGACGCCCTTGTTGGCGGGCATCTGGGCAATGCGATGCAGGGCCGGCAGCATGAAGGCTGCGGTCTTGCCGCTACCTGTTTGCGCGGACACCATCAGGTCGTGACCAGCCAGCGCTTGCGGAATGGCAGCAGCTTGAACGGGGGTGGGGGTGGTGAAGCCAGCTTCTTGGATGGCCGTCAACAGAGCGGGTGCAAGACCCAGGTTTTCAAAAGACATTACTTTCCCTTGCCGCAATCAATGCGACGCAGTGCTTGGTCGGGCCAGGGGATTAGGCGGCCGGATCCAGGCGACGGTTGATGGAGCATCGTGCCGACCGAATCAACCGTGCGCATGGCGCGTTCTCTTGTACAGACTGGAACGCAGGGCGAAAGGAAAGGAGGTCAGGAATCGATGATAGTTCGGCATGGGGCCCAGGCTAAGGTTGCCGGGCAGACTGCAGAAAATTCCGCTAAATCAAGGCGGTAAATGCCGAACTCGTTTTGTGCAGTGCGGCGATCATAACCCGAATTCGCCTTGCAGGGGAATTATTTTTTCGTCCAGTCCCCAATCAATAGGGTTTTTCCCTTGGTTCGCCAGCCACTCGTTTGTTGCCAGGAAGTGCCCGCAGCCCAGAAACGGCACAGGCGGTCTCCGGGCGGAAAGCGGGGATGGGTGATTGGACATCAGCACGAGATGGCCACTGTTGTCGGGAAGCAACATTCGCTTTGCCTGAGCGTGTGCGCCCCACAGCATAAAGACCTTGGGCGCGGGGTCGCGGGCAACCAATGAGATCAGCGCATCGGTCACGGTTTCCCAACCGCGCTTGGCGTGGGAGGCGGGCTGGCCGTCTTCTACCGTCAACGCGGTGTTCAGCAACAGTACCCCCTGATCGGCCCAACGGCTCAGGTCATTACCTTGAGGCACTTGAGTGCCCGGGTATTCCTGGGCGATCTCATTAAAGATATTGCGCAGGCTGGGCGGACGCTTGCAGCTGTCCGGCACCGAAAACGCCAGACCCTGCGCTTGGCCGGGGCCATGGTACGGGTCCTGGCCCAGTATCACCACGCGCACATCCGACGGTGCCAGGCCCTGCAAAGCGCGCAACGGCGTGGCGGGATACACCACGGCGCCTTCGGCAAGCCGTTTTTCGACGTGCGCGGTTGCGGCGGCCAGCGCGTCCGCAACGGCCTGTGGTGCAAAAGCAGCCTGCCATGCGGCAGGAAGTTGCGCCGTCTGCGCGGCAAGGGCGTTGGGGGTGAGTCGGTTATCGATCAGCATGGGCGCGATTTTGCCATGGGCAGGAGTTGAATCGGCATGCGTATCGGCACGCCGCAAAATCTGTATTTTCCGAATCGATTTTCGGACGCTTCTGATAGCGCGGTGCAAGGGCCGCGAATTAACGTGCTTGGGCGCGCCGCCGACAATTACGAAATGCCTAATGGCCAACATTCGATTGTCTGCAAAATACAAAATGCCGAGAAAATCCGGCATAAATGCCTAATGTCGCTTAATTAATTGAAATATTTCCCGTTACTGAATGGTAGTGATGAATTCAGCAGCTGGTTTGCGGTCAGTTTAGAAAATCGACAGGCGGTGGCGTTGTGCAGGATGCGACGCCATAGTCCAAGCCGACGTTACATCGTCTGCAGCCGTACCGGCCTCCACGGCCGTCATCCCCCACGCGCATGCAGATCCATCAGCCGATGCCGGCTGATATTTGAATCACTCTGAAAGCCTGAAGACGCGCTGTTCGGTCTTCGCCACGACATTGTTATTTCACTTCTGAACGCCGGCGCGCGTTGCCACCGTTCAGCTGCTCCTACGCCTATCGAGATTTGCTCCGCCATGTCTAAGCTTCGCTCTGTTGCCATCTGGTCCATTCTGATTACTCAAATCTGGACACCCGTTCTGGCGCAGACCCTGCCTATCGCTGTCGACAAGAGTGTGGCTGGCGCCCGGCCGATCGTCGGCGTGAGCAATGGCGTGCCCGTGGTGAATATTGCGCCGCCATCTGCGGGTGGAGTGTCGAACAACCGGTATACGCAGTTCAACGTGGGTCCGTCCGGCGTCGTGCTGAATAACAGCGGTGGGGGCAGCCAGACACAACTGGCCGGTCAGGTCGCGGGCAATCCGATGCTGGGCAATCAGCGCGCAATGGCCATCTTGAACCAGGTCACGGCGCCCAACCCCTCACAACTGATGGGCATGCTGGAAGTCGCCGGCAACCGCGCCAATGTCATCGTTGCCAACCCGGCGGGTATTACCTGCAACGGTTGCGGATTTCTGAATGCGGACCGGGCAACGCTGACCACCGGGCGTCCCGTCATCGGCGCGGATGGCATGTTGAGCTTCGACATTGCAGCGGGGCGGCTTGGCATCGAAGGCCAGGGGCTGTACGGCGCCAATCTAAGCCAATTGGATCTGCTGGCCAGAACGCTGGAAATCAACGCCCAGGTCTGGGCCGACCGTCTGACCGTGGTCGCTGGCGCGTCGCGGGTGGGTTACGACGGTCTCAACGTGTCGGCGTTGACCGGCGATGGCGCCGCACCTCGTGTAGCGCTGGATGTGGCCGCATTGGGCGGCATGTACGCCAACAGCATCCGGTTGATCGGAACCGAAGCCGGTGTGGGCGTGAACGTCGGCGGCAACCTTGCCGCGCTGACCGGCACGCTGCAACTCAGCGCCAATGGCGACGTCAGCATCCAGCCGTCGGGAAGATTGCAGGCAGCGACTGCATTGTCGGTGGACAGCAAAGGTCAGGTCAGCAATGCGGGCACGGTGGCGGCTGGCGCCGGCCTGGATCTGCGGGCGGATGGCAACGTCGTCAATAGTGGCGGCATGTCCGCCGCGGGAAATGTGGGCATCAACGGGCGTCAACTGAATAACAGCGGCAATGTCACCGCTGGCCTGCAAGCCGATGGCTCGATCAGTCCGCTGGGTGCGTTGAACGCGCAGGTGGACGCCTTACTGAACCCCGGCACACTGGTTGCGGGCGGCAACGTGAATGTTATGGCAGGCGCGATGAACCTGTCGGGCGGCAAGCTTGTAGCAGGCAATGCGTTGACGCTGGACGCCTCGGGCAATATCAGTAACCGGGGCGGCGCTGTGTATGGCGGATCGGTGGCGCTGCGCGCGGCCGGAGTGGACAACGCTTCCGGCAAGATCACCAGCGGTGGTGCGCTGACCGGCAATGTGGCGGGCGCAATCGACAATCGCGGCGGAACCGTGGCGGCCACGCAAGCAGTGGACCTGCGCGCCCAATCGTTCGGCAATACGGCCGGCGGCGTGGTGTCGGGCGACAACGTTGCGTTGCAAGCAAGCGGCGGCATCAATAACCAGGGCGGCACCTTGCAGGCCAACGGCAAGCTGGATGTGAACAGCGCAGGCGCGCTGAACAACCAGGACGGCAATCTGCTGGGCGGCGCTGCCGAGATTCGGGCGGGCAGTCTGAATAATCAGAACGGCGTGGTGCAGGCGGACGGCAAGCTGGATGTCGCGAGCGTCGGCGTCTTGATCAACCAGGGCGGTGGCTTCTACGGCGGCTCCGCCGATATCAAGATGGCCAGCCTTGCCAACACCGGCGGAAAAATCGTCAGCGGTGATGCGCTGAATCTGACAGCCACTGGCCACATCGGCAACGTTGGCGGCACCGTGGCCGCGCAGGGCTTGGTGACGCTGAACGCGCAATCGCTGGCCAACACGCGTGGCATCGTGGCAGGCAATGGGATCACGCTAAAGACACTGGGGGCATTGGATAACAGCGCAGGGCTGATCCAGGCCGACGATGTGCTGGCCTTGACGGCCGCGAGCGTCAACAACCGCGACACGCTCGCCAACAGCGCCAGCGGCGCGCTGGGTTTGATGGGCAAGCAGGTCACGCTGAACGCTGCGGCAGTGGACAACCAGGCGGGCAGGATAGGCGCTGGACAAGACTTGGGCGTCACCACTGGCACGCTGAATAACAACAGCGGCAACGTCTCGTCCAACGTCAATGCAAAACTCGCTGTGGGCAATCTGCAGAACACGTCGGGCGCGTTGACGGCGGGCGCATCTCTTGAACTGACGACGGGCAATCTGGACAACACGGGCAAGATCCATTCGGGCCAGCACCTGACGATCAACGCCGACACGCTGACCAACCGTGCTGGCGGAGAAATTATTGCGGCGGGGAACAATTTCCTGAACGTGGGCGGAACCCTTGCCAATGCGGGCCTGATCGATGGCGGCTATACGCGCATCGATGCCGGCAACGTTACCAATACGGGCCGCATCTATGGCGACCGCGTCGGTATAAAAACGCCCACGCTGCTGAACGACGCCAATGCCGTCATCGCATCTCGAGGCGATATGGACCTGGGCGTGGGTTCATTGGTCAATCGCGAACACGCGCTGATCTACTCGGCAGGAGATTTGCGGATTGGCGGCGCGTTGGATGTTACTGGCAAGGCTGCGGGCTTGGCGCAATCGATTGTCAATGTCTCGGCCACGATCGAAGTTGCAGGCAACGCCGATATTGCCGCAGCATCTATCCAGAACTTGAATCAGCACTTCACAAGTGAAGTCGTCGAGGTCAGCCGCGGCCCCAAGCTGTACTACCGTCTGGAAAACTCCACCGAGCTGTTGGATGGGTCCAAGCTGTGGTTGTGCGATCAGGTGACGGCGCTTTGCGGCCGTGATCCGGTAACGTTTCTGGACGACGACGCAGAGCGCCGTTTGCTGCTGCCGTCCACGAAGTATCCGGAATCGATCTACGGGCCGCCGTTTGACTATGTTGCCAGCAGGCGAGGCGAGGCCGGCTTCAGCGCGCCGATTCCGCTGGCATACATGCCCGGCCCGGTCGCCGGGTCCGAGGGTTGCGGCAGTGGTGAATACGGCAAGTTTTGCATGCTTGAGCCGGAAGTCTACCGCTACTCGCAGGAGGCTCGGATATGGGCAATTTTCGAAGTGGCCCAGCCGTCTGGCCCACTTCCGGAATGGGTGCCTTTGGACGCGCCATGCTCGACGATTGCAAGCTGCGCAGCCGAGAAAGAGCGACGTGATGCGTTCGATCTGGAACTGAGCGCCTTTAAGAATGCGCACCGCGCGTTGAATGAAAAAATTCGCGCCTTCAACGCCGATTTCAATAGCCGTCTTGTTGCCAACTTCTTCTACTACCAAGTGGATGAAGTCATCTCGGAAAGCCGCACGCTATCGACCGATCCTGCCAAGATCATCGTAGGCGGCAATGCCAAATTCACAGGTGCTGTTACCAACGACAAGAGCCGCATCATCGCGGGCGGGGTGCTGTCCGTCGATGGACCTGCCGTCAATAACATGGGCGCGGAAGGCCAGCGCACCTTAGAGCGCGTAGGCTATCAAGTTCGCACCATCACGAGTGGCGGCGGGCGCAAAGAAAACCGGACAGACTACACCGACGTCGTTGCACCTGAACGTATCGAACTCGCGGTAGCCAGCTCCACGGGTAACACCGCCCCGCCCGCGACCGGAAATCAAAAACCCGGCTCTACCGCCGTGGCAGGGGCGCTGGCACCGGCCAAAATCATCGAAATCGGCCTGCCCGGCAAAGGCATTGTGCGCGTGGTGACGCTGCCGCCCGTCATCCCGCAAAGCGCCTTGTTCCAGGTGCTGCACCGTCCCGATGCGCCTTACCTGATCGCCACCGATGCGCAGTTCCTGGGCCAGCGCCCGGTCCTGTCCAGTGACTACCTGCTGCAACAACTGAACCAGAACCCGGGCCATATCCTCAAGCGCCTGGGCGATGGTTTCTATGAACAGAAGCTGGTGGCCGAACAAGTCATGCTCGCCACTGGTCAACGCTTTGTGGGCGACTACACCGACAACGAATCGCAATACAAAGCGCTGCTGACCGCAGGAGCGGACTTTGCCGGCAAGTTTGGCCTGACCATCGGCACAGCCCTGACCGAAGAGCAGATGCTCCACCTGACCAGCGACATCGTCTGGATGGTGGAGCAGACCGTCACCTTGCCCGACGGCACGCAGCAAACCGTGTTGTCGCCCCAGGTCTACCTGGCGGTGCAACCCGGCGATTTACGCGGCGACGGCACGCTGATTGCAGGCCGTGACACGCGTATCAAGACGGCAGGCGACGTCACCAACACGGGAACCATCGGCGCCCGCAATGCGCTGCTGGTCGAAGCGGAGAACGTCCGCAACACCGTCGGTTCCATGCAGGGCAAGACCGTCAATCTTGCCGCCCGCAACGACATCGACAACCTGGCCGGGCTGCTCAAGGGAGACTCCGTCACGCTGGCCGCTGGCCGCGACATCAACCTGACTGAATCCACGCAATCCAACGCGAGTGGTGGCGTGAGCAGCACCCGTGTCGACGGTGTGGCACGCATTGATGCGGGTAGCCTGAACGCACAGGCCGGCCGCGACTTCAACGCCCAGGCCGCCGCAATCAGCGCCACCGCAGACGCGCGCGTTCAAGCGGGCAGGGATATCAACCTGACCACAGCAGAGGACCGCTACGCGGAGTCTTACGACTATGGGAAGAAGAATCGGGCAGAGATGCGCTCGTCGACTGATGTCGGCACACAGATCGCCGCAGGCGGAAACCTGACGCTGATCGCGGGCCAGGATGTGAACGCGATTGCGGCGCAGGTGTCGTCCGACAAGCAACTGGCAGTGGGCGCGGGCCGGGATATCAATGTGCTGGCAGGGGACTCGGCTGGGTATGCGTATAACGAAACGTATTTCAAGCAAAAGGGGTTCTTGTCTAGCAAGACGACGCACCTGAAGAATGAAACCGAATTGACTCAGGCTGTTGGGTCAACGTTTGGTGGCGATTCCGTAGTCATGATGGCCGGACGTGACATGACGGTGGTGGGTTCAAACGTTATCGGCGATAACGATGTGCAGATCGCGGTTGGCAGAGACCTTCAGGTTTTGGCAGCCGAAGAAACCTACCGGGACTATCAGTACGAGAAGGTGAAGAAGTCTGGCATGGGCGGAGGCGGCTTCAGCATTGGCTACAACAAGCAGGAACGCATCGATTGGATGAAGAGTGCAAGTGGTGGCTACACCAGCAGCACGATTGGAAGCGCGGGCGGGGATCTGATCATCGACGCAGGTCGAGACGTTGGCGTCATGGGCAGCAATCTGTTGGCGCAGGACGGCAATATTGCCATCACTGGCCGCAATGTCGCCATCGTGGCAGCGGTGGGCGACGCGCAGCAGCACGAGTATCACGAGTTCAAGCAGTCGGGCCTGACGATTGGCGTCGCCGGTGGGGTGCTGGGCGCAACCCAGCAGATTCATGGCACGTTGAAGCAAGCCGCCGATGCCAAGGACGGCCGCCTGGCTGCCGTCAAGGTGGGGCAAGCGGCGTACCAGGCCGTACAAACCGACCGCATGCTTGATGCGGCCAATGGCAAGGACGCGTCTGCGGCTCAAAAAGAAGCCGCAAGCGCCCAGATTCAGATCAGCGTTGGGTCCAGCAAATCTGTGAGCGAAACCAAGCGGACGCAAGAGACGGCGTTTGGTTCTTCAGTAATGGCGGGCGGCAACGTGTCTATCATCGCGCTCGGTGAAAACGGCGTGGCAGGCACCGGCAACCTTTCCATTATCGGAAGCGATCTTGCAGGCAAGAACGTTTTGCTGGCGGCCACTAACGATCTGATGCTATTGAGCCAGGCTCAGACCTCAACCGAAGTCTCCACCAATAAGAACAGCGGATGGAAGGCGGGTGTGGGTATTGGCGTCTCCGACAGCGGTAGTGGCGGCGGCATCAATATTTTCGCCAGCGGTTACATGGGCAGCGGCAATGCGAATGGCAACGGCACGACCTACCGCGAAACTCAAGTCAGCGCCCGCGACAATCTGACGCTGATCTCTGGGCGCGATACCTTGCTGGAAGGCGCTCAAGCCCGCGCCGATAGCATTCGCGCTGATATTGGACGGAACCTCACGGTTGTCAGCCAACAAGATTCAGACCGTTACGACGCCAAGCAAAAGCAGGTAAACGCAGGCGGCAGTTTCAGCTTCGGTTCCATGACTGGCAGCGCCTACATCGGCGCGAGCATGGGCAAAACCAAGTCCAACTATGACAGCGTGATCGAACAGACCGGCCTATACGCGGGATCGGGCGGCTTTGATATCTACGTAGGCAAGCACACGCAGTTGGATGGTGCAGTAATCGCCAGCGACGCTGACGCAGCCAAAAACTTGCTGTCCACCGAAACGTTTGGCTATACCGATTTGAAGAACAAAGCCGACTACAAGTCCACCACGGTTGGAATCAACCTGGGTATGTCAGGGGCGTTCGATGTCGCCAATAAGGGCAAGGCCCTGGGATCGGGGCCGTCTGGATTGAGCTTCGGCTCGACGAGTGGCAGTGAGTCGGGCACAACGCATGCGGCAGTCGCGGAAGGCACGATTGAAGTGCGCGCGGACAAGGAAACGGGACACGACAGTCTGGCGGGGTTGAGCAGGGATACGGCGGGCGCCAACGGCAGCATTGGGAAGATTTTTGACAAGGACAAGGTCCGCGAACAACTGGAGTTTCAGCAGGCGTTTGGTCAGCTGGGGATGCAGATTGCGGGGGACATCACCAAGAAGCTGGCGAAAGACAATCCTGATGTCTGGGGCGAAGGCAAACCCGGAAAAATCGCCGTACATTCAATCGTCGCTGCCGCAGGGGCAGCATTGGGCGGTGGGGACGTGGCGGGAGCAATTGCCGGAACTGTCGCGGGGAATTTGATATCCAGCACAATGAAAGACGCAATTGATGAGGCGATGAGCAATCTACCGGCCTCTATTCAACGAGAGGCGGCCAATGTGGTTTTGAATGCGCTGTCGGGTGCCGTGGGAGGGCTGGTAGGCGGTGGAAGCGGTGCGGGGGGCGCCTTGTCAGCAGACATGTTTAATCGGCAGCTGCATCCGGATGAGAAAGTCTTGGCGAATCGCATTGCTGCGGACGCCAAGGCACGAGGCGTTGACGTAACTGCTGAGCAGATCGAGGCCCAAATGCGCCGAATGGATGCGGTGTTGCCAAATGGCGAGATGTATGTGGGAGTTCCTGACGTCCTATATGGAGAGGGCGGAATTACAGATGATGGCGCAATTTTCAAGAAAGTTGGGCAGACTCAAGATGGTCAAACTATCTATATGGATTTCCCCGTCGCAGGTGATGCTCGCCTACAGAGCCTAATTGTGTCGTACACAAGCGGATTGGAGGTGCCAACAGGGTATTTTTATACTCCCGAATCTAATCGGGAAAATTACTGGGCAAATTTTGGTTCGCCAAGCTCTGCGGTGAAGGCTCCTTCAGCCATGTCTCGTCATTGCGTTACTGGGGAATGCGCAGCCTATATGATGAGGTTCGCGACCGCGGCAGACTATCAGGATCTACGCAATTCTAATGCCGACGTCCTCGCTAAGTTAGCCACAGCCAATGGTCGCTTTGGTGCAATAACTGGGACGTTAGGTCTTGCTCCTGGACCGTATTCCGCGCCATTTCTAGCTGCTTCCAAAGGGGCGGCGATTAGCGGATGGCTGCTTGGAGGTCTGGAGCAGGCTATAAGGCCTAATGCCGCGGCCTATTGGAAGGGGGGGGCCATAGACACAGCTGTAACGGTCGTAAGTAGTGCTGCTCCGAACGGGGCAATACTATTTAATGAAATTGGTGAATATCTGAAGGTGAAGTATGCGAAGTGATAAGTTGAGAAATATATTAATTATTTTGAAAAAACACTTTGTTCAAGATGGAAATATTCGCACCATATACCGATTTGTGCTCGTGGGGGTAGGTGTGTTTTTGGTTTTTTTTGATCTTGATGTTTGGAATACTGGTTGGGTTAATATTGTTGGTTTTGTAATTGCATTGATTGGCGGTTACGCCTCTAAAGCGAAGTTGTTGAATATACGTCCCTTTGCTGATGCTCCTTACCCTCGTGATTGGTGGAAGGAGCGAAAGCGCCGGTTGCGTGAAAGAAAATAGCTTTACGCCGGATGTCAATTTAGATTGTTAATGGTGTGAGTTTTGTCTCTTTTTTTACGATAGTGATTTGATAGGGCGAATTTCGATTCAAGATGCGGGGCGTGAAGTGTAAAAAATCTCTGCGTCGATAAAAATCAAGAAATTCTTCTATCAATGATATTAAAAAACTTGATGGCGACGGCTGGATGAAACCTAGCGGATGCCCGTGATATGGCACATGCCGTGCGAGGTTTAAATGTTTTCCAGAAAAGAGTTAGCTGAAAAATATCTAGCAGGCCTAGGTGCGACCTTGGACGATGTATGCACGCTAGATCGATTCGTGGAATTGATGGAAGTATTATGTTCCAACAATAAGAGTGTGTTCCTGTTCAAGCTGGACGGGGAAAGGACGGCGAAAAAATATACTTTCGTGATGAGTTTTTCTGAGCCAGGGAGTTCCATAATTCGAATAGATACTGATGAAATTGCGGACGGGGTGCTGTACGTGCTTTCACGGTTGGAGCAACTGAATTTCCTTCAGCAACAAGGCTTCCAAAGCGATAAATGAGTTTTTGCGGCGAGAAAAAGCTGCTTAATTCTAAAAGTTTGATGTTGCGATTGACCTGGTGAGAGAGCACTGTTCCAGACAAAAATTGTTCCGGCGATATAAATGATGCAGTTGTAATAAGGGCTAGAGAGGGCGCGTGTCTCAACGTCTGAATAGCTCGAATTAAATGGATTTTTCTGTCAATGCATCCTCTCAACCTGTTAGGTTCCACCACCTTCCTACTCCTCACCTCTGGCTGCGCCTTCATCATGGGTTCCCCTCCCAATGCATTGGCCACCAACCCAGCTCCTCAAGAAGTAATAACTCCGGTGGTTATCTACACCTCCGATTGCGATTTCAAAAAGAAGATCGACGGTACAGGCTGGATCGGAGCCAGCACCGCATTGCCGGCAGCCTATGCAGGCGAAGCCGTGTGCAAGGCGCTGAATGCGGAGTTGCCCGGCGCTATGGACGCGGCAGGAATCAAGGCAACCTTCAAGCAGCGCAAGGTTGACCCCCAGTCCGCGCGGCCGACGAGTATGAAAGAGGATGCGGTGGCCGTTGGGGCGAAGTACGCCGTTGTGGTGGATGAGCCCAGCGGCTTTGAGGGATACCAGCAATACGGGCCATCCGTGGGGACCTATGTTCGTCTATACGACGCGGAATCGGGCGAGTACCGGGCTCGGGCGGATACGACCTATCCTATTTCGCTACGCGATTTCAACGACCGTGGGCCTTCAGCAGAAGGACGGCGGATTGGCGCCGACATCGCCAATAGACTGGCACGCACAATGCGCGAGCGTTGCATCGAACCGTACCCATACCAATGCGGAAAAACCGGCTTGTTCCGCTTTGCGGTGCCTAGCGACACTTACGGCAAGTGATGGCGGTGTGATGGTATACGGTGATATCAGAATGCGTGCACAAACACTGAAGGTAATGTGATGAACTCGCTTTCAAACCAGTCGATTATGAAGCTCGTAAACTGAGCGCGCTCATGAAAATTTAACTAGAGTGCAGCAATGAAATTTCCGAGCGAGGATGATTTTTTGGAGGAGTTTGGTATTGTGCCTATTGAGGTCGACCAGAGTTTGGCTCTATGCCGTTATAAAGTGAAATCAAAAAATAGCGAACTTGAATTGGATTTTTCTTTTAGCGCTGTTATGGAGTCATTCCAGGTTGTACTGAAACTCGCTCAACAGGTGCTGGCTACCATTTCGTCAGAAGGCGTGGAGACTATCGAAGTCGTGCGGGACAGGTCAGGGGCCGGAATCCGTGTTGTCTTTAATATGCGTGATTCAATTTCAGAGGCTAGGGTTATATTTGAACCCGATTTAAATTGTCGATGGTGGACCTTGTGTAATGCATAGCTGTGATCCTTTTATTTTGCTGCCTGATAGGTGCAAAAGGCATTGTGATCGCCATGGCGAAGATTTGCCGGCGCGTCCGGTCTTCTCCTGACTTGGGCGCCGATATGAGATGAAAGATCTAAATATTTAAATAATTTCTTATAAAAGAAGATTGTTTGTTATCGGATTTTCTATTTATATTTAGTGAGGTGTCATATTAAATCTATAAAAAGACATTTTATTCGGGATGAAAATCTTCGAGCAATATATCGCTTTGTATTCGTAGGGGTAGGTCTCTTTCTGGTTTTCCTTGACCTTGATGTGTGGAATACGGGTTGGGTGAATCTTGTCGGTTTTGTTTTTGCGTTGATAGGCGGTTACGCATCCCAAGCGAAACTATTGAATATTCGTCCTTTTGCCGATGCTCCTTATCCTCGGGGTTGGTGGAAAGAGAGGAGACGGCGATTGAAATAAAGGTGGAAATATGCAGATTGTTATTTGAATATTCTGTTTGAGATATTTTCATTTCTTGTTTTTCCCTCGATAGACGTTACGAGGCACCAATCGACACCACGCCAAGGTGCGATGCCATCCCCATCTCCAGCCCTATCCCTATAGCCCGTCTGTCGCGCACCCGACAACCTTCGCCCCACCCCCCCGCCCCTCACGCACACCGAATTGAGAATCATTGTTAATATTCCCGGCTTCACGCAACCTTCGCGTTCGCCGTCATGTCTCGTTCGTCCAACCCTCTCAAAGCCTGGCTTGCCCATTACGGCGAGTTGGTGGGCGCGTGGGCCAAACGGAACTCGCGGCCTTGCGATGCGGAAGATGCGGCGCAGGACGTGATGGCGGGATTGTTGAGCGGCGGGACTACCGGCGTGATAAACGGCAAGTCGTATCTGTACCGCGCAGCGCAGAACCGGTTGATCAGCGAGATCCGGCGGCAGACGCGCCATGATGAAATCTCGCTCGAGGCATTTGGCGCGGATGAGCATTCGCGTGTGCTTGATCCTGAAGCCCATGTGCGTGCGCATGAGCTGGCCGATGCGTTGGAGCGCGCGCTTGCCAGTTTGCCGTTGAAGAAGCGGCAGGCTTATGTATGGTGCCGGCTTGAAGGGTATTCGCAGCCTGAAGTTGCAGAGCGGATGGGGCTGGCGTTGAATACCGTCGAACGCTATATCATGGACGCCACTCGGGAAGTCCGTGAACAGCTGCAACACTTCTGCCCGGATTAAGCCGCCGCGCAATGACTGATCCTATCGACCCAAACACCCTGCTTGATGCACGCGATGCCGCGGCGTATTGGTTTGCGCGCGTACATTCGCAGCAGATGAATGAGGCCGAGCGCCAGCAGTTTGAGGGCTGGCGGCAGGCCGATCCAGCGCATGAGCTGGAGTATCAGCGCGCGCGTGGCATCTGGAATGCCAGCAGCATGTTGGGTGTAGACCGGTTGCGCGCCTTGGTGCAGGAGCCGCAGCCGGCGGCTCCGCGCAGAGCGTTGCCGCGCCGGCGCTTGATGGCGGGTTTGGGTTTTGCCTGTGCGGCGGCAGTTGTCGCGGGCGTGGTCTTGCCGCGTTGGGGAGCTGGGGACCCTAGCTATACCGCGCACTATCAGACCAAACCTGGGCAGCGCCAGCAGGTGTCTTTGCCTGACGCGTCCGTTGTGAATCTGAATACCGCTACGGAATTGTCGGTTCGGCTTTATGCCGACAGGCGCGTGGTTGAACTCGCGTCAGGCGAAGCCACGTTCTCGGTTACGCCGGACGCCAGTCAGCCGTTTTATGTCGAGGCGGGAGGCACGACGGTGCGCGTTACCGGTACGCGCTTTAATGTGCTGCGCGACGGCGAAAACGTTCGTGTGGACGTGGACTCCGGCACGGTCGAAGTCAAGGCGGGCCACTGGTGGAATAGCAGCCAGGTGGTGCTTGGCGCCGGGCAGGGGACTCGCTCGTTGGCCGACGGCGGCCTGTCGTCGGCGGAAAAGGTGGATGTGCCGGCGCGGCTGGCATGGCATACGGGTCGAGCCATTTATCGTGATCTGCCTTTGTCGGATGCCGTTTCGGATCTGAACCGCTATGGTCACGCCGCAATCCGGGTGGCGGACTCGGACGTGGCAAAGATTCGGATTTCGGGCGTGTTCAGCGTGGACAACCCCAAGGCGTTTCTGGATCTGCTTCCCGCCATAGCCCCCGTTCGCGTGCAAGCCGGCGCGGATGGCGGGGCCACGATAATGCGCCGTTAAAACACTGAGCCGGTTGTGTGTCTGCTACGACATGCAGTGCGCGGCAGCGCGTCATCCGTGCATCGCTAGACGCAAGTTACACGTTGTTGCTAATGCGTATCGTTATTCCATCAGGGATTTGTTCGCGACAAGCGTCTTGTACCCCAAGGGCATCGCATTGATGCCGCTGCGCCGCCAGGCTCCGTGCATAACCGGAGTGCTGGCGGGCCTAGTCTCAAGACCCTTTCTGGAAAGCTTGTTCCGTGAACCGTAAAACTTCTGGATATCGCCCGCGTGCAGCGCGGCGCCTTGCCGCGCCTGCGCGCGGTCTGACCGTGCTGGGCCTGGCGATGATGCTGGCGCTGGCCTTGCCGCAACACAACGCGCAGGCGCAGGAAGCGCCTTTGTCGTTCAACATCCCTGCGCAGTCGCTGGAAGGCGCGTTGACGCAGTTGGCGACGCAGGCGTCGCTGGAATTGGCGTATGCGCCGGATACCGTGCGCGGTTTGAAGGCGCCCGCCGTTTCGGGTTCGCTGACGCCCGATCAGGCGTTGCGCGCGTTGTTGGCGGGTTCGGGGTTGGTGTTTGAACGCTCGGGCAGCAATGTGTCGGTGGCGCGCGAAGCAGAAGCGGATGCCACGAGCGTGATGATGAACACGATCACCGTCGTGGGCAAAGGCAACTCAATGACAGAGGGCACGGGCTCCTATACGACTGGCGCGATGAGCACGGCCACCAAGCTGCCGCTGACCATCCAGGAAACTCCGCAGTCTGTCAGCGTGATCACCCGTCAAAAGCTGGACGATTTTGCGATGCAGACGCTGGATGACGTCGCCAACAGCACCACGGGCGTCACCGTCAATCATTGGAGCAACGACCGGTCGCGATATTTCTCGCGGGGCTTCACGATCAATACCTTTTTGCTGGATGGCTTGCCGATCTCGTACGAGACCGACACGTCCACCTACAGCACGACCGCCATGTACGACCACGTGGAAGTCGTGCGCGGCCCGACGGGTTTGATGACGGGCATGGGCGACCCGTCCGGCACGATCAACTTTGTGCGCAAGCAGCCGACGGATTCTGCGCAGTTCATCGCCACAGCGCGTGCGGGGTCGTGGAACAATTTTTCGGGCGAGCTGGATGCTGGCGGGCCGTTGAATGACAGCGGATCGGTGCGCGGGCGCTTCGTGACGTCGCAACAGTCGCGAGACTATTTCACCGATGGATACAGCAGCCGCAAGCAGCTGTATTACGGCGTCGTCGACATTGACCTGACTGCCAACACCACGCTGACCTTGGGCGGGCATTCCAACCGCGAAGACAACCCCGGGTCAGAGTGGATGGGCGTGCCCACCGCGCCGGATGGCACGCCGCTGGATATCCGGCGTTCGCGCCGCTTCTCGCCATCTTGGAGCTATTGGGACAAAAGCGAAAAGAGCCTCTTTGCCGAACTGAAGCATACGTTTGACAGCGGCTGGATCGCCCGCGCAGCGGCTCGCGGCGTGAACGGGAAATCTTCCCTGGACGGGGCGTATTTCGTGTCGGGCAGATACGATGACCAGGGTAATCCGTTGTACGACGTGATGGGCGGCCGCTACGACTACGACAAAAAGCAGCGCAGCTTCGATGTATCCGCGCAAGGTCCCATCACGCTGTTTGGCCGCGAGCACGATATCGCTATCGGCGCCAGCTACCGCAAGGATAGGTGGCTGGACAATGGATACAGCTATCTGAACGAGCCGGACGGCTATTTGATGACTGCCGGCGTCAATCCGTACACCTGGGACCCGGATTCCCTGCGCCGCAGCGATTTTGTGAAGGACACGATGTGGAGCCGAGATCAGCGCTCTGAATTGAAGTCCCTCTACGCGACGGGCCGTTTCCGCCTTGCCGACCCGCTGAATATGATTCTTGGCGCGCGGATGGATTGGTTTGACTTCGACAATAAGCAATATCAAGGCAGCTGGAGCAGCCATCGCAAGTTTGGCGAAAACGCGCACTTCACGCCCTATGCCGCGCTGACCTACGACCTGAACGACAACCACTCGGTCTATGCCAGTTATTCCAGCATCTTCAAGCCGCAGTACTACCTGGATACCTCCGGCACGGTGATCAAACCCGTCGAAGGCACCAACTACGAAATCGGTTTGAAGGGCAGCTACCTGGACGAGCGAGTCAACGCGGCCATCGCGTTCTTCTCCACGACACAAACCAATCTGCCGCAAGCGGTCACGGACATCTCGTCATGCTTTGTCGCCACCAACTGCTACCGTGCCGTGGGTGAGGTGAAAAGCGAAGGCGTGGAAATCGACATCAATGGCGAAGTGCTGCCGCGCCTGAATGTGGGGCTGGGCTATTCCTATACCCGCGCCAAGGTGTCTAGCGGCGGCATGGATGGGGCATCGGGCCAGCCCTACGCCAGCTATATCCCGCAGCATCAGTTCAAGTTGTCGGCGATGTATCACTTGCCGGGCGCCTATGACAAGTGGCGGGTGGGCGGCGCGCTGCGTGCGCAAAGCAAGATCACGACCCAGTCATTGACGAGCTCTGCCGGGTATGTGGTCAAGCAGTCGCCCTATGCCGTGGTTGATCTGGTGGCAGGCTACAAGGTGAACCGCCAGCTGGACATTCAACTGAACGTGAATAACCTGTTCGACAAGCAGTACTTTGACTCGTTGCAGGGAAATAATGGCGGCAACTACTACGGCACGCCACGCAGCTTCTTGTTGAGCACGCGCTACCAGTTCTAAGCGGGGCGGGTAGCGGGCGCTTGCCGGGAAACAAGCGCCCGCTACTTGCAATCGAGCCAGTTCCCCGTAGCGGGACTGGGCATCAGATTCAGACCGGCCAGCCGGCCCGCCGGTGGGCGGAATCCCAGAACATCCATTCCAGCTGGGCGGCGTGCGTGTAGGCCTGATGCATGGCCTCGCGCGTGTGCGTTGACGCCGTTTCGGCGGCGCGGTCTACCGATGTGATCACTGCCTGCACCAGCGCGTGGAATTCTTCGCCGGCATAGGTGTCGATCCACGCAGCATAGGGATTGGGGCGCGTTGCGTGTGCGTGGATCTCTCGGCCGATCTCGGCATAGATCCAGAAGCAGGGCAGCAGTGCCGCCAGCGCCACCGGGTACGGCGCGCTCCATGCGGTGGCAATCAGATAGCTGGTGTAGTGATGGCTGGCCGGTGTCAGCGGCGTGGCTTCGAAGGTGGCAGCATCAATGCCGAATTGCTTCATGAAGCCCGCGTGCAACGTGCGTTCGGCAACTACCGCGCCCTTGGCGGCTTCTGCGAACTGCACCACGCCGTCGGCGTCGTCCGCCTTGGCGGCTGCGATAGCCAGCGCGCGCCCGAACGCGACCAGGTAGTGGGCGTCCTGAATCATGTAGTGCTTGAATGCGTTCTCGTCGAGCTGGCCGCTGGCCAGTTCCTGGTTGAACGGCATATCGCGGGTTTTTTCGTACAGCGCGGCGTTGCGCGCCCAGGCGTCAGAGCTGAAAGACATGAAATTCCTTATGCCGAAATGACCGGCGCGCAAACGGTGCGCGCCCGCCGATCGGCATAAGGTTAGCAAGTTGTTTACTGCATGTACCAGCCGTGGCTCACCACAAACGACTGGCCCGTAAGCGCCGCGCTGGGGAAGGTGGACAGGAACAGGGCGGTTTGCGCCACGTCTTCAACGGTCGTGAACACGCCATCCACGGTGTCGCCCAGCATCACTTTCTTGACGACGTCTTCTTCGCTGATGCCCAGTTCCTTGGCCTGCTCGGGGATCTGCTTTTCCACCAGCGGAGTGCGCACGAAACCCGGGCAGATGACGTGCGAACGCACGTTGTGCGCCGCGCCTTCCTTGGCCAGTACGCGGGCCAGACCCAATAGCGCATGCTTGGCGGCAACGTAGGCGGACTTCAGCGGCGATGCTTCGTGGGAGTGCACTGATCCCATGTAGATGACCACGCCGCCGCGGTTGTCCTTGTACATGTGTTTGAGCGCCGCCTTGGTCGTCAGGAACGCGCCGTCGACGTGGATGGCCTGCATTTTTTTCCAATCGGAGAACGCGTAATTCTCGATCGGGTTCACGATCTGGATGCCGGCGTTGGAGATCAGGATGTCGATGCTGCCGTACGCGGCGGCGACCTGATCTATGCCTTTGTTGACGGCGTCTTCATTCGTGACGTCCATGGCCACACCCATGGCCTTGCCGCCGGCTTGTTCGATCTCGCGTGCCACGGCGTCGGCGCCGGCCTGGTTCAGATCGGCAATGGCAATAGCCGCGCCAGCGCGTGAAAGCGTCAAGGCAATTTCTTTACCAATACCGCTGGCCGCGCCGGTAACGACGGCGACTTTTCCATTCAACTGGCTCATGCTGCAACCTCCGGGTAAGGAATGCCGGTGCGTCCGCGATGCAGGTCGTTGACGCGGCGCGCGGCCGGCGACGGGCCTTGTGACGGCAGGGCTTGATGTCGCCCATCGCCGCAAGGTGCATTTACCGATGGTAGCCGCTCAGCTTGAGTAGCGGCTGAATGCGTGGCCGGTGATGCGCAGTATCGGGCCCGTAACCGGGTATGTCATTTGCTTCTACGGTGGGCGACGCGTGGCAGGCAACGGCCGCATCCTTGTTACGGGTAACCCAGCCGTCAGGCGTTGTTCCATTGCGCACGCGCCGCCGCTTTGCGAGAATCCGGCGCATCCGGCAGGGGCGCGGCCCTGGCAGCCGTCATATATTGCAGGTAAAGGTCAGAGGCAGCGTGGCAACAAACTATCTGAGTCGTTTCTGGAGGGCCGCGGGCCGGGCGTTGCTTTGCATGAGCCCGATGTTGCTGGCGCTGCCAGCCCATGCCGCGCACATCGTGGTGGATACCGGGCACACGGTCCAACGGCCAGGCGCGACTGGCGCCAGCGGCCGGGTCGAATACCTGTACAACCTGGACGTCAGCAATCTGGTGGCGGCCGATTTACGTGCGGCGGGAGACCGGGTGACCCAAGTGGCGGCCGATGGCGCCGAAATTGACCTGGGCAAGCGCGCCCGGACCGCGCCGGGCGCGGATTTCTTTGTGTCCATCCATCACGACTCGATGCAGCAGAAGTACATCGATGCCGGCCGTCAGCGTGAGTTCGCGGGATTTTCCATCTTCGTATCCGAGCGCAATCCCAACTACGAGAAAAGCCTGCGTTGCGCTCGCGCCATTGGCGAACAACTGCTGGCGGCAGGAGAAAAGCCGTCCCTGTATCACGCGGAACCCATCGCGGGGGAAAACCGGCCACTGATAGACCGTCGTTTAGGCGTCCATCGGTTTGATGGCTTGGCCGTGCTGAAGACCGCGCCGATGGCGGCGGTGCTGGTGGAAGTTGGGGTGATCGTCAATCCGGATGAAGAGCGCCGGCTGGCCCGCCCAGACACCTATAAACCGCTGGCGCAAGCGATCGCGCGTGGCGCGCACGCTTGCCAGAAGTTGTAGGCCGTTGCGGGTTCAGTGCGGGGGCGTTTCCTGCGTTTGCGCACCCTGCGCCCGCAACAACAAGAATCCAGCGACTGCCGATACCAGTGAGCCGGTCAGCACGCCAATCTTGGTGGCATCCACCGTAGCGGCGTCGGAGAAGGCGAGTGCGCCGATGAAGAGGCTCATTGTGAAGCCGATGCCGCAGAGCAAGGCCACCCCATACAACTGGGTAAACGTGGCGTGACGCGGCAGGCTGGCGACGCCCGTCTTTATCGCCAGCCAGGCAAAGCCGAATACCCCCAGCTGCTTGCCCAGGAACAGACCCAGCGCCACGCCCAGCGGCACGGGTTGTGCCAGGCTTGCCAGCCCCATGCCCGCAAACGAAACGCCGGCATTGGCAAAGCCAAACAGCGGCACGATCAGCAGAGCCACCGGTTTATGTAGCGCGTGCTCAAGATCGTGCAGCGGAGAATGTGCTTGCGGCTTGCCCTGATTGCGCGGCCGCAGCGGGATAGTCAGCGCCAGCGCTACGCCGGCCAGCGTGGCATGCACGCCAGACTTCAGTACGAAATACCAGAGCAGGGCGCCCAGCAGCAGATAAGGTGTCAAACGCAGCACGCCCGCGCGATTCAGGCAGAACAGGCACGCCAGCAAGGCGCCAGCCATGACCAGCGCGAAGACTTTGAGCTGAGACGTATAGAACAGGGCAATGATGACAATGGCGCCCAAGTCATCCAGGATGGCCAGCGCGGTCAGAAAAATCTTCAAAGACGTCGGTACACGGCTACCCAGCAGCGCCAGGATACCCAGCGCAAAGGCGATGTCAGTGGCGGCAGGGATGGCCCAGCCTCGCAGCGTATCGGGGCTGCCCAGGTTGATCGCCAGATAGATCACGGCGGGCAGCACCATGCCACCCAGCGCCGCAATGCCCGGCAGGATGATTCTTGCCGTACCGCGCAGCTGGCCGTCCAGGACTTCGCGCTTGATCTCCAGCCCCACCAGCAGGAAGAACACGGCCATCAGACCGTCGTTGATCCAATGCAGCACCGTTTCTTTGAGCAGGACAGGGCCGACTTGAAAGCCCAGTTTTGTTTCCAGGACCTCAAAATAAAAAGAGGCTGCCGGACTGTTGGCAACGATCAGTGCGACAAGCGCTGCCGCCATGAGGACATAGCCGCCCAGGGCCTCGGACCGCAGGAAGGCTTGAAGAAAAGAGAGGGGGCGGGTGTTTCTCTGAACCTGCGGGTTCACTTGGCGTCCTTCATGACTTGAGTAACATGATTTGTTGGTGCTGAATTTTAGCTGAACAATAACGAACATCTCGGATAAGGCGCCGAACGTCGTCTAATTTTTGCAAAAGTTCTTGATTTCACTTGAAATATTCTGCACTTGAAAGGTGCAAACATGCTTGTACTTCCTTACGGGTTTCGATTAAATTTCGATCTTCGATAATTCAGTGTGTAATAAGTATTTCAACTGACTTCATAAATTAGCGTTTTCCTTGAATGTCTGACCAGTTTGTAGGCTAGCAACGCCGACTGGCATCATCGGCTGGCCACTGCTTCATCCCTCAAATTATGCTGAATCCCGTTGAACAGAAAGTTGGCAACCCGGGGCGTCCTTTGCGCATTCTGCATACGGAAGCCGCGACCTCGTTTGGCGGTCAAGAATTCTGCATCTATAAAGAAATGATCGCGATGCGCGATCGCGGTCATCACTTGGAGCTGGTGTGCCAGCCGGGCGCCGAGCTCGGCGACCGCTTGAGCCAAGATGGCTTTACGGTGCATCGGATCGTCATGGATGGCCCTGGAAACTTTTTGCGCGGTGTGGCATTTGTGCGCAGTTTGCTGCGGCGCGAGCGCTTTGATGTCGTCAATACCCACAGCCGCCGCGATACCGTGCTGGCTGCGATAGCCGCGCGCCTGGCGCGCACTCCGCTGATCGTTCGTACGCGCCATCTGGCCAAGCCCATCAATTCTCTTTATGCCTACACGTGGCTGGCTCACAGGGTGATCGCGGTCAGCCGCTATGTGCGCAAGCAACTGCTCGAGGGCGGTGCGCGGCCCGAATCGGTGGCTACCATTCATTCGCCGGTTGTGTTGCCGCAAGTGAATGTGGACGCCTGCGTCCGGCGCGAATTTGGGTTGCCCGAAGACGCCTTGGTAGTGGGATGCGTGGCGGTGATGCGGGCCGAGAAGGGGCACGCTGATCTGATCGACGCTTTCCACCTCGTGTCCACGCGGTTTCCCCAAGCGCATTTATTGCTGGTGGGCGATGGTATGCCCTTGTTCCAGCGCTTGCAGGAGCAGGTAGCGGCGCTGAACCTGGGGACGCGGGTGCATTTCGCTGGCCGTCGCAACGACATCGGCAATGTGCTGACGGCATGCGACATTTTTGCACTGGCGACGCATCGGGAAGCTCTGGGTACGGTCTTCATTGAAGCTGCCGGCATGGGTTTGCCGGTGATCGGTACGGATGTGGGCGGGGTGCCCGAAACCATGCAGGCGGGCGTGACAGGCTTGCTGGTGCCGCCGCGTGATCCGGCTGCGCTGGCGGCTGCGCTGGAAACGCTATTGGCTGATCCGGCGCTGCGCCGCCAAATGGGTAACGCTGGCCGGGATTTGATCCGCGGCAACGGCCTGTTCTCCGCCGAGCGCGCGGCGGACCAGGTAGAGCAGGTGTACGCGCACTGGCTGTCGGAACTTGGCCGCCTGCCAAGGGCGGCCCGCGCCGCGATTTAGTGCATGAGCAGCGCGTTCATGGCTTCGACCACCCGGTTGCGGTAGCGGGGCAGCAAGGCCTGCACCTGCGCCTGCCGCTCGGCCCACTCAGCAGGTTCGGCGCCTGCTGCCACGCGCGGCGGCGCCCAGATGGGATCGGGAAAGTGCCGATCGCCACGCCAGCGCGGGATCACGTGCCAATGCAAGTGCGGCACCATATTGCCCAACGACGCCAGATTGATCTTGTCGGGGGACAGAATGGATTGCTGGGCTTCTTCCACCACGTACACAGCCCGCATCAGCAGGTCGCGCCCGTGGGTGGACAAACTGGTCATCTCGGCCAGATGGGCGTTCCAGATGACTCGCGTGAAACCGGGATAGTCCGCGTCGTTCACTTCAATGACGCGCAGGTGCGGCCCGCGCCATAGCAGCGTGCCGCCGTCTTCCAGGCACAGCGGGCAGTTCGGGTCGCGTGCGCTCACCCAAGCACCTTGCGGTATTGAATGAAGCCGGAACGGTCGGCAATGCGGTCATACAACTGCATCGCGCTTGCGTTGGTCTCATGGGTCAGCCAGTACACCCGCGAGCAATTGGCGGTGGCGGCTTCTGCGTAAACGTGTTCGATCAGCTTACGGCCAGCGCCCGTGCCGCGCACGTCCGGGTCCACGTAGAGATCTTGCAGGTAACAGTAGTCTCCCGCTGTCCAGGTGGACCGATGGAAGATCCAATGCACCATGCCGATGGCGCGGCCATTGTCGTAAGCCAGGGCGGCGTGCATCGGCTCGGCCGGGTTCAGGAATCGTTCCCAGGTATTGCGCGTTACGGCGTCGTCAATGGTGACGCGGTAGAAGTCCTGGTAGCCCTTCCATAGCGGCAGCCATACGTCGAAGTCAGCAGCGACGACAGGACGGATTTCGGCGGTACTCATGGCGCAAAGCCTCCTTGTGGCAGGCGGTTCAAAGTTGGTCTTCGATGGTTTCTACGATGTGCCGAAGCACTTGAAGCCGAGCGTACCGCTTGTCGTTGGCCGACACCAGATGCCAAGGGGCGTGCGCAACGTCGGTACGGGTCATCATTTCATTGGCGGCGGCGGCGTAGTCTTTCCATTTTTCGCGGTTGCGCCAATCATCCGGCGTGATTTTGAAGTTCTTGAACGGTGACTTCTCGCGCTCTTTAAAGCGCTCCAGCTGTACGTCCTCGGTTACGGCCAGCCAGAACTTCAACACTATCGCGCCGCTTGCCGTCAGTTGCTGCTCGAAGTCGTTGATCTCGCCATACGCGCGGCGCCAATTGGCGGGCGCTGTCAGCTTCTCTACCCGCTCGACCAGCACGCGGCCGTACCATGAGCGGTCGAAGATGGCGACGCGGCCATGGCGCGGCACGTGGCGCCAGAAACGCCACAAATAGGGGCGGGACAGTTCATAACTGTTGGGCGCGGCAACTGGGGTGATGTCGAATTGCCGGGCGTCCAGCGCGTGCGTTACGCGCCGAATGGCGCCACCCTTGCCGGCGGCATCCTGCCCTTCAAATACCAGCACCAGCGAGCGTTCCTGGAATTTCTTGGAACGCGCTGCGCGCGCCAGCCTGCCTTGCAGCAGGCCCAGCTCTGATTCGTAGTCGTCCTTGTCGATCTTGGCGTCGTAATCCAGTTGTCCCAGCCGGTCCACGATGCGGGCGGGGCTGGCGTGGGCGAGGAACGATTGCGGGATGCGCGGCGCGCCACGCTGGCGCATGGCGGCAAGCACGGCTTCGGCGGTGCGCGCTGCGCGCATGTTCTCGTCGGCGCTGGGAATGACGACCCAGGGGGCATGACCGCTGTCGGTGTGGTTCAGCACGATCTGTCCGCCAGCGCGGATACGGTCGAATTTTTTGTTGACCTTCAGATCTACCGGGCTGACTTGCCAGGACGTTTCGGGGCTTGCCAGCAGCCGCTGGGCACGATCCTTTTGGGCCTTGGCCGACAAGTGGAACCACAGCTTGATGATTTGCACGCCTTCCGCGGCCAGCATCGCTTCAAAGCGGCGGATGGCGGCGGCCTGCGCTTCGATCGCCTCTTGGTTGGGCTTTTTTCGTATGGTCTCAAGAATCAGCGGCGTGTACCACGAGCCGAACACAATGCCCATGCTGCCTTTGGGCGGCAGGTCGTTCCAGTAGCGCCAAAACGGGGGGCGTTCCAGTTCCTCGCTCTCGGGTGGACCATAGGCCAAGGTTCTGATGTGGCGCGGGTCCATCCATTCGTTCAGCAGGTTGACCGTGGCGCCTTTGCCCGCGCCGTCCACACCTGCCACCACGACCAGCAGCGACTTTTCCGCTTTGTTCAGGCGCTCGTATTGCGCGTTGAGCAGGGCGACGCGCAGCCGCGCCTCAAGGGGTTTGAATTCATCTTTGGACAGGCTGGGGTCGGCTTCGGCTTCGGCGAACATAGGGTTCCGTCTGATCGTAAAACTTTTGATCGGACGATCTTGCGGGATAAGCCCTCGCTGCGCAAGTGCGCAGCGTTGTCCGGGCGCTTAGAGCGCGTCGATGGGAATCTTCAAGTACCGCGTGCCATTGGCTTCGGGCGGGGGCAGATGGCCGGCGCGGATATTGACCTGGATAGCGGGCAGGATCAGCGTCGGCATTGATAGCGTTGCATCGCGTTTGGTGCGCATGGCGACGAAGTCGTCTTCGCTGACGCCTGCACGCACATGGATGTTGGCGCGCCGCTGCTCCGCTACCGTCGTCTGCCAACAGGCGTCGCGGCCTGCGGGCGGGTAGTCGTGGCACATGAAAAGCCGCGTGTCTTCGGGCAGGCCCAGCAGCCGATGGATGGACCGGTACAGTTGGTGCGCGTCGCCGCCTGGGAAGTCGCAGCGCGCGGTGCCCACGTCCGGCATGAACATGGTGTCGCCGACAAATGCGGCGTCGCCGATCAGGTAGGCCATGTCGGCCGGCGTGTGGCCAGGCACGTGAATGGCGGTGGCCGTCAGCGCGCCGATGCGGAAGGTTTCGCCGTCATTGAACAGATGGCCGAACTGGGAGCCGTCCAGCTGGAACTCCGGCTCCAGATTGAAAATATTCTTGAACACGCCTTGTACGGCGCGGATGCTCTGCCCGATGGCGATGACGCCGCCCAATTGCCGTTGCAGATAGGGCGCGGCAGACAGGTGGTCTGCATGGGCATGGGTTTCCAGCAGCCATTCGGTCTTCAGGCCCTGTTCACGCACGTACTGAGCCACGCGGTCGGCGCTGGCGGTGCTGCTGCGGCCTGATTTGGGGTCGTAGTCCAGCACTGAGTCGATGATGGCGCAAGCGCCGCCGGCTACGGATTCGTGGACTACGTACGTGACGGTGGCCGTCACGGGATCGAAAAAAGCCTGGATCTGAAAATTCATGGGCGCTCGCCTGACGGGTGTCGTCGTCTTATCAATATATATTTATAAATAATATTGTTAGATAGTTTATGCGTCAATATAATGATCAGCGTTCCCTCAGTTGATTGATGCCCACTTGATGAATGCTCCTCTTACCGAGTGCGAAGCCGCCGTCCTGCGTGAGTCTGCGGCGCAGGCCTGCGCGTTGCTCAAGGCGCTGGCCAACGAAGACCGCCTGCTGCTGCTGTGCCAACTGGTCCAAAAGGAATGCAACGTCAGTGAGCTGGAATCCCTGACCGGTATCCGCCAGCCGACCTTGTCTCAGCAACTGGGCGTGTTGCGCGACGAAGGGGTGGTCAGCACCCGGCGCGCCGGCAAGTACGTCTACTACCAGATGGCAAGCTTTGAGGTCAGCCAAGTCATGAAAACGCTATCCAGTTTGTACTGCGGCCGCGCGTTGGAGTCACTCAAGTGACTGTGGACTGGTCCGCCTTCACTCCGGCAAATGGCGCTGCGGGCGGATTACTGATTGGCGCTGCTGCCGTTTTGCTGATGCTCGGTGCAGGACGCATCGCTGGCATCAGCGGCATTCTGGGAGGCCTGCTGCCGCCTGAGCGCGGCAGCAGATGGCGGCTCGCCTTTCTGCTTGGGCTGTGCGTGTCACCGTGGTTGTACACGCTGGGGGCGGCGCTACCCGCCATGGTCGTAGAAGCCGGTACTGGGCGACTGATTTTGGCCGGTCTGCTGGTGGGGGCCGGCACGCGTTTTGCCTCGGGCTGCACCAGCGGTCATGGCGTGTGCGGCCTGTCGCGCGGATCACGCCGGTCCTTTGTTGCCACCGCAATCTTCATGGCAGCGGGCTTTGCCATGGTTTATGTCTTGCGGCATCTGGTGGGGGGCTGACATGGCTGCCTTGATCGCCTTGGTTTCCGGCGTGGTTTTCGGGCTGGGCCTGATCGTGTCGGGCATGGCCAACCCTGCCAAGGTTTTGGGTTTTCTGGATATTGCGGGCGCCTGGGACCCGTCGCTGATCTTTGTGATGGGGGGAGCGGTGCTGGTCACGGCGGCGGGTTTTGCCGTCTTGCGCCGCCGCCACGCCAGCTTGTCTGGCGAACCAATGCGCTGGCCTGTCGCCAGCCGCATCGATGCGCGCCTGGCGACAGGCAGCCTGGCTTTTGGCGCGGGCTGGGGGCTGGCGGGTTTTTGCCCGGGGCCAGCGCTGGTGGCCGCCGCCGCCGGCGTGCCCCAAGCGTTGATATTTGTGGCCGCCATGATTGCCGGCATGGCGCTGTTTTCCGCGTTCGAATATCTCAAACGCGGCTAGCGGGGCGCAGAGAACCCGGCGGCCAGTGAGCGGGCCGCAGCGTTACTCGTAAGTGCGCACGTCGTCGATCACCTTGCCATCGTTAGGCAGGCCATCGGCATCGATCCATTCCACGTCGCTGCGCAACTTGGTCACGTCGCGTACGGATTCGGCGATGCGGTTGCCGAGCTCTTCGCTGCGCACCCGCGCCTCTACCTTCAGCACCATGCGGTCGGACCCGGTGCTGCCACTGATGACCAGGCGCGCACGCAGGATTTCTGGATGGCGCCGCACCACATCCGCTACCTGTGACGGATGGACGAACATGCCGCGTACCTTGGTGGTCTGATCCGCCCGGCCCATCCAGCCTTTGATGCGCGTGTTGGTGCGTCCGCAAGGCGAGATGCCTGGCATGACGGCCGACAGGTCGCCGGTGCCAAAGCGCACCAGCGGGTAATCCGGATTCAGCGTGGTTACGACGACTTCGCCAACCACGCCGTCGGGCACGGGTTCTCCCGTGCCGGGCCGCACGATTTCAACGATGATGTCTTCACCCAGAACCAATCCTTGCCGCGCTGGCGTTTCGAACGCGATCATGCCCAGGTCGGCGCTGCCGTAAGCCTGATAGCCTTCAATGCCGCGCGCTGCCAGCCAGTCGCGCAGCGACGGCGGAAAGGCTTCGCCGGATACGAGTGCGCGCTGGAGCGACCCCAGCTTGACGCCCAATTCATCCGACTTTTCCAGAATGATCTTCAGAAAACTCGGGGTGCCTGTGTAGCCGCTGGGAGCCAGGTCGGCAATGGCGCGCACTTGCTGTTCGGTCTGCCCCGTGCCGCCGGGAAACACGGTGCAGCCGACGGCGTGGGCCGCCGTTTCCATCATGGAACCTGCGGGCGTGAAGTGATAGGAAAAGCAGTTGTACGCCAACTCGCCCGCGCGAAAACCTGCGGCATAAAGCGCGCGTGCAAAGCGCCAGTAATCCGAGCGGGCGCTTTCCGGTTCGTAGATGGGGCCGGGCGAGGCGAAGACGCGCATCGCTTCGCCCCAACCAATGGCGGAGAAGCCGCCAAAGGCTTTTTCCGGGCCTGCGGGCGCAGCGCTGTCGTCGCGGCTGTGTTGCTGGCGTTCCAGCAGTTCATGCTTACGCAGCACCGGCAGGCGGGCCAGAGCCTCCCGCGTAGTGATGGTGGCGGGGTCGATGCCGCGCAATTGCTCGGCGATGGCCGGTGCGCGGGCAATGGCGCGGGTGATGGCGCCAGGCAAGGCGGCCATCAGCTCGCGCTCGCGTTGCTCGGGCGCTCGGGTTTCCAGGACATCGAAAAACTCGGACATGGGATCGCACCCTCTCGTGTGCCGTACTGCGGTGTCGTTGCCGGCGGCCTGCCGGTCCACACCGGCGCCGCCAATCCAGGGATCAGGCCAGCCAGCGTTTGCGGCGGCGGTAGAACTTGTTGTCTCGGAAGCTCTTGCGTTCGCCGCTGGAAATGCCCAGATAGAACTCCTTCACATCTTCGTTCTGGGCAAGGTCCTGCGCGGCGCCGTCCATCATCACGCGGCCGTTCTCCAGGATGTAGCCGTAGTCCGCATACCGCAACGCGATGTTGGTGTTCTGTTCGGCCAGCAGAAAGCTCACGCCTTCGCGCTGGTTCAGATCGCGCACGATCTCAAAAATTTCCTCAACGATCTGCGGGGCCAGGCCCATGGATGGTTCATCCAGCAGGATCATGTTCGGATTTGCCATCAGCGCACGGCCAATGGCGGTCATTTGTTGTTCGCCGCCCGACGTGTAGCCGGACTGGCTGCTGCGGCGTTGCTTGAGCCGCGGAAAGTACTGATACACGCGTTCCAGCGCGGCAGACGTTTCGCCACGGCTGATGTTGCGCGTGTAGGCGCCGGTCAGCAGGTTTTCTTCGATGGTCAGGTGGGCAAAGCAATGCCGCCCCTCCATGACCTGCACGACGCCGCGCTTGACCAGTTCGGCCGGCGACAGCCTTTCAATGCGCTGGTCCCGGTATTGGATATAGCCTTTGGTGACGTCGCCGCGTTCGCCTTTGAGCAGGTTCGAGATGGCGCGCAGGGTCGTGGTCTTGCCGGCGCCATTGGCGCCCAGCAGGGCTACGATCTTGCCTTCAGGCACTTGCAGGGACACGCCCTTGAGCACCAGGATCACGTGGTTATAGATCACCTCGATGCCGTTGACATCAAGCAGCACCTTGGGCGCTTGGGGCGGCAAAGAAGAGGTGTTGGCAGCGGTAGTTGCAACGGTCATGACGATTCCAGCGGCGTGGTGGCGGGGCCGGCCCCCGTTCGGGCGCCGGCCGCCGGTTCACATCAGTTCTCGCAAGTGCGGGGCGTGATGTTCTTTTCCTTGGCGTACTTGGCCGCGGCTTCCTTGACCATCGGGTCCAGGATCGTCTTGTCGGCCTGGTACCAGTCGGACGCTACCTTGAACTTGGCGCCATCCCACTGCACGATGCGGGCCCAGTCGTCGCCCTTGTGGTTGCTGCACGAGGTCTTGACCGGACGCATGATCTGGCCAAAGCCCAGCTTGTCCAGCTTCTCTTGCGTGAGGTTCAGGTTTTCGAAGCCCCACCGCACCTGCTCGGGCGTCAAAGCCTTGCCCTTGCCGTACTTCTCTTGCGCGGTGCGGATCGCTTCCACTTGCAGCATGGAAATCATCATGCCGCGCGTGTGAGCGATGGTGCCCAGTGTGGTCTTGCCGGACTTGTCGGAACCCTGGCCCTTGTCGTAGACGAACTTCTTCAGGTCGTCATAGACCTTGTCGTGTTCGGCGCCGCTGTTGTGCACGGTGATCGCGTTGTAGCCCTTGGCGACGTCACCCAGGTCTTTGACGTCGCCTTCCGAACCTGCCCACCAGATGGCGTACATCTTGTCGCGCGGAAAGCCGCTGGCCTGCGCTTCGCGGATGGCGGTCGGGGTCATGATGCCCGCGCTCCACAGCAGCACATAGGCGGGACGCGCCTGACGGATCTGCAACCAGGTGGACTTCTGTTCCACGCCGGGGGCGGTGACCGGGTAGAGCACCAGTTCGAAACCTTCTTTGGCCGCGCGCTTTTGCAGCAGCGGGATCGGTTCCTTGCCGTATGGCGAGTCGTGATAGACCAGGGCGATCTTCTTGCCCTTGAGCTTATCCATGCCGCCTTCTTTCTTGGCGATGTCCTGGATCATCACGTCGGCCGCGGTCCAGTAGGTACCCAGCAGCGGGAAGTTCCACTCGAACACGCTGCCATCCACCGACTGCGAAAGACCGTAGCCCATCGTTTCGACGGGAACCTTGTCGAGCATGGCCTTGTCGCTGACGGCAAACGTGATGCCCGTGGATTGGGTGTCAAAACCCGACGCGCCGGTGCCCTTGCCCTTCAAGCGTTCATAGCATTCCACGCCGCGGTCGGTGGCGTAGGCGGTTTCACATTCTTCGTACGTGATCTTGACGCCGTTGACGCCGCCGTCGCGTTCGTTGACCAGCTTCAGGTAATCCAGCTTGCCGTCGGCCCAGGGAATGCCCAAGGGGGCGAACGACCCGGTGCGATACACCAGCAACGGAACGAACTGCTCTTCCGCCGCCATTGCCGGCGTGGCCACGGCGCTTACGGCGCCGGCTGCGGCCACCAGGGCTGCCGCCAACTTCAGGTTAAGACGCTTCATCTCCATTTACCTCCTGCGTGGTGCTTGGGTCAGTAACCCTGGGACACCGGGATTGGCCCGGTCTTGAGCCGGGTATTCAGGATGTGGGCCGGGCGGTTATGCCGCCTGGCCCGCAGAAATCAATGCGAAATCAGTGCGGGAACGGCCATATGCGCAGCTTCTCTTTGCCGATGCTCCACAGCCGGGCCAGTCCATGCGGTTCTGCGATCAGGAAGAACACGATCAGCGCGCCGAACACCATGTGTTCGATGTGCGCCGCGGTGTCCACCGAAAGCGGCAGGCCCAGCATGTGCGGAATATTGGAAAGCGCCACCGGAACCAGCACGATGAACGCCGCGCCGAAAAAGCTGCCAATGATGGAGCCCAGGCCGCCGATGATCACCATGAACAAGAGCTGGAAGGATCGCGTCAGGTCGAATGCCAGCGGCTCCCACGAACCCAGGTGGATATAGCCCCACAACGCGCCCGCGACGCCGACAATGAAAGAGCTGACCGCAAAGGCTGTGAGCTTGGCGTACATGGGGCGGATGCCGATGACGGAGGCGGCCACGTCCATATCGCGGATGGCCATCCATTGCCGGCCGATCGCGCCGCGCACCAGGTTCTTGGCCAACAGGCTGAAGATCACCACCAGAATCAGCACGAACAGATACTTTTCCAGCGCGGACTGCACCGGCAGGCCGAAGGCGGTCAACGGCGGCACCGACACGTTGCCCGACGACGAGTAGTTGGTGAAGAAAGGAATGCGCAGAAATGCCCAATCCACAAAGAACTGCGCTGCCAGCGTCGCCACCGCTAAATACAGACCGCGGATACGCAAGCTGGGAATGCCGAAGATCACGCCAACGATGGTGGCAAAGAAGCCGCCCAGCAAAATCTGAACGACCAGCGGCATGCCCGGAAAGCGCACGCCAAAGTTCCATGCCGCATAGGCGCCCACCGCCATGAAGGCGCCGGTGCCAAGCGAGATCTGGCCGCAGTAGCCCACCAGAATATTCAGGCCCACGGCGGCCAGCGCCAGGATCAGGAAGGGAATCAGAATGGCGCGCAGCAGATAGTCGGACGAGAGCGCCGGGATGGCGATGAACGCCACCGCCAGCAGCAGCCAGATAAAGATGCGGTCCTGGCGGATCGGAAAGATCTGCTGGTCGGCGCGGTAGCTGGTCTTGAATTGGCCGTTTTCGCGGTAGAACATGTTTTTATCCTAGAGGGCCTGGCCGTTTACACGCGGTCGATGATTTTCTCGCCGAACAGCCCTTGCGGACGGAACAGCAGGAATACCAGCGCCAGCACATAGGCAAACCAGATTTCGATACCGCCGCCCACGAGCGACCCCAGGTAGACCTCAGACAGTTTTTCTCCCACGCCGATAATCAGGCCGCCAAGAATGGCACCCGGCACCGAAGTCAGGCCGCCCAGAATCACCACCGGCAAGGCCCGCAACGCAGCCGTAGACAGTGTGAATTGCACACCGAACTTCGAGCCCCAGATAATCCCTGCCACCAACGCCACCAAGCCTGCCACGCACCACACGATCACCCAGATGCGGTTCAGCGGAATGCCGATGGACTGCGCGGCCTGGTGATCGTCTGCCACCGCGCGCAGAGCGCGGCCGGTCGAGGTGTACTGAAAGAAGATCGCCAGCGCTGCCACCAGCAACGCGGCGATGACGGCTGCCGTCAGGTCTTCCAGGTTGATCAGCAAGCCTCCCTCAAACACGGAGTCCAGGATCATCAGCGGATCTTTGGGCATGCCCACGTTGATGGAATACACCGAGCTGCCAAACGTGATCTGGCCCAGGCCATCCAGGAAGTAGCTGATGCCCAGCGTAGCCATCAGCAGCGTGGTGGCTTCCTGGTTGACCAGGTGGCGCAACACGAAACGCTCAATGGCGACAGCCAGCAAGAACATCACAATGGCCGCGACGATAAACGCCAGCACGTTGGCCAGGATCATGTTGTCAAAGCCCAGCCACCGCGGTATCCATTCCGAGAAGCGCGCCATGGCCAGCGCGGCAACCAGCACCATGGCGCCTTGCGCAAAGTTGAAGACGCCAGATGCCTTGAAGATCAGCACAAAGCCCAGGCCGATCAGCGCATACATCATGCCGCTCATCAGGCCGCCCAAGAAGGTCTCTAGAAAAAATCCCATGTCTGTTCGCCTTAGTGCGAGACGCCGAGGTAAGCGCGGATCACGTCTTCGTTTGCGCGGACTTCATCCGGCTTGCCGTCGCCGATCTTCTTGCCGTAGTCCAGCACCACCACGCGGTCGGAGATATCCATGACCACGCCCATGTCGTGCTCGATCAGCACGATGGTCGTGCCGAATTCGTCATTCACATCCAGAATGAAGCGGCTCATGTCCTGCTTTTCTTCGATGTTCATGCCTGCCATCGGTTCGTCCAACAGCAGCAGGCGGGGCTCCATCGCCAGCGCACGGCCCAAGTCCACGCGCTTTTGCAGGCCGTAGGGCAAGCGGCCTACCGGCGTCTTGCGGTACGCCTGAATTTCCAGGAAGTCGACGATGTTCTCGACAAACTCGCGATGCTTGATCTCTTCGCGCTCGGCAGGCCCCAGCCGGAATGCCTGCGCCAGCAAGCCGCATTTCATGCGCAGGTTGCGGCCGGTCATGATGTTGTCCAGCACGCTCATGCCCTTGAACAGCGCCAGGTTCTGGAACGTGCGCGCAATGCCCATTTCGGCCGCGCGGCGCGGGTTCATCTTGGAAAAGCGTTCGCCGCGAAACTCAATGCTTCCTTGCTGCGGCGTGTAGACGCCGTTGATGACGTTCAGCATCGAGCTCTTGCCCGCGCCGTTCGGACCGATGATCGCGCGGATCTCGTGTTCACGCACATTGAACGAAATATCCGTCAGCGCTTTGACGCCGCCAAAGGACAGGGAAATGTTCTGCATATCCAGCATGACGTCGCCGATACGCTGGTCGCGGTCGTTGTTGCTCATGATCTCTACGCGGCTCGGGCTGTGATGGCGGGGAACGTCTTGACGGGGCGGATCTTCAGGTCGGCCGAGATCTTGCCGCTGCGTCCGTCTTCGAACTTCACTTCGGTCTCGATGAACTGCGATTGCTTGCCGCCAAAGAGCGCGTCAATCAGCACGCCGTATTTCTGCGCGATGAAGGCGCGGCGCACTTTGCGCGTGCGGGTCAATTCATCGTCATCCGGGTCCAGCTCTTTGTGCAGGATCAGGAAGCGGCTGATCTGGGACGCCGACAATTTTGGATCGGTCGCGAGATCGGCGTTCACCTGTTCGACGCATTCCGTGATCAGCTGGTAGACCTCTTCTTTGGCTGCCAGGTCGGTGTAGCCCGCATAGGCCAAACCACGGCGCTCGGCCCAGTTGCCCACGGCTTCCAGGTCGATGTTGATGAAGGCGCACACATCTTCGCGGTCTGCGCCAAAGGCCACGGCTTCTTTGATGTGCTGAAAGAACTTGAGCTTGTTCTCGATGTACTTGGGCGCAAACAGGCTGCCGTTGGCAAGCTTGCCCACGTCTTTCGCGCGATCAATGATCTTTAGCTGGCCGTCGGTGTCCAGATATCCCGCGTCTCCGGTATGGAACCAGCCATCCTCGCTGCGCGCTTCGGCAGTGGCGGCAGGGTTGCGGTAATACTCTTTGAAGAGCCCTGGGCTCTTGACCAGGATTTCGCCGTTATCCGCCACGCGGATTTCCACGCCAGCCACGGGCGGGCCAACGGTGTCATCGCGCACCTTGCCATCCGGCTGCACGCAGACAAAGACGGACGTTTCGGTGGACCCGTACAGCTGCTTCAGGTTGATGCCGATCGAACGATAGAACACAAACAGATCAGGCCCGATGGCCTCGCCCGCGGTGTACGCGACGCGCACACGGCTCATGCCCAGCGCATTGCGCAAAGGGCCGTAGATCAGCACATTGCCCAGCCCGTAGCGCAGACGATCCCAGGCGTTGACGGATTCGCCGTCAAGTATCTTTGTGCCGACGCGGCGCGCAAGCTTCATGCAGGCGCCAAACAGTTTGCGCTTGATAAACCCTGCATCTTCCATGCGGATCATCACATGCGTCAGCAGGCCTTCCAGCACGCGTGGCGGCGCGAAGTAGTAAGTGGGGCCGATGTCGCGCATATCGATCGACACGGTTTCAGGCGATTCGGGATGGTTCACCGTAAAGCCCGTGACCAGCAGCTGGGTATAGGAAAACATGTTCTGCCCGATCCAGGCGGGGGGCAGATACGCCAGCACGTCTTCCTGGTCCGTCAGCTTTTCCATCTCGGATACGGCGCGCGCACGGTCGATCAGCGCATGGTGCGTGAGCACCACGCCCTTGGGTTTGCCGGTCGTGCCTGATGTGTAGAACATTGCCGCCGGATCATGCGGTTGCACGGCAGCGATGGCGCGGGGCAGGTAGTCCGGGTGTTCGGCAGCATGCGCCTGCCCCATGGTCTCCAACTGCTCGTAAGACATCAGCATGGGGTCGGAGTAGTGGCGCAGCCCGCGCGGATCGTCATAGACCACCGCTTTCAGCGCCGGGCACTGCTCGCGGACTTCCAGCATCTTGTCCAGCTGTTCCTGGTCTTCCACGATGGCCACGCTGATCTCGGCGTCTTGCAGCACGTAGACCATTTCCAGCGCGACGGCATCCTGGTAGAGCGGAACAGGAATGGCGCCCAGCGACTGCGCGGCCATCATGGCCATGTACAGACGGGGACGGTTCTCACCGATGACGGCCACGTGCATGCCGGGCTGTATGCCCAGGGACGCAAGACCGCTTGCAACGTGACGGACATGCTCCGCCACATCGGACCACGTAAGGGTTTGCCAGATCCCCAGATCTTTTTCTCGTATCGCGGGCCGCGACCCGCGAACGTTGGCATGCGCGAACAGCAGCGCTGGAAAGGTGTCCAGCGCCGCAGGCATCTGTGCAGATGCGGGCGATGAATGTGCCACGTTGTCTCCTCCGGTTTGGGCACGTCGCGCCAGGTCGCCGCGGGAGCGGCAGTGGCGATGAGGGGCTTGACCAGTTGGTTTTAGATTTACGGCAGGACTTAAGGTATAAGGTTGGCTTGCTACCAACTGTCACCATCGCGACATTCAAGGAATTTCTAGGGTATTCCCGATGCAACTAGCCGACTCCCTTCAACTCGCCGCGGCCTGGTTTCGCGTGCTCAACCGCGAGCAGCAAACGCGCGTCGAGCGAGACCTGACCGTGCAGCAAGTGGTTGCTGGATCGATCATAGAGCGCAAAGGTGAACTCGCCCAGGCTTGGATTGGCGTATTGGCTGGATTGGTCAAAGTGTCTGTAGGCAATGCGGAGGGCAAGGTCGCATCCCTGACAGGCGTGCCCGCCGGCGGCTGGATTGGCGAAGGATCTCTGCTGAAACGCGAGGTCCGCAAATATGACATCGTGGCGCTGCGCGAATCGGTCGTAGCGCGCCTGCCGGCTCCCACTTTCGATTGGTTGCTGGACATCAGCATCCCGTTCAACCGATACCTGCTCCATCAACTGAACGAGCGCGTGGCGCAGTTCATCGGCAAGGCGGAGTACGACCGTCTGCTGGACCCGGATGCGCGCGTTGCACGGTGTCTGGCCGAGCTCTTCAACCCTTTGCTGTATCCCGGCATGGGCATGCGGCTGACGATTACGCAAGAAGAAGTCGGCTATCTGGCGCGGGTGTCGCGGCAACGCGCCAACCAGGCGCTGCGCAAACTCGAAGAGGCAGGGTTGCTGAATGTGGAATACGGCGCTGTCCGTGTGCTCGATCTGGATGGCTTGAAGCAGTATGGATCCGATCACACCGCGATCGAGGGCGAACAAGCCGCCTAGGCGGTCGCAGCCCGTTTACAAAAAAAACGCTTGACGATGAATAGTGCGCTATTTAATATTGCGCAATGAAATCCCGATCCAAACCCAAAGGCGCTTTCAACCCGCTGCTGCTGGACAGCCAGTTGTGCTTTGCCTTGTATTCGACCTCGCTGGCGATGAACAAGGTGTACCGCAAGCTGTTGCGCGGGCTGGACCTGACCTATCCCCAGTATCTGGTGATGCTGGTGCTCTGGGAAAGCGAAGACCTGACGGTGACGGATATCGGCGACCGCCTGTTCCTGGATTCCGCGACGCTCACGCCGCTGCTAAAGCGTCTGGAAGCTGCCGGCCTGGTGACCCGCAAGCGGGCGGTAGACGACGAGCGGCAGGTGATCGTAGGCCTGACCAGGCAAGGCCGCGACCTGCGTGAGAAGGCCGAAGCCGTGCCCCACGCGATTGCGGCCGCTGCCCAGTGCACGCTGGACGAGGCACAGGGTGTGATGAAGACCTTGCACGCGCTCAGGGAAAAGCTGGTCGATAGTCTTTGAATGGAAGGATGACCGCAGTCATCGTCCGGCCATATAAATAGTGCACGATATAGTCGTGTGCTATTTAAAAGTCAAGCAGAGCAGTTTTAAGGTTCAGTACAGAAGCGTCAGTACCTGAAAGTCAGCAGTACGCCGTGGCGGGAGGTCCCGCCCGGTATGGCAGTTCACCATCTATCTTGAAAGGAAACACACCATGTCGATCGAAAAAGTCTTGTACCGCGCCAGTGCAACCGCCACCGGAGGCCGTGAAGGCCGTGGCGTGAGCGACGACGGTAACCTGGACGTCAAGTTGACCACTCCTCGTGAACTGGGCGGCGCAGGCGCTGCCGGCACGAACCCCGAGCAATTGTTTGCCGTTGGCTATTCGGCGTGCTTCCTGGGCGCAATGAAGTTCGTCGGCGGCCGCGACAAGATTGCGATTCCTGCAGACGTTTCGGTTAACGGCAATGTGGGCATCGGCCCCATTCCCACCGGCTTCGGCATTGAAGTCGAACTGAAGATCTCGTTGCCGGGCATGGAGCGTGAGCTGGCCGAGAAGCTGGTGGCCGCGGCGCACATCGTGTGCCCGTATTCGAACGCCACGCGCGGCAACATTGACGTGACGTTGACGATTGTCTGATCGTTGATCGTTGATCGTTGATCGCTGCCAGCTGGCCGTTGCGGCCAGCTGGCAGCGTCTTTTTGCATCACGCCAACTTCTTCCTTAGTGGCCTCCGCCCAGATATGCCGCTACGACAGCCGGGTCATGCTTTAACTTCTCTGCGCTGCCATGGACGGATATCTTGCCGTTCTCCAACACATATCCGTAGTCAGCCACATTCAACGCGGCTGCGGCAAACTGCTCCACCAGCAGCATCGTTACCCCTTCGTCCTTCAGGCGGGCGATGATCCGGAAAACCTCTTCCACCAGAATCGGCGCCAAGCCCATCGACGGCTCATCCAGCAGCACCAATTCCGGATTCAACATCACCGCCCGCGCCATGGCCAGCATCTGTTGCTCGCCGCCCGATAAGGTCCCCGCCAATTGCTCGCGGCGTTCCTTCAGGCGCGGGAACAGATCCATGGCGCGGCCCAGGTCAGCCTGCACATCGCCTTTGGGCCGGCTGCCTGTCAGACGCGGAAACGCGCCCAACAGCAGATTGTCGGTCACTGACAGCGTGGGAAAAACCCTGCGGCCTTCAGGCGAATGCGCCAGCCCCAAGCGCGCGATGCGGTGGGATTCCAGGCCGTCGATGCGTTTGCCGCTTAACGTGACCTCGCCCGCGGTGGGGCGGATCATGCCGGACAGCGCACGCATCGTTGTGGTCTTGCCGGCGCCGTTGGAGCCGATCAGCGTTACGACCTTGGCCTTGGGCACTTCCATGCTGATGCCGTGAAGCACCTTGACCTTGCCATAACCGGCTTCCAGATTCTTGATCGATAGCATCTTGTTGTCCTTGTGGCATCAGGCGGGCGCGCCGCCCAGATACGCCTCGATCACGCGGGCGTCACTTTGCACTTCGTTGGGCAGCCCTTCGGCGATCTTCTGGCCAAAGTCCAGCACCGATACGGTGTCGCACACGCCCATGACCACATCCATATGGTGTTCGATGAGAATCAGCGTGATGCCGTGGTCGCGTACCTTGCGGATGATGGCCAGCAGCTCGACGATGTCAGGCGCGGTCAAGCCGGCTGCGGGTTCATCCAGCAGGAGCAGTTGCGGGTCCAGCGCCAGCGCGCGAGCTATTTCCAGCAAGCGCTGTTTGCCATAGGGCAGGTTGCGGGCTTCTTCGCTGGCCAGAGACTCCAGGCCAACGAACTCCAACAACGCCATGGCGCGCGCACGTGCGCCTTGCTCTTCACCCTTCCACTTGGGGGTGCGCAGCGCAATGCCGGCCAGGCCCGTGGTGAAGGTGTGGTGCAGGCCCACCAGCACGTTTTCCAGCGCGGTCATTTCGCCAAAAAGCTGCACGTTCTGGAAGGTGCGCGCAATGCCGCTGGCGGCGATGTCGGCAGGCGCCAAGCCAACCAGCGACTTGCCAGAGAAGTCCACTGAACCCGCTGTGGGCACGTAAATGCCCGTCAGCACGTTCATCATCGTGCTCTTGCCGGACCCGTTGGGTCCGATCAGGCCGTGGATGGTGCCGCGCTTGATGGTCAGATCCACTTCGTTCAGTGCTTTCAGACCGCCAAACTGCATCAGCACGCTCTTGGCCGACAGCAGCGTTTCGCCCTTGCCAGCCACGGCTTCGGGGGCTACCGCTTCCTGCTCTTTCACCAGGTCTTTCTTGACCGCCAGCGCCGCGCGCCGGGTGGAGAAGAAAAGATTGCGGACAAAGCCCACGATGCCATCGGGCAGGTAATACACCACGAACAGAATCATGGCGCCGAAGATCGTCAGGCGCCAATCGGTCACAGCGTCCAGCCAATACGAGAAGATCGCCAGCAAGATGGTTCCCACAACCGGCACCACGACGCGGCGAGGCTCTGCGCGGCCTTTGGAGATGGCGATGATGCTTCCCACCGTGACCAGGACAGCCACGCCCAGCGCGATCAACCGGAACGTGCTGATGTCATCCAGCATCTTGGGCAGCAGCACAATGATGGATGCGCCCAGCAACGCGCCGGTGCGGCTCTTGCGTCCGCCCATGATGATGGCGAGCAAGAACAGAATGGTCAGTTCAAAGTTGTAGGTGTTGGGCGAGATGTACTGTTCCGAATACGAATACAGCGCGCCTGCCAAGCCGGCAAAGCCTGCACTGATCACGAAGGCAATCACCTTGTGCCGGTAGACCGACACGCCCATGCAATCGGACGCAATGGGGCTGTCGCGCAGCGCTTCGAACGAGCGGCCCAGGTGCGACTTCATGATGCGGTGCACGACGATCAACGAGATCACCAGCAGCGCGCCGACCAGCCAGAAGTATTCGCTCTTGGTCAGTATGTGGCCCCCGATGGACGGCTTGGGAATCTTGATGCCCAAGGGCCCTTCGGTCATGAAGGTCATTTCGTTGATCAGAATCTGGATGATGGTGCCGAATGCCAGCGTCACCATGGCCAGATAGGGGCCCGTTACCCGTAGCGCCGGTAACGCCAGCACTGCGCCAAAGGCGGCCGCGATCAGGATGGCGGCGGGAAGGATCACCCAGATGGGCATCTGCAAATGAAAGAACAGCACGCCGGCCACATACGAGCCAATGCCGAACAGGCCGGCATGCCCCAGCGACACCTGGCCTGTGTAGCCCACCACAATATCGAGCCCGAACAGCAGGATCGAATAGATCATGATCGTTTCGATCAGGTGCAGGTAATACGTATTGGTCACGCCCAGCGGCACGGCGGCCAGGCAGGCAACCGCTACGACGGATAGCAAGAGGTGCAAGGGTTTCATCGTTTACACCTTCTTGATGGCGGTCTTGCCGAAAAGACCGGCGGGTTTGAAGGTCAGAACGAGCAACAGCAACACCAATCCCGGCACGTCTTTGTATCCCGTTGAAAGATAGAACCCGGTGGTCGTTTCGGCGATCCCCAGGATCAGCCCGCCCACCACAACGCCCATCCCGCTGGACAAGCCGCCAATGATCGCGACAGCGAATGCCTTCAAGCCCAGCACCGCGCCCATCGTGGCGCCGGTAAGCGTCAAGGGCGCCACCAGCACGCCGGCAAATGCGGCGGTGAGCGACGACAGCGCATACGAAAACGTGATGACCATGCCTGTGTTGATACCCATCAGGCCGGCCGCATCGCGGTCGTTCGACGTAGCGACGAAGGCTTTGCCGTAGATGGATTTTCGGTTGAATATTTCCACCAGAATCATCATGCCCAACGCGCCGAAAACCACCAGCAGCTCCATGGGCAAGACGTTGGCGCCCATCACCTGAATCGGTGCTTCGGGCAGTGGCGAGGGAAAGCGCAGGTCGTCGCGGCCCCAGATGTTTTCGGCTACGTTCTTGAAGATGATCCCCAAGGCGATGGTGGCCATGATCCAGCCGAATTCCGACCGCGTCTTGATGGCCGGCCGCACGCCAACGCGCTCGACCAGCGCGCCTTGCGCAAAGCCGAAGATGCAGACGATGGGAATCATGACCCAGTAATTCACGCCCAGGCCGACCAGCGTGAGTCCGACAAGCGCGCCCAGCATCAGGGCTTCGCCCTGACCGAAGTTCAGCGTGCCCGATGTGGCAAATGTGAGCTGGTATCCGAACGCAATGACGGCATAGATCATGCCTAGCGCGATACCGCTATAGATGAGCTGTAGAAGAATCATGGTGTTTTTCGCGTAGCGCTGTGTTCCGTCCCAACCCCCTTGGGCAGAACGCGGTTTTCAGGCGGCTGCATGCCCCGCGCCCTATATGCGGGGCGCGTGCGGCGGCGGCCGGGCAGCCGCCGCCTTCCTGCTCTTTGGAACTTAGTTGGCCTTGACGACCTTGCCGCCCTTGACCTCGCCGATGACCACTTCCTTGGCCGTGATCGCGTCGTGGTTGGTGGCCGAGAACGGCTTGTTGTAGGTCATGACGACGCCTTCAACCGGCGTTTGCAGGTTTTCCAGCGCTTCGCGCACCTTGGGGCCGTCGGTGGAATTGGCCTGCTTGATGGCCGCAGCCAGCAAGAAGATCGAGTCGTAACCCTGCGCAGCCGACACGGGCGAGTCGATGCGATTGTTCTTGGGCTTGAACTTGGCCAGATAGGCGTCGATGAACGCCTTGCGCTTGGGGGTGTCCGGGTCCTGGATGAAGGTCTGCGGCATGCGCGCGCCTTCGCCGTTGGCGCCGGAGTTATCGATGTAGTTGGCCATCGACAAGGTCCAGCTGCCGATGATCGGCACCTTCCAGCCCAGCTTGGTCATGCCATTGGCAATTTGCGCCAGTTCGGGGCCGATGCCGTAGGTCAGCACGGCTTCTGCGCCAGCTGCCTTGGCCTTCAACAATTGGGCCGTCATGTCGACGTCTTTGATGTTGAATTTTTCAACGGCCACGGGCTTGATGCCCTTGGCGTCCAGCGCCTTTTCCAAATCTTCGCGGCCCAGCTGGCCGTAGTTGGTGGAGTCGGCCAGAATCGCCACCTTCTTGAAGCCGCGGCGGGTCACCGCTTCTTCGACGATCATCGGGGCCTGGATGCTGTCATGCGCCGCATTGCGGAACACGTAGTTGTCTGGGTATTCAGGGGCCTTGAACTGGTGCGTGATCACGCTACCTGTGGCGACGTTGTTGAAAACGGGAATTTTGGCGTCTTGGTAGAAGCGCTGCGATGCCAGCGCCACGCCGGTGTTGATGTAGCCGACGGTGGCGGCGACTTGTTCCTTGTTGATCAGCTCTTGGGCGATCTGAACACCGCGCTCGTTCTTGGCTTCGTCGTCACGTTCCACGGCGACCAGTTGACGTCCGAGGACGCCGCCGCTCTTGTTGATTTCCTCGATAGCAAGGCGCACGCCATCGCGCATGCTCACGCCCATGGAGGACGAGCCGCCGGTGTAGGGGCCGGCCACGCCGATCTTGATAGGGTCAGCAGCGTAAGACGCGGCCGATGCGGCAAATGCAAGGGTTCCTGCTAGCAGCTTCAAACGAAAATCCATGGATGTCTCCGTTGTAATTAGTAGAACTGCGTGGAAAACCGTGTGCCGGCGCCAAGCGGCAGGGGGATAAGACGTGTTGCGGCGCTCTCCTGTGTTGCGTGTTGTGACTGTCTGCTTAATCGCTTACGCGAATCTGACCCGGCGGGGGTTTTCCGCGTAAATACCTAGTACATGCGTACCGGCGTCGCGACAGACGCTGCAATGCAGCATGGTTTGAAGCGGGCGGGGCGGGGAGCGGGGTCGCGCATGCGCACTGGGCAGACAGTCTCGTTTGCCGCATCCTAGCCAGCGCCAAGCGGCATCGGGCGGAATTTCACTCCGCCCCTTACTGGAAATTTATTCCTGACCGGCTGGCAGGCCGCATGGCCATTGAGATGCTTGTTTGCAGACGTCTTCCAGCCATAGGGAAAACGCTTGTGCTGCGCCGCCCGGCGGGCGCGAGATTTCGGTGCACAGGTGGTACTGCGATTCACCGGGAATGTCGATGTCCAGCAAGCGCACCAGCTTGCCTTCGTCTAGCCATTCTGCCGCTAGTGTGCGCCGGGTCAACGCGACCCCCTGGCCTGCGCGCGCGGCCGCCAGCATCATGCCCAGGTCAACCAGCCACACGCCGCGCGAGGGCTCAGGCCAGTCCAGCCCCGCCGCGGCCAACCAGGGACGCCACGGTTCCATCGGGCAGCGCAGCAGGTGCGCATGGGCCAGGTCCTCGGCGCGCCGGACGGGGCCGTGCGCAGCCAGGTATTGCGGCGAGCACACCGCAAATACCGGGTCAAACGTCAGCTGGCGCGCGTGCAGCCCAGGATACTTTCCGCTGCCGAAACGTACCCACACATCTGCGTTGGGCGGCATGATGTCCAGGTACGGAATGGACAACATGATTTCCAGCTCAACATCGGGATGCGCGGCAGTGAAACTGGGCAAATAGGGGATCAGCACCTGGCGGGCGAAGGTGGGGGTGGAGACCACGCGCAACGGCGCGGGTTTGGGTTGCCCCCGCTTGTGCAGCGACGCGTCTGACAGCAAGTCGAGCGCCGTGCGGACTTGGTCCAGGTATTCACGGCCCGCGGCGCTCAGAGTGGCGCCGCGGCTGCTGCGGATGAATAGCGATACGTCCAGCAGCGCTTCCAGCGCGGCAATGCGCTTGCCGATGGCACTGGCGGTCACGAAGAGTTCTTCGCTGGCGCGTTCGAAGGAGCCCAGCCGCGCAGCCGCTTCAAAGGCCTGGATGGCGGCCAAGGGCGGCAGGCGCACGTCTTTAGAGGAAGATGAACCGCGCATAATCGTCTGGCGGGCCGGCCGTGCGCCCGACGAAAGAGTGGCAACGCGACGATTATAAAAGTGATGGCGGCGGCGTGCGCCGCCTCTTAGATGCCCTTGATTGCGAGGCTGACCGCCAAGCTGGCCATGATGACGGCGATGACACCGTCCAGGATGCGCCAGGCCGAGGCGTTGGCGAAGAAACGCGCGAACAGGCGCGACCCGATGCCCAGCACGGCCAGCCAAAGCAGACTGGCGGTGAAAGCGCCGGCAGCGAACGCCATGCGCGCGTCGTCAAAGCCGTGCGCCAGCGACCCCACCACCACCATATCCAGCCAGAAGTGCGGGTTCAGCAACGAGAAGCCCAGCGCGCCCAGCATCGCGGCGCGGCGGGACGGCACAACGTCACGCGCAGCGGCCATCCCGCCTTTGGCGGTCCAGGCGCGGCGGGCCGATTGCATGGCATACCAGGACAGGAAGACGACGCCGAACCACAGCACGGCGGTCGTCAACCACGGGAACCATGACGTCAGCGCCTGCAAGCCGGACACGCTGGCAAAGATAAAAACGGCGTCGATCAGCGCGCAGATGGCAACCACACTGAGCAGATGCGCGCGCATCAGGCCCTGGCGCAGGATGAACGCGCTTTGCGCGCCCACGACGGCAAACAGGCCCAGCCCGGTGGCGGTTCCGCTGGCCCAGGCGGTAAGGAAGAGGGGGGATGACAAGGTGGCGAACATGATGCAAATACCTGTAACTGCAGCGCCTGTGGCGGCGCTTTGATGATGATCCGGAGGCATTGCGCAATCCGACAATGACACATTGTCCCTTGCATCTAATATGAAATACAGCTAATTTTCCTTCACTATATTAAGTAAAACTAATCTATGAAACTCGATCATGGCAACCTGCGCGCGCTGGCCGCCGTCGTGCGTGAAGGCAGCTTCGAACGGGCCGCGCTGTCGTTGAGCGTCACGCCGTCTGCGGTGTCGCAACGGATCAAAGCGCTGGAAGACCGTATGGGCCGCCTGCTGGTTCAGCGTACGGTGCCGGCCGCCGCAACATCGGACGGCCAGGTGCTGGTGCAGTTGGCCGAACAGACCGCGCTGCTGGAACACGACGCGCTGAACCGGCTGGGGATGTCGGATGACGATGTGCCGCATGCCAGCATCCCCATTGCGGTCAACCACGACAGCCTGGAAACATGGTTCGTCGGCGCTGCCTTGCAGTTCTCGGCGCGCAGCCGGGCCACGCTGGATATGCTGTCCGAAGACCAGGATCACACGGTGGCTTTGCTACGCAATGGATCGGTATTGGGCGCCGTCACGACCCTGGCCGAGCCCGTGCAAGGCTGCCGCATCCATGCCTTGGGCAGCATGCGCTATGTGGCAACGTGCACGCCCGAGTTTCACAAGCGCTATTTCTCGCAGGGCGTGAACGCGCAGACGCTGGCGCAGGCGCCGGTGCTGGTGTTTAACCGCAAGGACGCCCTGCAAGCGCGCTTTGCCCACAAAATCGCAGATCCGGCGCCTTGGCAGCCGCCCGTGTGGTGGGTGCCGTCCACGCGCGCTTTCGTTCAGGCCACCTTGGGCGGACTGGGCTGGACCATGAACCCGTTGCCGCTGGTCCAGGAGCACCTTGATGCAGGTCAGCTGATGCTGCTTCGGGGGCGGGCCTGGGAGGACGTGCCGCTGTATTGGCAGCATTGGCGGGTAAACTCCGAGGCGATGGAAGCCTTGACCGATTCGGTTCTGTCGGCCGCCCGCAGCTTGGTCCGGCGGCGTTAACTCACTAGGAGGACACCCCATGAACATCCGCAAGTTCGCAGTCATTGCCGCCCTGGGCCTGTGTACGGCCGGTTCGGCTTGGGCGAAGGACTACAAGGTTGGCCAGATCGAGGTCGACGATCTCTGGGTGCGCGCGTCCGCGCCGGGCCAGGCCAATGGCGCGGGATATATGGATATCGACAACGACGCCAAGACCGAAGACCGCCTGCTGTCGGTGTCGTCGGACGCCGCCGAGCGCGTTGAGCTGCACACGGTGCAAACCGAGAACGGCGTATCGAAGATGCGCCAGGTTGAAGGCGGCATCGCTTTGCCCGCCGATACCGAGGTCAAGCTCAGTCCGGGCGGTTACCACGTCATGTTTATCAAGCTGCGCGCGCCGTTCACGGACGGCGCCACGATCCCCGCCACGCTGAAATTTGAAAAGGCGGGAGAAGTGGCCGTGCAGTTCAAGGTCAAGCCGGCCTCGCATAACCCCGGCATGAGCCACGACCATGGCGCCATGAAACACTGATCCTGCGATCGGCAATTCCAAAAAAAAGGGGCGTCCAAGCATTTTGGCCGCCCCTTTTTGCTGCACCCGTACCTCAGTGCTTGTGTCGGAAGATCAGTACAGCCCTTGCTGGCGCATGGCGTCGGCTACCTTCACGAAACCGGCGATGTTGGCGCCGTCCAGGTAGTTGACGTATTCACGATCGCTGTGGCCGTGGCGGACGCAGTTTTCGTGGATGTCGCGCATGATGGCATGCAGGCGGGCATCGACTTCTTCGCGGGTCCAGGCCAGACGGGCCGAGTTTTGAGCCATTTCCAGGCCCGAAACGGCCACGCCGCCAGCGTTGGTGGCTTTGCCCGGGGCGTACAGCACGCGCGCGGCGATGAAGGCCTTGGCGGCGTCCAGCGTGGCGGGCATGTTGGCGCCTTCGGCGACGCACAGAACGCCGTTCTTGATCAGCGTCTGCGCATCGGCCAGTTCGAGCTCGTTCTGGGTCGCGCAGGGCAGGGCCACGTCTACCGGCACGTGCCACGGGCGCTTGCCAGCTTCGTAGGTCAGACCGAATTGCTTGGCGTAGGTATCCAGGCGGCCGCGCAGGTCATTCTTGATGTGCATCAGGGCAACCAGCTTCTCGTGCGTGAAGCCGGCTTCGTCCACGACGGTGCCGTTCGAGTCCGAGATGGTGACAACCTTGGCGCCCAGCGACATGGCTTTTTCAATGGCGTATTGCGCCACGTTGCCGGAACCCGAAACCGACACGCGCAGACCGTCGAACGACTTACCCACGCGCTTGAGCATTTCTTCGGCGAAATAGACCGTGCCGTAGCCGGTGGCTTCGGGGCGGATCAAGCTGCCGCCGAAAGTCAGGCCTTTGCCGGTAAAAACGCTGGCAGTCGAGTTGGACAGTTTTTTCATCATGCCGGCCATGAAGCCGACTTCGCGCGCGCCAACGCCGATATCACCGGCGGGCACGTCGGTGTCCGGACCCAGATGGCGGTACAGCTCGATCATCAAGGCTTGGCAGAAACGCATCACTTCGGCGTCGGACTTGCCCTTGGGATCGAAGTCCGAGCCGCCCTTGCCGCCGCCCATGGGCAGCGTCGTCAGCGAATTCTTCAGTGTCTGTTCAAACGCCAGGAATTTCAGGATGGACAGGTTCACCGAGGGGTGAAAGCGCATGCCGCCCTTGAACGGGCCGATGGCCGAGCTGTGCTGAATGCGGAAAGCGCGGTTGACTTGGGCTTGACCCTGGTCATTGGTCCAGCACACGCGAAATTGAATCACGCGTTCGGGTTCCACCAGGCGCTCAAGCAGGGCGTGCTCGGCGTAGTGGGGGTGCTTTTCAATGAAAGGCCACAGACTCAGCATCACCTCCTGGACGGCTTGCATGAATTCAGGCTGCTGCGGGTCGCGCGCGGCGACGCTACGCAGGAAGTCGTCCAGACTCTGCACTTTCAACATCATCTCCTCGGGGGTGCTTCAAATAGGTGCGGAATGCGCCGATATGGGGCGCGAAATAATTATTGTGGTGCGCAACTGCACCGGCATGGTGCGGAATTGTAGGGGCTTGTGTTGCTCTGCGCAAAGCCGAAAAGTGCTCCAGCGCCTTGATATAAAAGCACTTTTTTGAGGCAAATATAAGGGACGCATAGGTGCGTGAGGGGAGCCCAGCAGACGTGTGTTTCAGCTGTGAAAGTGCATGCGGTTGATTTCCTTGAGAAAATTAATGCGTCCCCAATTTATGGCGCGAATTCAGAGCTGCTGAAATCTCTATATCTCCCTGGGGAATAAGGGGTTTAGTGCAACTATCACAGCCCGTGGAGGGCAGGCCATCTTTCTATATGTCCCTAAATAATATTTGACAATTCTCAGCTGCGGTTGCCTCGCCTCAGACCTGCGCAACCGCCAGCGCCGCGCCAAGCGCCATCAATATTGCGCCGACGCCCCGGTCAACCGCCTGTTGATGATCAAGCAATGCACGGCGCAGCACCGGCGACGACACGGACCACGCCACGACGCTGAACCACAACCAGTGCGCGAACGACATGAACATCCCATAGCCGAATTGCTGGGCCAACGGAGTGCCGGGCGACACCACCTGCGTGTAGGTGCTGACCACAAAGAGCGTGGTCTTGGGGTTGAGCGCGTTGGTCAGAAAGCCGCCGTAGAGCGCTTGCCAGGCGGAGATCGCAGGGCGCGCCGACAGATCGCGGCTGACAGGCGTGCGGTTGAAAAATGTCTTCCAACCCATGTAGATCAAATAGCAGGCGCCTGCCAGTTTGATGCCTTGCAGTACCGGTTGCGCATAGTGGGCCAGAAGACTCACTCCAAACATTGTGTAGAAAACATGTACCTGCACACCCAGCGCGATGCCCAGCGCGCAAACCAAGCCTATGCGCCGGCCAAAGAGATAGCTGTAACGCGTCACCATTGCAAAGTCGGGGCCTGGGCTGATGACGGCAAGAACGGTAATCAGGGCGACGGCAATCAGTTCGGTCATGGTTGAGCGGCGGTCAAAGAAGGGGCGCCCATTGTGTGGCGCTGGCGTCTGGGTGAAAAACGATTTTTAATGCCTGATATCCGTCAGGAAAAATCACCTATTCCCATGAAACTGCCCCCGCTCAATACCTTGCGTGTTTTCGATGCGGCTGCCCGGCATCAGGCTTTTGGCAAAGCCGCCCAAGAGTTGCACGTCACGCACGGCGCCGTGAGCCGGCAAATAAAGCTGCTGGAGCAAGCGCTGGGGTTGACGCTTTTCGACCGCCGCAATCGGGCTGTTTATCTGACCGATGCGGGTCATCAGTTGTTGGATGTGACGCGGGCCATGTTTGAACAACTGCATACCGGCCTGGCGCAACTGCGGCGGCCAGCAACGGACGCGCCGCTAGTGCTGTCCTGCGAACCCACCATCGCCATGATGTGGCTGATTCCCCGTTTGCCCGACTTTCAGCGGACGCACCCCGGGATTCAGGTGCATCTGTACGCGGCTGGCGGACCGGTGGCTTTTGCGGCGCAGGGTGTAGACGTGGCGTTGCGCCGCAATGATTTCGAGTGGGACCCTGCATTGCATGCCGAGCGCGTTTGCGACGAATGGACGGGCCCGGTGTGCCGCCCCGGAATGCCAGGGGGCGCAGATGCGGGTGATTGGTTTGACGCGCCAGCGCTTGGCAGCGCGACCCGGCCAAGGGCATGGCAGCAGTGGGCGCAGGCGTCGGGCCGGAAAGCGCCGCGCCAGACGGGGCCCGCTTACGAACATTTCTATCTGAGCTTGCAGGCTGCGGTGGCAGGCTTGGGGGTTGCCATTGGCTCTGCGCTGATGGTGCAAGACGCGCTGCGCGACCGCAGGCTGGCGGCGCCATGCGGTTTTGTCCGGGATGGTTCGGCGTACTTTCTGCTGTCGCCCCGGCCTTGCAGGGACGACCCGCGAGCAGCAGCATTTTTGGCCTGGCTGCGGCAGCAGGCAGCGAACTCGCTGCCCGAGGCGGCGCAGGCTGTGGAGGCAACGGGCCCAGTTGCCTGCGCTACCGATCAGAGCGTGGCGTCGTAATCGATCGTCAGCGGTGCATGGTCAGAAAAGCGTTCGTCTTTGTAGATGGCGACGTTGCGTGCCCGCGCTGCAATGCCAGGGGTAGCGATCTGGTAGTCGATCCGCCACCCGACGTTCTTGGCCCAGGCCTGGCCGCGGTTGCTCCACCAGGTGTACTGATCCGGCCGGTCGTCGATGGTGCGGAACACGTCCACGAATCCGCGCTTGTCGAACACGTCTGTCAGCCACGCCCGTTCTTCAGGCAGAAAGCCTGAATTTTTCAGGTTGCCCTTCCAGTTCTTCAGGTCGATCTCTTTGTGCGCGATGTTCCAATCGCCGCAGATGATGAATTCGCGGCCGGTCGTTTTGTGCTCATGCATCAGCGCATCGATCCAAGGGCCAAAGCGGTCCAGGAAACGATATTTGGCTTGCTGGCGCTCCTCGCCGCTGGAGCCGGAAGGCAGGTAGGCGCTGACAACCGACAGGTTCTTCCAGTCGGCGCGGATGATGCGGCCTTCAGGGTCGAATTCTTCGCAGTCCAGACCGATGTTCACGCGTTCCGCAGCGTCACGCAGGTAGATGCCCACGCCGCTGTATCCCTTCTTGACCGCATGGTGGAAGTGTCCGGTATAGCCTGGCGGATGGCGCAAGTCGTCGGTCAGGTCGCCATCAGCAATTTTGATTTCCTGAAGGCAAAGTACGTCCGCGGCGTGTTTTTCCATCCAGGGTTGCAGGCCCTTGCGAAAGGCGGACCGGATGCCGTTGAGATTGATCGACGTGATGCGCAGCAAAGCGAAACTCCTGAAAAGCGGCCGGTGGGGCCGGAACATTGCCAGGAATTTAACCGACTCGGCGCGGCGGTTCGAGAATAGCCCTGACAACGGATAAAATGGAGCGGTTTGCCATCTACCGGACCCCCTCGAATGCCCGCCGCCAATTCCTCTGCCACTTCCCTTGAATTTGTCCGCTTTGCCCTGACTGAAGGCGTGCTGCGCTTTGGCAGCTTCAAGGTCAAATCGGGCCGGATCAGCCCCTATTTCTTTAACGCCGGCTTGTTCAACAGCGGCGGTTCGGTGGGCAAACTGGCGCAGTTCTATGCGCAGGCGCTGCTGGATTCCGGCGTGGAATTCGACATGCTGTTTGGCCCGGCGTACAAGGGCATCCCGCTGGCGACGGCAACGGCCGTGGCACTGGCCGGTCATCCGGCCACGCAAGGCCAGAGCGATGTGCCGTTTGCATACAACCGCAAGGAAGCCAAGGACCACGGCGAAGGTGGAACCCTGGTCGGCGCGCCGCTCAAGGGCAAGGTTGTCATCATTGACGATGTGATCACGGCGGGCACGTCCGTGCGTGAATCGGTGGAAATCATCCGCAATGCAGGGGCCGAGCCGGCCGCCGTGCTGATCGCCATGGACCGCATGGAACGTGCGGGTCCGGACGATGCGCTGTCGGCGCATTCCGCCGTGCAAGACGTAGCCAAGACCTATGGCATTCCAGTGGTGGCAATTGCTTCGCTGTCGGACATCATGGCTCTGCTGCAAGACGACTCGTCGTTCGCCGAAAACCGCGATGCGGTGCAGGCGTACCGGACGAAGTACGGGGTGAAGTAACGCGGTAGCGGTAGCAAGGAAACCAACGGTTGAATGGGCAGAGCGTTGTGACGCCCATTTAACCGTAGACGGCTATGGCTTCAGCGATGCCATGTACTTGCCCGAATACCGGTACGCCGAACGCTCTTGCCGCGTCGGCCAATTTGCGATCAAACGTGGCAAGACAGCTGCCTGAACGGGCTGCCAATTCGACATACGTTGCGTCGTACGCCGTTAGCGCGTGAGTCAGTGCAATCTGCTGAATATGCCCCCACTGATGGGGTATCTGAGGCCTGTCTATGTGGATGGGAAGCGCGTCCAACTGGTACGCGAACAACGTGGCTTTGGCGGGCGACACATGCTGCGCACGCAGCAGGCGCAACATGCCGTTGGCCACCTCAACCCGCCAATGTTGAGGGACGACCATATGGAAGTGCTCGATTTCTTCGAACAGATGGCGTGCCAGCATGACTTCCGAAGCATCGCTACGGTGGGTAAGCCAAGCCAAAGCGACAGACGCGTCCAGTACCGTGTTCACCGCTGATCCTCCTCTTTCCAGGCGCGCATCTGTTCATCGGACACACCTGGGCCCCGGGGAAAGTGTTTGAGTGCCAGGAGCGCGTCATACGCGTCCGCAGTCATTGCGGGATTTGCGGGGCGGATGTATGCCCTGGCTTTGCCATCTTTCTTGATGACAATTCGCGCGCCGTTCTGTGCGGCAAGAATCAGTTTTTCGAGGCGATCTGCTACGGCCTCTTGGGGTACTTCGATGTAGTCAGACATGCGGGGCTCCAAGCAAGTATTGGCATCCCCATTCTTCGCAAAATAAAAGGCCGCGGCAATGCGCCGCGGCCTTTTATCAGTCTGATTCCCGAGGGGGCTATCAGCTGTCGAGCTTTTGCTTGAGCAGGTCGTTCACTTGTTGCGGGTTGGCCTTGCCGCGGCCTGCCTTCATGATCTGGCCGACGAGCGAGTTAAACGCCTTTTGCTTGCCGGCCCGGTACTCTTCCACGATGGCGGGGTTGGCTGCCAGCACTTCGTCGATCATGGCGCCGATGGCGCCCGTGTCGCTGATTTGCTTCAAACCGCGCGCATCGATGATGGCGTCAGGCTCACCGCCGTTTTCACCGGCCCACATGGCGCCGAAGACTTCACGGGCCATCTTGTTGGAGATGGTGCCGTCGATGATGCGGGTGATCAGGGCGGCCAAGGCTGGCGCTTGCACGGGCGAATCGGCAATGGCCTTTTCGTCCTTGTTCAATGCGGCAGCCACTTCGCCCATGACCCAGTTGGCGGCCAGCTTGGCCTGGCCGGCCGGCAGCGCGTGCGCCACGGTTTCAAAATAGGCAGCCAGGTCGCGGCTCACGGTGAGTTGAGCCGCGTCATACGCGGTCAGGCCGTATTCCGATTCAAAGCGGGCGCGCTGGGCGGCGGGCAATTCGGGCATGGCGGCGCGGACTTCGTCGACCCAGGCGCTGGAAATCACCAGCGCGGGCAGGTCGGGGTCGGGGAAGTAGCGGTAATCGTGCGCATCTTCCTTGCTGCGCATGCTGCGTGTTTCGTCGCGGTCTGAGTCGTACAGGCGGGTTTCCTGCACGACCGTGCCGCCGTCTTCGATCAGTTCGATCTGGCGGCGCGCTTCGTAAACAATGGCGCGTTCCAGGAAGCGGAACGAGTTGACGTTCTTGATCTCGGTGCGGGTGCCGAATTCCTTCTGGCCCACCGGGCGCACGGACACGTTGGCATCGCAACGGAACGAGCCTTCCTGCATGTTGCCGTCGCAGATGCCCAGCCAGACAACCAGGCTGTGCAGCGCGCGTGCGTAGGAAACGGCTTCGGCAGCCGAGCGCATTTCCGGCTCGGTCACGATTTCCAGCAGGGGCGTTCCGGCGCGGTTCAGGTCGATACCGCTGGCGGGGGCGCCGTTGGCCAGGTTGAAGTCGTCGTGCAAGGACTTGCCGGCGTCTTCTTCCAGGTGGGCGCGCGTCAGATTGATGGTCTTTTCTTCTTCGCCCACGAAGAACGACAGCGTTCCGCCCACGACGACCGGCAGCTCGTATTGGCTGATCTGGTAACCCTTGGGCAAGTCGGGGTAGAAGTAGTTCTTGCGCGCAAACACCGAGCGCGGCGCGATGGTCGCGCCCACGGCCAAGCCGAAGCGGATGGCGCGTTCAGCGGCGCCGCGGTTCATGACCGGCAGGCTGCCCGGCAACGCCAGGTCGACCACGTTGGCTTGGGTGTTGGGAGCGGCGCCGAATTGGGTGCTGCTACCCGAAAAAATCTTGGAGTCGGTGGAAAGCTGCGTGTGCGTTTCCAGGCCGATGACGATTTCCCAGTTCATTATCTGTAGTTCCAATCAATAGTGCCGCAGCGGAGCGCGCCAGCGGCGCCGGGCCGCCCCAAGGCGCTGGCAGCCCCCTCGGGGGGCAGCGAACGGAGTGAGCGTGGGGGCATCATTAGGTTGGCGATTGCTTGTGCCAGTCGGTGACTTGTTGGAAGCGGTCGGCGATGGCTAGAAGCTTGCCTTCGTCGAAGTAGTTGCCGATGATTTGCAGCCCGACCGGGCGGCCGGCGCCGAATCCGCAAGGAATCGACATGGCAGGCAGGCCCGCCAGGCTGACGCCCAGCGTGTAGACGTCGGCCAGCCAGTCTGCGGTCGGGTCGTCGCGGTTGTCGCCGATGTTCTTGGCGACGGTAGGCGTTACGGGCCCCATGATCACGTCGCACTGGTCGGCATAGGCGCGCTGGAAGTCCTGCGCGATCAGGCGGCGCAGGCGTTGCGCTTGCAGGTAATACGCGTCGTAGTAACCGTGAGACAGCACGTAGGTGCCGATCAGGATGCGGCGTTTGACCTCGTCGCCGAAACCTTCAGCGCGCGAGCGGCTGATCATGTCGTCCAGGTTGCCATACTGCGCGGCGCGGTGGCCGTAGCGCACGCCATCGTAGCGAGCCAGGTTGCTGGACGCTTCTGCCGGAGCAATGACGTAATAGGCGGGAATGGCCAGTTCGGTGCGCGGCAGCGATACCGGCACGCGCACGGCGCCCAGCGCTTCGAATTGGGCCAGTGCCGCTTCAACTGCGGCGGCGACATCCGGTGACAGACCGGCGCCGAAGTACTCTTCCGGCACGCCAATGCGCAGCCCCTTCAGGGGTTGGCTGCCCGCAGCGTCGAAACGGCTTTGCGCGGCGTCGAAATCGCGGCGCACGCGGCCGGGTTCGTTCACAGCGGCGTCGCACTTTTCCAGGCTGGTGGCGTCACGCGGATCAAAGCCGCTGATGACGTCCAGCAGTTCAAGCAGGTCGCGGCTGCTTTCAGCCAGCGGGCCGGCCTGATCCAGGCTGGAGCCAAAGGCCACCATGCCATAACGCGAGACCGTGCCGTAGGTGGGTTTGATGCCGCTGACACCGCACAGGGCGGCGGGCTGGCGCACCGAACCGCCGGTGTCGGTGCCGGTGGCGGCAGCCACCAGGCGTGCGGCCACGGCCGCGGCGGAGCCGCCCGACGAGCCACCCGGCACAGCCGCGTGGTCCCAGGGGTTCTTCACGGCGCCGTACGCGGAATTCTCGTTGCCGGAACCCATGGCGAATTCATCGCAGTTCAGCTTGCCGATCGACACGGCGCCTGCCGCGCCCAAACGTTCGACGACAGTCGCGTCAAACGGGCTGACGTAACCTTCCAGCATCTTGCTGCCGGCGGTGGTGCGCCAGCCCCGCGTCACAAAAGCGTCTTTGTGGGCAATGGGAATGCCTGCCAACGGACCGGCCGAGCCTGAAGCCAGTGCGGCATCGGCGGCGCGGGCCTGGGCCAGCGTCAATTCAGCGTCAATATGTAAAAAGCAATTCAGGCCACTGGCTGCGTCAGCCGCAGCCAGCGCGCTTTGCGCGAGATCGACAGCGCTGATCTGGCGTTGGGCGAGGGCCGCGCGCAAGCCGGCGATCCCCTCGAATTGGGTATGCAAGGCGGGTTTGGTCATGGATCAGTCCAGCACTTTAGGGACCAGGAACAAACCTTCCTGGGCGTCGGGGGCGTTGGCCAGCAGCTCTTGGCGGCGGGCTTCCGAGCTGGCCTCGGTCACGGCGTCTTCACGCAAACGCAGCACGATGTCCTCGTGGGCGGACAGCGGGTGGGCCAGGGGCTCGACGCCTTGGGTGTCGACGGACTGAAGCCGTTCGATCAGGTGGAGAATGCCGTTAAGCTCGGCCTGCGCAAGATTGCGCTGGTCGGGGGTCAGTTCGATCCTGGCCAGCCGGGCAATGCGGGCCACATCTGTGTCATTGAGCGCCATAGGGATTGCAAAATCGATAAGCGAAGGCCAAAGGGCGGAACTGGGCAGTATGTAGGCCCCAATCCCGTTACAAAGCTTGAATAGCCTGCATTTATGCGCTATTTCCGGTGAAATTATAAGTTATGATTCACGGTTTAATCGCCGTGATGACAGGCGGACCCGACCTTTTTCGGGCCATACGCCCCGCGGCATGAACCCAATTCCCCAAAAGAATTTAGCTGAGCTCCCATGTTCGGATTCCTGCGCAGTTATTTTTCCAGCGATATGGCGATCGACCTCGGTACCGCCAATACGCTGATTTACGTCCGTGGCAAGGGCATCGTTCTCGATGAACCTTCCGTGGTCGCAATCCGTCATGAAGGCGGGCCTCACGGCAAAAAGATCATCCAGGCCGTCGGCCACGAAGCCAAGCAGATGCTTGGCCGAGTGCCCGGCAACATAGAGGCCATCCGGCCCATGAAGGACGGCGTAATCGCCGACTTCACGGTCACCGAACAGATGCTCAAGCAGTTCATCCGCATGGTGCACCCCCGCAACATGCTGGCGCCCAGTCCGCGCATTATCGTATGCGTACCCTGCGGCTCCACTCAGGTTGAACGGCGCGCTATCCGTGAATCGGCCTTGGGCGCTGGCGCGTCCCATGTCTTCCTGATTGAAGAACCTATGGCTGCGGCCATCGGCGCCGGCTTGGCCGTGTCCGATGCCAGCGGCTCCATGGTCGTCGATATCGGCGGCGGCACCACCGAGGTGGCAGTCATCTCGCTGGGCGGCATGGTCTACAAGGGCTCCGTGCGCGTGGGCGGCGACAAGTTCGACGAGGCAATCGTCAACTATATCCGCCGCAACTACGGCATGCTGATCGGCGAACCCACGGCTGAATTGATCAAAAAGCAAATCGGGTCCGCATTCCCGGGCTCCGAAGTGCGCGAGATCGAAGTCAAGGGCCGCAATCTGGCCGAAGGCGTGCCGCGCAGTTTCACGGTCTCGTCCAACGAGATTCTGGAATCGCTGACCGATCCCCTGAACCAGATCGTTTCCGCCGTGAAGATTGCTCTTGAGCAAACGCCACCGGAACTCGGCGCCGACATTACCGACAAGGGCATTGCCCTGACCGGTGGCGGCGCACTGTTGCGTGATCTCGACCGCCTGCTCCAGGAAGAAACCGGTCTGCCCGTCGTGGTAGCCGATGATCCCCTGACCTGCGTCGTGCGGGGTTGCGGCGAGGCGCTGGAACACCTTGAGAAACTGGGCGCGATCTTCATCAACGATTAATACTGCCCGCCAGCCCGGAGCCCCGCTTTCTCACGGCTCCGGCCGCTGCGGGGGCTTCGGACGCGGGCGCCCGGGCTGAGATTCATGCAACGACAAGGGACTCCTCCCCTATTCAGGCGCGGCCCACCTGCGGAGGTTCGGCTGGTCATTCTGGTCGTCCTTGCTTTGGCCCTGATCATCATGGATTCGCAATGGCGCATGCTGGAACCAGCACGCCGGGCGATGTCCGTGGCGCTTTACCCCTTCCAACGCGCCGTCATGGCGCCGCGTGACCTTGTTCAGCAAGTGAACGAATGGGTCAACGCAGCCAATCTCATCCGTAGCGAAAACGAAGCTTTGCAGCGTCAGCGCATCGAGCTGGCCCAGGTGGCTTCGCACGCGGCGCAACTGGCAGCTGAAAACGCGCAACTGCGCCGCTTGTTGGGCGTGACCGATACCGTGGCTCAATCGGCCGTGGTGGTCGAAGTCATGTATGAACCGACCAACGCGTTTACGCAGCGGCTGGTCTTCAACAAGGGCAGCAAAGCGGGTCTCGCGCCCGGTATGCCGGTCATTGACGAAGGCGGCGTGGTCGGTCAGATCGTCCGTGTGACGCCCATGACGGCCGAGGCCGCGCTGGTGACGGATGAACAGGTATCCATCCCCGTCCAGCTGTTGCGCAATGGGTTGCGCCTGATTGCGTTTGGCGGCAATTCGCCCGGCAAGATGGAAGTCCGTTACCTTGCGGCCAATGCGGATATCAAGGAAGGGGATACTATCGTTACCAGCGGCGTCGGCGGATTGTTTCCCGCCGGCCTGCCCGTGGCCAAAGTGACCTCGGTCGAACGCGATACCGCCTCCGGTTTCGCGCGTGCCGTGTGTGAACCGCTGGCCCACCCCGAACGCTATCGCCACTTCCTGGTTTTGCAGGTGGATGTGGCCCGCGCCGAGTCCAACCGTCAGGAGGTCGATTCCGGTGGATCGGACTAATCAATCCGTGCCCAGGCGCCGCCTGGGCACGCCCAGCAACGTACATCCCGACCGGCTGTCCGGTCCGGCGCACGGCGTCTTTGTCTGGGGCACCGTGCTGCTCGTATGGCTGGTGTCGTTGCTGCCCTGGCGTCTGTGGCAGGGCGCGCCCGATGTGCTGCTGCTGATCATCGCCTTCTGGTGCGTGCATGAGCCGCGCCGCGTCGGCCTGTTCACGGCCTTCTTCTTCGGCTTGATGATGGACGTGCATGACGCCGGACTGCTCGGCGAGCATGCCTTGTCATACACCCTGGTGGCCTACGGCGCCGTGGTACTGCACCGCCGGCTGCAACGGTTTGACCTTTGGAGCCAGGCAATGCACATGCTGCCTGTGTTCTTCGTCGCCCGCTTCCTGACTCAGATCATCCACGCATGGCTGGCCGGGAAATGGCCAGGTTGGGACTGGAGCATCAGCGTGGCCATCACCGCCGCCCTGTGGCCGCTGGCGGGTTGGGTTCTGCACTTGCCGCAGCGCGGTGCCGACGACGCCGACTCTTCCTCCGCCTGATGGCGGCGCTGCTTCATGTTTGAATTCAAGAAAACCGGTCAGCAACAAAAGCAGCGCTTTCGCCTGCGCGCCTGGGTGGGCGGGGCTTTTGCGCTGCTGTGCTTTGGTGTGCTGATCGGCCGGTTCTGGTATTTGCAGGTTGACCGCTACGAAGGCCTGTCCGAACGCGCCGACCGCAACCGCATTGCGGTTGTGCCGATCCCGCCGCGCCGTGGCGAGATCCTGGACCGCAACGGCGAAGTGCTGGCGCGCAACTATCGCACCTATACGCTGGAAGTCGTGCCTGCCCACGCTGGCAACATGAACGAGCTGTTCGAGCGTCTGACCGAGGTGGTGTACATCAGCCCGGCAGATCAGCGCCGCTTCAAACGCCGCGCCGCCGAGTCCAGCCGCTATGCCAGCCTGCAATTGCGCAATAACCTGAACGAAACGGAAGCCGCCTGGTTTGCCGCGCATTCGTTTCAGTTCCCGGGTGTGGAACTGCGTGCGCGTTGGGTCCGTGAATATCCGCAAGGCGTGTCGGCCGCCCACGTCGTAGGCTATATCGGCCGTATCGCCGAAGGCGACAACGAAGAACTGGAACGCGCGGGGCAGCTCGGCAACTACCGAGGCACCGATGTCATCGGCAAGAAGGGCATCGAAAAGACCTGGGAAGAACAGCTGCACGGCCGCACCGGTCTTGAAGAAGTTGAGGTCACCGCAGGCGGCCGGCCGATGCGCACGCTGCGCCGGATCGACCCTGTGCCCGGCTCGGACATCATGTTGTCCATTGATCTGGGCCTGCAGAAAGTCGCCGAAGAAGCCTTCGAAGGCCAACGCGGCGCGCTGGTTGCCATTGATCCGGATACAGGTGAAGTCCTGGCTTTTGTCTCGCAACCGTCTTTCGATCCCAATCTGTTTGTCGATGGCATCGATGTGGACAACTGGCGCATGCTGAACGAATCGCCGGACCATCCGCTGATCAACCGGCCGTTGTATGGCACCTATCCGATCGGTTCGACCTACAAGCCTTTTGTGGCGCTGGCCGCGCTGGAATTGGGCAAGCGCCGCGCAACGGATCGCATCTCCGACCCCGGCTACTACGAATTCGGCGGACAGAAATTCCGCAACGCGGGCGGCGCGGCCTATGGCATGACCGACATGCACAAGGCCATCGTGGTGTCGTCGGACACGTACTTTTATTCGCTGGGCCCCGAGATCGGCGTGAACGCGCTGCATGATTTCACCAAGCAGTTCGGGTTCGGCCAGATCACCGGTATCGATCTGGAAGGCGAGAAGCGGGGCGTGCTGCCGTCAACCGACTGGAAGCGCTCAGCCTATAAAGATAAGGATCGCCAGCGTTGGTATGCGGGCGAGACGATCTCGGTTGCGGTCGGTCAGGGCTATAACGCCTTTACTTTGCTGCAACTGGCGCAGGGCACATCCACGCTTGCCAACAATGGCCTGTACCGCCGGCCGCACCTGGTGCATGCGGTGCGCGATCCGCGCAGTGGCGTGGCCAAGCCTACCGAATCCGCGCCGGATTACCGCATTCCGCTCAAGCAGGCCAATGTGGACGTGATCAAGAGCGCAATGGCCGACGTGGTGCGGGCCGGTACGGCGCGGCGTGCGTTTGCGAACGCGCCTTACCAAGCCGCCGGTAAGACGGGCACCGCGCAGGTGTTCAGCCTGCGAGGCGGCCACTATCGCGCCAGCGCCATTGATGAACGCCTGCGCGATCACGCCCTGTTCATGGGATTTGCGCCGTTGGAACACCCCCGTATCGCGGTCTCGCTGATTGTCGAGAACGCGGGCTGGGGCGCCAGCGTGGCCGCGCCTGTTGCGCGCAAGGTATTCGACTATTGGCTGGCCAAAGACCGGCAGGACAAGATCGTGCGGCCAGACCGCGGCGACCCCCTGGCGTCTGTTGAATCCATTACCTCCGATGTGGTGCGCCAATAATGAAGCGCCTGGGCCTTATTCTGCTACGCGTGTTTACGGCATTCGATTGGCCGTTGTTGGCCATCTTGCTGATGTTCGCGGCGCTGGGCCTGACCGTGATGCACTCGGCGGTGGGCGGTACCGATTGGCGCTTTGCGGAACAGTCGCGCAATTTCATCATCGCTTTCTTCGCCATGTGGATCATGGCGCTGATACCGCCCAAGTGGCTGATGAAGCTGGCCTTGCCGTTTTATGTGGTGGGCGTGGTGCTGCTGCTGGGCGTGGAATTTTTTGGCGAAACCAGCAAGGGCGCGACCCGCTGGCTGAACCTGGGCGTGACGCGCATCCAGCCATCTGAAATGATGAAGATCGGCGTGCCGATGATGCTGGCGTGGTATTTCCAGCGCCACGAAGGCGCGGTGCGAGTCCGAGACTTTCTGGCGGCTGCTGCGATGTTGGCGGCGCCCTTTGGCCTGATCGTGTTGCAGCCCGACCTGGGCACGGCGCTGCTGGTGTTTGGCGCCGGTTTCTTCGTGATCTATTTTGCGGGCCTGTCGTTCAAGCTGCTCGTGCCTGTCATGCTGGCGGGCATCATCGCCATTGGTACGCTGGTCTACTACGAAGACCAGTTGTGCGAACCCGATGTGAACTGGGTGGTGCTGCACGACTATCAAAAGCACCGCGTCTGCACCTTGCTGAATCCAAGCTCTGATCCGCTGGGCAAGGGCTTCCACACGATCCAGTCGATGATTGCGGTGGGTTCGGGCGGGGTGTATGGCAAGGGCTACATGAAGGGTACGCAGACCCATCTGGACTTTATTCCCGAGCGCACCACCGACTTTATTTTCGCGGTCTATGCCGAGGAGTTCGGGCTGTATGGCGGCATCGCGATTCTGGTGTTGTACGGCCTGATGATGGCACGCGGTCTGACGATCGCATCCCGGGCTGCGTCACAGTTCGGGCGGTTGCTGTCGGGGGCGCTGACGATGATGCTGTTTATCTATGTCTTTGTGAACGTGGGGATGGTGACGGGGATTTTGCCGGTCGTCGGGGTGCCTTTGCCGTTCATGAGTTATGGGGGGACGGCGTTGTTTACGATGGGGATTGCGTTTGGGATCATGATGAGTATTAGTCGGCATCGGTCGGTTAAGACTTGATGCTTGCTTGTTTCTCTTCGTAGGCTGGGCTGTTTTTCTTCGTAGGCAGGGTTGTTTCTCTTCGTAGGACGCCCCTGACCGCGGACGCCGTGGCTGCTCGCGCCCACGATTGCGGTCCGGAGCCTTCGCTCCGGACGTCCCCTTCGTCATCTTCGTCCAGGCCTACGGCCTTCCCTTCAGATTCCCTCGGGCGCATCGAGGTTGCTCGCAGCCACGTCGCCCGCGGCCAGGGGCTCACGCTGTTTTAAGCCGTTGCGCTGCTCGGCCGCTTCTTACTGACGAGGTTTACGGTGCCCGCCGATGCGGCCGCCCGGGCGGCGCGCGATCGGCTTACGCGCTGTAGTGCGTCGGGGCGGTGGGCGCTTCGCGCTTGCGCAGAGCGGGGTGCTATTGGCACCGGCCGTGTGGGGGTGGGGGAAAGCGATGGACGGCGCGCGTTGGACTTCTGCGCGCGAATGCCGAGTCGGGCGCGCACCGCCCATCGGTTCTGGTGACGGGTTTTTGTTGCCTGTAACGAAACGGGCGGCTTAGGAATCCTAGGCCGCCCGCGATTTACTGTTGACGAAGCAATCTGACTAGTTGGGCAAGGCTTCGGGCACGCCCAAATCTACCGCCAGCTTCGTCAAGCCATCCCAGATTCGGCTATCAAATGTCACCGAGTCCGGATTGGCTGCGCGATTGCGGGCTTCGTATTCGCCGGGATATTGCACGCTTTCAACGCCTGGTTGGGGCTTGCAGGCGTGCAGGTAGTCGATGAAAGCGCCAACCTCCATTGACCGCCAATCCGTATTGAAATCCACCTGCGGGTCCAGTAGCAGCGCGAACATGTTGTTCGTCGCGACGCCGATGCGGGGGTGTTCGGGTTGGATGGTTCCGCCGCCAGACAAGACGCCGGCCAGGAGTTCAGCCACGAGTCCCAGCGCATAACCCTTGTGACCGCCAAAGGGCAGCAGGGCGCCAGGAGGATCTGCGAACAGGGCGTTGGGGTCCGTTGTCGGGTTGCCGTCCGCGTCGATCAGCGATCCTGGTGGTGCTTGTTCGCCCTTGGCTGCCAGCACCCGCGCCTTGTTTACGGCGATTGAGCTGGTTGCCATGTCCACGATGAACGGCGGGCGGCCGCCGGGCAGGGGGCCGGCAAAGCACAGCGGGTTTGTGGTCAGGCATGCTTCGGCGCCGCCGAAGGGGGCGACGGTGGGCGAGCGGTTGATCACGTTGGTGAAGGCCAGCAGGATCAAACCCTTGGCCGCGACCATTTCGCCGAAGTGGCCCATGCGGCCCAGGTGATGGCTGTGGCGCAGGGTCAGGATGCACTGGCCGTGCTCTTGCGTGCGCTCGATGGCCTTTTCGATGACGACCTTGCCAACATACTGGCCCAGGCCGTGATGGCCGTCGTAGGCCAGCATGGCGCCGCGGTCGTTGACGAGTTCGGGCCGGCCGTCGGCTTGCGCCAGGCCTGCGGACAGCACGCGCCGGTAGTTCGTCAGAATCGACAGGCCGTGGCTGGTGTAGCCGACCCGGTCGGACTCGACCAGGTGTTCCGCAACATCGCGCGCGATGTCTTCGGGAACGCCTTGCGCCATCAGCACCAGGCGTCCGTACTCATTTGCTTGAGCGATCGTAAGTTTCATGATGCGCTCTCCTTACAGCCAGCCCAGCCAACGCCAGTAGGTCGCGCCCATCAGCAGCATGAGCAGGTAGCCGATGATGGTGACAATGATCCCAACCTTGGCAAACTGCTTGGCGTTGAAGGTTTCAGTGCCCAGGCAGACCATGTTCTGCGGCGCGTTGATGGGCAGGATGAAGCCATAGCTCACCACGAAACCCAGCAGCATCGTCATACCCAGGCGGCTGAAGTCGCCTGGCAGCGTGGCCAGCACCGAGATCAGGATGGGCAGCATGGCTGAGGTCAGTGCGGTGGCGCTGGCAAAACCCAAGTGGATGATGATCAGGAAGGCGGCCAGGATGGCGAAGATAGCCAGTGGTCCAAGATGATCCAGTCCGGTGTGGGCCACGACCTGATTGCCCAGCCATTGGCCTGCCTGCGTCGTCAACAGGGCAGTGCCCAAGCTGATACCGACGCCGAACACAATCACCGTGCCCCATGGGATACGCGATTGCACGTCTTTCCACGTCATCACGCCAAAGCGCGGCAGCATCAGCAGCACCAGGCCGAAGTAGGTGGTCGAGGTGGTGTCGAACTTGTGCAACTTGCCTTCGGTCGACCAGAACAGCAACAGCATGATTGATACTGCCATCAGGCGCTTTTGGGCGCCCGTCATGGGACCCAGTTCAAGCAGCGACTTTTCGACGGCTTCCTTGCCTCCGGCAATGCTGTCGCTTTCTGGCGGCAGCATCTTCAGCACGACAACGATCAGCACAGCCGACATGATCAGCGACCAGGGGGCGCCGGCGATCAGCCAGTCCGACCATGCCACGCGTTCGCCCAGCATTTTTTCCATGAAACCGACCGTCAGCAGGTTCTGCGCGGCGGCGGTTTGGATGCCTACGTTCCAGATGCTGGTGGCTTGCGCCACGATGATCATGATGCCGGCAGCGATGTTCGAGCGCTTGTCCACGCCGAAGGCCGCGATGACGCCCATCATGATGGGCACCACGGCTGCGCTGCGCGCCGTCGCGCTGGGCACAACCAGGCTCAACACGATGGTCACAGCGATACAACCGATCAAAATACGGCGCGTGCTGGTGCCGACCTTGGACAATGTGACCAGCGCGATGCGCCGGTCCAGCCCCGTGAAGGTCATGGCCGCTGCAATAAACAAGGCGCCGGTGACCAGCGCCAGCGCCGAGTTGGCAAAGCCAGTCAGTGCGATGCTGATGGCGGCCGAGGTGCCGTAGAGCACTTGCGGGTCTTTGATTGTCGGAGCCGTGCCCAACAGGAAAGCCATCAGCGTCGTGATCATGATCGCGCTGGCTTCGTAAGACACGGCTTCGGTAATCCAGACCACCACGGCGAACGCCAGGATAGCCAGCATGCGGTGGCCCGCGACCGGCAGGTCGGCGGGCAGGGGCAGCATAAGCACCCCGATCAGCACCACGACGCCGGCAACGAGTCCGATGGGGATTTTAGTTTTTTTGGGTGCTTGTGAATCAGGGACAGCGGCTTGCGCAGTCATATCCATCTCCGGTTGAGGTCAAACTGACGACACACCGCCCGCGAGCTCGGGCTCAATTATTTCGGTGTGTCGACGCTACAGGATGATCGTGACGGCATTAAGGAAAACCCGTATTGATGTGGGTCAAGCCAGCGGGGATTTGAGCTTGTGGAAAAGCTGATTGGCGCATTATGCTCGTCCGCCCTCGATCGCCGCAAGCGTTTGAATGTTGCACGAAACCACGCTAATAATGCCAGCGGCTGCGGCGGCTGGCACGATATTTCGGCGTTAATTCGTTCGTGTTATGCCGCAAATATGCGGATCAACCCAGTGCCAGACGCAGCTGTTCATCCAGATGCAATGTCGGTGCCACGCGCCAGCCGCTTTGGGCAAAGCGCAGCCAACGGCCCAGCACCAAGTGCGTAAGCAAGCTGGCGTGGGCTGCCACATTGGCTTCGGGCGGCAGGCCGCCGTCCGTCACGGCGATGCGCAGCGATTGCTTGAGCGACGCTTCAATGCGGTCATTGATGTGATTGATGCGTTCTTGCAGCCGGTTGTCTTCGGTGACCAGCGCATCGCCGGTCAGCACGCGCGTCATTCCCTTATTGCGTTCCGAAAAGGTCAGCAGCATGGCGACGGTTTTTTGCGCTTGCGGCACGCCGTAGGGCTCCGCAGTGGCAATTTGATTGACCAGCGTGAAGATACTGGTTTCGATGAACTCGATCAGCCCTTCGAACATCTGCGCTTTGCTGGCAAAGTGCCGGTACAACGCGGCTTCCGAGACCCCAAGGCGCGCGGCAAGCGCGGCCGTAGTGATGCGGGCCGCATGCGGCTGCTCCAGCATCTCGGCCAGGGTCTGCAGAATCTGGGTCTTGCGCTCGCCGGGTTTGCTCGCCATGGAAGGGACTGCTCTCGCGCAGGCTTGACGGTGAAGGGAAGGGGTGGAGCGCGCCGCTATCCCCGCAAGGGGCGCCGGCGTAACAACAAATCACTGACGGAGTTTACCCGTAAGTCGACGTAGGCCGGCCGGTGTGCGCGGCCGCGTGAAAAGGGAGTGCCCGGGTGATACACGTGGACGGTGCGCAGGCCGGCCTGGCGTGCGCCGCGCAGGTTGGCAAGGGTGTCTTCCACCAGTACCGCGCGGTGGGCCGGCACGCCTTCGCGAGCCAGCACGTAGCGCAACAGAGCGGGTGAAGGTTTGGGCCGGAACTCGCCATGCAAACGCATGTGTTCGATGGCCCACAGGCTATCGAACTGACGCAGGATACCCAGGCGCGACAGCACTGCGCGGGCGTATTGCAAGGGCGCGTTGGTCAGCAGCACCTTGCGGCCCGGCAGCTGCTGCAGCTTGTAGGCCAGCGCTTTTTCCGACCGCACCAACGGCTTCACGTCGAAGTCGTGGCTGCGATGCAGAAATTCGTGGGGGTCCACGCCATGATGCCGCACCATGCCGATCATCGTGGCGCCGTAGCGTTTCCAGTACCGCCTGCGTACGTCGTTGGCCGTATCGATGTCGACGTTCAACGCCTCGGCCACGGCCATGGTCATGCCGTGGTCAATCTTCGGAAAGATGGCGTGCGAGGTGTCGTGGAGCGTGTTGTCCAGATCAAACAGCCACAGGCGTTCGGAAACGCCCGTGGCTGTGCGGCGGGAGCGGCGCAGACGCACCGCCGGCCGCAGCAGGTAACGCTGTGCCCGCATTAGTGCGAGCTGATCATCGTGCCGACGCCCTGGTCAGTCAGGATTTCAAGCAGCAGGCAGTGCGGCACGCGGCCGTCGACGATGTGCACCGAGTTCACGCCGTTCTTGGCGGCGTCCAGCGCAGACGAAATCTTGGGCAGCATGCCGCCCGAAATCGTGCCGTCTGCAAACAGCTCGTCGATGGTTTGCGCGGACAGGCTGCGCAACAGTTTGCCCGCCTTGTCCAGCACGCCCGGGGTGTTGGTCAGCATCAACAATTTTTCAGCGCCCAGCACTTCAGCCATCTTGCCAGCGACGACATCGGCGTTGATGTTGTAAGCCGTACCGTCTTCGCCATAACCAATGGGCGAGATCACGGGGATGAACTGATCGTCCTGCAAGGCCTTCACCACCGCAGGTTCAACCAGCGTGATGTCGCCCACAAAACCGATGTCGATCGGTTCGGCAGGGTTGTCCTTGTTGGCCATCAGTTTCTTCTGCGCCTGGATCAGGCCGCCGTCCTTGCCCGTCAGGCCCACAGCCTTGCCGCCAACTTCGTTGATCATCATGACGATGTCTTGCTGGACCTGGCCACCCAGTACCCATTCGACCACTTCCATGGTCTCGGCGTCGGTGACGCGCATGCCCTGGATGAAGGTGCCTTGTTTGCCGATGCGGCGCAGCGCGTCGTCAATCTGCGGGCCGCCACCGTGGACCACCACCGGGTTCAGTCCCACCAGCTTGAGCAGCACGACGTCGTGCGCAAAGCTGCGCTGCAAGCGCTCTTCCGTCATGGCGTTGCCGCCGTACTTGACCACGATGGTCTTGCCGTGGAATCGTCGGATATACGGCAGTGCTTCAGACAGCACAGCGGCTTTGACAGCAGGGGACGAAACGGCAGCAGGGTCGGGGGTGTCGGTCATGGCAGCTAAGTCGGCAAATATATATAAGTGGTTAGAAAAAAAGCCTGCACAAAAACGCGTTTGGGACGCGGTAGCGCAAGCATACGACGGATTGTAGTACCCACAGGTTTCTTATGCTTTAAACCTATGTTCATATGCCCGACAAATAACGGGCATTCAGGTAAATTGGGGGCGCTTTCGCAACGGATCGCTCCGCAAAAGGGGGCAAATCCGCACCGGCTGGGCGCCAGCCCTCAATTTACACCCTATATAAGAGGCAACACATGCGTTTGAACTTCGTCCGCTCAGCCCTGGTGGCGTCGGCACTCCTGGTGGCAGCGAATGCCGCCCACGCTGAAAAGGTGGTGGTGGGCGCAACCCAGGTGCCCCACGCCGAAATTCTGGAAGTCGTGAAGCCCCAATTGGCCAAAGAAGGCGTGGAGCTGGATATCAAGGTGTTCAGCGACTACGTGCAGCCCAACCTGCAACTGGCCGACAAGCAACTGGACGCCAACTTCTTCCAGCACAAGCCTTACCTGGATTCGTTCAACAAGGATCGCAACGCGACGCTGGTCCCGGTGGCCCTGGTCCACGTCGAGCCCTTCGGCGGTTACTCCAAGAAGATCAAGAGCCTGTCCGAGCTCAAGGATGGCGCTACGGTCGCCATTCCCAATGACCCGTCCAACGGCGGGCGCGCGCTGGTGCTGCTGCAAAAGCAGGGCGTGATCAAGCTGAAGGACCCGTCCAACATCCTGGCTACCGCTGCCGATGTGGTCGAGAACCCCAAGAAGCTGAAGTTCCGCGAACTGGAAGCCGCGATGCTGCCGCGCTCGCTGGACGATGTGGATCTGGCGCTGATCAACACCAACTACGCGCTGGAAGCCGGACTGGTGCCGACAAAGGATGCGCTCTTCATCGAAGGCGCGGATTCGCCCTACGCCAACATCCTGGTAACCCGCACGGACAACAAGGACGCGCCCGGAATCAAGAAGCTGGTCAACGCGCTGCACTCGCCTGAGGTGAAGAAATTCATCCAGGAAAAGTACAAGGGCGCGGTGATTCCGGCGTTCTGAACCCGGCATCCCAGTTCGTAAAAGAAAAACGCCCGATTTTTGATCGGGCGTTTTTTTGGGGGGGGCAGGGTCGCCAGGCGTCAGCCTGCCGCCAGGGCCTTCTCCACGGTAGCGTGGAACTCAGCCACATCGTATTCGCCCAGATAACGCTTGATGATGTGCCCCTGTTTGTCGATCAGGAAGGCGGTAGGCGTCAGGCGGATGTCGCCAAAGGCGCGGGCGATGTCGCCCTTGGTGTCCAGCGCCACCGGGAACGGCAGCTTGCGCGTTTCGGCAAAGTTCAGCACGAAGTTGGGCGGGTCGTAGTTCATGGCGACCGCAATGGCTTCGTAGCCCTTGTTCGCATATTCCTTGTAAGCCGCGATGGTTTCAGGCATCTGCTTCACACAGGTCACGCAGCTGGTCGCCCAGAATTTGACCAGCACGACCTTGCCGCGCAGGTCCTGCATCGAGAAGGTTTTGCCTTCCAGGGTGGTGAACGTGACGTCCGGAGCAGTCTGGGCCGGGCGCCAGACGAACCAGGCGCCAATGCCGACCGCTACGAGAACGGCCAGGGCTACGATGGCTTTTTTCATTTGATGGGCATGGCCTCTACGCCGTTGCTCGTGCCTGCTGCGTTGTCGCTTGCTGCTGCGCCACCGCCAGAGCCGCTTTCAATGGGCGCTTTGGTTTCCGTGGAGTTGGATTTGCTGCTGTTCGACAGCCGGATGGCTTCATCGCGGCTGATCGTTTCAAACAGTTTAACCACCTTGGCAACACCGCCGACATCGGCGGTGGCATTGGCGGCGTACTCGCCTTCGGCCTGGGTGAGCTTGCCCATCAGGTAGACGACGCTGTGATCGGTCGTCAGGGCAATCGTGCCGGACGGGACATATTTGGTGTTGATCAGGGCCGTTTTGACCTTGGACGTCAGCCAGGTGTCGTTCGAGCGCGTGCCGAACGAGGCGATGGGGCCGACGTTCAGCTGGTTGATGACCTGTTTGACGTTCTCGACGCTTTGCGCGATCGCGGTCGCCTGGCTCTTGGCCTGTTCAGAGGGCACGTCGCCCGTCAGGAGCAGATGGCCGCCGTAGGCCATGGCATTGACGCGGGCGGTGTCGCCCAGTTTCTGCGAGATCTGGCTCTGCGCCTTGAAGGCCATGTTCTGGTCTTCAAGCTGGGTGCCGGACGTGCGGCGGTCGGTGACCACAACGGCCGTGGTGGCGGCGGCGCCGCCCACGATCAGGGGCGCGCAGGCCGACAACGACAGCACGGCGGTGGACAGGGCTGCGGCAAGCATCAGCGGGCGGACTGCGGTTCTGACGTCAGAAATCATTCGGTGTCTCCAAGCAGAAGAGCGTCGATGCCGTCGCACAGCGCGTGCAGCAGCAGAATATGGACTTCCTGGATACGCATCGTGCGATCGCTGGGAACACATAGATGGACGTCCATGGGCGTAATGAGTTCCCCCATGACGCCGCCGCCCTTGCCCGTCAGGACCAGCACGTGCATTTCGCGCGCGCTGGCGGCTTCCATGGCGCGGACCACGTTGGGGGAGTTGCCGCTGGTGGAGATCGCCACCAATACATCGCCGGCCTGGCCGAAAGCGTTGACCTGGCGTTCGTAGATCTCGTCAAAGCCGTAGTCGTTGCCGACCGCGGTGAGGATCGACGTATCGGTATTGAGCGCAATACCCGCCAGGGGCAGCCGTTCGCGTTCGAAGCGGCCCACCAGTTCGGCGATGAAATGCTGCGCATCGGCAGCCGAGCCGCCGTTGCCGCAAGCCAGAATCTTGCCATTGTTAGCCAGGGCGCCGAAAAGTACGTCCACCGCCACTGCCAGCGGTTCGGCCAGGACGTTCATACTTTGTTCGCACGCAGCCATGGCGTCGCGAAAGTGCGACGTCATACGAGAGGTCATATCCATGGGCGCGATTATCTCACGGGGCAGGCCTGCTGTTCTGTCTATGCGTAACGACCTTGCGGCAGACCGTTACCGCGGCGGTTCCGGCCCTGCGGCCGGGGGCGGGAAGCAAGCGCATGTCAGGGCAGCAGGAATGCCGAGCGCAGCCACTGGGGCTGGCCGGCGTCAAATACCACGGCGTCAAAACGGGCGGCGGGTGTTCTGCCGCGCCAATGGCGCCGGGCCAGTTCCGGCAGCCACTGCGCGGCAGCGCGGGCCAGTCTGGCCTGCTTTTCATGGCCAATGCTGGCCGCTGCGCCGCCAAAGCGGGCGTGCCCGCGCGCTCGGACCTCGACGAAGACCAGCGTGTTGCCGTCACGCATGACCAGGTCGATTTCGCCTGCCTGCGTCCACAGGTTGCGGGCCAGCAGCACCAGACCGTGGCCTTGCAACAGACGCATCGCGGCGTCTTCGTGCTCGTCGCCCCGCCGCTGCATGGGCGAGCGTCGCGCAGCCGGTTTGTCGGGCGCATCGCCTTTCGGCGCGCGCCGGCGCCGTTTACTTGCGCGAAGCCTGGCAGCCAGCGCCAGTTCGCAGGCCAGTCGCAGGGTGTCGTCGGTCATGGGAGCTCCGGGGGGGCAGAATGCCGGCAGAGGGCCGCGTGCGTTGGCGGCTACACTGACATGGTTTTCCGTGTCAGTAGGCTGCAATGAATCAAAATGTCTCTTCCCCGATTACCGGCGATGCCTGGAGCCGCGTTGCAGAACGCGTGGCCGGGCAGCATTGGCCTGCTTCGACGCTGTATGTCGTGGCGACGCCGATCGGCAATCTGGGCGACCTGGGGCTGCGCGCCTGGCACGCCTTGCAACGCGCTGATGTGATTGCGGCGGAAGACACGCGCGCCAGCCGTACTTTGCTGGATGCCTGGGGAGTGAGCACGCCGTTGATGGCCGCTCACCGCCACAACGAAGCCTCAGCTGCCCAAGCCATCTGCGAGCGGCTGGCCCAGGGCCAGCGCGTTGCCTTGGTCTCAGATGCCGGCGCGCCTGCCGTCAGTGATCCCGGCGCCCGAGTGGTGCGGGCAGTGCGCGCCGCAGGGTTCGCAGTTGTGCCGGTGCCGGGCCCCAGCGCCGTGATTGCCGCCCTGATGGGTAGCGGCGTCACCACTGACGAAAATCCTGCCTTTGCTTTCGCGGGTTTTCCGCCGCCCAAGGCAGTGGCCCGCCAGCGCTGGCTGCGCTCTTGGTGCGCGTTGTCAGCGCCTGTGGTGATGTTCGAGTCGCCGCACCGTCTGGCCGCCACGCTGGCAGACCTGCTGGACGTGTGCGGGCCAGATCGCCAATTGACCGTAGCGCGCGAATTGACCAAGCGTTTCGAAGAAATTGCCACCATTACGATGGGTGAAGCCGCGGCTTGGCTTGCGGCCGATTCGCATCGGGAACAAGGCGAGTTCGTGCTGATCGCGCATGCGCCTGCCGAACAGGAAGTGGACGAAGAGGCCGATCCGCGCACGGATGTGCTGCTGGATGCGTTGCTGGAATCCCTGTCGGTGCGCGACGCCGCGCGTGTGGCGGCCAAGGTGACAGGCCAGCCGCGCGACGTGCTGTACAACCGGGCGTTGACGCGCAAGAAATCGGCGGAGTAAGACATGGTGTATTCAACAGTCGTGTCGAACAAACCCGCTGATCCCGCAGAGCCGATCTTCTACCGCGATATGCCCACGCCTTTGGGCCAGATGCGCCTGGTCGCCAGTCCCAAGGGATTGCGTGGCGCCTGGTTCACGGACCAGGATTTGCTGCCGTCCGCCGAAAGCTGGACGTTGGCCGATGCCAATCCCATTTTGGAGCAGGCGCGCCGCGAACTGGACGAATGGTTCGCGGGCCAGCGGCGCACATTTGATGTGCCGCTGGACCCGATCGGCACTACCTTCCAGCACAAAGTCTGGCATGCCCTGTGCGCTCTGGATTTTGGAAAGCTGGTCAGCTATGGCGATCTGGCGCGCACGGTGGGAAGCCCCAAGGGCGCTCAGGCGATTGGTGGCGCGGTAGGCCGCAACCCCATCATCATCATCATTCCCTGTCATCGCGTGATCGGCGCCGATACGTCGCTGACAGGATTTGGCGGCGGGTTGCCGCGCAAGCAGGCGCTGCTGGCCCTTGAAGGAAATCGCTACGTCAGCCGCACCGCGCGGGCGCGACGCGTTTGCGATGGCCAGGCTGAACTGCCCTGGTAAGAAAGGATATGTGAGACGTAACGCAGGCCCGGGGCTGACTGCCGCCGGGCTTTGCTTATTGTGCTGCGATGCTGGGCAGAATGCCGATCCGGTCCGACACCAGTTGCACGGCGTTCATGGCGCTTTGCCGGTCGGGATACGGGCCGATCCGGACGCGGTACAGGTTATTGGTTTGTTCCACCTGCGCGGGCGGGGCGCCCGCCGAGCTCAGTTGCGTATTGATGCGAGCCACCAGCGACTGCGCATTCGCCGGCTGGCTGAATGCGCCCACTTGCAGATAGACGCCGCCGATACCGCCCGATGCAGGCTGGCGCACCGGGGCGGAGCCAGATGCCGGGCCCGGCAACGGTTCGGCCGTCAGTGCCACTGGCACAGCGGCAACCGGCGCCAGCACGGGCGATGATCCGGTGGCCGACGCCGGTTCCAGGGCGGCTGCTGCCGGCGCGCCTTGCGAGGCCAGGCGCCGGATCTCGTCTTGCTGAATGCTTTCCACGACCACCTGGCCGCTGCCCGGGCCGATGATGCCCAGCTTGTATGCCGCCACGTAGGACAGGTCCATGATGCGGTCGCTATGGAACGGCCCGCGGTCGTTCACCCGCACGATGATCGTCTTGCCGTTCACCAGGCTCGTCACGCGGGCGTAGCTGGGAATCGGCAGGGTCGTGTGGGCGGCCGTCATGGCGTACATGTCGTAGGACTCGCCAATGGACGTGGAATTGCCGTGGAACTTCTTGCCATACCAGGACGCGGTGCCGCGTTGCTTGTACGGCTGGCCTGTGGTGTCGGGCACATAGCGCTGGCCAAATACCACGTAGGGCCGGTTGGCGCCGCTGGCGTAGGGCTCGATGCGGGGCACCGCGTCGGGCACCTGGTCCAGATTGGACGGCGGATTGGCATCCGGGCCGTCGTCTTTGTAATACCCGCCGCCCTTTTTGCGTCCGCCGGTGGAAGAACAACCGGCCACGGCAATGGCCAGCAACAGCATCAGAATCAGGTGGAGCGGACGGGGCAAGGTCATGCGGATTCGTCGGGCAATTGGTTGCGGTGGCGCACCAGCAAGGGATCGTGGTCGGCAAAGCGCAACGCCAGTTGCTCAACCACATAGACCGAGCGGTGCTGGCCGCCGGTGCAGCCGATTGCCACGGTCAGATAGTTACGGGTGTCTTGGGTGTACTGCGGAAGCCAGCGGTTCAAGAAGCCGGCAATGTCGTCGACCATCTGGCCCACCTGCTCGTAACCCGCCAGCCAGGTGGCGACGGGTTCGTCGCGTCCGGTCAGCGGGCGCAGGTTGCGGTCGTAGTGCGGATTGGGCAGGCAGCGCACGTCAAACACCAGGTCGGCGTCGCCGGGTACGCCGCGCTTGTACGCAAAGGATTCGAACGTCAGTACCAAGGGCGCGCGGTCGGCCTTGATCAGATCGCGAATCCAGGCGCGCAACTGTCCTGGCGTCAGGTCAGACGTGTCGATGACATGTTCTTGCTCGCGCAAAGGCGCCAGCAGCTCGCGTTCAAGCGCGATGCAGTCGGCAAGCGAAGGCGGGGTGCCGCCGCGTTGCAGGCGGTCTGTCAGCGGATGACGGCGGCGGGATTCGGAATAGCGTTGCACCAGCGTGGCGGTGCTGGCATCCAGGAACACCACGCGCAGGCTCGTGCCCATGGCGCGCAGGGCGGTGACCACATCAGGCAGTTCTGCCAGTTCCCCGGGTGACCGGACGTCGATCGCAACGGCCACGCGTTCCATGCCGTCATCCCGGGCATTGGCGATGAACTCGGTCAGGAAGCGCACGGGCAGGTTGTCGACGCAGGTGTAGCTGGCATCTTCAAGCATGCGCAGGGCAACGGATTTACCGGAGCCCGATATGCCGGTGACCAGGACGACTTTCAACATAGACATAATTGTGGCACGCTTTTCCAGGACGATGCCGGCGGGATAGCATCTGATATGGCCGTAAACTCGGAATCTGCGCCTGTACCCTTTCATGACCCTTAGCGTAAGCTTGGGGCCGGACATTGGACAGATTCACTTACGCGCCCCGCCGTCATGCGTTTCGGGGGATAGGAATTCGACCTAGATGTTAGCCCTCATTTCCTTTCGTAGTGTTTCACTGCCGCGTTTTAGGGCAACTTCGCGCTTGATGCTGGCTATGGTTGTTGGGTTTCTGACAACAACCGCGCTGGCCCAACAGCCGGCTCCGGACACCTTGCGCCCCGACACCATGGCAGCTCGCGTTGCCGCCTGTACGGCCTGTCATGGCGCGCAGGGCCGCGCGGGCGCCGACGGCTACTACCCGCGCTTGGCGGGTAAGCCGCAAGACTACCTCTATCACCAGCTGCTTAACTTCCGCGATGACCGGCGGCAGTACCGCCCGATGGCTCATCTGCTGGCTGGCCTGCCCGATGACTACCTGCGCGAAATCGCCGCGTATTTCTCTGAGCAGCACGTGGCCTACCCGCCGCCGTTGCGGGCCGACGCTACCAGTTCCGCGCTCGAAGCCGGCCGCGCCTTGGCGTTGCAGGGCGACGCCGCGCGCGGCCTGCCTGCCTGTGCGTCCTGTCATGGCGCCGCTCTGGGCGGCCAACTGCCCGCCATCCCGGGCCTGCTCGGTTTGCCGCGCGACTATATCGGTGCGCAGATCGGCAGCTGGAAGACCGGCCTGCGCCGCGCGGCCGCGCCCGACTGCATGGCGGATATCGCCAACAAATTGACCCCCACTGACATCAGCGCCCTGGCGGCGTGGTTGTCGTCGCAACCCGTCGTCGAGCCCTATGTGCCTGACGCCGCAGGATCGCTGCGCCTGCCCGCTGAATGCGGCAGCCAGGCTCAACGCTAAACGGGGGCCCGGATGAAACTGATCAAGAGAGTTCTGTGGGTGTTATTGCTTGCCGTGGTGGTGGTGGCAGGCGGCTTGTACTGGCTGGGTACGCGCGATGACACCAGCACCGGCCCAACTATGGCGGCGGGAGACGCCACCACAATGATCGAGCGCGGCCGCTATCTGGCGCTGGCCGGCAATTGCATGGCCTGTCATACCAGCCGGGGCGGCAAGGCCTTGGCCGGCGGTACGCCGATCCCCACGCCGTTTGGCACGGTGTATGGCCCGAACATCACGCCCGACGACAAGACCGGCATCGGCACGTGGACGGCGGATGACTTCTGGCAGGCGCTGCACAACGGTAAATCCAAAGACGGCACGCTGTTGTATCCCGCGTTTCCGTACACCGAGTACACACGCGTCAATCGCGCCGACGCCGACGCCTTGTATGCCTACCTTCGCAGCGTGGCGCCTGTCAGCCAGCCCAACCGGCCGCCCGAGTTGGACTTCCCCTACGACCAGCGGGTTTTGTTGGCCGCATGGCGCGCGCTCTATTTCAAGCCGGGTGTGCAAGAGGCCGACCCGAGCCAATCCGTCCAATGGAATCGCGGACGTTATTTGGTTGACGGGGTGGGGCATTGCGCCGCCTGCCATACGCCGCGCAATAGTTTGGGCGGCCTGCGTTCCGCTGAATCACTGACCGGTGGCGTCATTCCGGTGCTGGATTGGTACGCGCCGCCGCTGACCAATGACATGCAAACCGGAATGGGGCGCTGGAGCGCGGCTGATATTGCCGCTTTGCTCAAGACCGGCATTTCGGCGCATTCCAGCGCCAGCGGCCCCATGGCCGAAGTGGTGTTGGGCAGCACGCAACATCTGACAGATGCCGACGCGCTGGCGATTGGCGTCTACATCAAGTCTCTGCCTGCCACGCCGGCCTCCACGCCACGCCAGCGTTCCGCCGCGGCGCCTGCTGCAATGGAACTGGGCGGCAAGATTTATCGCCAGCAGTGCGCGCAGTGTCACCAGCCGGCAGGACAGGGAAGCGGTACGGCATGGCCCGCGCTGGCAGGTAATCCCACCGTGACGGCGCCGTCGCCCGTCAACGCGATACGCATGGTGCTGGACGGCGGTTACGCGCCTGCAACCGCCGCCAATCCCAGGCCTCACGGCATGCCGCCGTTCGGGCAGATTCTGAATGACAACGATATCGCCATGCTGGTGTCGTACATCCGCAATAGCTGGGGCAACGAAGCAGGCGGGGTGACGTCGCTTGAGGTCAAGCGGGCGCGCGCCGCGTCGACGCTGAACTAACGCTGCTTGACGGCGGCAGCGCACGCTTCGCGTGCCAGCTCACCCAGGGTGCGAATGGCGTTTTCGTGGCCGGCATCCCACGGGTGGCCATAGTTCAGGCGCAAGGCGCTTGCGAATTGGCCGCTGGCAGAAAAGATCGGACCCGGCGCCACGCTGATGCCGCGCGCCAACGCGGCGCGGTGTAGCGTCAGTGCGTCGACGGCGGCGGGCAGTTCCAGCCACAGAAAAAAACCGCCTTGCGGGCGGGTCACCCGCGTGCCAGCCGGAAACTCTTGCGCAATCGCATTGGCCATGTGCTCTTGCTGCGTCTGCAAGGTCTCGCGCAGCCGGCGCAGGTGGCGGTCGTAGCCGCCTTGTTCCAGGTATTCGGCAATCGCGCCTTGCGCGGGACCGGAGGCCGACAGGGTTGAAGAAAGCTTCAGCCGCTGCACGCGTTGTGCGTAACGGCCCGCAGATACCCATCCAATGCGATAGCCCGGCGCCAGGCATTTTGAAAATGATGAGCAATGCAACACTAGCCCGCGCGTGTCGTAGGCTTTGGCGGGCACTGGCCGCGTGGGTCCAAAATACAGTTCGCTGTAGACGTCGTCTTCGATCAGCGGAATGTCGTGACGCGTGAGCAATTCCACCAGTTGCCGCTTCCTGTCGTCCGGCATCAGGCTGCCCAGCGGATTCTGAAACTGAGTCATCAGCCAGCAGGCCTTGGGCGCATGCCGTTTGATGGCCGCCTCCATCGCATCCAGGTCGATGCCCGTACGCGGATGAGTCGGCACTTCCAGCGCTTTCAGGCCCTGGCGTTCCAGGGCTTGCAGGGCGCCGTAGAAGGTCGGCGCTTCGACAATGACGGTGTCGCCGGGTTGCGTCACGGCTTGCAAGCACAAGTTCAGTGCTTCCAGCGCGCCATTGGTGATGACGATGTCGCTCGCGGGCAGATTGATGCCGCCAATCAGGTAACGCAGCGCGATCTGCCTGCGCAGGCCGGGGTTGCCGGGGCTCAGATCTTCTACCGTATCCAGCGGATTCTGGCGTTTCAGGTGCGCGGCCATGGACTGCGCCAGACGGGGCAATGGAAACAACAGCGGGGAAGGGAAGGCGGACCCAAGCGGCGTCACGTCGCGATTGCGGACGGAATCCAGGATGTCGAAAATGCGCTCGCTGATCGCGAGTTCGGTGGACTCACCGTCGGGGCACGAGGCGCCCGGTTCTGGCGGCAGAGATTCTGCGGGGGCGTGAACGTAGTAGCCCGAGCGGGGGCGCGCGCGGATCAGGCCGCGGGCTTCCAGCAGGTAATACGCCTGGAACACCGTGGAAGGGCTGACGCCCCGGGCCGCGCAGGCGTCGCGTACGGACGGCAGTTTGTCGCCGACCCGCATCACGCCGTCGCGGATCGACTTTGCGATCTCGGCGGCCAGGGTTTCGTACAGGCTCACGGTGCCGCAGAGCGACGCGCGTTCATTTGCTGCTTTGCAGGATCGCCATGGCTTGGCGTTCCATGAACTCGCCCAGCGTGTCGATACCGCGCAACTTGAGTATTGTGTTGCGCACGGCGGCTTCGACCAGCACGGCCAGGTTGCGGCCTGCTGCCACTTGCAGCATGACCTTGCGCACCGGCAGGCCCAGCATGTCTTGCGTGATGTCTTGCAGCGGCAGACGCTCGAACTTGTCTTGTGCCGTCGCACGAACCAAATGAACAATGAGCTTTAGGCGCATCTTCCGGCGCACGGATGTTTCGCCGAAGATGGTGCGGATGTCCAAAAGACCCAGGCCGCGGACTTCCAGCAGGTTTTGCAGCAGCTGCGGGCAGTGGCCTTCGATCATGTTGGGCGCCGTCCGCGAGAATTCAACTGCGTCATCGGCAACCAGCCCGTGTCCGCGTGAAATCAATTCCAGCGCCAGCTCGCTTTTGCCCAGACCCGACTCGCCGGTGATCAGCACGCCCAGACCCAGCACATCGAGGAACACGCCGTGCACCGTGGTGGTGGGCGCAAGCTTCTTGCCCAGATAGATGCGCAGCAGATCGATCAGTTGCGCAGCCGCCACCGGGGTGGACAACAGCGGCACCTGATGCTGATCGCATTGATCGATCAGGTCCTGCGGCGGCGTCAAGCCGTCAGCCAGGAAAATAGCGGGTACGCCGCCAATCAGCAGCTCGTCCATGTGATGCATGCGGCGGCGCAGGTCGAAACGCGTGTAATACGCCAGTTCTTCCTGCCCGAACACTTGAATGCGGGACGGGTGGATCAGGTTCAGGTGACCAACAAGGTCAGCCGCCGCCATGCCGTCATCGGGAATTGCCCGATCAGCAGCGCCTTGGCCAGAAATCCAGTTAAAGGGGATTTTGTCGGCATTGTCGTCGACGAGTTCCTGCACCGTAAGCATGGCAGCGTTTCCGCGAGGGGTCAGAGTTGGCCGGTCGTGAGCATTCTGTGAACAATGGCTGCGTCGGGTTCCGTGGCCAGAGCCTCGCGCAATGCCTTGTTAGACATGAGTTGAGCGAGTTCAGCCAGGATGTCCAAGTGCTGTTGAGTGGCCGTTTCAGGCACCAGCAGGCACAGCAACATTGACACCGGTTGTCCGTCAGGCGCGTCAAAGGTGATGGGCTGGGCCAAGCGGATAAATGCCGCCAGCGCCTGCTCCAAACCCTTCACACGGCCGTGGGGAACGGCAACGCCCTGCCCAAGAGCAGTGGAGCCTAAACGTTCTCGGGCAAACAGGCTGTCGAACACGAGCGCGCGCGCCAAGCCATGATTGTTTTCAAAAAGAAGCCCGGCTTGTTCGAACGCTCGTTTCTTGCTCGTTGCGAGCATATCGAGCACGACGTTGCCGGCGGGTAGGATGCGCGACAAATGATTCATCGGGTCATTATAGGGTTATATGGTGCAGTGCAATGTGGCCTCGAGACGCGGCCAATGGATGGCCGCGTTGCGGCGGGGCAAGAGCGACAGCATAGACCGATAGTGCCGGATTGTGGGCATTCCGGGCTGTCGGGCCGCGCTCAGGCATGCCTAAAAGTCTGAAAAGTGGGAAACCGGGCACGAAAACGCAGATTCGCCAGCAAACGCCGGGAATAAGGGACAAATCTTCGGGGGGGTAATGCGAGAGGAACCGCGGGGAACAACAAGGGGGGGAGTTTGCCGATGCCCCAGCTGGACGTGAAGTCTAGCGGGACACCGGGACTTTAGGCAGGATTTTGCAATCGCTGTTTAGCTTACCTCGCAGGGCGAGTGATCATGAAGCGCATTACTGCTGGGGTGGCGAAAGATTCGCCGCTTGCCGCTTCACGGACTCCGCTGTGTGGCTTCGTACCTTGTCCTTGTGCTTGATGACCTGACGGTCGACTTTGTCAGCAAGAAGGTCTATGGCTGCGTAGAGATTTTCATCGGTTGCTTCACAATGAATGTCCTTACCGCTTAGACGCATGGTGATTTCGGCTCTGTGCCGCAGGGGCTCTACCGAGAGCATGACCTGGGTATCGATGACGTGATCGAAATGCCGCAGCACTCGCGCCAGTTTGTTCATGACATATTCCCGGATTGCCGGGGTGACGTCGAGGTGACGACCGCAGATGCTCAGGTTCATAGTGTGCTCTCCTTCTAAAAGAGGAAAAAAGTGCGCAAAATGCGCGGTGGTTTCTTTAGGCGTTCTCCTTGATAGAGTGGGTTCGTTAGGTACTAGTGTATAGACTCGGGCCGAGAAAACAAGCTGACCTAGCGCAAGTTCATGGCATTTTTATGGCGGAGCCGCTAGTGCGTATGACGATGCGTACGCAGGGGGCCTAGGGGTCTTCCCCAGGCCCGCCTGTTACATGCGAAAGTGCTCGCCCAGATACACGCGGCGCACCGCCGGATCACCCACGATTTCATCGGGATGGCCGTCGGTCAGCACCTTGCCTTCGCTGATGATGTAGGCACGGTCGCAGATGCCCAGGGTTTCCCGCACGTTGTGATCGGTGATCAAGACGCCGATGCCGCGGCCCTTCAAAAAGCGCACGATGCGCTGGATTTCGATCACGGCGATGGGGTCCACGCCAGCAAAGGGTTCGTCCAGCAGAATGAAGCGCGGGCTGGTAGCCAGCGCGCGCGCGATTTCCACCCGGCGGCGTTCGCCGCCTGACAGCGAGATCGCCGCGTTGCTGCGGATGTGGCCAATCTGGAGTTCTTCCAGCAAGGACTCCATCTGCTCATTGATCTTGGGCGTGCTTAACGGGCGGCCATCGGGATCTAATTGCAGTTCCAGCACGGCGCGGATGTTTTGCTCCACGGTCAGGCGGCGGAACACGGAAGCATCTTGCGGCAGGTACGACAAACCCATGCGCGCACGCTTGTGGATTGGCATCGCAGTAATGACCGAGCCATCGATTTCGATACGGCCGGCATCTGCGGGCACCAAGCCCACGATCATGTAGAAGCTGGTGGTCTTGCCAGCGCCGTTGGGGCCCAGGAGCCCGACGACTTCGCCGCTGACGACGGACAGGGAAACATCCTGCACCACGGTCCGGCCGTTATAGGTCTTGCGCAAACCGGTTGCGCGCAGGCTGCCCTGCTTGACCCCTGAAGGGGCGGAGGTCACGGGGGTCGGCACAGAGGGTTGGTTCATCGTGGCTGCGAGTGGTGGTGCATGGGGAGCGCTTTAGCGCCCTTTCTTGGCGGCTTGCTGCGCGCGGCATTCGGCGACCGCAGCGTCTGACTTGGCGCGCGGTTCGGCAACCGAGCGCACCCGGCCACCCGCTGCGGCGGAGTTCGGGCCGCCCTGGGCTTCGTACGTGCCGGTCTTCTCGTTGTAGCGTATCCGTTCGCCGCGAATCGTGTCGAACGGTTTGCCACAGACGTAACGGACGACAACGGCTTGGCCGATGAGATCGAAGGTGCTCTTGGTGCCGTCGTATTCGGCGCGCAATCCCTTGCCCTCGATCAGCTCAAAGGTGTCGGGGCGTTCCTGGCGGATCGTTACGACCTTGCCTTTGTTGGCCGTCGCCGTGCCGTACTGGTTGCCCTGCGCATCTTCGTTCATTTGCAAGGTGTCGGACGTCAGGGTCATCAGACCACGCGTCATGTTGACGTTGCCCGTGAAGACGCTTTGCTTCTTCACGTCGTCATAGTGCAGGGTGTCCGACAGGATCAGCGTGCTGGGTTCTTCGGCCGGCGCGGGCGCGGGGTTCGCGGCATGAGCGGGCGCAAGCGCCGAGACCGACAGCAAAACGGCGCCCAACAGGCGCGTCGTTGGGGCAAGAAGGGTCCGAAGGTCGGTCATGGTTTCTTTTGGTCAGTGTTGTTGGCGGGTATCTCGGTCCGGCGCTGTTGCTTGCCTTCGGAGCCGGCAATTTCAACATCGGTGGACGCCGACACCTGCAATTGGCGTGTCTTGTTGTTGTAGTGCATGCCCTTGCCATTCATGCGCGAACGGCCTTTGATCACTTCGGCGGGCAGGTCGGTGAAGACCACATCGTCGTCAGGCAGGATGATCAGTTGCTGGCTGCGCACATCCAGCGCGTCATTGTTGGCGTCCGGCTGGCGATGCACATGGGCGTCGCCATTCATGACGATGCGCTTGCCGCCTTGCTCCATCACGGCGGTCTTCGAGACACCCACGGTGATGGGATTGGCTTCGCGTTGCCCCACCGCGCGTGGCGCGGTGATGTGATACGAGTCATCGTCGGGAAAGTGCTCCGCGTACTCGCCTTCCAGCCGGTTGATGGGACGGCCGGCCGGATCGGTGCGCAGCATAACGAAATTGCGCGACCATGCGTCCATTTCGTGCGTGACACGGCGCGGCGGGTCCATCTGGACCGCGCGTTGCGCGTAGTCGGCCGCCCACCAAGAGCTGGTGACCAGCACCAGCAGCAGGAACAGCGCGATAAGTGAGGGAAATCGTTCTTTCATCAGGTTCGCAGCAAAGGCGTGCAGGTTGTCGAGGCTGTCACTGGATGGCGCCCGGGCCGAGCAGGCCCGGCGCCGCCAGGAATGCGCCCAGCCGGCCTTGCGCCGCCAGCAGCAGGTCGCAGCATTCGCGGACAGCGCCGCTGCCCCCGGCCTGCGAGGACACCCAGTGCGCGGCCTGGCTGACATAACCCGGCGCGTTAGGCACGCTGGCGGCAAATCCAGCGCGTTGCATGGCCGGCAGGTCGATGATGTCATCGCCCATATAACCGGCCTGGTTCAGTTGGACACCCGTTCGTTGCGCAAGTTCGGCCAGAGCAGATCCCTTGTCGCGCACGCCTTGCATGACTTCCGCAATGCCCAGTTCGGCGGCGCGGCGCGCCACGATCGGCCCCGAGCGGCCCGTCATCAGCGCTACGGTCAGCCCGCCTTCCATCAGCAAGCGCAGACCATGGCCATCCAGCGCATTGAAACGCTTTTGCAGTTCGCCGCTTTCGCCATAGTAGAGGCTGCCATCGGTGAGCACACCGTCGACATCGAACACCATCAGACGCACGGCGGCGGCGCGTTCGCGCACGGCAGCGGGGATACGGGCAAGCACCAGCGCTTCGGCCGGGTGATTCACGGAAGCAGGAAGAGTCATAGTCATACCACTTTAGCGGCCATCAGATCATGCATATGCAAGGCGCCGAGCAGGGCGCCGTCTTGGTCCAGCACCAGCATTTGATTGAGCCGTTGTTCGTCCATCTGCTGGGCGGCCTCGACGGCTAGCGCGTCGGGGTTGATGCTGCGTGGCGAACGGGTCATGCCCGATTCCACGGTCAGACTGCGGATATCGCCGTGCCGGGCGATCAGGCGGCGCAAGTCGCCATCCGTAAAGATGCCCAGCGGGCGGTGCTGCGCGTCGGTCACCACCGTCATGCCCATACCCTTGGCAGACATGACTTCCAGCGCTTGCGAAACGGGCGTGCCGGCGCGGACGATCGGCAGGGCGTCGCCCTGGCGCATCACGTCGCGCACATGGGTGAGCAGGCGCCGGCCCAGCGCGCCGCCCGGATGGGAGCGGGCAAAGTCTTGCGGCCCAAAACCGCGGGCTTCCAGGCAGGCCACCGCCAGGGCATCGCCCAGCGCCAGCGCGGCCGTGGTGCTGGCAGTCGGAGCCAGATTCAGCGGGCAGGCTTCTTGCGCCACGCTGCCGTCCAGGTGGATGTCGGCCAGCTTGGCCAGCTCGGATTGCGGATTGCCGGTGATCGCAACCAGCTTGGCCCCCATACGGCGCGCCACGGGCAGGATGGTCAGAAGCTCTTGGCCTGAACCCGAATACGAGACGGCGATCAGCACGTCGTCCTGGGTGATCATCCCCAGATCGCCATGCACGGCCTCGGCGGCGTGCACGAAGAATGCAGGCGTGCCGGTCGAGGCGAGCGTCGCCGCTATCTTGCGGGCGATGTGGCCAGTCTTGCCGATACCGCTGACCACGACCCGGCCGCGGCAGGCCAGCAGCAGGGCGACGACCCGCGCGAAGCTGTCGTCCAGCCGGGCGGACAGGTCCAGAAGGCCCTGGCTTTCAATTTGCAGCGTTCTGCGTGCAGATGCCAGCGCGGTCTCGGAAGATGTGGTGGGATGATCAGTCATGGAGGGATTTTAATATCAGTATGCTAGTTTGCCCCGGGCAGGGGGGTATGGCATCCTGGCGACTCTTTTCAATGGCTTTCAATCTTTCTTTCCAGGCCCGCTCCATGTCCAGCATTCCCAGCCCCGTCCTTGGCACGCCCCTGTCCCCTCTGGCCACCCGAGTCATGTTGCTCGGCTCCGGCGAATTGGGCAAAGAGGTCATCATTGCCCTGCAAAGGCTGGGCGTGGAAGTCATTGCAGTGGATCGGTACGCCGATGCGCCGGGTCACCAGGTGGCGCATCGGGCGCATGTGGTGTCCATGACAGACGCGGATGCCCTCAAGAAGATCATCGAGCAAGAGCAACCGCACGTTATTGTCCCCGAAATTGAAGCCATTGCCACCAGTTTGCTGGTGGAACTGGAAGCGGCAGGCGTCGTGCGCGTGACACCGACCGCCCGCGCGGCCCAACTCACCATGAACCGCGAAGGTATCCGGCGTCTGGCAGCCGAGACCCTGGGCCTGCCCACGTCCCCCTACCGTTTTGTCGACACAGAAGACGAATTGCGCCAGGCCATAGACGGCGGCATCGGGTATCCCTGCGTCATCAAACCGGTCATGTCTTCGTCGGGCAAGGGCCAGTCGGTCATCAAAAGCGCCGATGACGTCGCAGCTTCCTGGCGCTATGCCCAAGAAGGCGGCCGGGTTGGCGGCGGCCGCGCCATTGTCGAAGGCTTCATCCGCTTTGACTACGAAATCACCCTGCTGACCGTCCGCGCCCGTGGCGCCGATGGCACAGTCCAGACCCGTTACTGCGAGCCCATCGGCCACAAACAGGTTGACGGCGACTACGTCGAAAGCTGGCAGCCGCATCCCATGTCTCCCGCCGCGCTGGACCGGGCCCGGGAAATTGCCCTGGCCGTCACGTCCGACTTGGGCGGGCTGGGTATTTTCGGGGTCGAGCTCTTCGTGGCGGGCGACCAAGTATGGTTTTCAGAGGTCAGCCCGCGTCCGCACGATACCGGCATGGTCACCATGATTACCCAGGCCCAGAACGAATTTGAGCTCCACGCCCGCGCGTTGCTGGGCCTGCCGGTGGACACCAGCCTTCGGCAGCCGGGCGCCAGCAGCGTCATCTATGGCGGGGTCGACGCCGGTGCCGTGTCGTTCCACAACGTGGCGGATGCCCTGGCAGAACCTGGTACAGACATCCGCCTGTTCGGCAAACCCGAATCCTTCGTCAAGCGCCGCATGGGTGTGGCTCTGGCTGTCGCAGACGACGTGGCCGCTGCCCGTGCCAAGGCTAAACGCGTGTCGGCTGCCGTGACCGTCAAGGCTGGCTGATACGTTCAGGGCAGAGGCCCATCAAGGCGGGCGGATTTGTTAAGGGACGGGCCGCGCCCTGCGGGCAGCCTGATCATCCGGCCCTTTTATTCTGCGCTGCATTTATTTACCGAAACAGCCACCGTTTGGTGGCTGTTTGCATTGGAAGTTGCCGTTCGGCACGACCGTGCTGATTTTTCACATTGCCTGCAAATTAAGACTGTTGTCATAGGGCGCAGTCAAACTTGCGTCTTTACCCATGCTGACATTGTGGTTTGCGCTTTCGCACAGTTTGTTCGATAATTTCATGAATTACTGAAAGCGGTGTAACTGTTTTTTTCGAACAGGGCGCCGCTTCCTATCGTTGGCGTTGATTAATCATGGTTCTTACCCCTCAAAACGAACGTTTCGTCCTGCACTTTGGCGAAATGGGCAGCCGTTGGGGCGTAAACCGTACCGTCGGGCAGATCTACGCCCTGCTTTTTTTGGCTCCCGAACCGCTGCATGCGGACGACATCGCAGAAACCTTGGGTTTCTCGCGCTCAAATGTCAGCCTGGGGTTAAAAGAGCTGCAGTCCTGGCGGCTGGTCAAACTGATCCATCAAGTGGGCGACCGCCGCGACTACTTCGAAACTCCCAAAGACGTGTGGGAGATCTTCCGCACCTTGATGGAAGAAAAGCGCAAACGCGAGATCGAACCTACGCTGACCCTGCTGCGCGACACCTTGCTGGAGGCTCCCTCCGGCCCCAATGACGCGTACGCGCAACAACGCATGACCGAAATGCTGGAGCTCATCGAACTGTCCACAGGATGGTTCGATGAGGTTCAACGTCTGCCGCCAGAGACCCTTCAGACCCTCATGAAAATGGGGTCCAAAGTGCAAAAAGTACTGGGCTTTGCCGGCAAATTGCGGGGCAAGGGCTGAATTGTCACCCGCCTCGATTTTTCAGGGAACCTCTATGAAGTTGTATCCAACGCTCGTAACATGGCGCGAGAGACGGCCTGGGAACCATGCCGGTTGCCGCGGCACCTCAAATGCTTGGGAGCGCCCCAATGATTGATCTCGACGTAGTGAATCTGTCGCGATTTCAGTTTGCCGCGACTGCGCTTTACCACTTCCTGTTCGTCCCCCTCACGCTAGGCCTGTCGTTCATTCTGGCCATCATGGAAAGCGTGTACGTCATGACCGGCCGTCCCATCTGGAAGCGGATGACGATGTTCTGGGGCACGCTCTTCGGCATCAACTTTGCGCTCGGCGTTGCAACCGGCGTCGTGATGGAATTCCAGTTCGGTATGAACTGGTCCTACTACAGCCACTACGTGGGCGACATCTTCGGCGCACCGCTAGCGCTTGAAGGGCTGATGGCCTTCTTCCTGGAAGCCACCTTCGTCGGCCTGTTCTTCTTCGGCTGGAACCGCATGTCCAAGGTCAGCCACCTGGTGGTGACCTGGCTGGTGGCGTTTGGCACCAACTTCTCAGCTCTGTGGATTCTGATTGCCAACGGCTGGATGCAAAATCCGGTGGGCTCGGTCTTCAACCCCGACACCATGCGCATGGAGATGACCGACTTTGCTGCGGTGATCTTCAACCCCGTGGCACAGGCCAAGTTTGTGCACACGGTCAGTGCGGGTTACGTCGCAGGCGCCATGTTTGTGATGTCGATCAGCGCCTGGTATCTGCTGAAAGGCCGTCACAAGGATTTGGCCAAGCGCTCGATGGCGGTTGCGGCCAGCTTCGGCCTGGCAGGCGCATTGTCCGTTGTGGTGCTGGGTGATGAAAGCGGCTACCTGACGACTGAACATCAGAAGATGAAGATCGCGGCCATGGAATCCATGTGGCACACGGAGCCGGCTCCCGCGTCGTTCAACCTGATCGCGATTCCCAACCAGGAAGAGCGCAAGAACGACTTCGCGATTGAAATTCCCTATTTGATGGGCATCATCGGCACGCGTTCTTTGACGACCCCGCTGTTGGGTATCAATGATCTGATCCTGCGCGCCGAGAACCGCATCCGTGACGGTATCGTTGCCTATGAGGCCTTGCAGAAGATCCGCGCCAATCCCAAGGACACGGATGCGCGCATGGTGTTTGACAAGACCTGGCCTGACTTGGGTTATGCCTTGCTGGTCAAGCGCTATCAAGAAGATCTGACCAAGGTCACCGAAGCCGACATCAAGAAGGCAGCAATAGACACCGTGCCTAATGTGGCGCCGCTGTTCTGGGCGTTCCGCATCATGGTCGCGGTGGGCATGTATCTGATCCTGTTCTTCGGCGTGGCCTTCTGGCTGGCCTCGCGCGGCCGTTTGGACAGCCGCCGCGGTCTGCTCAAAGTGGCGCTGTGGAGCCTGCCCTTGCCCTGGGTCGCCATCGAAAGCGGCTGGTTCGTGGCTGAATATGGCCGCCAGCCCTGGGTGATTGAAGGCGTGCTGCCGACGTATTACGCGGCATCCGGCCTGACGATCGCCGATCTGGCCATCAGCCTGGCTATCTTCCTGGTGCTCTATACCGTCTTGCTGATCATTGGCGTGAAAGTCATGTTGCACGCCATCAAGGCGGGTCCGAAATCCGATGGGCCGGTGCCGGGTAATTCCGCTGCCGATCCTGTGCGCGCAGCTGTGCGCGCTTAAGGGGAGAGAAGCAGATGGATACCCTTATTCCTTTTGACTATGGCACCCTGCGCGTGATCTGGTGGGGGTTGCTGGGCGCACTCCTTATCGGCTTTGCCGTCATGGATGGTTTTGACCTGGGTGTAGCCGCGCTGCTGCCGGTGGTTGCCAAAACCGACGCAGAACGCCGGGTGGTGATCAACGTGGTGGGCCCGGTGTGGGAAGGCAACCAGGTCTGGCTGATCACGGCGGGCGGCGCCATCTTTGCCGCCTGGCCCTTGCTGTATGCGGCATCGTTCTCCGGGTTCTACCTGGCGATGATGCTGGTGTTGATCGCGCTGATCCTGCGTCCTGTCGGCTTCAAATACCGCAGCAAGATGGAAGGCACGCGCTGGCGCAACAGCTGGGACGGCGTGCTGTGCTTCTCGGGTGTGGTCGCGTCGCTGGTGTTCGGCGTGGCGATGGGCAATATCGTGCTGGGCGTGCCCTTCAGGTTCGATGCCGTGACGCTGCGGCCGATCTATGACGGACATTTCTATCAGCTGTTCGCGCCCTTTGCCTTGCTGGCTGGCGTGCTGAGTGTGGTGATGCTTGCCATGCACGGTGCGGTGCTGCTGGCCTGGCGCACTGAAGATCCCATCTCGTCGCGGGCCCGTAACTGGGGGCGTTTGTGCGCGTTGCTGACGGCGGCGTTGTTTGCCGCAGGCGGCTTCTGGGTGGCCGGTGGCATCGGTGGCCACACGATCACCAGCGCGGTGAACATGGCGGGTCCGTCGGACCCGATGCTCAAGACCGTGACCGTGCAGACGGGTGCGTGGATGGCCAATTATGCGAAATGGCCGCTGATGTGGATTGCACCTGCGCTGGGTGTGGGTGGCGCCGTACTGGTCGCGCTGTTGTTGACTGCGCGCGCCAATGTACTGGCGTTCCTGGCATCAGCGCTGTCGATTGCCGGTGTGATCCTGACCGTGGGCTTTTCACTGTTCCCGTTCATCATGCCGTCGTCGACGTTGCCGCAGGCCGGCCTGACCATCTGGGACGGTTCGTCCAGCCATCTGACGCTGTGGATCATGGTGATCGCGGTTGCGATCTTCCTGCCTATCGTGACGCTCTACACCGCTTGGGTGTACCGCGTCATGCGCGGCAAGGTGACCCATGAATCCGTGGGCGACACGCCCAATTCTTACTAAAAAGGAGCCTCCACCATGTGGTATTTCTCGTGGATACTCGGCTTGGGTCTGGCGTGTGCGTTCGCCATTCTTAATGCAATGTGGTTCGAGCTGCGCGAAGGGCAGTCGCATGACCCGCGCGCCAGCCGTAGTGACGAGTGAGCGGGGGCGCTAGCACCCTCGAGCACGACCCGTCGGCCAGTCTGCAGAAACCGCCGCGCGAACAGTCGCGGTGGTTGATGGCCCTTGCCCAAGCGGCAAGGGTTCCGCTGATCTTGGCCGGCGCGGCGCCGCTTGTAAGCGGCGCCCTGCTGGTTGTGCAGGCCTGGTTGTTGGCCACGGTTCTGGACGCGGCCATTGTCAAACAGGTGCCGCGACAGGAATTGCTGACTGGCATTCTGGGCATTGCCGGATTGATGCTGCTGCGCGCATGTATCACCTGGGCGGGCGAACGCGCAGGCGCGGATGCTGCCGAACGCATCAAGCGGCATGTGCGCCAGTCTCTGTTCTTGCGCCTGGTAAACAAAGGCCCTTACTGGAGCCGCGGTCAGGCATCGGGTGAGTTGGCCAGCGCCGTCGTCGATCAGGTCGAAGCGCTTGATGGTTTCTTTGCCAAGTATCTGCCCGCCATGGCTGCGGCAGCGCTGCTGCCCGTGGCGTTCGCGGTGTTGCTGCTGCCGGTGGACGTGATCGCCGGTTTGGTGCTGCTGATTACCGCGCCGCTTATTCCGTTGTTTATGGCCTTGGTGGGGTGGGGCGCGCAAGGCGCCAGCCGCCGTCATCTGCGCGCCTTTGCCCGCCTGTCCGGATTTTTCGCGGACCGGCTGCGAGGCCTGTCCACGTTGAAACTCTACGGCCGGGCAGAGGCCGAGGCGGCCTCGGTCGTGGCGGCAAGTGACGCACTGCGTCAGCGCACGATGTCGGTGCTTCGTATTGCCTTCCTGTCTTCCGCCGTGCTGGAGTTTTTTGCAGCGTTGGGCGTGGCAGGCGTGGCGGTGTACATCGGCCTGACTTATCTGGGATTTCTGGACGTGCGCTGGTCGCCCTTGACCTTGCAGGCAGGATTGTTCTGTTTGCTGATGGCGCCCGAAGTCTATGCGCCATTGCGACAATTCGCGGCGCATTATCACGACCGCGCCACGGCCATGGCCGCCGTCACGCAAATTGCCGTGTTGTTTGATGGTCTGCCTGCTGACGAAGCCGCTGATGATGCAGCGGATCGCACCCACGCGCCGTTGCAATCGGGCGCGGGTGCTGGCGTCACCATCCAAGGCTTGACCCTTCTTGCGCCTGGGCGCAGCAACGCCGTGCTGACCGATGCTGCGCTGGTATTGCCGCCCGGCGAGCATGTGGCCTTGATGGGAGCAAGCGGTATTGGAAAATCCTCGTTGATCGAGGCGATTGCCCGCTTGCGGCCTTTCCAGGGCGACATCCGCATAGACGGCGTGCCGCTAGCCGACTGGGATGAAACGGCGTTGCGGCAGCGCGTGGCGCTGATCGGGCAGAAGCCGCAATTGCTGGCGGGTTCGATTGCGGACAACATTCGCCTGGGTTGCCCCGGCGCTTCTGATGCTCAGGTGCACGAGGCCGCCCGGCGCGCCTGTGTGCTGGAGTTTTCAGAGGTCTTGCCGCAGGGTTTGGATACCCCATTGGGTAGCCGCGGGCATGGCCTGTCGGGCGGGCAGGCGCAGCGCGTGGCGCTGGCGCGGTTGTTCTTGCGTGATCCGGGACTGATTTTGCTGGATGAACCCACGGCGCATCTGGACGAATCCACGCAGCATCGCGTGCTGGATGAAATCCTGGAATTTTCTGCAGGCCGCACCTTGCTGCTTGCGACGCATGCCCCAGCGGTCGCCGCCCGATTTGGCCGGGTGTTGCGCGTGGCCGGCGAGAAAGTGGAAAACGCATGAAGAATCTGTTGTTGCTGTTGCCCTTGTATGCGCGCCGTAAAAGCGGTTTGTTGCTTGCCCTGTTTTGCGCGCTTGCCACGGTAGCGGCAGGCGTGGGCCTGTTGGGCGTATCAGGCTGGTTTCTGACGGGTGCAGCACTGGCGGGCGCGGGCGGCGTGTTTAATTTGTTTGCGCCATCCGCACTGGTGCGCGGGCTGTCTTTTCTGCGGATTGTGTCCCGCTACGCTGACCGGGTGGTGGGCCATTCCGCCACCTTGCGCTTGCTGGCGGACCTGCGCGCCACGGTATTTTCTGCGCTGATCCGGCTGACGCCGCGTCAACTGGCGCGGTATCGCAGCGGCGATTTGGTGGCGCGCATGACAGGTGACGTCGACGCGCTGGATACGGTCTTCTTGTTTGTGCTGGCGCCGCTGGCCACCGCCGTCCTGGCCGGCGCCGTGTTGACGGCTGTGCTGGGCATGTGGGTACCGGCCGCTGCGCTGGCGTTTGCCCTGGCGTTGTTGACCGCCTGTGTGGTGGTGCCGCTGTGGCTGCTGCGCGCGGCAAGAAAACCGGGCGCGGCCGCGCAGGAAAGCGCGGCCGGTTTGCGCGCGGCGACCTTGGACGCCGTGGATGGCCATGCGGATATGGTGGCCCTGCATGCGCAGGCGCAGACCGCGGAGCATTTTGAGCGCTTGTGCGAAGCCAGCGCGCTGGCCCGCCGCAGTCAAGCCCGGGTGGCGGCGCGGGGGCAATGGTTCTTGCAGGTTGCCGCCGGTGTTTCGGTGCTGGCGCTGCTGTGGTTTGGCCTGGGGACGCACGAGGCAGGGCAGATAGAAGGGCCCGTGCTGGTTGGCTTGCTGTTGGCAGTCATCGGAATTTTCGAAGTGGCTGGCCCTATCATGCGCGGTGCTTCGCGGATGGGCTCTGCCATATCTGCGGCCGGCCGTATCCGTGAAGTCGTGCAATGCGAGCCCGATATGCAGGAGCCGGCATCGCCGCATGCTTTGCCGCAATCAGGGGTGCTGGAATTAAGCGGCGTCAGCTTCTTTTATCCCGCTCGCGGAGACGGCGGCAGCCCGCGAGTATTGGACCAGCTCGATCTGCGCATCGAACCCGGCGAGCGTGTTGCCATTCTGGGGGCAAGCGGCGCTGGCAAGTCGACGCTGCTGCACTTGATTCTGCGCCTGGAAGATCCACAGGCCGGGCACGTGCGTTTTGGCGGTTGCGATGCGCGCACCTGTGCTCAGGCCGACTGGCACCGCCGTATCGCCCTGTTGTCTCAGGATGCCCCGATATTTTTGGGCACGTTGCGCACCAATTTGCTGATTGGCGACCCGGATGCGGACGATGCCAGGCTGTGGTCCGCGCTGGATGCGGCCCGGCTGGGCGATTTCGTACGCGGCCTGCCAGAGGGGCTGGACACCTGGGCGGGTGAAACAGGCTCGCAGTTGTCCGCGGGACAAGCGCGGCGCCTGTGCCTGGCGCGGGCGCTGTTGTCGCCTGCGGCCGTCATTGTGCTGGACGAACCCACTGCCGGACTGGATGCGGCCGCGGAAGCCGACTTCTTCAAGGATATGGAGCGCGCGGTGCGGGGACGCACTGTCGTGCTTGCCACGCATGCGGCGCTCCCCCAGGGAGCGGTCGATCGTTGCTATGTGTTGCGGGACGCGGGATTACATGAATTGTCATCTGCGGCGGCAATCCTGGCTTAAGCGCGGTGGCAAGGTTATAGTTCGCCTTGCTTCAATTCTTCAGGGCCGCTTCCATGCAGACCGACAACGCCGAGTACATCCGGCGCACTATCCGCAGCGTGCCGGACTGGCCCCAACCCGGTGTCGTTTTTCGCGACATCACGCCGGTGCTGCAAGACCCCCGTGCGTTCCGGGTACTGATCGATCTCTTCGTCTATCGCTACATGCGCCAGCGCCTGGATCTGGTGGCGGGCGTGGACGCGCGCGGCTTCATTGTGGGCAGCGTGCTGGCCTACGAACTCAATCTGGGTTTTGTGCCTGTGCGCAAGAAGGGCAAGCTGCCTTTTCGCACCGTGGCCGAGGAATACTCGCTGGAATATGGCAATGCGTCGGTCGAGATGCACACGGACTCCGTGCGTACCGGCCAACGCGTGCTGCTGGTTGATGACCTGATCGCCACGGGCGGCACCATGCTGGCCGCCATCAAGTTGTTGCAGCGCCTGGGGGCCAACGTGGTTGAAGCCGCCGCCATTATCGACCTGCCCGACCTGGGCGGCTCGGCCAAAGTCGCTGCCACTGGCACGCCGCTGTATACGGTCTGTCAGTACGGCGGGGCGACGCCGTAATTCTGGATCAGGGCAGCCCCGCTGACACAGTGGTTGTAGCGCAGCGGTTGCCCGCTATGAATTCCGATGCTGTTACGAATCGGACAGCCTGGGTTGAATGAAATCCAGGAAGGCCTTGGTCTTGGCGGGCAGCATCCGCGAGGGCAGTAGCGCAAAGAGCGGCAGCGGCGTGAGGCTCCATTCGGGCAGCACGCGGACCAGGCCAGCCTGCTTGATGGCGCGTTCCATCGCATCGAACACCAAAAGCGGCGTGATCCCCAGACCCTGGCCAGCCAGGCGTCCCAGCATGCCCACATTGTTCGCCGACAGGCGGCCTGATACCTGCACGCGCTCCACCTTATCAGCCGAATGCAGCATCCAAAAGGATGATTCCTCACGCATTGTGGGGCGCAGACATTCGTGATGGGTCAGGTCGGCGGGTACTCGCGGCTCGCCGTGACGCTTCAGGTAGTCGGGTGATGCGTACAACTGGTGGGCCATCAGTACGATCTTGCGCGAGATCAGGCTGGAGTCCGGCTGCTGTCCAAATCGCAGGATCAGATCGAACGGATTACTGATCGGGTCAATCGGACGCATGCTCAGATCGAAGTCGCATTCGATGTCGGGATGCTGGTCGCGGAATTCGCTGATGACCGCAGGCAAGAACAGCTGCGCCAGACTGGTCGGCAGCGAAATGCGCAGCCGCCCTTTGGGCTGCACCGCCATGTCCAACAGCTGGTCGTGCGCGATGCGCGCTTCTTCCACGATATGCCGGCAGCGTTCGAAATAAATGGCGCCAGCCTCGGTCAGGTCGATCTTGCGCGTGCTGCGGTTCAACAGCCGCATACCGACGCTGCGTTCCAGTTCACTGACGCGGCGCGAGAGCGTGGATGTCGGAATATTCAAGGCTTCGGCGGCGTGGCTGAAGTTCTTGCGCTTGGCGACTTCGACAAATAACGCGATGTCGTTAAGCTGGATATCCATGGTGCCCTCAAACCTCAAAATTCCATTTCTGGCAGATTTGTATGATAAATGGAATTATTGTCCCGTTTGCTGAAATGTCTATTTCTTGGCGTGGCGTGCAGCGTACATTGCATGGCGGGCTCGGGTTCCGCCGCCAAGCTGGCGTTTTGCTGAACGCCGCCAAGCCCTGCCGCGCTTGGCTCTAAGAGTGAACTGCGCAGAAATCGATCAGAATTCGCCGGATACGACTTGAAATTGTCCCACCAGTGCAAAGATGTTCCCCAAAATAAGGGTTTTTACTAGGCCAGGATCGCCAGATACTTCGTCCCAGCAATCAAACAGTCACATCGCAGCTGCCAGCCTGGCAGAAGACGCTGTGCAAGGTTTAGGATGGAGTCATCACAATGAAAGCACTAGCTACCGCACTTATGGTTACCGCTACCCTGGTGGGTATGACCGCCGCTCACGCCGATGGCAAGACGCGTGAACAAGTTCAACAAGAACTGCAAGCCGCCAAGGCCGCAGGCCAGGTCACGTTCGGTGAACTGGACTACCCGCCTGCCACTGCACAGCAAACCAGCCTGTCGCGAGATCAGGTCCAGCAAGAACTGCAAAGCGCCAAGGCCGCTGGTCAAGTGACCACCGCCGAACTCGATTACCCGCCCAAGGCTGCCGTGTCGCAATCCGGCGGCAAGACGCGCGAACAAGTCCGCCAGGAATTGGCTGATGCCAAGGCTCGCGGCGAATACACCTTCGGTGAATTGGACTACCCGCCCAAGGGCCGTTAAGAATTGCAGCGCCGGTCCCAGAGAGCCGGCCTCTGCATCGCCCGCCACAGGTCATGAAACCCCTTGAGACGCTCAAGGGGTTTTTTTGTGGCGCGGCCGGGTAGGGCAGCGGCCACTTGAAAACAGTGTGGCTTTTATGCCGCAGAACTGTACGGCCAGTGCAACAAGTGCTGTCGGCGTCCGGAGGCGATTGGTGCGGCCAAAGCAGCGCAGGCCCCAATTGCGAGCAAAGATTCGTATTTGATATCAACGTGTTAACGCGCTCGGTAATGGCGGCCGGCCTGTCAGGTGGCCGTCATTATCCCAACCATGGAAAGTAGTTCGTCGAAATCCGGGTTACTTCAACTTGTCTCAAGCTGGAAACTAAATGTAGTGCATACGCCGCTTGCCTCTCTGCAACGGCACGCCAATGCTTCGTCAATTGGACGGCGTGTTTGCGAGTGCCTTTTATCTCGCCATTTTGGGGACTTTTATGAAGAAGACGCTATTGGCCGTCGCGTTGCTGGCAGGTTCTGCCGGCGCCGCGCAAGCCGCCGACTCCGTGACGCTGTACGGCTTGATCGACGCCGGTGTCGGATACGAGCAAGTGAAGTTCAACGGTGTGTCGCAAAGCCGCTTTGGCGGCGTGCAGGGCGTGAGCAGCGGTTCGCGCTTTGGCCTGCGTGGCACGGAAGATCTGGGCGACGGCCTGCGCGCCGTGTTCACCCTGGAAGGCGGTTTTGGTCCGATGAACGGTAAGTCGGCGCAAAACGGCCGCCTGTTCGGCCGTCAAGCCACGGTGGGCCTGGACAGCGATTCGTGGGGTCGCCTGGAATTTGGCCGTCAGACGAACCTGGCTTCCAAGTACTTCGGTTCGATCGACCCGTTCTCGATCAGCTACAACACCGCCAACATGGGCACCACGTTCGGTAGCGCCAACACGCTGCGCCTGGACAACATGGTCCTGTATCAAACCCCCAGCCTGGGCGGCTTCAAAGCTGGCATCGGCTACTCGTTCAGTGCCGACGATTCCATCAGCGACACCAAGCAAGTGGGCTTCGCAACCGGCAATAACAACCGTGTGCTGACTGCCGGCGTTCAATACGTTAACGGCCCGCTGAATGTGGCTGCTGCCTATGACCGCTTTGATCCTTCCAACGATCGTCTTGGCGGCAAGGATTCGGCTCGCATCCAGGAATACATCATTGGCGGTTCGTATGACTTTGAAGTCGTGAAGCTGGCTGCTGCGTTTGGCCAGACCCGCGACGGCTGGTTCCTGGGCCAGAACATGGGCACGACGCCGGACGGCATGACGAATCTGGGCACGTTCAAGCTGGCTGATGGCTTTCGCGCCAACTCCTACATGATCGGCGCGACCGTGCCGCTGGGCCGCCACGCCATCTTTGGTTCGTGGCAGCGCGCCACCCCGGGCAACGACAAGCTGACGGGTGATGACGCCACGTTCAACGTCTACAGCCTGGGCTACACCTACGACTTCACCAAGCGCACCAACCTGTACGCATACGCCTCCTACGGCGACAACTACGCGTTCCAGCACGATGCGCGCGACACCGCTGTTGCGATGGGTGTGCGTCACCGTTTCTAAGCGCAAAAGCGTCTGGCTGAACCCTGCTGAATGCGCGGCTTATCTCCGTGAGCCGCCGAGTGACAGCGAACCCCCCCCTAATTGGGTTTAGCCGGACGCCTTGGACGCGCAGAAGGGAAGGGCCTCCATCTGGAGGCCCTCTCGCTTTCTAGTCCTTGGATGTCATCGACAACCGGGCTACAGGAACAACTTGTAGGCGGGGTTTTCGGTTTCGTTCCAGTGCGGATAGCCGAGCTCGGCGACAAAGTTCTTGAACAGCTTCTTGTCCGCCGGCGGCACCTGGATGCCGATCAGGATGCGGCCGTAATCGGCGCCCTGGTTGCGGTAGTGGAACAGGCTGATGTTCCAGTCCGGATTCATGGCATTCAAAAAACGCATCAACGCACCCGGACGTTCAGGGAATTCAAAGCGGTACAGCAATTCATTGCGCGACAGCGCAGACCGTCCGCCCACCATGTGGCGCAGATGGGTCTTGGCCATTTCGTCGTGGGTCAGATCCAGCGTGTCGAAACCGTGTCGGCGGAAATTCGCGGCGATCTTGTCGGGCTCGGCCGCCGATGACACCTGGATGCCGACGAAGACGTGCGCGCGGTCCGAATCCGAAATACGGTAGTTGAATTCGGTCACGCTGCGTTCGCCCACCAGCTCGCAGAAGCGGCGGAAGCTGCCGCGCTGTTCCGGCATGGTGACGGCGAAGACGGCTTCGCGCATTTCACCGACTTCGGCGCGTTCGGCCACAAAACGCAGCCGGTCAAAATTCATGTTGGCGCCGCAGGCAATGGCAACCAGCGTCTTGCCTTTCAGATGGTGTTCGGCCACGTACTGCTTGGCGCCGGCAACCGCCATGGCGCCAGCGGGTTCCAGCACGCTGCGCGTGTCCTGGAATACATCCTTGATGGCCGCGCAGATCGAGTCGGTGTTGACCACCACGAAATCGTCCACGTATTGGCGCGTGAGCTTGAAGGTTTCCGCGCCGACCATTTTGACCGCAGTGCCATCCGAGAACAGCCCCACATCGTTCAACTGCACTCGCCGGCCAGCGCGCACGCTGCGCAGCATGGCATCGGAATCTTCGGTTTGCACCCCGATGATCTTGATCTCGGGGCGCAGCTGCTTGATATAGGCGGCCACGCCCGCAATCAGGCCGCCGCCGCCGATGGCGACAAAGATGGCGTCGATCGGGCCGGGGTGCTGGCGCAAGATTTCCATACCGACGGTGCCCTGGCCTGCAATGACGTCGGGGTCGTCGAAAGGATGGACGAAGGTCAGCTTTTCTTTCTTTTCCAGAATCTGCGCATGGGCGAAGGCGTCAGAGAAACTCTCGCCAGCCAATACGACTTCACCGCCCAGACGGCGCACGGCGTCAACCTTTACCTGCGGGCTGGTCGTGGGCATGACGATCACAGCGCGGCAGCCCAGCCGGCTGGCCGCCAGCGCCACGCCCTGGGCGTGGTTGCCGGCCGATGCCGCAATAACGCCGCGATTTCGCGCAGCCGGCGTCAGGTTGGCCATCTTGTTATACGCCCCGCGCAACTTGAAGCTGAATACGGCCTGGGTATCTTCGCGCTTGAGCAGGATCGTGTTTGCCATCCGCTGCGACAGCAACGGCGCTATTTCCAGCGGAGATTCGACCGCGACGTCATAAACCTTGGAAGTCAGGATGCGTTTCAGATAATCAGTGGACATGGACTGCGCGTGGCGACAAGAGTGGGGGGCGTGGGCCAGATTATTGCAGGGAAAGCCGCGTAGGCAGTAAGGTTTCTGCCGCTCTTCCCGCAGGTTGGACGCTGGCGAGCGCAATGATTCCAACAGAGCCCGGCACGCGGCTACACTCGCGCATCATGGAAGAAAGTCTCTTATCCGCGGTTCATTGGTTGCTGGAGATGCTGGCGTTGCCCTCGGTGGGCCTGTCCGCCATCTTCACCGTATCGCTTGTGTCCGCGACCTTGTTGCCGCTGGGCTCCGAGCCGGCGGTGTTCGGCTACATCAAACTTTCGCCAGACATGTTCTGGCCGGCCATCCTGGTGGCGACGGCAGGCAACACCATTGGCGGCGCAATCAGCTACGCGATGGGCCTGGGCGCCGAAAAGGCTGTGCAACGATGGAAAGAAAAGCATCCGCATCCCCACCCGGACGCGACGGAAGGCGGGCGGATGCGCGGCCGTTGGAACGAGCGCGCTCATAATCTGTTGCACCGCATGGGGCCGCCGGCCCTGCTGTTGTCCTGGCTGCCTGCCGTGGGCGACCCCCTGTGCGCGGTAGCGGGATGGCTGCGGCTGTCCTTTTGGCCCTGCGTCGTCTACATGGCCATAGGCAAATTCTTGCGGTATCTGGTGATGACCGCTGGCCTGTTGTGGTTCTTTCCCGGCCAGATTTAGCACTGACACTTAACTTAATCGGGGACGGGTTATACCGCTTTCCCCCCGCTTTTTGCCGGCTTCCCAAGGGTATTAGGGGTCAAGTCCGGTCAATGACATAAAATAGTTTTTTATGGGCCCCTCTTGCAGCCATGAACGCCCCACTCGCCAGCCACATTTTGAACGGGGCGATGCCGCCCGCAGCACCCGCGCGCTTGCGCGAAATTCCCTACAACTACACGTCATTCTCTGACCGCGAAATTGTCGGCCGGCTGTTGGGCGACGACGCCTGGAGCCTGTTGAGCGATCTGCGTGGCGAACGCCGCACCGGCCGTTCCGCACGAATGCTGTACGAAGTGTTGGGCGACATCTGGGTGGTGCGCCGCAACCCCTATCTGCAGGACGATCTGCTTGATAACCCCAAGCGCCGCAAGCAGCTGATTGATGCCCTGCATCACCGGCTGGGCGAGATCGACCGCCGCCGCGAACCCGGCCAGCCCACTGAAGAAGGCCATGATCCGCGCCGCGACGAAAAAGTCGTTGGTCTGCTGGCGCGCGCGCGTTCCGCCATTGCGGCCTTTGAAGGTGAGTTCGATCAGACCACCATGATGCGCAAGCAGGCGCAAAAGGTGCTGGGCCGGATCACGGCGCGCGACAACATCAAGTTCGATGGCCTGTCGCGCGTGTCCCACGTGACGGACGCGACCGACTGGCGCGTGGAGTATCCCTTCGTGGTGCTGACCCCGGACTCCGAAGACGAGATCGCCGCACTGGTCACCGCCTGTATCGAGCTGGGTCTGACCATCGTCCCGCGCGGGGGCGGCACCGGCTATACCGGCGGCGCGATTCCGCTGACGTGGAAGTCGGCCGTTATCAACACCGAAAAATTCGACAAGCTGGGCAAGGTCGAGTCCTGTATCTTGCCCGGGCTCACCGAGCCCGTGGCCGTCATCTATGCGGGCGCCGGCGTGGTGACCAAGCGGGTGTCCGAAGCCGCCGAAGCAGCGGGCTTCGTGTTCGCTGTCGACCCGACGTCAGCCGAAGCCTCCTGTGTGGGCGGCAACATCGCCATGAACGCGGGCGGCAAAAAGGCCGTGCTGTGGGGCACCGCGCTGGACAACCTGGCCTGGTGGCGCATGGTTGATCCCGACGGCAACTGGCTGGAAGTGTCGCGCCTGGAACACAACATGGGCAAGATCCATGATGTGGAGATGGCCCGCTTCGAACTCAAGTGGTTTGACGGCAAGGGCAAGCCCGGCGAACGTCTGCTGAAGACCGAAACACTGGAAATCAAAGGCCGCGTGTTCCGCAAGGAAGGTCTGGGCAAGGACGTTACCGACAAGTTCCTGGCCGGTCTGCCCGGCATTCAGAAAGAAGGCTGCGACGGCCTGATCACGTCGGCGCGCTGGGTGTTGCACCGCATGCCGCGCCACACGCGCACCGTCTGTATGGAATTCTTCGGACAGGCGCGCGACGCCATTCCGTCGATCGTCGAGGTCAAGGGTTACCTGGATGGCGAGGGCAAAGCCCGCGGCGCCATTCTGGCCGGGCTTGAGCATCTGGACGAACGCTATCTGCGCGCGGTGGGTTATGCCACCAAGAGCAAGCGCGGCGTGCTGCCCAAGATGGTCCTGATCGGCGACATCGTTGGCGACGATGATGATGCCGTGGCCGCTGCCGCCAGCGAAGTGGTGCGTTTGGCCAACACGCGCCATGGCGAAGGCTTTGTCGCCGTCAGTCCTGAAGCGCGCAAGAAGTTCTGGCTGGACCGCTCGCGCACCGCTGCGATTGCGCGTCACACCAACGCGTTCAAGATCAACGAAGACGTTGTGATTCCGCTGCCCCGCATGGGCGAATACACGGATCACATCGAGCGTATCAATATCGAACTCTCCACCAGCAACAAGCTCAAGCTGCTGGGCGCGCTGGACGCCTACCTGTGCACGCCGCTGCCGGTGGGCAAGGCTGACGATGCGGACATCGAAAGCACCCGTGCCGAAGTGCTGGCCGAGCGCACGCGCCAAGCGCTGGAATTGCTGGGCGCCACGCGCCAGCGCTGGCAGTGGTTGCTGGACAATCTGGACCTGCCGCTTGCTGAAGCTTTGCCGGAATTGCAAGGGCTGGGCCTGGGCGATGTGCACGCCGCGCTGTCCGACCGCCTGGCCGCGCAGCCGCAAGCGCGTCTGTTTGACGTCGTGCAGGACCGCACGATCCGCGTGTCCTGGAAGGTCGAGGTTCTGCCCGGCTTGCAGCGCGCGTTTTCGGGCGCTGCCTATAAAAAGATTGTGGATGAGCTGATCGCCATCCATGGGCGCGTTCTGAAGAGCCGCGTGTTCGTGGCGCTGCATATGCACGCGGGCGACGGCAACGTCCACACGAACATCCCGGTCAACTCGGACGACTACGAGATGCTGGGCGAGGCTCATGCCGCCGTCGAGCGCATCATGCAGATCGCCCGCGATCTGGATGGCGTGATCTCGGGCGAGCACGGCATCGGCCTGACCAAGTATGAGTTCCTGACCGAAGCCGAACTGGCTCCGTTCCAGGACTACAAGCGTCGCGTAGACCCCAACGGCCACTTCAACGCCGGCAAGCTGATGCCGGGCGCGGACCTGCGCCACGCCTGGACGCCCAGCTTCAACCTGATGGGCCACGAGTCGCTGATCATGCAGCAAAGCGACATCGGCGCGATCTCGGAATCGATCAAGGACTGTTTGCGTTGCGGCAAGTGCAAACCCGTGTGCGCCACTCACGTGCCGCGCGCGAACCTGCTGTATTCGCCGCGCAACAAGATCCTGGCAACGTCCCTGCTGGTGGAAGCCTTCTTGTATGAAGAGCAGACCCGGCGCGGCGTCAGCTTGAAGCACTGGGAAGAATTTGAAGACGTGGCTGATCACTGCACCGTCTGCCACAAGTGCTACAACCCCTGTCCGGTGGATATCGACTTCGGCGACGTATCGATGAACATGCGCGCCGTGTTGCGCCGCATGGGCCGCAAGTCGTTCAATCCGGGCACGGCCAGCGCCATGTTCTTCCTGAACGCCAAGGACCCCGCCACGATCAACGCCACGCGCAAGGCGATGGTGGGCGTGGGCTACAAGGTTCAGCGCGCCGCGCATGATTTGTTCTCGGGCCTGGTGAAGAAGCAGACGGCCAAACCGCCCGCTACCGTGGGCAAGCCGCCGCTGCGCGAACAGATCGTGCACTTCGTGAACAAGAAGATGCCGGGCGGTCTGCCCAAGCAGGCCGCGCGCAAGCTGCTGGATATCGAAGACGCGAACTACGTGCCGATCATTCGCGATCCCAAGGCCACGACGGCCGACACGGAAGCGGTGTTCTACTTCCCCGGCTGCGGCTCGGAACGCCTGTTCTCGCAAGTGGGTCTGGCCACGCAAGCCATGCTCTGGCATGCAGGAGTGCAGACCGTGCTGCCGCCGGGTTATCTGTGCTGCGGTTATCCGCAGCGCGGCAATGGCATGACGGACAAAGCCGAGCAGATCATCACCGACAACCGGGTGCTGTTCCACCGGGTCGCCAATACGCTGAACTACCTGGATATCAAGACGGTGGTGGTCAGTTGCGGCACCTGCTACGACCAGTTGTCCGGTTATGAATTCGACAAGATCTTCCCGGGTTGCCGCCTGATCGATATTCATGAATATCTGCTTGAGAAGAACATCAAGCTGGAAGGCGCCAAGGGCGTGCGCTACATGTATCACGACCCCTGCCACACGCCCATGAAGCTGCAAGAGCCGATGAAGACGGTGCGGGCGCTGGTGGGCGACGATGCGGTCAAGAGCGATCGCTGCTGCGGCGAGTCGGGCACGTTGGCGGTCAGCCGGCCCGACATTTCCACTCAAGTGCGCTTCCGCAAACAGGAAGAGTTGCTAAAGGGTGATGCCGCGGTGCGCAGCGATGGTTTCACGGGCGATGTGAAGGTGCTGACGTCCTGCCCGTCCTGCTTGCAGGGCCTGTCGCGCTATGAAGGCGACACCGGCATGGAAGCGGATTACATCGTGGTCGAAATGGCGCGCCACATCCTGGGCGAAGGCTGGATGGAAGACTACGTAAAACGCGCGAATGCCGGCGGCATTGAGCGGGTGCTTGTGTAGGCTGGGGCACCCCAAAAAAAAGCGCGGCCAGAACTTAACTGGCCGCGCTTTTTTATGCCTGATCGGATTACTCCAGCTTGATGTTGGCCTTCTTGATCACGTCAGCCCAGGCAGCGCGTTCCTGCTCCGCATAGGCTTTGAAATCCTGTGCCGACATCGGCATCGGGATCACGCCCATATCCAGCATTTTCTGCGAAACGGCAGGGGTCTTGAGCGTGGCGTCCAGGTCGGCCGACAGCTTCTTGACCACGGCTTCCGGCACGCCGGCCGGACCCACCAGACCTTGCCAGGCATAAGCCGTGAAATTGGCGACGCCTTGTTCTGCCATCGTCGGCGTGTCAGGCAGCACCGAGACGCGCTCGGGGGTGGCTGCGGCCAGGACGCGCAGCTTGCCCGCCTTGACGTTGGGCAGACCAGAGGCCAAATCGATGAACATCATGTCGACCTGTCCGCCCAGCAGATCCTGAATGGCGGGGGCGGCGCCCTTGTAGGGCACGTGCAACAGATTGGCGCTTGTGCGCTGCTTGAATAATTCCAGCGCCAAATGGTGCGGAGAACCGGCGCCGGCGGACGCTGCCGTCAGCTTGCCCGGTTCCTTTTTGGCGGCGGCCAACACATCGTCCACCGTCTTGTACGGAGAATTGACGTTCACCGCCAGCAGCAGCGGGAACTTGGCAATGCCGCCGATGTACGTGAACTTGGACGGATCGTAGGACAGCTTGGCGTACAGCGACGAGTTGAAGGCCAGGGTGCCGGAGTCGGCCGTGCCGATCATGTATCCGGTGGGTTCCGACTGCGCAATGGCGGTCGCGCCGATGATGGTGGCCGCGCCGGGGCGGTTTTCAACCACGATGGTCTGGCCCAGCGGTTTTTCCAAACCGGATGCGACTGTGCGGGCGACCACATCGGTGCCGCCGCCTGCGGGGTAGGGCACGATCCAGCGGATCGGTTGCGTAGGCCAGGATTGGGCGGATGCAGCGGTTGCGGCCAGCGACAGGGCGGCCAGCGCCAGCAGGCGCTTTGCGTGGGATTGCATGGGGTGTCTCCTCGTGCGGGTCTGTATGAGCGCGACGTCGGCTGCGTCTTGTTTTGCGTCGTCAGTCTGCGTCGCTATTTTTGCGTCGCTATTATGCCTCGCGTTCCCAGCACAAGGGGGCCGGATGGCCCCCCTGTTTTCCCGCAGTGCACCACGCCCTATCTATTGCGGATCGGGATAGGTGCGGGCGCCGAAGATCGCCGTTCCGATGCGCACTTCGGTCGACCCTTCTTCAATCGCCAATTCAAAGTCGCCGCTCATTCCCATCGACAACCGGTCGAGCGTTATGCCTGGGATATTCTCGGCCCGCAGGCGGTCGCGCAGTTCGCGCAGCGCCCGAAAGCAGGCCCGGACCTGTTCAGGATCGGGCGAGTTCACGGCCAGCGTCATCAGGCCTTTGACGTGCAAGGTCGGGTATTCGGTGGCGATCAGCCGCAAGAAGGCTGGCACATGCTCTGCCGCCATACCGAATTTGCTGGGCTCGGACGAGGTTTTCACCTGCACCAGCACGTCGAGCGTCCGGCCCTCGTTTTGCAGGCGGCGGTGCAGGGCTTCGGCCAGGTCGGGGCGATCCAGCGATTGCACTTCGGTGGCGTCGCGGGCGGCGTCGCGAGCTTTATTGGTTTGCAAGTGGCCAATAAGCACCCATTGCAGGCCTTGGCCAGCCAGCGCAGCGGCCTTCTGCCGGATCTCTTGTGTCTTGTTCTCGCCAAAGCGGCTCAGGCCCAGCGCCATGGCTTCGCGGATGGCGTCCACATCGAAGGTTTTGCTGACAGGCAGCAGGACGACGTCTCCGGGCGGCCGGCCGGCGCGCGTGCAAGCGTCGGCAATGCGTTGCTGGATCTGGGCCAAGCGCCCGGCCATGGTGTCTTCGGTGGTCATGCAACCCTCTTGCGGGAACAGAATGTCCCATAGTGTAGGACCCAGCAGGATCGTTTCACCACAATGGTCACATACGGCGTTGACCCTGCGTAATTGGCAGGCTTAGAATTTGAAGATATTTGTTTAGATTTCAATGTTCTAAGCCCTCCGGCGCCGCCCCTTCCGGCGACACGGTTTTCCACCTACCCAGTCCCCCCGCCATGTCCAGCGCAGCGCCAGAATACGTTTTTGCCACGCCTTTCTTGAATCCCCCCGCGTCCCCCATTCGATCGCTCATGCCCTATGCCTTGCGGCCGGGCACGATTTCGCTTGCGGGCGGCTACCCCGCTCAAGCGCTGTTCGACGTGGATGGCCTGTCGATTGCGTCGACGCAGGTGATGTCTCGCCTGGGGGCCTGCCTGCAATACTCCAACATCGATGGCCAGGCCAGCCTGCGTCACGAGCTGGCGCGCTTGTCCGCCGCTCGGGGTCTGCACTGCAATGCCGATACCGAACTGGTTGTGACTGGCGGTTCGCAGCAGGCGCTGGCGCTCTTGACCCGCGTCATGCTGCAACCCGGCGACCACGCCATCATCGAATCGCCCGCATTTCCGAATTCCGTGCAGGCGTTGCGCTATACGGGCGCCACGGTGCACACCGTGACGTCTGGCCCCGATGGTATCGATGTGGACGCGCTGGACGAATTGGCCGGACGTATCAAGCCGAAAATCGTTTGCGTCGTTGCGTCGTTCTCGAACCCCTGCGGCGCCACGTTGACGCGCCAGCGCCGCCTGCGTTTGCTGGAACTGGCGGTCAAGCACCGCTTCCTGATCGTTGAAGATGATCCCTACAGCGAACTGCGCTTCGCTGGAGAAGCCGTGCCCCCGATCACCGCGCTGGCCGAAGGCGAAGCCCGCCATTGGGCGGTCTATCTGGCCAGCATGTCCAAGACGATGGCGCCTGCGCTGCGCATCGGTTGGCTGATCGCTCCGCCCGAAATCCGCCGCCGCTGCGTCAGCGCCAAAGCGGCCGACGACATGGCGTCGTCCGCGTGGATTCAGGAAGTGGTTGCGCAATACCTGGCCAACGGCCGCTACGAAGAGCACGTGCCGCGCATTCGCGCTGCCTACGGCCTGCGCTGCGATGCCATGGCCGAAGCGTTGACGCGCGAGCTCGACGGCCGCGTCACCTTCCGCAAGCCTGAAGGCGGCATGTTCTTCTGGGCCCGCCTGACGGGCGACGTGGACGCGACGCGCTTGTTGCCCTATGCCATCGAGCACGAAGTCGTTTATGTGCCGGGCAAGGCGTTCTACGCTGACGAGGAAAAAGCGGATCTGTTTGCGATGCGCATGTCGTTTGCCACCATGAATGAAAGCGAGATCGCTCAGGGCATGGTGCGCCTGGGCCGCGCGCTGGAAGCGTGTGAAGCCAACGAGCCGGTGTCGATCTCGCTGGCGGCTTGATAGAAGCCAAGCCGGTTCCTACCGGCTTTGGTTATGCTTAGGCCGATCCGATCCGCGCCGCCCGGTGTTGCCTGGCGGCGCGGCATACCTACATAAGCGCTAGTTATTTGGCGCGGGCGCTTCATGTCGATAAGCTTCTCGCCTCGGCGCGTTCTCGCGCCCGGCATAACAGGAATCCAGGTCATGAACATTGCAAAAGGGTTGGCGGGCGCTGCGCTCTTGATGGCGGCGGCGCAAGGCGCGCAAGCGGCGACGTTGGACGTAGTGCGTCAGCGCGGAGCCGTAGCTTGCGGCACGACCACCGGTTTCGCGGGTTTTTCCGCACCCGACGCGCAAGGTAAATGGCAGGGTCTGGACGTGGATCTTTGCCGCGCAATTGCCGCAGCGGTCTTCGGCGATGCCAACAAGATCAAAGTGGTGCCGTTGAATTCGCAGCAGCGTTTCACCGCATTGCAGTCCGGCGAAGTCGATGTGCTGACGCGCAACACCACCGTCACTCAGCAGCGCGACACAGCGCTGGGCATCATCCATGCGGGCATCAATTTTTATGACGGCCAGGGTTTCCTGGTGCCAAAGTCGCTGGGCGTCAAAAGCGCCAAGGAAATCAACGGCGCCACGATCTGCCTGCAAACGGGCACGTCCAACGAGAACACGCTGGCCGATTGGGCGCGCGCCAACAACGTGACGTACAAGCCTGTCGTGATCGAGACGTTCAACGAGGTCGTGAACGCATTCGCCGCTGGCCGTTGCGATGTGTTCTCCACCGACGCGTCGGGGCTGGCGTCGATCCGTATTTCTAAATTGCAGAATCCCGACGACTACGTCGTGCTGCCCGAGATCATCTCCAAAGAGCCCTTGGGCCCCTTCGTGCGTCAGGGCGATGATTCCTGGCTGAACATCGTGCGCTGGTCGCTGTCGGCAATGATCGAAGCCGAAGAGTACGGCGTCACGTCCAAGAACGTGGACGAACAGGCCAAGGGCAACAACCCCAATATCAAGCGCATCCTGGGCGTCACGCCGGGCGGCGGCGCCAATCTGGGGCTGGACGAAAAGTGGGCCTACAACATCGTCAAGCAGGTGGGCAATTACGGCGAAAGCTTTGACCGCAACGTCGGCGAAGGCAGCCCCTTGAAGATCAAGCGCGGCCTGAATGCGCAGTGGACGCAAGGCGGTCTGCTGTACGCGCTGCCAATCCGCTGATTGCGCCAGTTGCTTGCAAGACAATCGCCCCGGATTCGGGGCGATTTTTTTTGACTAGCCCCGCCGGTACAACTGCGCGATCTTCACAAATGCCGTGCGCAGCTCGCGGGTGCCTCCCTGAATGATGACGGGTCGGCCCCGATGCGTAAAAATCACCAGCCGCTTGGAAAACAGCATGGGCACGAAGCGCGCGTAACGCACGTTTTCCCAGGCGACCTCGCGGCGAGTGAACCAGGTCTGGCGCAGTCCGCGGTCATCAATGGTGGTGATGGATGTCTGCATGTGCCACGACACGAACAGCAACCCCAGAAAGCACAGCACCACAACCACCGCCAGCAAGGTGTCGAACGGTTGTGATGGCGCGCGGATGGCTGTGGTTACTACTTGCACGCCCAGCACCGCCAGAATGACCCAGGCCAGGATGCGCACCCAATCTGGCCACGCCTGTCCCGATAGCGGCAGGGGACCAATGGCGCGCAGCAGCGCCGCGTGGTCTTCGGGGATGGGCGAGGTGTCAGTCGTGGTCATGCGGCCCGTTTGGCAGCGATGGCATTGCCCGCACGGCTGGAGCCCTTGCGGTTCAGATGCGCCGACATCCACTGGCCGATATCGACCACGGCGTCAAAGTCCACGCCCGTGTCGATATCCAGTCCGCGCAACATGTACAGCACGTCTTCGGTGGCCACATTGCCCGTGGCGCCCTTGGCGTAAGGGCAGCCGCCCAGACCCGCCACCGAGGTGTGGAAGATCGAGATGCCGGTTTCCAGCGCGGCAAGAATGTTGGCCAATGCCTGGCCATAAGTGTCATGGAAATGGCCGGACACGCGCGCCGGGTCGACAACACGCGTCACCGCCGCCATCACATCGCGCACGCGTTGCGGCGTGCCCACGCCGATGGTGTCAGCGACATCGATTTCATCAACCTGCATGGCCAGGTAGCGCTGCGCCACATCCACCACGGATTCCACGGGCACGTCGCCTTGATAGGGACAGCCCAGCGCGCAGCTGATGCTGCCGCGCACGCGGATGCCGGCTTGACGGGCGGCTTGCACCACGGGTTCGAAGCGGGCGATGGACTCGGCAATGGAGCAATTGATGTTCTTTTGCGAGAACGCTTCGCTGGCGGCGCCGAAGATCACGATTTCATCAGCGCCAGCGGCCAGCGCGCCTTCAAAGCCCTTCATGTTGGGCGTCAGGACGGAATAGATAGTGCCGGGGCGGCGCTCGATGCGGGCCATGACGTCGGCGCCGTCGGCCATCTGCGGCACCCATTTAGGCGACACGAACGATGCGGCTTCCACATTGGGGAAGCCCGCTGCGGCCAGGCGATTGACCAGTTCCACCTTGATATCGGTGGCGACGAATTCCTTTTCATTCTGCAGACCGTCGCGAGGCGACACCTCGACGATCTTCACGCGGGAGGGCAAAGCCATGTCTCTTCCTGGTTCGGTATTAGGTGACGCGGCGCGGGGCACGACTGCGGCGCTATCGTCAATATTAGCGCCATCGCGCAAGGCGCTGCTTGCGCGGGGCCGTCAGGATGATGACCCTACTTCAAGCGCTGGTATCGGCCGTCATCCAGGCGGGCGATGCGGCCTTGCAGCTCTAGCTCGACCAGCTGCGCTTGCAGTTCCCCGGTGTCCAGCGCCAAGCGCGCTTGTATCGTGTCCAGGTGCAGCGGGTCAAAGCCCAGCGCGTCAAGAACGGGATGGGAGGGGAGCGGTGCGGGGGGCTGGACTCGCGTGGCGGGGGTAGCGCTGCCGCCAAGTTCATCGGTGATGTCCATGGCCGTTTCCACCAGCTTGGCGCCTTGGCGGATCAGCGCGTGGCAGCCTCGCGACAGAGGCGAATGAATGGACCCCGGAATGGCAAAGACCTCGCGTCCGCTTTCACCGGCCAGGCGGGCGGTGATGAGTGAGCCGCTTTGCTTGGCGGCTTCAACCACGAGTACGCCGCGCGCCAGTCCGGCCACGATGCGATTGCGCTTGGGAAAGTGATGCGGCATTGCGCCCGTGCCCAAGGGCAATTCAGATACCAGCGCGCCATGCGCGGCAATGCGGTGCGCCAGTTCGCGGTGACGGGCAGGGTAGATGCGGTCAATGCCCGTGCCCATCACAGCGACTGTGCCTGCGCCGCCGGGGCCCGCTTCCAGCGCGCCTTCGTGAGCCGCCGCATCGATGCCCAGCGCCAGGCCGCTGATCACGCGCCAGCCATGCCCCGCCAGGTGGCGGGCGAAGGCGCGGGCATTGTCCTGGCCGCCCGGCGTGGCATTGCGGGCGCCTACCACCGCCAGCGACTGCCCTTGCAGATAGGACAGGTCGCCCGCGACGTAGAGCAGGATGGGCGGATCGGCGATGGTCAGCAGGCTTTGAGGATAAGTGGGATCGGCCAGCGTCAGAATGTGCCGGTCTGCGCCGCTCACCCATTCCAGCGCGCTTTCCACTTGGGCGGCCATGTCGGGCGGCATCGGCGCGGCCAGCTGACGCGCCAGCGCGTCGGGCAGATGCTTGGCCAGCGCGGTTGCCCGCTGCGCGTAGATCTGCTCGGGCAGGCCGAGTCCGCCCAGCAGCGTACAGGCCGTTGCAGAGCCAATATTGGGTTCCAGGGAAAGCCGCAGCCAGGCGGACAGTTCGGCGGAAGTTTGCGTAAGCGGCATAGGGCGAAGCGCGTTGAGGGCGGCGATGGTTCGAGAGTGTCGCATGGGCGGCAGCTGGACGTCGGACCTACCGGGCTCAAAAGAACCTGCGCGGGCAGTGGAAAAATAACCGGGGACGCGGCAATGTCAGCAATGCCTGACTTAGCTGAAAACTATTAGAAATCAAGACTCTAATGAATTAAACTCATGCCTAAGCATCAATCACTGGCGATTTCCTTTCAATGGCTTTACTACCCATCCTTCGTTACCCGGACCCGCGCTTGCACAAAAAGGCCAAGCCGGTTGCCGAGGTCGATGACCGCATCCGTCAATTGGTACGCGACATGGCCGAGACCATGTACGACGCACCGGGCGTTGGCTTGGCCGCAACCCAGGTCGACGTGCACGAGCGCGTGGTCGTGATCGACGTGTCCGAAGACAGCAATCAGTTGCTGACCTTGATCAACCCCGAGATCACGTGGCGCAGCGACGATTACAAGATCTACGAAGAAGGCTGTCTGTCCGTGCCCGGCGTCTACGACGAGGTCGAGCGCGCATCGAGCATCCGGTGCAAGGCGCTGGATATCGACGGCAAGCCTTTCGAGTTCGAAGCCGACGGCCTGTTGGCTGTGTGTGTCCAGCACGAGCTGGACCACCTGGAAGGCAAGGTATTTGTTGAATACCTGTCCAACCTTAAGCAGAACCGTATCAAGACCAGGCTGAAGAAGGCCGAGCGCGAAGCGCTGCGCGACTGATCCTCGTTTTTCCCCCTTTTTTGGTCTTCATCCCATGCGCCTAGTTTTTGCCGGCACGCCGGAGTTCGCCCGTATTGCTTTTGACGCCTTGCGCGCTGCCGGTCATGACATTGCTCTGGTTATGACGCAGCCCGACCGTCCCGCGGGACGCGGACTGAAGCTGACGCCCAGCCCGGTCAAACAGGCTGCGCTGGACGCGGGCATTCCCGTTGCGCAGCCGCGCAGTCTGCGGCTGGATGGCAAGTATCCCGATGAAGCCCAAGAAGCCCGCAAGCTGCTGGAAGAGGTTGCGCCGGACGTCATGATCGTGGCGGCGTATGGCCTGATCCTGCCGCAATGGGTGCTGGATCTGCCACGCCTGGGTTGCCTGAACATCCACGCCAGCCTGCTGCCGCGCTGGCGCGGCGCGGCGCCCATCCAGCGCGCCATTGAAGCGGGCGATGCGCAAACCGGCGTGACCATCATGCAGATGGATCAAGGCCTGGACACGGGCGACATGCTGCTGGAACGCGTGGTGCCGATCACTGGCGAGACCAATGCCGCGCAGTTGCACGATGCCTTGGCGCTGGCGGGCGGCGAGGCCATCGTGGAAGCGCTGAAAGCGCTGGACCAAGGCGGCCTGACGCCCAGAAAGCAGCCGGAAGACGGCGTGACTTACGCCGCCAAACTGGACAAGGCCGAGGCCGCGCTGGATTGCGCGCAGCCGGCCGAGCTGCTGGCCCGCCGGGTGCGTGCCTTCAATCCCGTGCCTGGCGCCAGTATCCGTCTGGCCGGTTTGGCTGACCCCGTTAAGGTCTGGCGCGCACAGGCGCTGGACACGGCCACGACCGCCGAGCCTGGCAGCGTGCTGCGGGCGGATGAGTCAGGCATTGATATCGCCACCGGCCGTGGCGTGCTGCGCTTGCTTGAATTGCAGAAGGCAGGCGGCAAGCGCCAGCCAGTGGATGTCTTTGTGCGCGGCTGGCAGCCGGTCTGAGCCGCGTCTGAACGAGCCGCGTCAGGGTCTGCGGCTGGCCTGTAGATCCAGATAGGCGCCCGCCACCAGCTGTTCAGGTGAAACGCCCAGCCCGGCCATCAAGGTCCGGGCTTCTTCCATGCCCGCTTCGGGGCTTTCGCCGTCCTGAAGCACCACTTCGAGCTCCAGGAATTCTCCCAGCCCTTCGACGCGATCCAGATGGATACGCGTGCGTCCAGTCAGAAATAGCATGCGTTGCTTCTTGACCCGGCCGATCGTGCCGTAGGCCATTGCCAGCGCCTGGCGCAGGGTATCCGGCGAGTCGGTCGGCGAGATCACGTAGAAGCTTTCCTTCGGACCCGTGTCATCCGCTCGACGATAAAAGATCAGCTCGCCCTTGCCATTGGCAAATTCGCGCAGCTTCATGCGCCCATGCGTGCACGCGAAGAAGGTGTCGTCTTGCTCGATCACGACCGGTTCCTGTCCGGACATCGCAGCCGCCAGGGGTTCGATAGCGGCCAGGCTGTCGACCTGCGCTTTGATTTCCACGTTGCGGGCCATGTGCGGTTCCTTTCGGATCAATACAGCGTGCTGGCTACGCGCGCAGGCAGGTCGCGGTCATACGTTGCGCCGTCGAAGGTGCCCGCCGTCAGGTCGGACAAGATGCGTCCGACGCTGGGCAGCGCGCTGCGCGGCACCTGGGTCGAGGCGTCCCACAGTTGCGAACGCAGCAGGGCGCGTGAACACTGGAAGTACACCGTCAGCACGTCCACGATCAGTACCGAGCGTGGCAGCTTGCCGTCGACTTCGAAGCGGGCCAGCAAAGCGGGATCGACGCTGATACGCGCCTTGCCGTTTACCCGCAGGGTTTCGCCCACGCCGGGAACCAGGAACAGCAAGGCGACCCGCGGATCGCTCAGGATATTGCGCAGACTGTCGATGCGGTTATTGCCGCGGCGGTCCGGCAGCAGCAGCGTTTTTTCGTCTTCGACCACGACAAAACCGGCGGGATCGCCGCGTGGCGAGGCGTCCAGTCTGTCCGGCCCGGATGTGGCCAGGATCGCGAAGGGCGCGGCCTCTATAAAGGCACGGTAGTGCGGGTGCACATGATCCACTTCTTTCTTCAGCGAGGCTTCGCCGGGCGAGCCGTACAGCGCCTGCAAGGCGTCAGCGTCGGTGATGAAATGGGCGGGATCGGTGTGCATGGCGGAAGTCCGTGTTTAGTCCAGGATGGCAGGCAGATCGGCTACGTTCAGGAACAGGGCGTCGGGTTTGCGTTCGCGCAGGGCATCCACATGGTTATAGCCCCAAGCGACCGAACCCACCTGTACACCGGCCTTGCGGGCGGCTTCAATGTCGCGCATTTCGTCGCCCACCAGCAGGAAGCGGGCCGGTTCGACTTCGTGGCGGTTCAGCAGTCGGACGATCTTGGCGGACTTGCCGAACAAGTCGGTGCCGCATTCGTAGTCGTCAAACAGCGCAGCGGTTTGCGCGCCCAGCACGCGCTGCACGTTCTCGATGGAGTTCGAGCTGATCACGGCCAGCCGCAAGCCGCTCGCCTTTAGCTGAGCGAGCACATCGGCAACGCCGTCAAACAGATGCACGCTGGGGTCGATTTCCTGCATCAGCGTGCGCATATGCGACATGATGGCAGGCAGTTTCCACAGCGGAATGTTCAGATACTTCAGAATCTCGGAAGCTTCGCGGTGGCGCAGTTCGTCGCGTTCCGACGCGTCGATCTTGCGAAAGCCGTATTTGTCGGCCACCGTGTTCAGGATGGAATTGAACCAGGGCATGGTGTCAGCCAAGGTTCCGTCGAAGTCAAAAGCAGCGATGTCGTATTTCAAGTAATCAATCCATTAGCCGGCTTGAGGCGTGGCTACATGCCGTTGGGGTGAAGTAGATAGTGCACGACCGGCGCCAGCGATTCAAGCGGAGGCGCGCTGGCAACGACGCGTGCGGCGCTGGTCCAGGGATAGTCCAGTGCCAACAGCCAGCCGAAGACGGCTTCCATGTCGTGCGAGGGTAAGGTCACCATGGTTTCGATGGTGATGGTCAGATTGGTGGCCAGATACGGATTGGCCTGAAAATTCCATTCATACCTGCCACAGCCCACGCGCACATTGCCGGTGGCCTTTTCAGTCATGCCGACAATCCAGTCGCATTGATAGTCGGGCAGGCAGGCGCCAGGCTCTGGCCGGGACAGATAGAACGTGTACACGTTCTCATAGGTCTGGCCGAATTTTCGCACGAGCGTTTCGGCAATGGCGGCCAGACCATGGGATTCAGGCGGAAAGGCGATGGCTTGCGTGCGCAACGCCATCTTAAGCACCGCGCCTGGCGCAAATGCGCGCGCCATATACAGCGGGCGGTTCTCGTCCTTGGCGTGAAAGTAATCGCGCAATACGGACTCGGTGCAAGCGGGGGACAACGAATCGGTGGACATTGCGAGGGCTTCCGTTAGTGGCTTGATAAAGGGCGTTTCAGGCCTTGACCGGATCGAACCATTTCGAGACGTTGGGCGGCTCGTAAATGGCATAACGGTCCAGCATCAGGGCGGGGTCTTCTTCTACAACCAGCATGTCGCGATGCTGCGGGCGCATGAAGGCTTCATCTACGGCGTGATTCACAAACTGGACCAGCGCGTCGTAATACCCCGCGACGTTCAGCAGGCCGCAGGGTTTTTGGTGCATGTTCAGCTGCGCCCAGGTCCAGACTTCGAAAAATTCTTCCAGCGTGCCCGCGCCGCCCGGCAGTGCGATGAACCCATCCGCCTTGTCCATCATCATGGCTTTGCGTTCATGCATGTTCTGCACCAGGTGCAGTTCGGTCAGGCCGCGGTGCGCCTGTTCTTTCTTTAGCAGCAGCTCCGGGATGACGCCAATCACGCGGCCGCCTGCCGCCAATACTTCGTTGGCGATGACCCCCATGATGCCGACGATCGAGCCGCCGTAGACCAGACCCAGATCGCGCTTGACCAGCTCGTGCGCCAGCACGCGCGCTTGTTCGACATATTCCGGACGCGAGCCCGGATTCGAACCGCAATATACGCAGATGTTCTTCAAAGTCATAAAAGCTTGATTTGCCTAACCCGTTACAGATTGCGTCACGGGCGTTTCGGGAAGCCGTTAGTTTACGCAAGGTTTGACGGGGCGGCTTGGCGCAGGCGTAGACCCAGGATTCGGGGGCGTGGGCAATGTTTGGACACAGCATGTTCCGCCACGATCAGTAGACTGGGTAATTCGGTACGACTGGAAATCCAGCGTCGTAGTGCTTTCACGAACCCAGAGGAGCTAACGATATGGAACATGCAACCCGATCCCCCCAGCAGGCAAACCGCCCCTTCGATATGGACGTGAAGGCCATTCGCGCCAAGGCGCGTCAGGATATTGAATCGGGCGCCGTTACCGACTCTTATCGTGCGGACAGAAAAACGGTCTTGAAGCTGTTGAACGAAGCGCTCGCCACCGAAATCGTCTGTGTGCTGCGCTACAAGCGCCACTTCTTCATGGCACGCGGGCTGAACGCCGAACCGGTGGCGGCGGAATTCGCCGAACACGCCAGGCAGGAACAGGAACACGCCGACATGCTGGCCGAACGCATCGTGCAGCTAGGCGGCGAGCCCAATCTGTCGCCCAAAGGCTTGCTGGAACGCAGCCATTCGGAATACGTCGAGGGCTCCACGCTGCTGGAGATGATCAAGGAAAATCTGATCGCCGAGCGCATCGCTATCGATAGTTATCGGCAGATGATTGAATACCTGGGCGAGCAAGACAGCACCACGCGCCGCATGTTGGAAGAGATTCTGGCGGTGGAAGAGGAACACGCCGACGATATGTCGGATTTCCTGGAAAAAACCTGAAGACTAATGCCGGCAGGTAATCGGGCTTGGCGGGGCTTGCGTGCTTTGCATGGCGAGCCCCGCCTGTGCGATCAGATCGCGTCGGCCCAGAGGTCGTATTCGTCGGAATCCGTGACGCGCACGCGCACCATGTCGCCCGCTTTCAGGGGCTTGTCCGAACTGACGTAGACACAGCCGTCGATCTCGGGCGCATCTGCGCTGCTGCGGCCAACGGCGCCGTCTTCGTCCACCTCATCAATCAGCACATCGATTTCGCGGCCGATCTTACGGGCCAGGCGCGCGGTTGAGATCCCTTGCTGCAACTCCATGAAGCGTTCCCAGCGGTCTTGCTTGACGTCGTCAGGCACGGGATTGTCCAGCAGGTTCGCGGGCGCGCCTTCCACCGGCGAATACTGGAAACAGCCCACGCGATCCAGCTGCGCTTCCTGCATCCAGTCCAGCAGGTACTGGAAGTCTTCCTCGGTTTCGCCTGGGAAACCAACGATGAACGTTGAGCGGATGGTCAGGTCGGGGCAGATTTCGCGCCAGCGCTTGATGCGCGCCAGGGTCTTGTCTTCAAAGGCCGGACGCTTCATGGCTTTCAGGATGCGCGGGCTGGCGTGCTGGAACGGGATATCCAGGTAAGGCAGGATCTTGCCCTCGGCCATCAGCGGAATCACTTCGTCTACGTGCGGGTATGGATACACGTAGTGCAGGCGCGTCCAGATGCCCATTTCGGACAAGGCCACGCAGAGCTCGGTCATGCGGGTCTTGACCGGACGGCCGTTCCAGAAACCGCTGCGGTACTTCACGTCGACGCCATAGGCGCTGGTGTCTTGCGAGATCACCAGCAGTTCCTTCACGCCGGCCTTGACCAGACGTTCGGCTTCGCTCAACACATCGCCCACCGGCCGGCTGACCAGATCACCCCGCATCGACGGGATGATGCAGAAGCTGCACCGGTGATTACAGCCTTCCGAGATCTTCAGATAGGCGTAGTGGCGCGGCGTGAGCTTCACGCCTTGCGGCGGCACCAGGTCCAGATAGGGGTTGTGGTCTTTATTGGGCGGCGCGGCATCGTGCACGGCGCGCACCACTTCTTCATATTGCTGCGGGCCCGTCACCGACAACACGCTGGGGTGCACGTTGCGGATCACCGATTCCTCAACGCCCATACAGCCCGTGACGATCACTTTGCCGTTTTCGGCCAAAGCTTCGCCAATGGCTTCCAACGACTCCGCCTTGGCGCTGTCGATGAATCCACAGGTATTGACGACGACCACGTCCGCGTTGGCGTACTCGGGCGTGACTTCGTACCCTTCGGTGCGCAGTTGGGTCAGGATGCGTTCGGAATCGACCAGGGCTTTAGGACAGCCCAGGCTGACGAAGCCGACTTTGGGGGAAGACATGGAATACCTCGGTGGGCGCGAGCCGGCGCCAGTGATCAAAATCTGCGCAATTTTAGCGCGGCAGAGCGGGGGGCCGTTATTTTACCGGTAAGGAAGGGAAACGCCCGCGAAGAAGCGTGTCCCTATTTTTTCGGAATATTCCTCTGCGCCTTAAGGCGCAGCGCGCCGGTACAGCGCCAGCGTGCCCGCCAATCCGATCAGCAGGCCGCCGCAGATGCGGTTCAGCCAGCGTACACCGTTGCCCCGGAAGGCGCGCACCATTTGCGCGCCCAGCGTTGCGTAGGCCAACATCACCACGACATTCATCAGCGCCATCACGCATGCCAGGATCGCGTATTGCGAGAACAGGGGCGCGGCCGGGTTGATGAATTGCGGCAGGAAAGCCGACATGAACAGCAACGCCTTGGGGTTGGTCAGCGCGACGGCGAAGCTGCGCAGGCCAAGCGTCAGACCCGCCGGGCGGGCGGCCTCGGCGGCCGCCGACGGCATGACTAGCGCGGCGTCTGAACGCAGCATCTTCCAGCCCAAGTAGGCCAGGTAGGCCGCGCCAGCCCATTTGATGATCTGGAAGGCGATCTCCGAGGCGGACAGCACCACGCCCAAGCCAGAGGCGACCGCGCCGATCAGGATCAGGTCCGCCAGCACTGCGCCAGCCATACCCCAGCTGGCGGCGCGCACGCCGTGGCGCGAGCCATTGCTCATCGCCAGCAGGACCGTGGGGCCGGGTGTAATGATGGTGACGGCCGAAGCCAGGACAAACAACAGCAGCGTGGCGGTGGTCATAAATCGCTCCGGAACGAGCGGGCAGTTTGACGCGCCCGCCGCCATTCGTCCAGGTCCGGCTACCATAGCGGTCTTATCCTTTGATTTCGCACCATGGCCACGCGTTCCGACACCCCCAATCTTGCCCCCCCGCTTTCCTCCGTTCTTCTTTCCAGCGCGGGGGTGGTCGAGGGCGTGCTGGACGGCCGTTCCCTGACGGACGCGCTGTCTGACGTCGATTCCGCGTTGCGTCCCGCCACTCAGGCGGTGTCGTTTCATGCGATGCGTTATCTGGGCTGGGCGGACGCCGTTGGCCGTGAACTGGTCCAGCGTTATCCCAGCGTCTTGTTTGAGTCCTTGCTGCTGGTGTCGCTGACGCTGCTGAAAGAAGAGGGCGACGCCGCTTTGGCCGTGCCCGGCATGCCTATCTACGCGCCTCATACGGTTGTGGATCAGGCCGTGACGGCGGCCTCCAATACGCGCAGTCTGGCGTCTTTCAAGGGCATGCTCAATGCGTGCCTGCGCCGTTTTCTGCGTGAACGCGCGGTGCTTGCCGCCGCCGTGGCGGACAGCCTGGAGGCGCAATGGAACCACCCCGGCTGGTGGGTCAAGCAGCTGACGGTGGCCTATCCGCAGCAATGGCAAGAGATTCTGGCGTCGGCCAATGTGCCGGCCCCGCTGACCTTGCGCGTCAACCGCCGCCGAGCCACCCGTGAAAAAGTGCTGGAAGCATTCCAGGCCGCTGGCCTGGAAGCCGAAGCCGTGGGCGAGTCCGGCGTCGTGCTGGCAACGCCCAAGCCCGTGATCCACCTGCCCGGTTTTTCCGAAGGCTGGTGGTCGGTGCAAGATGCGGGCGCTCAACTGGCGGCCGAATTGCTGGCGCCCAAAGACGGCATGCGAGTGCTGGACGCCTGCGCGGCGCCTGGCGGCAAGACGGCCCATTTGCTGGAACTGGCCGAAGTCGACCTGCTGGCGCTGGATGCTGACGCCGAACGCCTGACCCGCGTGGAACAGAACCTGGACCGTCTGCGTCTGGCCAGCAAACGCGTCAAGCTGAAGGCGGCCGATGCCGCCGATCTGGACTCGTGGTGGGACGGCAAGCCCTTTGATGCGGTGCTGGCCGACGTGCCTTGCACGGCGTCGGGCATCGTGCGCCGCCATCCCGATATCCGCTGGCTGCGCCGCGAGAACGATGTACGCCGCACCGCCACCTTGCAAATCAACATTCTGGATGCGCTGTGGCAAACCGTGGCGCCGGGCGGCCGCCTGCTCTATGTGACGTGTTCGGTGTTCCCCATCGAAGGGGCTCGCCAGGCGCTGGAATTCCTGCAACGCCATCCCGATGCCACCCGTCTGGAGGCGCCGGGCCAATTGCTGCCAGTTGCGGTGGATGCAACACCCGCCGCACAACATGACGGATTTTTCTACGCCTTGTTTGCCAAGCAGTCTTGAATCGCCAAGAATAGGGGCATGACGTAGTTTCGGTGTCGTATGTCCATTATTTCGCGCTTATTTCTTGGGTTGTTGCTGGTATCTGCCTCGCTTCTGTTTGTGCCAGGCGGCGACGCATATGGGGCTGAACCGAAGGTCACGCGAGTGGACCCGGCGGTTCGCAACGGCAAACTCGAGATCGACGCCGACATCGAATTCGAGCTGAATCAACAGCTTCGGGACGCTGCCCAACGCGGCGTCCCGCTCTATTTCACAGCAGATCTCACGATGACGCGTGAGCGCTGGTGGTGGTTCGACAAATCTTTGGTGGATACCTCGCGCACCTGGCGCGTCGTTTACAACGCGCTGACCCGGCAATGGCGCGCCGGCGTGGGCGAACTGTCCTTTCCCGTGGCGTCGCTGGACGACGCCATGAGCGTCATCCGGCATATCCGCAACTGGCCCGTGGCCGATGCGGGCGACTTCGACCAAGGGGTGTTGTACGGCGGCCAACTGCGCCTGCGCCTGGACACCTCTCTTTTGCCCCGGCCATTTCAGGTCAATGCCTTAAATAGCAGCTCGTGGGCGCAGGGCACTCCCTGGACGGACTTCTCGTTCATGCTGAGCGACAAGGAGAAAGATCCCTCATGAGGCTGTTGCTTCGGCTGGCGCTGATGGTGGGTGCGGTCAGCGGCCTGGCATTGCTGGGATTGCTGGCATGGTCCACGGGCAATGCCTCGCGCTTTGCGCGCTACTACGACACGCTGCTGGTCCTGAACGGCATTTTCGCGCTGGCGCTCTTTGTCTGGGTGGTGGCGCTGACGGTCCGGCTCGCCAGGCAGATCCGGCGGCGGCAGTTTGGCGCCCGGCTGACGGCGCGGTTTTCCCTGGCATTCGCGCTGATTGGCGTGGTGCCGGGCGCCCTGATCTACACCGTATCAGTGCAGTTCATGTCGCGCTCTATTGAGTCGTGGTTCAACGTGCGCGTGGATACGGCGCTGGAAGCGGGTTTGAACTTGGGCCGGGCGGCGCTGGATTCTCTTCTGGCCGATCTGGATGCGCGCGCGCGCTCGATGGCCGCGGAGCTTAATCGCAACTCGGATAGTGGCGTGACGCTTGCATTGACCCGGCTGCGTGAGGCCAACGGCGTGCAGGAAGCCATGGTGTTCACGGGTAGCGGGCGCATGGTGGCATTTTCCACCAGCCAGTATGGGCAATTGTTGCCCGCCATGCCGCCCTCGACCGTGATGAATCAGCTGCGTCTGGCGCGCGGGTATTCCGCAGCGGAAGCCGATGATCCCGTCACGGCTGGCGCCGAGGGCGGGCTGCATCTGCGTGTGGTGATCCCGCTGACTGGGCCTGACCGCTACGACAACTTGCTGGGCACGGCATCCGAGCCGCGCTGGTTGCAGCTGCTCCAGCCTGTGCCCGAACAGATCGCGCACAACGCCAATCTGGTGCAACAGGGTTTTCGGGACTATCAAGAATTGGCGCTGTCCCGGCTGGGCCTGCGCAAACTCTATGGCATCACGCTGACGCTGGCCCTGCTGCTGGCCGCTTTCGGCGCCATCGCCGTGGCCTTGTCCTTGTCCAAACGTCTGGTGCGTCCGCTGCTGAGTCTGGCCGGTGGCACGCAGGCCGTGGGCGTGGGCGACTACCGGCCGCTGCCCGAACCGCCCGAGCGCGATGAGGTCGGCCAGCTCACCCGCTCTTTCAACGCCATGACACGTCAGCTGGATGAAGCTCGGCGCATGGTGGAAAGCAATCGCCAGCAGTTGGAACGATCCAACGTGTATCTGGAAAGCGTGCTGTCCAATCTGTCATCCGGCGTGCTGGTGTTCGACGAATCGTTCCGCGTCACCACCGTCAACCAGGGGGCGCAGACCATTCTGGGGGCGGACCTGCGTTCGGTCATCGGGCGTCCGCTGGAAACCGTGGATGGGATGCTGGAATTTGCCAACATCGTCCGTCAGGCGTTTTCCACGCACGCTGCCGTCGGTTCCGAGCGCCAGCACTGGCAGCAGCAATTCGAGATCGGCCCGGCCCAAGGCGATGCGCCTACCGCGCCGCAGCCCCTGACTTTGCTGGCCCGCGGCACCCATCTGCGCGTAGACGGCCGCGGCAATGGTTATCTGGTCGTGTTTGACGACATCACCGAGGTGATTTCGGCCAACCGGACCGTTGCCTGGGGCGAGGTCGCCCGCCGGCTGGCGCACGAAATCAAGAACCCGCTGACCCCGATCCAGCTGTCGGCCGAGCGTCTGGCCATGAAGCTTGAAGGCAAGCTGCCTCCGGCCGAAGCCCAGATTGTCGTGCGCTCCACCAACACAATCGTCAATCAGGTGGCTTCGCTCAAGCAGATGGTGGACGACTTCCGCGAATACGCCCGGACCCCGCCCGCCGTCATGCAGCGCATCGATTTCAATGCGTTGGTGGCTGACGTGCTGTCGCTGTATGGCTGGGAACCCGATGGCGGCGCGCCGCAGGGCGCGGCGGCCCGCCAGACCGAAAAAGCGATGAATCTGGATGTATCGCTGGGCCAGGATCTGCCTGAAATCGAAGGTGATCCCACTCAGCTGCGTCAGGTGATCCATAACCTGATGTCCAATGCGCGTGACGCGATTGCCGAGCAGGGCGGGCAAGGGCGGGTCAGCGTGACGACCCAACTCATGCGCAGCGAACAGCCCGACCGGGCCGACCACCAGGCATTACGATTTACCGTTGCAGACACCGGCCCGGGCTTTCCCGCGCAGGTGATGCAGCGCGCGTTCGAGCCCTACGTAACCACCAAGTCCCACGGGACTGGGTTAGGATTGGCGATCGTACGCAAGATTGTGGAAGAGCATGGCGGACGTATCGACCTTGCCAACCGCAAGGAAGGAGGCGCGCGGATTTCCATCTTGTTGACCCGATTGGCTCCCGGGACAGACACTATGGACGCGACCGCGCAAGAAAAGGATAATGCGGCTACGCAATAGGTGGATGCTTTATGGCCAGAATTCTGGTGGTTGACGACGAAGTCGGTATACGCGAGCTTTTGTCAGAAATCCTTTACGACGAAGGACACACGGTCGAACTGGCCGAAAACGCGGCGCAAGCGCGCGCCGCGCGTCTTCGCATGCGTCCTGATCTAGTGTTGCTGGACATATGGATGCCGGACACTGATGGCGTAAGTTTGCTGAAAGAGTGGGGCTCGCAAGGCCTGCTCGACATGGCTGTGATCATGATGAGCGGTCACGCCACCATTGATACGGCGGTCGAGGCCACTCGCATCGGCGCCATGGATTTCCTGGAAAAGCCCATCACGCTGCAGCGTCTCTTGAAGACCGTCGCAGCGGGTCTGGCACGCGGACGCGCTCCGCATCCGGCACCCGCCGCCACGCATCCGGCTGCCGCCAACGCCACGGTGGCGCTGGAAGACGAGCTGGACCCCCCGGTTCTGGCAACGGCGCCCGCCAATGAAGTCCCGGTTGCGTCCAACGGCCAATTGGGCAGCATTTCGCTGGATCAGCCGCTGCGCGAAGCCCGCGACGAGTTCGAGCGCATCTATTTTGAATACCACCTGGTTCGAGAAAGCCACAGCATGACGCGTGTGTCTGAGCGCACCGGGCTGGAACGCACCCACCTCTATCGCAAGCTCAAGCAATTGGGCATCGAGTCGGCGCGCAAGCGCAGCACATGAAAATCCTGATCATGGGCGCTGGCCGCGTAGGCACCAGCGTGGCCGAAAACCTGGTGTCCGAAGAAAACGACATCACCGTGATCGATTCGGACCCCGTTCAGCTGCAATACCTGCAAGAACACTTTGACCTGCGCGTCGTCCATGGCGACGGCTCGCAGGTGTCTGTGCTGGAATCCGCTGGCGCGGGCGATACCGATCTGTTCATCGCCTGTGCGGCGTCCGACACCGCCAATATGGTGGCGTGCAAGATCGCCCGCCAGCTGTTCAACGTTCCGCGCCGCATTGCCCGGATTCGTTCCGCCGAGTTTCCCGAGCATCCGGAACTCATGAGCGAAGACGGCTTTTGCATTGATGCGCTGATCAGCCCCGAACGCAGCGTCACGACCTATCTGCACAGCCTGATCGAATTCCCAGAAGCCTTGCAGGTGGTGGAATTCGCCGAAGGGCGCGTGTGCGTAGTGACCGTGCGCGTAGGCCATGGCAGCCCGATGGCGCATTCCCCCGTCGACAAACTGCGCGATGTCTGGCCCGACGTCAAAGCGCGGGTGGTCGATGTGCTGCGCGGCGGACGCCCCTTGCGCGCGGGTAGCGGCACGGTGATTGCGCCTGGCGACGAGGTCGTGCTGGTAGTGGACTCGCGCGATGCGCGCCGGGCCGTGCGTCAGTTGCGCGAGGCCGAGCGGGCCGTGCGCCGCGTAATGATCGCAGGCGGCGGCAATATCGGCCTGCGTCTGGCGCGCCAACTGGCCGAAGAGAAGTACAGCGTCCGCATCATCGAGCGCGACTTGAAGCGCTGCGAATACCTGGCGACCCAGTTGCCCGACAGCGTGCTGGTCCTGCATGGCAGCGGCACCGACGAGGCCTTGCTGGAACGCGAGAACATTGAAGACATGGACACGTGGCTGGCCCTGACCAGCGACGACGAAGACAACATCATGTCGTCGCTGCTGGCCAAGCGTCTGGGCGCGCGCAAGGTGATCGCGCTGATCAACCGCCAGGCTTATGGCGAATTGATGCAAGGCAGCCATATCGACATTGCGGTGTCTCCATCGCAAGCGACGATGAGCGAACTGCTGCGCCACGTGCGCCGCGGCGACGTCGCCGCCGTGCACCGCCTGCGCCAAGGCGTGGCCGAGGCGCTTGAGGCCATTGCACACGGCGACCGCTCCACCTCCAAGGTCGTGGGCCGGCCCGTGGGGCAGATCAGCCTGCCCAAGGGCGCCAGTATTGGCGCGCTGGTGCGGGGCGACGAAATCATCCTGCCCGATGCCGACACCGTGATTGAAACAGACGATCATGTGATCGTCTTTGTGCCGTCCCGCCGGCAAATGCCGCGGGTGGAAAAACTGTTCCAAGTGTCGGCGTCCTTTTTCTGATGCGCACTCTCCATTTTCCTTGGCGCGGGCCTCGCGCCGCCCGATAGGCACCCATGAAGCGTGTCCTGGGCACCCTCTATATCCTGGGCCTGACCATGGTGATGTTTGCGCTCACCATGCTCATCCCCCTGGTTGTCGCCTATGTGGGCGGCGATGCGGCGCGCCAAGCCTTCCTGAACGGCTTCCTGATTTCAGTCGGCATCGGGGGCGGGTTGGCCGCGTTGACGCGGCGCAGCCGCTGCGAGCTGCGCGCGCGTGACGGGTTTGTGCTGGTGTCAGCTGTCTGGGCCGGCCTGCCGTTGCTGGCGGCCATTCCGCTGCTGCTGTATTTCCACGGAGCAGGGCTGCCGCTGTCTTTCACCGGCGCTTACTTCGAAGCCATGTCCGGCCTGACGACCACCGGCGCCACCGTGCTGACCAACCTGGATGCCTTGCCCGCGTCCATCAATCTGTGGCGGGCCACGCTGATCTGGATCGGCGGCATGGGGATTCTGGTGCTGGCGGTGGCGATTCTGCCCCTGCTGGGGGTGGGCGGCCATCAGGTTGTGCGCGCGGAAACGCCAGGGCCAATGAAGGACGAACGGCTGACGCCGCGCATCGCCAGTACCGCCAAGGCGTTGTACGCGGTGTATTTCGTGTTTTCGATCCTGTGCTTTCTGGCTTATCGGGCGGCCGGGCTGTCCTGGTTCGAGGCCTGGTGCCACATGGCGACCACGATGGGGCTGGGCGGCTTTTCCACCTGGGACGACGGGTTCGCCCATTTCGATTCGGTGGCCGTTGAAATGGTGGCCATGGTGTTCATGCTGATCGCCGGCATCAACTTCGCCACGCACTTCAATGCGTTCCGCCAGCGTAGCCCCCGCGCCTATGTGCGGTGTCCGGAAGCCATCCCTTATCTGGTCATTGTGCTGGGGGTCGGGCTGGTCATTTCCGTCTTCCTGTACGTGAAAGGGGTCTATGCCGAGCCCCTGGAAGCCTTGCGCTACGGCATGTTCAACACGATCTCGATGGCGACCACGACGGGTTACGCCAACACGGACTTTGCGCAGTGGCCATTGTTTGCGCCCCTGACCATGTTGTTGCTGTCCGGATTTGCGACGTCTGCTGGTTCCACCGGCGGCGGGATCAAGATGATCCGGGCCATCCTGCTCGTCAAGCAGGCCCGCAACGAGCTGGTAACAATGTTGCATCCGCATGCGGTCAGCCCTGTGCGTATCAACGGCCGCGCGGTGGAAACCCGGACCATGTCGTCCGTGCTGGCCTTCATGCTGTTCTATGGGCTGTCTATCGCCGTCTTCACGAGCTTGCTGCTGCTGTCCGGCCTGGACCCGATTACGGCGTTCTCGGCCGTTTTCGCCAGCGTCAACAACACGGGCCCGGGTCTGGGGCCGGTTGGCCCGATGGGCAATTTCGCCGTGCTGTCCGATTTCCAGATCTGGGTCTGCACATTCGCGATGCTGATTGGCCGGTTGGAGCTGCTGACCGTTCTGGTGCTGTTCACGCCGATTTTCTGGCGCAAGTAGGGCCGAAAGCAGCGGGCGCTTTTGCCTTGGGCCGATCCAAGCAAAAAGGGCCGCTAGCCCTCATTTTCATAAGGGATAACCCTGATCAGGGTTATCCCACCCCATCCTGAAAGCCTCATCCAGACTGCCATTCCGGGCGTCGCGGGCCGCTGGGCCCCGCCGTTTCTAAGTTGTAAGCGCTTGCTCACTTTCTCTCAGAGGGCAAAACCGGATGCTTCGCGATGTTGCACACAAATGTCACGATTTTCAATCGTTTTGCCACAAACCTGCGGCTATTATGCGTTCACAAGCCGCCGTCTAGTGCCCCCCGGGAAGTTGCCGGGCTTCAAGGTCGAACGGTGCACCCCCTCATCAAACATTCAAAGGAGTCCGAGATGGAACAGATCCCGTTCATTTCGTCGGCCCCCAACACATTGGGCATCGAACTCGAGCTGCAACTGATCGACCCCCGCAGTTTTGACCTTACCGCAGCCTCTGACGAGCTGCTGGCCCAAATGGCCAACCATCCCATTGCCGACCGCGTTAAACCAGAAATTACGCGGTCCATGATTGAACTGAATTCCTCGGTGCACGAGCACCCGATGGGCCTGCTGGTTGAAATGCGCGAAATGCGCGACGCGCTTGTCGAAGCCGCCGATGCTGTTGGTGTTTCGGTGGCTGGCGGCGGCGCCCACCCCTTCATGCGTTGGCAAGAGCGTTCTATCTCGGACACCCCGCGCTTCCAGTACCTGGCCGAAATGTACGGTTACCTGGCGCGTCAATTTACGGTTTTCGGCCAGCACATCCACTTAGGCGTGAAGAGCGGCGACGACTCGATCAAGCTGCTGCGCCGTCTGTCCCCCTATGTGCCCCACTTTATTGCGCTGTCGGCTTCGTCGCCGTATTGCGAAGGGGTGGACACCCTGTTTTCGTGCTCGCGCCTGAATGCCGTGAACAGCTTCCCGTTGGCCGGCCATATGCCGCCCGAGGTCAAAGACTGGTATCAGTTCGAGGCGCATCTTTCCCAATTGCGTGAATACGGTCTGGCCGAAAGCATCAAGGACCTGTATTGGGATATCCGCCCCAAGCCGGAGTTCGGCACGGTGGAAATCCGCGTTTGCGATACGCCGTTGACGGTGGAGCGCGCCTGCCAGATTGCGGCGTTTGCCCAAGCCTTGGCGGTGCTGCTGATGCGCGAAGATGATCCTAGCGACAAAGCCTGGCTGTCCTACCGCAGCAACCACTTCCAGGCCTGCCGCTTTGGCTTGCAGGGCAGCTATGTCACGCCCGATGGCAAGCGCCTGCGCCTGATCGACCACCTGCGCGATTTGTTCCAGCGTCTGATGCCGGTGGCTGAAGAACTGGGCACGGGTGACATGATCGCCGCCTTGCGCGACGATGCCGTGCGCAGCGGCAATGATTCGCGCTGGTTGCGCAGCCAGTTTCACCGCCTGCGCGATCTGCCGCTGGTGGTTGAGGCCATGTCGCAAGCGTGGCGCGGCGAGTCCAAGGCTGCTGCTCCGGCGGAGCCGACGGCAGTGCTGCGCCGGCGTATCCGGGCTAATTCTGAACCGATGCAGCCCTTGTCGGCGTCTGAACCCGGGGTCAGCGTCCCGTTGCCGGAACGCCTGCACTAGCCTTGAATGCGTGGTCGGCGGGGCCCCGGATCAGGGGTTCCCGCGGTGCCGCCCACCTATTGCACTGATGGACAGCCGGGTTTCTCCGGCTACGGTGCGATGTGCGGCGGCACGCCAGGCATGGCCGTAGGCAACTTCAATACTCAAAGGTATCAGACCGTCAGGCCGGCGCTGGGCTTCCAGCGCGGCGTAGAGACGGGCGCGCCATTCGCGGCCGACCAGCCCGCCGCGCCGCCCTTCAGCCGGGTTGCCACCCAGTGCGCGCACATCTTCCAGCAGTTTTTCCGGGCTGCGGTAGGTCAAGGTCAGAAGCTCCTGGTCCATGACCGGATCGGCAAAACCGTTTTCCACCAGCAAATCGCCAAAGTCATGCATGTCCACAAAGGACGGCGTGGCGGTGCGCAAGCCCGCATCGGTCAGGGCTTGGCGCAGTTCGCGCAATGTGGCTGGCCCCAAACAGGAAAACATCGCCAGCCCGCCCACCTTCAGAATGCGGCGCCATTCCGCCAGCACGTCGTGCGGCGCGCGGTGCCAGTGCATGGCCAGGTTGGACCACACCAGCTCCAGCGATTCGGGCGCCAAGCCTGTTTGCGCCAGATCCCCGTTCACAAAAACCGGCGCGGCAGGTCCACGCCGGGCCAGCTTGCCGATCCAGGCGCCCAAGCCCGCCGGCGCATGGCGTTTTTTGGCCAAATCCAGCAGCGGTTCACAGTTGTCCAGCCCCGTGTAGGCGGCGTCGGGATAACGTTCCCGCAAAAGCGGCAGGTTGTCGCCCGCGCCACAGCCCGCGTCCAGCATGGCTTGCGGCTGCACACGGATGTATTGCAGGCGCCCCAGCATGCGGCGGGCCACTTCGCCGTAAAGAAATTGGGCATTCGACAGGTCGCCCCGGCGGGCGAATTGCCGGGGAACATCGGCGCTTACGATGGGCAGGGAAGGAGGCGTTGCGGATTCTGGCAGGGACATTTCGGTCGCGCCCGCGACTTCGCCGCGGGGCGGAGCATGGTTTCATGAGGGATGGCAGACATTATTGCGCATCCCGGCCGCAGGTTCCGATTGTCCCTACTGAGCATGGGGCGGCGGTGGCTGTCCCGGATCGGCTGCGAGTGCCCCTTGTGCGGCGCCCGTGTAGCGGGGGCAAGGCTGTGCCAGGGGTGTGCAACCGACATTACCGGCACGCCGCCCGGTATGCAGGCCCGCTGCCGGCGCTGCGCTCTGCGTTTGCCTGCGGGCGCCGCGCATTGCGCGTCCTGTCTTGGGGCGCCCCGCGCCTATGCGCGCACGATTGCGGCATTTGACTATGCGCCACCGGCGGACGCCTTGATCCGCATGCTGAAGACTCAGCTACGGCTCAGTATGGCGCCGGTGCTGGCCCGAGTGCTGGCGGATGCGATGTTGCGGGACGGGGCGCTGCCTACGGGCACGGTGCTGGTGCCCGTGCCCGCCAGCCGGGCGTCGTTGCGCTTGCGCGGCATGAATCCTGCGGGCGAGATCGCTCGGGGGCTGGCAGCGGAATTGGGGTTGCCGCTGGTGGGTGACGCGCTGCGGCGACGCCGTGAAACCCCCCGTCAGTCCTCACTGAACCGCCAGGCCAGGCGGCGGGGCGCGGTCGGCTTGTTCCAGGCGTCGGCGGCTGTGGCAGGGCATCATGTGGCGTTGGTCGATGACGTCATGACGACGGGCAGTACCGTTCAGGCCGCGGCTACCGCTTTGCTGGCGGCGGGCGCGGCCAGCGTGACCGTGCTGGTGGTGGCGCGCACACCTTGATCAGGCGTGCTTGGCGTTGGGGCGGAGCCCGAACACCTGCACGGGACGGCCGGGGCGGCACGGCGCTAAATCGGCGACAATTCCCCCCAGTGCGGCCACCCTTGCGCCGCAAGCCGTCTTTGCTCCTTATCCGCCATGTTCCACGTCATCCTCGTCTGCCCCGAGATTCCCCCCAATACCGGCAACGCCATCCGGCTGTGCGCCAATACGGGCGCGCAATTGCACTTGGTGCGCCCTTTGGGTTTTGAACTGGACGACGCCCGAATGCGCCGCGCGGGCCTGGACTACCACGAGTGGCAGCCCGTGCGCGTGCACGATACCTTGCAAGAGGCGCTGGACGATACGGGCGCCGCGCCCTCCAGCATCTACGCGCTGACCACGCACGCGCAACGCAGCGTGGCGGATATCGGCTTCAAGCCCGGCGATGTGTTTGTGTTTGGCCGGGAGACGGCCGGGCTGTCGGACGAGCATCAGGCGATGTTTCCGCCCCAGCAACGCCTGCGCCTGCCGATGCGCGCTGGCCAGCGCAGCCTGAACCTGTCCAACGCCGTCGCGGTGACGGTATTCGAAGCCTGGCGTCAACAAGGCTACGAAGGCGGGTCGTAGGACGAGGGCAGCGCGGAAGGCCGCCCGCAAGAAACGCGGCACGGCTCGCACGGAACCCGTCCTGCGAGCCTGCGGCCTGAGCCGCACGCGTGCCGCCGACTGCGTTAATCCAGCGACAGATTCAGTTTTTCAATCACCTGATCCCATCGCGCTTTCTCATTCTTGATGCGGCTTGTCAGCGCTTCGGGCGTGGACGGGGCGGGTGTGAAGTACTGCAACGCCAACTGTTTGCGCACCGCTTCGCTGTTGATGACGCGCGCAAGCTCGCTATTGAGCCGTTCGATGATGGGCGCGGGCGTGCCAGCCGGGGCCAGTACGGCATTCCACGAAATGGCCTCGAAATCGGGGTAACCCTGGGACCCCATGGTCGGGATGCCCGGCAGCGCTTCGCTGGGTTGCAGACTGGTCACGGCCAGCAGCTTGACCTTGCCATCGCGGGCTTGAGGCACGGCAATCGCCGGCACCATGAAACCGGCCTGCACGTCGCCGCCAATGATGGCGGTGATGACCTGCGGGAATCCGGAATAAGGGATGTGCGCCAGGTCCACGCCTGCGCTTTCCTTGAACATTTCCATGGCCAGATGCGCCGAACTGCCCGGGCCGATCGAACCGTAATTCAGCGAATTGCCGCGGCTTTTGACCAGCTTGACGAAGTCTTGGACGTTATCGACCTGCAAGCTGCCCGGCACGACCAGCACGTTGGGGCTGGTGCCCACCAGGGAAACCGGCGCCAGATCGCGCAGCGGGTCGTAGCCCAGCGTCTTCTTATATAGCGTGGGTGCGGTAACCAGCGGACCGTTGATCGTGTAGAGCAGGGTGTAGCCGTCGGGCTTGGCCTGCGACACGACACGTGTGCCAATGTTGCCGCCTGCACCCGGCTTGTTGTCGATGACGATGGGCTGGCCCAGCGCTTGCGACAGCGGTTCCGCGATCGTGCGCGCCAGGATGTCGGGCGACGATCCTGGGGGGAAGGGCACGACCATATGGATTGGGTGATCGGGCCAGTCGGCGTGGGCGGCGGCGGGCAGAATGGCGGCCAGGCTCAGGCACAGGCCGCGCAGCAGCGGGCCGACCCGGAACTTGCGGGTTTGCGTCATGAAGGATGTCTCCTCGGTGTTGTGCGGGTGATTTGTTTTAGGAGTGGGTTAAAGATTGCCGCCCAGCGATTCGTCCAGGTGGCCGTCTGCGTCCGCGCTTTCGTATCGCGCGTCGCGAGCCAACAGGGCCGATACCGCTGTCATGGGCGCGACGCCGTCAAACAGCACGGCGCAGACCGCTTCGGTAATGGGCAATTCCACATTGATGGCGCGGGCGCGTTCCAGCGCCGCGCGTGCGCAGCGCACGCCTTCGGCAGTAATGCCGCTGGCCAGAATGTCGGGCAGTTTGCGGCCGGCGCCGATTTCCAGGCCCACGCGCCGGTTGCGCGAGAGCTCGCCGGTGGCGGTCAGCACCAGATCCCCAAGTCCGGTCAGGCCGGCAAAGGTCTCGGCTTGCGCGCCCAGCGCCACGCCAAAGCGGGTCATCTCGGCGAGTCCGCGAGTAATCAGCGCGGCGCGGGCATTGGTGCCCAGCGCCAGCCCGTCACAGATGCCACAGGCCACCGCGATCACGTTCTTCAAGGCGCCGCCGACTTCCACACCGACCAGATCGGTGCTGGCGTACACGCGCAGCGCCGCGCCATGGAAGGCGGCCGTCGTGGCGTCACGCAGCGCGGTGTTGGTACTGGCGACGGTAAGCGCCACGGGCAGGCCCTGCGCGACTTCGCGCGCGAAAGACGGTCCGGACAAGGCGCCACCGGTAGCGCCAGGCAGCGCCTGGCGCATGATCTCGTGAGGCAGTCTGGCCGTGTCGGCTTCAAAGCCCTTGCAGGTCCAGATGATGGGGGTGTCTTGTAATCCCAGAGCGGGCAAGCGGCGCGATAGTTCGCCGCAAATGGCCGTCAGTCCGGCCACGGGCACGCCCAGCACGATCAGGCGCCGCGCGCCCTCGTCTTGCAGGCTGCGCAGCGTAGCGTCGAGATCCGAGGAAATTTTCAGTGCCGCAGGCAAAGCAATGCCGGGCAGGTAGCGCGCGTTCTCTTGCGTGGCGGCCATATCGGCAGCCTGCGCGGCGTCGCGCGCCCAAAGCAGGGTGGAGTGGCGGCGGCTGGAGGCCGCCGCCAACGCGGTGCCCCAACTTCCCGCACCCAAGACGGCGACGCGCATGCGCGGCTCAGCGGGTTTGTTCATCGGGGCGCGGCGTTATTACTGGCGAGTCGCGCCGGGGGGCAGGATGATGCCCGAGTCGCTGCCGTTGGCGCCGCTTTGCTGCTGTTGCAGTTCAGCCAGGCGCTGTTCGTACAGGGCTTGGAAGTTGACTTCCGTCAGGTGCAGCGGCGGCATCGAGGTGCGGGTGATGGCATCGGCGATGTTGGCACGCAGATACGGGTACAGCATCGTCGGGCAAACAATGCCCAGAAGCGGATCAAGCTGATCTTCGGGGATGTTGGATGCTTCGAAAATGCCAGCTTGCGTGCCTTCAACCAGGTACACAACCTTGTCGCTGATGCGGGTCGTGACGGTGACGGTGACCGTGGTTTCGAACACGGTGTCGGCCAGACGCTGGCCGCCCACGGTGATGCTCACTTCAACCTGGGGCGCTTCTTGCTCCAGGAAGACGTGGGGCGCGTTCGGCATTTCCAGCGAAAGGTCTTTCAGGTAGACGCGTTGCAGATTGAACGAGGGCGCGTCGTTACCGCCTTCTTGCTGGGTGTTTTGGTCTTGATCAGCCATGAGTGTTTCCGTTGGTGGGAGGGGCAAAAAAGGAAGGCGATTAGCCGTTGAGCAAGGGGGCCAAGCCACCCGAGCGATCCAGGGCCATCAAGTCGTCGCAACCGCCGACGTGGGTATCGCCGATGAAGATTTGCGGCACGGTGCGCCGGCCGGTGCGTTCGATCATGACATCGCGTTGGGACGGGTCCCGGTCGATCTGGATGATTTCCAGGTCGGCCACGCCGCGCTGCTCAAGCAGTGCTTTGGCGCGGGCGCAATAGGGACAATAGTCCTTGCTGTACATGACAACTTTATTCATAGGCGCTCCTCGCGGAATTCAAGAAAAGAGGTAGGGACGCAACCCCGGCTCAACCCTTCTGGGTGACCGGCAGGTTGGCGGCCGACCAGGCGCGCATGCCGCCTTCCAGCGGAACCGCGTCAGCGAAACCTTGCGTGCGCAGCTTGGTGGCGGCACGGGCGGAATCACGGCCATTGTCGCAAACTACGATCAACGGCTTGTTCTTGGGCAGCGAGGCGGCTTTTTGTTCCAGATCGGCGGCGGGCACGCTGCGGGCCTGGGCGATGTGACCGGCTTGGAACTGTTCGGTGGGGCGCACGTCGATCCAGACGGCATTGCGCTGGTTGACCATTTGAATGGCTTCACCCGTGCTGATGGCCGAGCCCTTGCGGCCTTTGCGCAACGCGGGGATTGCCAGCATCACGCCGGAAATGACCGTGACGGCGACGATGAAGATGTTGTTTTTATCAAGCAAAAATTGCAAAAGATCCACGGGGCATCCTGAAATGTGACGATGAGCCTGCTATGGGCCGGTATAGGCCTGGTATGGGCGAACCCCTGGCCTGCCGCGAAGCTGCCGCGTCCAGGAAATGGACGGGTGCGCCAGAGCAGAATCAAGGGCAAAATCACTCAATTATAAAATGAGCGCATTCTTTAACCATCCCCTAACTTTAACCCGCGCTGCCAGCGTGCCAAACCATGCATAAACTTGTTCTGATGCGCCACGGCGAAAGCCAGTGGAATCTGGAAAACCGCTTCACCGGCTGGACTGATGTCGATCTGACCGATACGGGCCGTGAACAGGCCCGCCGTGCGGGCGAATTGCTGAAGAAAGAAGGCTACACCTTCGATCTGGCCTATTCGTCCCTGCTCAAGCGCGCCATCCGCACTTTGTGGATCGCGCTGGATGCCATGGACGCCATGTACACCCCGATTGGCGTGAACTGGCGCCTGAATGAACGCCATTACGGCGCGCTGCAAGGTCTGAACAAGGCCGAAACCGCTGCCAAGTACGGTGACGAGCAGGTGCTGATCTGGCGCCGCGCCTACGCCATCGCCCCGTTGCCGCTGGATCTGAACGACGAGCGTCATCCGCGCTTTGACAGCCGTTACGCCAAGATTCCGGCAGACCAGCTGCCCGCCACCGAGTGCCTGAAAGACACCGTGGACCGCGTGCTGCCGTTCTGGAATGAATCGATCGCCCCGGCCATCCGTGCCGGCCGCAAGGTGCTGGTCGCCGCTCACGGCAACAGCCTGCGCGCCCTGATCAAGCACTTGGATAATGTGTCGGATGACGACATCGTCAATCTGAATATTCCTACCGGCCAGCCGCTGGTATATGAATTGGATGATGACCTGCGTCCCATCCGCCACTATTATCTGGGCGACGCCGCCGAGATCGAGGCGGCCATGGCTGCTGTTGCAGCCCAAGGCAAGGCTAAGAAGGACTGATATTTATATGCGTCGCGCGGCAGGGGTGTTGTTGGCGGTCATGTTGACCGGTGGGGTGCTGTCGGCTCGCGCTGCGCCCAACGACCTTGCCGGGCGCCAGTCCGACGCCGAACGCCAGCAGGCCGCCTTGCGGGACCGCATCGAGAACCTGCAAAAGGATATCGACGGCCGCGAGGCAGCCCGCAAGGAAGCGGCCGACGCGCTCAAGCAGTCGGAATCCTCTATTTCCAAGATCAATCTGCGCCTGCGGGAACTGGCCGACGCCAATCGCCAGGCGCAGACGGACCTGACCGGCCTGGAAAAGCAGATCGGCGTGCAAGAAACCGTGCTGGCCAAGCGCCGGGTGGAGCTTGCCGATCAGCTGCGTACCCAATACACCAGCGGCCTGTCGCCGTGGACGGCGCTGCTGTCCGGCGACGATCCCCAACTGCTGGGGCGCAACCTGGGTTATCTGGACTACGTATCCCAAGCTCGGGCCAGCGCCGTGCAGGCGCTGCGGGCAGATATTGACCGCCTGGCCGCTTTGCAGGGCCGGGCCGATGCCCGGCGAGCCGAGATTGAAAAAGTCGTGGCGGAAACGTCAGAGCAGAAAACTGCCCTGATCGGACAGCAAAAAGAGCGGTCCACCTTGCTTGCCCAGCTGGAAGGGCAAATTGCCGCCCAGCGCGCCGAAGCCAACAAACTGGGGCGTGACGACCAGCGCCTGTCGCGGCTGATCACCGATCTGGACACGGCCATCGCCAAGCAGATCGAAGACGCCCGCCGTGCCGAAGAAGCGCGCAAGAAGGCGGAAGAGGCCCGACGGGTGGAAGAAGCCCGCCGCGCCGCTGAAGAAACCAAGAAGCGCGCCGAGGCCGAACGCCGCGCCGAAGAGGCCCGCAAGAAAGCCGAAGCCGACCGCAAACTCGCCGCCGATAGCGCAGCCCGCCGGGATCGCGATGCCCGCGATGCCCGTGAAGCAGCCCAGGCGCGCGAACAGGTCGAAGCGGCCTCGCGCCAGAATCGCGGTCCGGTCGCGGTGGCCGACCCCGATGCCGCCGGATTACGCCCGGCAGACCAAAGGCAGACCCGTCTGACCGGACCGGCGGAAGCTCCCCCCCCGGTAAAAACCGTGGAACCGCCGAAAAAGGCGGAACCAGTCGAACCCGAAACCACTCCAACCCGCACGGCATCCGCTTCCCAACCCGCGCGCGCTGCTCCGTTGGGCGGCGGCAACGGATTGCGCCATGGTCTGGCCATGCCGGTCCGGGGGCAGGTGCAAGGCCGTTTCGGGGTGGATCGCCCGGATGGCGGTGTCTGGCGGGGCGTTGTACTGCGCGCGCCAGAGGGCACCCCGGTCAAGGTGGTAGCTCCGGGCACCGTGGTTTACGCCGAATGGCTACGCGGTTTTGGCAATCTCATCATTGTGGATCATGGCCAGCAATACCTGACCGTCTATGCTTACAACCAAAGTCTGCTCAAACGGGTGGGAGATTCGGTGACAGGTGGCGATACTATTGCTACGGTAGGAGCAACCGGCGGCCAAGTGGAATCCGGCCTATACTTTGAAATTCGCCATCGTGGCGCTCCTGTGGACCCAGCCCAGTGGCTGGCGCAGTAGATCATGTGGTTGGTCAATACATGTCGTTGGTAAACAACCGTTGGTAAATTACCAAACCCCATCGGCGAAAACAAAATTCGGGAAGTGTGCATGGGCACTCGCAAGTTTCGCGGTTTCGGTCTGATTGCCATCGGTGCGGTGGCTGGCGTATTGCTTAGCGTTGGAGTGACTGCTGTCGCTCAGCGCGGCAGTCCCTTGCCCCTGGACGAGCTCAGGCAACTGAGCAATGTTTTCGCGGCCATCAAGAACAACTACGTCGAGTCGGTTGACGACAAGACGCTGATCGACAATGCCATCTCCGGCATGGTCTCCAACCTGGACCCGCACTCCGCTTACCTGGATGCCGACGCATTTCGTGAAATGCAGACGGCCACCCAAGGCGAGTTTGGCGGCCTGGGCATCGAGGTCGGCGCAGAAGACGGCTTCGTGAAGGTGATTTCGCCGATCGAAGATACGCCCGCTGCGCGTGCAGGCGTGATGGCCGGTGACCTGATCATCAAAATCGACGATACGCCCACCAAAGGCATGACCTTGAACGACGCGGTCAAGCTGATGCGTGGCGCGCCAAAGTCGCCCATCACGCTGACCATCATGCGCGCCGACCGCCCTCAGCCTATCGTGCTGAAGATCGTTCGCGACGTGATCAAGGTGCGTAGCGTGCGCAGCAAGATGCTGGACAACGGCATCGGCTACGTTCGTGTCGCCCAATTCCAGGAAAAGACCGGTTCCGATCTGGCCAAGCAGCTGAAAGAGCTGGGTGCGAAAGAAGCGCCCAAGGGCCTCGTGCTGGACTTGCGCAACGATCCGGGCGGTCTCTTGACCAGCGCCATTGGCGTGTCCGGCGCGTTCCTGCCGCCCGACGCCCTGGTGGTGTCCACCGATGGCCGTACGCCTGACGCCCGCCATAAGTACCTGGCCACGCCGTCGGAATACGCCCGCGGTGAAAGCAACTACCTGTCGGGCTTGCCCGCCTGGACCAAGACCGTGCCGATGGTGGTGCTGGTGAACGTGGGTTCGGCCTCGGCCTCCGAGATCGTGGCCGGCGCGCTGCAAGATCACAAGCGCGCCAAGGTGTTGGGCAATCGCACGTTTGGCAAGGGCTCTGTGCAGGTCATCCTGCCGCTGTCCGAAACCACGGCGGTCAAGCTGACCACGTCGCGCTACTTCACGCCCAGCGGCCGTTCCATTCAGGCCACGGGTATTGAGCCGGACTTCGTTGTTGCCGATACGGCCGACGGCGACCTGTTCCGCCTGCCGCGCGAAGCCGATCTGCAACGCCACCTGTCCAACCCGGAAACTTCCAACGAAGTGAAGTCCAATTCGGCGCAAGACAACGTGGACGTGCCGACCAAGGTCTTCGAGTTTGGCGGCAAGGACGACTTCCAACTGCAACAGGCGCTGAACGTGCTGGCCGGCAAGCCGGTCCAGAAGGGTTCGGCCCGCGCACAGGCCAAGGCTGACGCCAAGCCCGGTGGCGGCACCGCCCAGCGCATGAAGATTACGCCGACCGGAGTCGAGCCCAGCAAGGACAAATGAACGACGAGCAACTGCTGCGCTACGCCCGCCACATCCTGCTGGACGAGCTGGGAATCGAAGGGCAGGAAAAACTGCTGGCGGCGCGTGTGCTCATTGTGGGGGCGGGTGGACTAGGTTCACCCGCAGCCCTCTACCTGGCGACTGCCGGGGTGGGCGACATCACTCTGGCTGACGACGACATCGTCGAACTCAGCAATCTGCAACGCCAGATTCTCCATACGACGGCAAGCGTGGGCCGGCCCAAGGCCGAGTCCGGGCGCGACATGCTCGCGGCCTTCAATCCGCAAACCCGGGTTCATGCCCGTGTTGAACGGCTGAAGGACGAAGCCTTGTCCGAAGCCGTCTCGCAAGCGGATCTGGTGCTGGACTGCACCGATAATTTCACTACCCGCCACGCCATCAACCGCGCTTGTGTGCAGCATCGCAAGCCGCTGGTATCGGGCGCCGCTATCCGTTTTGACGGCCAGGTCAGCGTATACGACCTGCGCGACGACAACGCGCCTTGCTATCACTGCCTGTTTCCCGAAGCCGACGACGTCGAAGACGCCAATTGCGCCACCATGGGCGTGTTCGCGCCCGTGGTCGGCATCATCGGCAGCATGCAGGCCGCCGAAGCGCTCAAACTGCTGTCTGGCATCGGCGAAAGCCTGTCTGGCCGGTTGCTTTGGCTGGATGTACGCACCATGCAATGGCGCAGCGTCAATGTCCAGCGCGACCCCGAATGTGCGGTCTGCGGACATCGCGGACACTGACGCCCAGGCGGGCCAAGCTGAAAATTTGTTCTCACACAATGGCCTTATTGCCCTCGCGGACAATATAAAAGGCGTGAAATACCTGCTATAACGCCAGCCAGCCTACGTAAATCGGGTAGAGGGCTAAGGACGTGACAGTGTGGATACAGGACTGAAGTTCAGCTTGCCTAAGTGGCGCCTGACGCGCTGGCTCACGCATTCCGGGCACGATACGCCCGCGGATATCCGCGCGGCGCTGATTGCCAGCCTGTTTGGCACCCTGCCTATTTTTGCGGGCGGGGTCATCAATACCTTGATGATTTCGGGTGTGGTCGCCTGGCGCCGCCCCGAGCCGCTGTATATCTCTTGGCTGTTGCTGGAACTGGTACTGGCCATCATCCGGGTCACCATTCTGCGTTCGGCCCTGCGCGCTGCGGCCAAGGGCGGCAACACCCACACTGATGTCTACATTCTGTTGGCCCTGCTCTGGGCATTCAGCGTGGGCTACGGTGTGTTCATCACTTTCCTGAATGGCGACTGGCTGGCCGCGACCTTGGCCGGTGTGTCCTGCGGCGCAATGGCCGGGGGCATCTGCTTTCGCAACTATGGCGCGCCGCGCCTGGTCGGCGTCATGATCTTCCTGAGCCTGGGGCCGATGTGCCTGGGCGCGCTGTTCACTGGCGAATACGTGACTGCGATTGTGTTCATCCAGATTCCGTTTTATCTGGTCAGCATGAGCATCGCCTCTCACCGGCTCAATCGCATCCTGGTATCCACCATGTTGGCTGAACGCGATAGCGAGCGCCGGGCCAGTCAAGACGCATTGACCGGCCTGGCTAACCGCAGCGGTCTGCAAGCAGCGTTGGAGCGCGTGTGTTCCAGCGCACGCGGGCAAGACAGCGCCGCGGCGCTGCTGTACATGGACATGGACGATTTCAAGCGCATCAACGATACCTACGGCCATGCCGCGGGGGATCAGGTGCTGATCACCATCGCCCAGCGCATGCGCAGCATGTTGCGGGTCGATGATGTGGCTGCCCGCATCGGCGGCGACGAATTCATTGTGCTGGTCACCGGTATCGACGCAACCTCCGCATTGCGGCTGGGAGAACACCTGCTGCGGGATGCCTCGCAGCCGATTACCCTGGCTGACGGCACGCGTGTCAGTGTGGGGCTGTCGATTGGTATTTCGATCATGTCGGGCGCCAATCGCAGCCCGCAGGCGGCCCTGGATTCTGCCGACGCTGCCTTGTACCGCGCCAAGGCGCGAGGCGGACGCTGCTGCGCCGTTGCCGGCGTGGACGAGACCGAGGCCGAGGCCGAGGATACCGCGGTGGACAGCCGCGGAGCCGACACCGCCGCCCTGGCCTGATGGGCGGAGTGGCTGGGCGGGCCGGAACCGCCGATCTGCCAGAGACACCTGGCTTTTTTTTGGGCAAAAGTTATCAGATAACCTGAAAAATCTGCCTATAATTCCGGCATGTTAACCAAGAGCCTTACGCTTACCGAACAGGTAGCCCGCCAGATCGCCTCGGACATTGCCGATGGCGTGCATCCCGTCGGCTCCAAGCTGCCTCCGGGCCGGGTGCTGGCCGAACGCTTTGGCGTCAGCGCCGCCGTGATCCGGGAAGTCACCGAGCGGCTGCGTGCGCAGGGGTTGATCCAGAGCCGTCAGGGGTCTGGCAGCACGGTGCTGGCGCGCACGGGTGCGCAAGGCTTTCAGGTTTCCACCGGCATAGCCGTGAACCGGGAACAACTGGCCAGCGTGTACGAATTGCGCATGGAGCTGGAAGGGGGCGCCGCCGCCTTGGCAGCCGTGCGCCGCAATGCGGATGACCTGAGCGCCATGGCACATGCGCTGGCCAATCTGGAAGCCCACCTCGAGCATCCCGAGCAAGGGGTCGAGCAGGACCTCTCGTTCCACTTGGCCGTAGCCCAAGCCACACACAACAGCTACTACCAGGATTTGTTGCAGTACCTGAATCTGCAACTCCGCCTAGCCGTCAGCACGGCGCGCGCCAACAGCCGTCAGCAAGACGGTCTGAGCGCAGCGGTACACCAGGAGCACGTCGCCTTGTTCGAAGCCATTCGAGCGCGTCATCCCGAGCGTGCCCGTCAGGCGGCGATCCGCCATTTGAAGCAGGCGGCGAGCCGCCTGCAACTCGATCTACTCTTTCCCACGGCACCGCAGACATCATGAGCGCATCCGACTTTACCCAACGCTTGGTCCAGGCTCTGGGCCCCGACACCGTTTACACCGCCAGCGCCGATATTGCGCCGTGGTTGTCCGATTGGCGGGGCTTGTACAACGGGCAGGCACAGGCGGTAGTTCGTCCGCGCACGACCGCCGAAGTGGCGACCTGCCTGACGTTGTGCCAGGCGGCTGGCGTGCCTGTGGTGCCGCGTGGGGGCAATACCGGTTTGTGTGGCGGCGCGACGCCTGATGGCGGGGCCACGAACGTGGTGCTCAGTCTGGATCGCATGAATGCCGTGCGTTCGATTGATACCGTGGCCAACACCATGGTGGCGGAAGCCGGCGCCATCCTGGGCAATCTGCGCCGTGCGGCGCAAGACGCGGGGCGTTTGCTGCCGCTGAGCCTGGCGGCGGAAGATTCCAGCCAGATTGGCGGCAACGTCGCTACCAATGCGGGCGGCGTGAATGTGGTGCGTTACGGCATGGCGCGCGAATTGGTGTTGGGCCTGGAAGCCGTGCTGCCTACGGGTGAAATTTTTCACGGCCTGCGTACCTTGCGCAAAGACAATACCGGCTACGACCTGAAGCAGTTGTTGATCGGTTCGGAGGGCACGCTGGGCGTCATTACGGCAGTCGCGCTGCGTCTGTTCCCGCGTACCGATGTGCGCTCGGTGGTGCTGACCGCAGTGGAGTCGCCCGCGCAGGCCTTGCAGCTGTTTGAAATCCTGTTTGAACAATGCGGGGCGCGTCTTCAGGCGTTTGAGTACTTCTCGGGCGATTGCCTGGATCTGGTGCTTAAGCATGCCGAGGGTGTGCAAGAACCTTTCGATCAGCGTTATCCGGCTTACGTGCTGGTTGAGTTGGCTGACACGGCTGACGAGGCTGGTTTGAATACGTTGCTGGAAACGGTGATAGGCACGGCGCTGGAACGCGGGTTGTGTCTGGACGCGGCGGTGTCGGCGTCGTTGGCGCAGTTGCAGACGTTATGGAAGTTGCGGGAAGAAATCTCCGAAGCCCAACGCGCCGATGGTCCGCATTTGAAGCACGATGTGTCGCTGCCGATTGAACGCATTCCTGATTTCATGGTGTCGGCGGAGGCGCGCATTCGTGCGTTGTATCCGGATTTGCGGCCGTTTATCTTTGGCCATTTTGGCGATGGCAATCTGCATTACAACCTGTCCCGGCCGGCTGGCGCGGAGCGCGACTGGGTATCGGTGCATGGCGCGGCGATTACGGATGCTGTGCTGGATGAAGTGAACCGGTATGGCGGGAGTATCTCGGCGGAGCACGGGATCGGGCAGTTGAAGCGGGAGCATTTTTTGCATAGCAAGGATGCTGTGGAGTTACGGTTGATGCGGGAGATCAAGAGGGTTATGGACCCGGCCGGGATTATGAATCCGGGGAAGTTGCTGTAGGGGGGCGGTTTCTGCGTGCAGGGGGGGTAGGCGTGGCTGGGCTGGTTCTTTGTAGGCACTGCTGGGGGTCTTCGTAGGCCGCCCCTCGCCGCGGGCGCCGTGACTGCTCGCGCCCACGATTGCGGTCCGGAGCCTTCGCTCCGGACTTGCCTAGGCGGCCCCCCCCTTCGTCATCTTCGTCCGCCTTCGGCTACCTTCAGATTCCCTCGGGCGCATCGAGGTTGCTCGCAGCCACGTCGCCCGCGTCGAGGGGCTCTCGCTGTCTTAAGCCGGTGCGCTGCCAGGGCGCTGGTTACTGACGAGGTTTACGTTGCCTGCCTCTGCGGCCGCCCGGGCGGCGCGCTATCGGCTTACGCGTTGGGGGGCGTCGTAGCGGTGGTCGCTTGCGCGCATGCGCATAGCGGCTTGCTGATGATCTCGCTTGGTGGGGAAAAGCGATGGGCGGCGCGCGTTGGGCATCTATGCTTGAGTGCGGGCTTGTTGCGCGCCGCCCATCGGTTCTGGTGAAGGTTGGGGCTTTAGGGCATATTTCCCAAACTTTATAACTTGCCTAAACACCAACCCTCAGGACATATCTTCATACCGACTAAGTATTTTTCGCCATCCTCTCGCGGTGCCAGAATCCCTGCATACCTGTTTCATATCGGGATTCAAACATGTCACCGCTGCTTCGCCTGTTAGCCGTCACTGCGCTTTCTGTTGCCTTCACGGGGCCTGCGCATGCAGAAGATAAATCGACCATCACTGTTGGTATTTCGGTGGGTACGGCCGAGAAGATATTTGATGTGGTGCAGAAGGTTGCTGCCCGGGATGGGTTGACGATCAAGCTGGTCAAGTTCAACGATTATCAGCTTCCCAATGCTGCGTTGAATGCGGGGGATCTGGATGCCAATGCTTTTCAGCACAAGCCTTTTCTGGACAATCAGATCAAGGCGCGCGGCTTCGATATTGTTCCTGTTGGGCTGACGGTCACGGCGCCGTTGGGGTACTACTCGCGCAAGATCAAGTCGCTTAACGACTTGCCGGAAGGCGCGTCGGTAGGTATTCAGAATGATCCTTCGAACGGCAATCGCGCACTGCGGTTGCTGGCGGCGTACAAGATTATTACGCTCAAGCCCGAGGCCGAGGCGAAGAACACCGCGACGCCGTTGGATGTGGTGTCGAATCCGCGCAAGATCAAGCTGATAGCGCTGGACGCCGCGCAGCTGCCGCGTTCGCTGGATGATTTGACGGTGGCTTCGATCAATAACGACTATGCCGAACAAGCGGGTTTGGTGCCCGCGCGCGATGCTATCGGGCGTGAGGCGGCGGATGGTCCCTATGCCAATTTGATCGCCGTGCGCACCAAGGATCGTGATCAGCCGTGGGTGAAGAAGCTGGTGTCGGCGTATCAGTCGCCGGAGGTGCGCGCCTACATCGATAAGGAATTCAAGGGTTCGCTGATTCCTGCCTTCTAACGCGCGTCACCGGCGACTCATCATGAGCATCATTACCCTGGCGGGTAGCCCGTCTCAGCGGTCCCGTTCGTCTGCGTTGCTGCGGCATGCTGCACAACGGCTGCGTGCGCGTGGCCTGAATATCAGCGAGCTGGGGCTGCGCGATATTCCTTCCGAAGAATTGATCGAAGGCCATTACACCGGCGCGGCGGCGGCTGCATTGCGGGCGCGTGTGTCCAGTGCGGACGCGGTGTTGATTTCGACGCCGGTCTACAAGGCATCGTTTTCTGGCGGCTTGAAAGCGGTGCTGGATTTGCTGGATGAAAAGGCGCTGGCGGGGAAGGTGGTGCTTCCGATCGCAACGGGTGGAAGCCCCGCGCATTTGCTGGCGTTGGAATACGGGCTGAAACCCGTGCTGTCTGCGCTTGGCGCGCGCCACATCTTGGCTGGCGTCTATGCCACCGACACACAGGTGCGCGTGGATGACGATGGCCAGGTTCATATCGATGATGACGTGCGCCAACGTCTGGACGACTCCGTTGACCGGTTGTCGGATCAGGTGCTGCCCCGCGGCATTGTCGTCAACGAAGCCTTTGACCTGGGCCGGCTCGCGCTTGCGGGCGGTTTCAGCGTCTGACTCGGAGTGAGCTGATGGACGTTTTCTGGTTTATTCCCACGCATGGAGATTCGCGCTACCTGGGCACCAGCCAGGGCGCGCGCGCCGCGAGCTATGACTACTTCCGGCAGGTTGCCGTGGCGGCAGACACGCTGGGTTATGACGGTGTGCTGTTGCCCACGGGCCGCTCTTGCGAAGACGCATGGGTGGTGGCATCCAGCCTGATCGGCGCCACGCGCCAGCTGAAATTTCTGGTGGCGATACGCCCCGGTGTCAGTTCGCCGCAGGTCTCTGCGCGCATGGCCGCTACCTTTGACCGGCTGTCCGAAGGCCGTCTGCTGGTTAACGTGGTGACGGGCGGTGATCCGGGTGAATTGGAAGGGGACGGCGTGTTTGTCAGCCACGATGAACGCTATGCCATCACCGACGATTATCTGAAGATCTGGCGCGGCATTCTGGAAAACAGCCATCAGGCCGAAGGCTTCAGTTTTGAAGGCGAGCAACTGGTGTCCAAGGGCGGGAAGGTGATCTATCCGCCCGTGCAAAAGCCGTATCCGCCGCTGTACTTTGGCGGCTCATCCGAAGCCGCGCACGAGCTGGCCGCGGAACAACTGGACGTGTATCTGACCTGGGGCGAACCGCCTGACGCGGTTGCCAAAAAGATCGCTGATGTGCGCGCGCGTGCGGCGCGTCATGGGCGCACGTTGCGCTTTGGAATTCGGCTGCACGTCATCGTTCGCGAAACTGAAGACGCTGCCTGGGCGGCGGCCGACGAACTGATCAGCCACCTTAGCGAAGACTCCGTACGCGCCGCGCAAGCAGCGTTTGCCAAGATGGACTCCGAAGGGCAACGCCGCATGGCGGCCTTGCACGGCGGTAAGTTGAGTGACGGCAAGGGCGGGCGCTCGCATCTGGAAATTTCACCCAATCTTTGGGCAGGCGTCGGGCTGGTGCGTGGCGGTGCAGGCACCGCTCTGGTGGGTGATCCGCAAACGGTGGCCGCGCGCATTCAGGAATATGCCGATCTGGGCATAGACACTTTTATCTTCTCTGGTTATCCGCATCTGGAGGAGTCCTACCGTTTTGCGGAGCTGGTATTTCCGTTGCTGCCCGGCAAGGGCCAGCGCCAGGTTGGCAACACGGTGCTGACGGGACCGTTTGGCGAAGTCATGGCGACGGAACTCGTGCCGAAGGAATCGGCAAGCTGATGGCCGCGCCCGCCCAATCCGACCGTAAACGCCTTCTGCGTGCGGCGCTCACGCCTTGGCTGGCAGCTCTGGCATTGCTGGGGCTGTGGCAATGGGCGTCGCAGGCCGGGTGGTTGCCCGTGGTCTTGTTTTCGTCTCCATCGGCAGTCGCCCGGGCGGCGCAATCCGTCGCGGCGTCGGGCGAGTTGTGGGTACAGATTCAGATCAGCTTGTTGCGCGCCGTCGTGGCGCTGTTGGTGGGCGGTGGATTGGGGCTGGCGCTGGGCGTGCTGAATGGCTTGTCGCGAACGCAGGCGGGTGTGTTGGACGCCGCGCTGCGGTTGCTGGGCAACGTTACGGTCGTGGCGTTCATTCCTCTCTTGTTGCTGGGTGCAGGCGTTCAGGAAGGCGCCAAGCTCACATTGCTGTCGGCTGGCGTGTTCTTTCCCGTTTACCTGGGCGTGGTGCACGGCATACGCGGGGTCGATCCTGCCCTGATCGAAATGGCGCGTGCAGCGGGATTGACCGGGTGGCCGTTGTTGCGCGATGTGATGTTGCCGGGCGCTTTGCCCTCGTTGCTCTCTGGCCTGCGCTTTGCGCTGGCGCTGTTGTGGGGGTTGATCATCGCCGTTGAAGCGCTTGACGCGCAATCCGGGATCGGCAGCTTGGCCACACGTGTGCGTGATATTGCACCGGCGGATCTGGCGTTGTTGGCCGTTCTGCTTTACGTCGCGCTGGGCAAGGCCACCGATGTGCTGGTCACTGCGTCGACACGCCGGCTGCTGCGTTGGGCGCCTGCCGTCCGGCGGGCTGGCGCTTATTAGGATTCAAACCATGGCCAAGATTCAAGCGCGTGAAGATGTGCGTCCCGTGGAACCCGCGGGAGCTGCGCCCACACGGGCAAGCGATACCCCACGCGCCGTAGAAGCGCTGGCCGAGCAACTGGCCGCTACTGCCGTCGAACGGGATCGTCAGGGCGGGCATGCCGCCCACGAGCGCGAATTGATACGCGCAAGCGGCCTGCTGCGGCTATCGGTACCGGCCGCGTATGGCGGCACGGGAGCTTCGTGGTCTACCGTGCTTGGCGCCGTGCGCCGCTTGGCGGAAGCGGACAGCGCCTTGGCGCACGTGTTTGGTTTTCATCACCTGCAAGTAGCGGGTGTGCTGCTGTATGGCACACCCGAGCAGCACAACTATTTTCTCAAGCCCACTGTCGACCGGAATCTGTTCTGGGGCAATGCGCTGAATCCGCTGGACCGCCGCGTAGTGGCCCGCGCGGAACTGGACGGCTATCGCGTGGATGGCGTGAAGAATTTCAGTTCCGGCTCTGTCGGGTCTGACGTGCTGACGTTTTCGGCATGGCACAAGGCATCGGACACGGCGATCATTGCGGCGCTGCCGACCCAGGCCGAAGGCATCACCGTGAATCCGGATTGGGACGCTTTCGGACAGCGCCAGACCGACAGCGGCACGGTGCGGTTCGATCATGTGCGTCTGGAGGCGATCCAGGTGCTGCAAGCGCCGGGCACCGTGCCATCGGCGCGTGCCACGCTGCGTTCGCAAGTGGCGCAACTGATCATGACCAATCTGTATCTGGGCCTGGCACGTGGCGCCTTCCTCGAAGCGCGCCGCTATGTGCGTGAAGATGCGCGGCCCTGGTTTGCGTCGGGCGTGCAGCGCCATGCCGATGATCCCTATGTACAGGAGCGGTTTGGCGAGTTCTGGCTGCGCGTGCAGGCCGCGCAGGCTCTGGCCGATCTGGCAGGGCTGAAGCTGGATGCTGCGCTGGCGCGCGGGCCGTCTGTGACGGCCGATGAACGGGGCGAGGTGGCCGTCGCCGGCGCGCAGGCCAAGGTGCTGGCGCATCGCGCCGCGCTGGAAGTCGGCTCTGAAATCTTTGATGTGACGGGAGCCAGCTCGACCGCCGCCCGCCATGGGTACGACCGCTATTGGCGCAATGCCCGGGTGCATACCTTGCACGACCCCGTGGCCTACAAAATTCGTGACCTGGGCCGCTACGCGTTGTTGAACCAGATCCCTGAACCTACTGCTTATTCCTGATGCGGCCGACCTTGCCTGGATTTTTTCAATGACCGACATTTCCCCTATTCCCGCCGTGCCGCAGCCGGTGATCCGGCTTGATGCCGTGAGCAAGTCGTTCGCCACGCGAGCGGGCCGATTCGACGCCGTGCGCAGCGTGTCGCTGTCGATCCGTGCAGGCGATACCTTCGGCATCATCGGCAAGAGCGGCGCGGGCAAGTCCACGCTGCTGCGGCTGATCAATCTGCTGGAACGTCCGGATGAAGGCGCGGTGCATGTGGCGGGCACGGAACTCACAAGCCTGTCCAAGCGCGACCTGCGCGGCGCTCGGCAAAACATCGGCATGATCTTCCAGCAGTTCAATCTGCTGCAGAACGAGACCGTGTTCGAGAACGTCGCGTTTCCGCTGCGCGTGCATGGCGGACGTGACCGCGACCAGATAGCGGCCCGTGTCCGTGAATGTCTGGACATCGTGGGGCTGACCGACAAAACCACGAGTTATCCCGCCCAGCTGTCAGGGGGCCAGAAGCAGCGCGTGGCGATCGCGCGCGCATTGGCCAGTGAACCCGCCGTGCTGCTGTGCGATGAACCGACTTCCGCGCTGGACCCCGAGACCACGCGGTCGGTCCTTGCGGTGCTGCGCGACATCAACAAACGGCTGGGCGTGACCATCGTGATCGTCACGCATGAGCTGGCCGTGGTGCGGGCCTTGTGCCGGCATGTCGCCGTCATGGAAAACGGCGAAGTGCTGGAGCAGGCTGAGATTTCGGGGGCCAACGTGCATTTGTCTTCGGCGCTGGGCCGCGAGCTTATCCGCGAGGCCACCCATCCCTACGAAGAGGTCGCGTGATGCTGGAAACTTTTGTGCAATTGCTGCCCGAGCTGGGCGTGGCGGTGGATCAGACTTTTTTGATGCTGGCCATTGCGCTGACTGCATCCATCTTGCTGGGCGGGCCGCTGGGCGTTCTCGTATTTTTGACCGGCCCCGGCCAATCGCTCGACAGGCCGGTGGTGCACCGTCTGTTGAGCTGGACAGTGAACACCGTGCGCTCCTTTCCTTTCATCATTCTGTTGGTTGCGCTGGTGCCGTTCACCCGCGTGATCGCAGGCACCTCCATCGGGCCGGTGGCAGCTGCCGTGCCGCTGTCATTCGCGGCGATTCCCTATTTCGCACGGCTGGTGGAGCAATGCCTGCGCGAAGTGCCGCGTGGCGTGATTGAAGCCGCCCATGCTGCCGGCGCATCCGAATTGCAGATTGTGCGCCGCGTCTTGCTGGTGGAAGCGCGTTCGGGATTGGTGCTGGCGTTAACCGTGCTGGCCGTCAGCTTTCTGTCGTACTCAGCCGTTGCCGGCGTGGTGGGCGGCGGCGGCATTGGCGACCTGGCCATCCGCTACGGCTACTACCGGTTTCAGTCCGATGTGATGGTGCTGACTGTGGCGCTGCTCGTCGTGCTGGTGCAGATCATTCAAGTCGCGGGCAATACCGTCGCGCGGCATATCGACAAGCGTTGATTCTTGAGGACTACCATGTCATTGACCCGCAATATCCTGGCCGTGGCATTGGCCGCCCTGACGTATGCCGGCGCTGCTCAGGCCGCGGACCCCGCCAAGAAAGAGATCGTTTTCGGCGCCACGGCGGGGCCGTACAGCGATCAGATCAAGCTGGGTATCAAGCCTATTCTGGAAAAGCAGGGTTACACCGTCAAGATCGTCGAGTTCAATGATTACGTGCAGCCCAACTTTGCGCTGGCGCAGGGCGCGCTGGATGCCAACGCCTTTCAGCACGTGGTCTATCTGAAGAACTTTGCGGCCAAGAACAAGTTGGAATTGTCCGAACTGGTCAAGGTTCCTACCGCACCCATCGCGATCTACAGCAAGAAATACAAGAGCGTCGATGCCGCCCCGGATGGTGTCAGTGTGGCTTTGCCGAATGACCCGACGAATCAGGCGCGCGCGCTGGTGGTGTTGCAGGATCTGGGCTGGGTAAAACTGCGAGAGGGCTATGACCCGTTGCAGGCGTCTGAAAAGGACGTGGCGGTCAATGTGAAGAAGATCAAACTGATTCCACTTGAAGCCGCTCAACTGCCGCGTTCGCTGGAAGACACCGACTATTCCTTTGTGAACGGTAACTTTGCGCTGGCTTCGGGGCTGAAGCTGACGTCGGCGCTGGCCTTGGAAAAGACCACGCCCACCTACCAGAATCTTGTCGCTGTGCGTACGGCTGATTTGAACAAGCCGTATGTGAAGGATATTGCGGCGGCCTATGCGTCACGTGAATTCCTGGACGTTACCGAGAAGTCATTCGCCGGTTTCGTGAAGACCGATTATCAGCAAAAGCTGGAAGCGGCCCGCTAGGGCGTCCGGCGCGTAGGCGCGGCCATGTTCATCCATCCGAACGAGTTCGAGCTACTACAGCATCTGGAAGTGCCGGGGCCTGCGCAGCAGGAGCCCGCGCCTGCCAGCGATCAGGGCGTCGCCGCGCCGGTGCGCGTGACCTTGCGCAAGCTCTGCAAGCGCTACGGCACGCGCATCGTGCTCAACGGATTGGATCTGGATATTGCCGCCGGAGAGTTCGTGGCGGTGGTTGGCCGCAGCGGCGCGGGCAAGAGCACGTTGCTGCGGATTCTGGCCGGGCTGGAACGCGCCAGCGGAGAGCAGGGCGGAGCGCCTGCTCGCTCGCCCGTGCTGTTCGACAACTTTCCGCAATGGGCGGCAGACGAGCGGGTGAGGCTGCTGTTCTCCGATGCGCGTCTGTTGCCGTGGAAGCGCGTTCTGCAAAACGTGGCGCTGGGTCTGACAGGGAATGCCCGTGTTCAGGCGGCAGGCGCCTTGCGTCAGGTGGGCCTCCACGGCCGTGGCGCGGACTGGCCTGCGCAACTTGACGCCGGGCAGCGCCAACGGGTGGCGCTGGCACGCGCTTTAGCGCGACGGCCCGGGTTGCTCTTGATGGATGAGCCGCTGGGCGCGCTGGATGCGCTGACGCGTATCGAGATGCAGGAGGCGCTTCTGCAAGCCTGGCAGCAAGAGCGGTTCACGGCAGTGCTGGCAACCCGCGACGTCATGGAGGCTGTGGCACTGGCCGATCGCATCCTGGTCATCGACGAAGGCGTCCTGGTGTTTGACGAGCGCGTGGCGTTGGTCCGGCCGCGCGCCCGTGGATCGGCGGCCTGCGCCGCATTGGCGGCGCGAGTGCTGCGGGCCGTTCTGAAGCAACCCGAACCGCCGGATTCGGACAGGCCGTTGGCGCCTGTCATTCAGATCCGGCATCTGAGGCTGGCGGTGTAGCGCCGCTGGCTCCGTATTTCCCGACAGGCGCCATGGCGGCGCCGACTTATCCTTCAGGAGCAAGACTATGAGCATTCAATCCATCAACGCCCGCAACCAGTTCCGCGGCAAGATCAAGGAAATCATCCTGGGTTCCGTGGTGTCCGAGGTGGACGTGGAAACGCCCGCTGGCATCGTCACGTCTGTTATCACCACGCGCTCGGTGAAGGAATTGAATTTGCAGGTGGGCACCGAGGTGCTGGCGTTCGTCAAGGCAACCGAGGTCTCGATTGCCAAGCTGTGAAAATGAGTAGAACGACGCCGGCGCTTCCCCTGCGCCGGCGTTAGGCATATATTGTCAGCGCGATACCCGTCGGTTCCGTCCTGGTTGTAGATACATGCTGTGCATTACGGAGAACGGTTTATGCGTCGACTGCAAGGGTGGTTCATCGGCTGGTTATGCCTGGGGCTGGCGGTTTGTCTGCCTGTTGCAGCGCAAACCAAGCTGGATAATGCGCAACTGGATCAACTGATGGCGCCCGTGGCGCTCTATCCGGATTCACTGTTGTCGCAAATTCTCATGGGGGCAACCTACCCCGACGATATCGCGGCGGCAGCCAAATGGTCGGCCGCCCACACTTCGGAATCGGGCGATAAGGCCGTCAAGGCTGTTGAGGGCGAAGCCTGGGACCCCAGCGTCAAATCGCTCGTCGCATTCCCCTCGGTCATGGACTTGATGGGCCGCCAGCCGGATTGGGTCAAATCGATGGGCGACGCTTTTCTGGCGCAACCTGATGCGGTGATGGATTCGGTTCAGCGCCTGCGCACGCAAGCGCAAAAGGCCGGCAATCTGAAGAGCACGCCTCAGCAGAAAGTCACGACCAACACGATTGAAAACAAGACAGTGGTGGTGATTGAACCGGCTGACCCGCAAGTGGTCTACGTTCCCAGTTACAACCCCACCGTGGTCTATGGCGCCTGGGCTTATCCCGCCTATCCACCGGCTTACTACCCGCCGCCGCCGGGTTCGGTTTTCGCGACATCGCTAGTGGCTGGCATAGGCTTTGGCCTGGGCGTGGCGGCCGTGGATTCCATGTGGGGCGGATTTAATTGGGGGCATAGCGACGTAGACATCAACGTCAACCGCTACAACAACATCAATACGAACCAGCGGATCAACAACGTCAATAACAACAACGTGGCTTGGCAGCACAATCCGGCCAACCGGGGCAATACGCCTTATGCGGATAACGCCAATCGCCAGCGCTTTGACAGCCAGCGGCAGGCCGGGGTGCAGAACCGGGCGGCGGGACAAACCGCTGGCCAGGGCCCGCGCGCGGGGCAGGGACAAGGTTTGAATCAAGGCCAGGGCGCCAGGCAGCCGGGCGCGGCGACGGGGGCGGCAAACTCCCGTGAAGCGGCCCGCGACCGTGCGGCGCAATCGTTCGAGGGACGTACTGGGCAATCCATTCCCGGTCATTCTGAACCCGGCGCCGGGCGCGGACAATCCGCGGCAGGCCGGGGCGGCGACGGCGCGGGTGGCCGTGGCCAAGGCCAGGGTGCAGGTGCAGGCACACGCCAAGCCCAGGGCCAAGCTCAAGGTCAAGGTCAAGGCGCACGCGACCGGAGCCAGGCCAATTCGCAAGCGCCCCGAACATCGGGCGCATCCACGCAAGATCGCCAGGCGGCGGCGCAGCGGCAACGATCGGATGAGGCAGCGGCTCGTGACCGGGGCCGCGCGTCCAACAGCAACAATGCCCTGAGCGACGCGGGCAACGGCGACCGCGTGCGGCAGCAGAGCCAGCGCACCGAAATGAACCGTGGCGGTGGCGGAGGCGCCGGAGTCCAACGCGGTGGAGGCGGCGGAGGCGGGGCTCGTCACGGCGGTGGCGGTGGCGGCGGTGGCCATTTCGGTGGGCGGAGGTAAGGAACATGAACAACGGAGCTTTCATGAGAAATACCTGGGTCCATCGTATTCGCGCGCTGACGGCGGTGCCGGTGCTGGGGTTGGCGCTTGCCGCCCCGCTTGGCGCGCAAAGCCTCTACCCCACGCCACAGGCGGCAGCGGATGCGTTTGCTGACGCGCTTGCGACCAGCGATCTAGCCGCGATGGCCAAGGTATTGGGGCCAAATCACAGGCAAATCGTGCCCGGCGGCGTTGCACAAGACGATATCTACCGTTTTCTGGCCGGGTGGGCTCAGAAGCATGAAGTGGTGGCCGATGGCGGACGCGCCTGGCTGGCCGTGGGCGACTCTGGCTGGACCATGCCCGTGCCCATCGTGCAGGCTGGCAAGGGATGGCGTTTCGACCCTGTCCAGGGCAAGGCGGAAATCCTTCGCCGTGCGATGGGCCGCAATGAGTTGACCGCCATCGAGACCTTGCAACAATTGCAGGCGGCCCAGACGCGTTATCAGCAGGGCGTGGGCCAGGGCCGCTATGCGAGCCGGCTGGTCAGTCAGCCCGGCACCATGGACGGCTTGTACTGGCCGGAAGTGCCGGGATCGCCGCCGCAGGCCTTGGGGCCAGACGCATTGACGATGGGACCTGAGGTGCCGGTGGCAGATGCCTACTACGGGTATCGCTACAAGGTGATTCCGAGCAAGCAGGGCATCGACTACCGTATCGTTGCATGGCCGGCGCGCTACGGGCAGACGGGTATCGGCACCTTTGTCATCGGCCGGCAGGGCGGGGTGTTGGAGGCCGACCTTGGGCCGTCGACGGCAGCGCGTGCAGCAGCGCTGCGAGACCGGGATATTGTTGGTGGCGCCTGGGTCGATGCCAACGCGCAACCCGTTGGCGCCAAATGATTTTTTGGGATGTGGGGCGGGATTCAGGGCGGGGGTTGTTGCTGCGTCGCAACAGGCGTGAGCGTTTGTCGACAAACCCCGGCCTGTTGGCCATTTGACAGGCCGCTGTGCCTAAAATGGCTGCCATTGGGATCTGTGCCTGATCCCCTTTTGCCGGACCTAGAAATTGAACCCCTTGCAATTTGTCCGCTGCGCCGTATTCGGCGTGGGGATGGCGCTGAGCGCCGCGGCGTCTGCCGCCCCGATTTTTGTCCTGAACTCCCTGGATGCCAACGTCAGCATCATTGACCCGGTGTCCTACAAGGAACTGCGGCGCGTCCCGACCGGGAAAGAACCGCATCACCTGTATCTGACTCCGGATGAAAAGTCGCTGATGGTGGCCAACGCCACCGGCAACACCATCACCATGATGGACCCCAAGACGGGCGAAGTGCAGCGCACGTTGACCGGTATCGTCGATCCTTACCAATTGCAGTTTTCGCCGGACATGAAGTGGTTCGTCACGGCCGCTAACCGCTTGGACCATATCGACATCTATGCCTGGCAACCGCAGGAAAAGGGCGCCGAGCTGAAACTGGTCAAGCGCGTTCCGGCTGGCAAGACGCCCAGCCACATCATGATCGACAAGAAGAGCACGACGGCCTACGTCACGTTGCAGGACAGCGATCAGCTGATCGCCATCGACCTGGCGACCCAGACGCCGAAGTGGACGGTATCGGTGGGCAAGACCCCGGCGGATGTGTTCCTGACGCCCGACCAGAAGACCTTGCTGGTGGCGCTGACGGGCGATTCCTTCGTGGAAGCCTATGACGTCAGCAATGGCCCGGCCAAGCTGATCAAGCGCATTCCGACCGCAGCCGGTGCGCACGCGTTCCGCGCACAGGGCGACAAGCGCCATCTGTTTGTCAGCAATCGCACGGCCAATTCCATCAGCCGCATCGATATGCAGACCTTGGCGGTCACTGACACCTTCGCGGTGCCGGGCGGCCCTGACTGCATGGACGTCCTGGCCGATGGCAAGACGCTGCTGGTGACGTCGCGTTGGGCTCGCAAGCTCACCGTGGTGGACCTGGAACAGAAGAAAGTGGTGAATCAGGTGTCTGTGGGCAAGTCGCCCCACGGCGTCTGGACGCTGAACCATGCTCCGACACGCTAAATTCTCTGTCGTCACTACGCTATGCCTGGCGCTGACCGTCACGGCGGCCGGCGCCGCGCCAGCGACCTGCGATAAGCCGGTCTACCTGACATTCGACACCGGCCACATGGGCGTGGCGCCGCTGATCGCCGACGTGTTGGCGCGTCATAACGTCAAGGTCACGTTCTTCCTGGCGAACGAACGCACCAAAACCGACGGAACCAGCCTGGATGATGTCTGGGCGCCGTGGTGGAAGGCGCGCGCGGCGGAAGGCCATGCTTTTGGCTCGCACACTTACGATCACGTGTATTGGCAGGGCGACCTGCCCGGCGGCAAGTTCCGCGTAAAGCCCAGCGCCGGTCCAGACACGGGCAAGCGCGCTGAATGGACGGCCGAGCAGTATTGCGCCGAGATCAAGCGTTCCGCCACGCGGTTTCATCAAATGACGGGGCATAACATGCTGCCGCTATACCGCGCGCCGGGCGGCAAGACGTCTCCTGCGTTGTTGAAGGCGGCCAAGGCTTGCGGCTTTGAGCATGTGGGCTGGGCGCCAGCGGGTTTCCTGGGTGATGAACTGCCCAGCGACAAATACCCGAACGCCAAGCTGCTGGACCAGGCGTTGCGCACCATCAAGCCGGGTGACATTCTGCTTGCTCACCTGGGCATCTGGTCGCGCCAGGACCCCTGGGCGCCCGCCGTGCTTGAGCCCCTGATTGTGGGCTTGCAGCAGAAGGGCTATTGTTTTGCTACCTTGAATACGCATCCCGCTTACCGCGATTGGATCGCTACGCATCATTGATCATGGATACGCTTAGTCAATTCTTCGGGGCTTGCCAGCAATGGCTCTTCGAAACGCTGATTCAGCCCGCGCTGTTTCATCTGGGCATGAGCAACTTTATCGAGGACGGCTACGACGCCACGATGTGGCTGCTGGTCGGGCTCTTGCAGGTGGTCGTGCTGTTGCTGGTATTCGGCCCGCTACAGCGCCTGCGTCCGGTTGAGCCTGTCACCGATCGGCGTCAGATCGGCATCGACGTCCTGTACACGCTGATTCACCGGCTGGGCGCATTCCGGCTGATCCTGTTCTTCTCGATCGACCCGTTCTGGGACAGCGTGTTCGGCCAACTCCATATCTGGGGTTTCGCGCCGTTTCAGCTGGACCAGTACTGGCCGGGCGTCACGGATAAAGCTTGGGTCAGCCTGATCATCTACCTGCTGCTGTTCGACGCGGTGGATTATTTCTACCATCGTGCCCAGCACCGCTTCGGCTGGCTCTGGGCGCTGCATGCCGTGCATCACAGCCAGCGCCAGATGACCATGTGGAGCGATGACCGCAACCACTTGCTCGATGACATGCTGCGTGACGTGCTGGTTGTCTTCGTGTCACAACTGGTGGGCGTGCCGCCCGCGCAGTTCGTGGTGATCGTGGCCATTACCCAGTTGGCGCAGAGCTTCTCGCACGCCAATCTGCGCATGCATTTTGGGGCGCTGGGAGAACGCATACTGGTCAGCCCGCGCTTTCACCGTCATCACCATTCCATTGCCTACGACGCTTCGTCTCCGGGCCCGGCGGGCGGCTATAACTTTGCCGCGCTGTTCCCGATCTGGGACGTGCTGTTCCGCTCGGCGCGATTCGGCGTGGGTTACGGCCCGACCGGTATCCACGACCAGCGCGAGGAATTGGGCGGACGCGACTATGGCCGCGGCTTCTGGTCCCAGCAGTGGCTGGGGCTAAAGCGCATGGTGGGCCGCGATCGTGAACCGGCGGCGGCGCCTCCCAGCCCTCCCGGCACTGCGGAACGAGCGTGATCGCTCTCCGCCACCCTTAAGCAGGCGGCCGGCTAGCCGGCCGCCTGCTTAAGAGCATTCCATCGAGAAGTTGTGTGGCTACGCTTTTCCGGCATCGTCTAGCCGCTTCAGGTCGAATATCAGATTTATCCAATATTGATGTTGTCTGTTTGGCGGCAAACTAGTCGGTTGCAGTGATTGGCTCGCACAACGCTAGGCAACATGTCGGCGCGGTGTGAAAGCACTCCAGGGAGTTCGCCATGACCGACAACGCCTCAGCCGCTCCGCGTATCGCACCGATGTCTTACGATGCGCGGGGCCTACCTGTATACAGTTGCACTCTGACCCCGGCGCATATTCGCGACCCGGTGCTCTGTTTGGTGCCCCCTGCGGGCATATTGCCTGTGGTGTTTGTGCCGGGCATTATGGGTTCCAACTTGAAGTCGGCGGGACAGCCCCGAGAACAGAGCGAGCCTGTCTGGCGCCTGGATGCGGGGCTGGGCGGTCACCCTCTCACGTTGTTTAGATTTTGGAGTGGTGAATCCGCAGGGACTCGTCAGAGGGTTCTGCATCCCGAACGTGTCACGGTGGATAACGATGGCGCCGTGCCTTCGCGTGCTGCGGGTACCGTGATGGAGCCGCCTGGCGAACCGGCCAGGCAACGCAAACAGGCGTTGAACGACCGCTATCGTGAGCGGGGCTGGGGGGAAGTCAGCGAAAGCAGCTATCACTCGTTTTTGCTGTGGCTGGAAGACACCTTGAATAGCAGCTACCTTCCGCATCAGTGGCCGGCATTTCAACTGAATTCCAAGCATCTGGAAATGCCCGACAACGGGGCGCCTCACCCATGCCTAAAACCCGGGTTGGATGTTCCGCTGGCTGCCCTTGGTCAGCAGTTGTTGCGTGAACTGCCCCATCTGAAAACCGACGACCTTTCAGCCCGCGCTGAATACCGGATGCCAGTCCATGCTGTTGGCTACAACTGGCTGGGCGACAACGAGGACGCGGCAAAAAAGCTGGCCGCCCGTATCGAAGAGATACGGCATCAGTACGGCAGGAATTGTCAGCAAGTCATCCTGGTTACCCATTCTATGGGCGGACTCGTGGCACGGCGCTGCGCGCAGTTGCCTGGCATGAGTGACCTTATTGCCGGCGTGATACACGGCGTTATGCCCGCCGCTGGCGCGCCAGTGGCCTATCGTCGGTGTAAGGTGGGCATGCAGCAAGAAAGCGCGATGGCCGGCGCGGTGATCGGCACGACGGGCAAAGAGGTGACGGCAGTATTTGCCCAGGCGCCGGGCGCGCTGCAATTGCTGCCCACTAAGAACTATGCGGCAGGATGGTTGCGGGTGCAGGATCAGAACGATGCACCCGCGATGGCCGCCCGTCCGGTCGCGGACCCCTACGACGAAATCTACTTGCGCCGCGATCGCTGGTGGGCTATGTTGCGCGAAGAATGGCTGGCGCCTGTAAACGGAACTCCTCTTTCATGGGACGACTACGCCGAGAATATTGGAATGGCAAAACGGTTCCATGAAAGGATCAACGGGGCTTATCACCCCAATACATACGTGTATTACGGTGCGGATCCTAACCAACCCAGTTTTGAATCCATCTGCTGGAAAATGCGCCGAGGCCAGGGGCACCCGGACAACCCATTGGGTGTGTCGCCAGACGCTATTGTTGTTTCCAGTATGACGATGGCGGATGTCCGCGATTCCGGCTCTAGCCCCCAGTATGTCGGCGGAAAGCGCATCGAACAAGAGGTGCGGACCAAAGGAGATTGGTACGTGCAGACCAAGGAAATCAGCCATTGGGAACTGCATTGCGCCATGCAGGATGGCAGTGGCGACGGCACGGTTCCCGTCAGCTCCGGTAAAGCGCCAGCCATGCAGGCCCGTGAGGGTCAAGTGCAGGCACAGATCAAAGCAACCGGTTTTGATCATGAAGGCTCTTATGGTGTTGCGCTGACCCGGCATATCACGCTGTATGCCCTGATCAAAATCGCGGCCAAAGCCAAGCGTCCGCTATGAATCGCTTGATATCCCAGCTGTGCCTGTTGCTGTGCCTGTCCCCGGGCACGATGGCCCATTCACACCTGAAGGAGAATCCTGCTATGAGCGATGCTACGCCACCGATGCAGTCCTGGGCGCTGGGCCGTCACCAAGTTGAACTGCCCGCCAACTGGGGGCATCCGTTGGGCGGGGGCAAGCTGTACTTCGGCTTGGGCGCCGATCACGAAACCGTCGACGTTGATTTGTTGGGACAGGACATTACTCAAGCGCAGTTCGATGAGGCTTTAACCGAACGGGCTCAGCGTATAAGCGCCGTGGAGAATTCAGAAGTCACGAAATCCATGCTGATTACCGCCACTGAGTTGGCGCCTGGAAAGCAGCTACTTCAGTATTACCTGAGCTCAGGCGGGACTAGGTCACAAACCTATGAGTTGCATATAAGGGTGAATGGCGCGCACGTCATGCTGTCGGCAAATGCGCACAATGGAAACAATGCGAAGGTGGAATCAAGACTGATCGCACTGGCCGAGCAAGTGGCTGCGATCCGCCAGGGGGAAACGGCGGGGCCGGGCTTTGCGCTGGGTGCCGTCATCATTCGGAGCGCTCATGATCACGAGCAAGCCACGGTGCGCTTTGTCGCTCCAGGCTCGAATGTCAGGCTGAAGTTCTATATAAGCGCTGTCACACCGGACGAGTCGCCCCGCTTGATCGATCGCATGGCTCGTGACTCCAAGGTTTTTAACGCGGATGACCATGAAGTGCTGCGCAAAGGCCGGACCACGCTTGCGGGCAATCCTGCCGAAGAATATTTGTTGGCGTACGAAATGGATGCGCATCGCGAGCTGCTGTTCGTCGCAGAAAACTATCGCGACAATCGGTCATTGGCCAATCCCACGATAAATGTGCGCCTAACGGCAGGGGGCGTTCGCAACACCCCTATCGACCCAGATATTTCGCCGGACAAGCTGCTGAACTGGTTGATGCCCGGCTTCGTACCTCGGCGCGATCCGCCGCTATGGCAGCGTAAACCGCGGCCATCGGCGGTTGATCCGGTGTTGAGCAACGAGGAAATCGTGGCCATTTGGGATCACGCTATACGATCTTTGCGTCCGCGCTATGGGGCGGTGGCGTCGCCCAAGGTCGAGTCGGAACGGTTCTTTCGCGGCGTGACCCCGGGGCAAGCAGAAAAAGACCGGATATCGCTGGATGCCTTTATAGCGAGCGAACCTGGAACGAAAGAGTAGAGCGCGGGTTTATCTTGCGAATCAGGCCGTCGGCGTGTCGTGCGTCGTTTCGCGTTTGATCTCCGCGTGGCGGCGTTCCATATCCTGGCGCAGTTCCCGGCGCAGGAGGGCGGCTTCGAAGCGCTGCCGTTCTTCCAGATTGCGCGGTTCCAGTGGCGGCACCGCCGTGGATGCGCCCTTTTCGTCAACCGCCACCATCGTGAAATAACAGCTGTTGGTATGGCGCACCAGCTTCTTGCGGATGTCTTCGGTGACAACCTTGATGCCAATTTCCATCGAGGTGCGGCCGGTGAAGTTCACCGCTGCCAGGAACGTCACCAGTTCGCCGACGTGGATCGGTTCGCGGAAAACAACCTGGTCTACGGACAGCGTCACCACATATTGGCCGGCGTACCGGCTGGCACAGGCATAAGCCACCTGGTCCAGATATTTAAGGATGGTTCCGCCGTGCACATTTCCTGAGAAGTTCGCCATGTCTGGCGTCATCAGGATGGTCATCGACAATTGGTGGCTAAAGGCGTCGTCCATAGCGGGCATTCATGTTGAATAAAACGCCTATGGTAGCGGCAGGCGCCCGTCATGGCGCCGTCATCTGTGCGCCTCTTAGGGTTTCTTCGCAGGGGAGGATGTCGTCTTGACGGGGGGCGCCGTGACGGCAGCCGCTTGCGGTGCGGGTGCTGGTGCCGCAGGGGCTTCCGTCACTTCCGGCGCGGGAGCTTGTGCGATGGGTTCCGGCTCATCGCGTATCAGCGCGGGCGGCATCCACAAACCGTCCACCAGCGCCGGACCCGGCGCGTAGACGCGCAACAGCACGGTTACCGGACCGATGGCGGGGACGGGCAGCCAGTTCGTCTGATTGTCCAGGGCGGGCGGCGCGTAGCTGATGTGTACGTCCAGCGATCCATCGGCGTTGTACCGCAAGGGATCGCGGTCGCCCAGCGCGTAGCGGTTCAGCATATTGGCCACAGGCAGACCGAGTCCGTCATATACCGCCAGCGACCAGAGCGCGCCAGCGGGCGGCAACTGGCCGCTTTCAAAGCGCAGCGCGTAGCGATGCGCGCCATCCACTGGCGCGCCTTGGCTGTCGGCTGCCAGCAGCAGCACGGCCAGATCTTCGGGCAGACCCGAGCCGGGCTGCGCTTGCGAAGCCAGTGCGCGCCGCAGGTAGGCGTTGCCATACACGCCGATGCTGGCTGTTTCCTGCTGCCAGCCGTTCATGCTGCGCAAGGTGCTGCCCGAGGCGGCTTCCATGCGTTCGCGCGCGGCACGCAGTCCCCGCCGCATGCCCTGCTTGGCGGGGTGGTCGAGCTTGTCGAAATCAAAGGTACGGCCGGGGATGAGTCCCACACGGCGCAACTGCGCCAGCACCGGCTGGTCGGTTGTATGCGGAGGATTCTTGCGCAGCAACTCGGCCGCATAAGTAAAAAATGCGTCCGTGGGCATGGATTCGACCTGTTCCCGCACGGCGATCTTCAGGTCCAGCGACGGATCGGATTTCACCCGCTGTGTCTGTGCCGGCAGGTTCCATTCGGCAAGCGGTGTCAGAACAAAGCCGTCCTGCAAGGCATGGACCGCCGGGTATTCCGCGGCATTGTCCGTCTGGATCAGGTTCTTTGCCCAGACATGGACAGTGGGCGCGTTGATGCGCGTCATGCCCGAGGGCAGGGTGCCCGTCCAGCCCGGCGGCACGATGACGGTATTGCCCTTGGCCGTGCCCGTGCTGCGCTTGCCCAGCGTGGCGAAGACATCTGTCCACATGTCCAGCAGCGTCAGCGTATAGAGCCGCCCCTGCGTGTCCGGCACCGACAGGACCACGGGCCCCGCCGTCAGGTCTATCCACCCGGTGCTGCGCAGCATGTCGGGGTTGGCCCAGGGCGACGCCGTGCCGGGTTGGGGCAGCGTGCGGCCGTGCAGAAAGGTATTGGCGGGCGCGCCTTGGGCGCCTTGCGACGGATGCGTGAACTGGCGCCGCGTCAGGTCCATCGTGACCAGCGGGTAAAAGTACAAATACCCTTCCATGGCGGCTTGGCTTGCTGCCTCGGTGGCGGCTGCGGCCGGACTCAGCGCGGCGGCGGGAGCGCCAAGGACGGCGGGGGCGGGCGCCCAGGCCAAGACGGCAACAGACAGGGACAGGGCCAGCGGGGCAAAGCGGCGCATGGGCGCTCCAACAGTCATTCGGGAAAGACGGAAATCCCTGGCTTCATGCGTCCCCATAAGTGTGGGGCCGGGTGGTGGCAAGCCGGGACCGCCGGTAATGGTAGCAGCCTGGCGATGATCCAAAATCCGCGAAAAACACGGATTTTGCTGTCAAACCCTGGCCATGAGGACGAAGCGGACGGCTGAGTGATGCCATGGCGCGCATGCCGCGCAGGGCATATACTTCCTCACATATCCTTTGAAGTCGTAGGGCTTTTCTACATCCGGAAGGGCCAGCGGCTTTTGTCTTTCACCAGGAGAGGAGTGCTTCATGGTCAACATGAATCGCCGCCAGTTCTTCAAGGTGACGGGTGCAACGCTGGCAGGCTCCAGCCTGGCAATGCTGGGGGTAGCTCCCGGCACGGCCATGGCTGAAGTCCGCCAGTACAAACTTGCGCGCATGACAGAAACGCGCAACACCTGTCCCTACTGTTCGGTCGCCTGCGGTTTGCTGATGTACGGTCTGGGCGATGGCGCCAAGAACGCCCGCGCCAGCATCATGCACATCGAAGGCGACCCCGATCACCCCGTCAATCGCGGCACACTCTGTCCCAAGGGCGCAGCCCTGATCGACTTTATCCATAGCCCCAACCGCCTCAAGTACCCGGAATACCGGGCGCCCGGGTCGGACAAATGGGTGCGGATGTCGTGGGACGACGCCCTGACGCGTATTACGAAACTCATGAAAGCCGACCGCGACGCAAACTTCGTCGAGAAGACCGCGGATGGCAAAACGGTTAACCGGTGGCTGACCACCGGCATGCTGGCCGCCTCGGCAAGTAGCAACGAGGTGGGCTACATCACGCACAAGACTGTGCGCAGCATGGGGATGTTGGCGTTCGATAATCAAGCCCGTGTCTGACACGGCCCGACGGTGGCAGGTCTTGCCCCGACGTTTGGCCGTGGAGCGATGACGAACCATTGGGTCGACATTAAGAACGCGGACGTAGTACTGATCATGGGCGGCAATGCCGCCGAGGCCCACCCGTGCGGGTTTAAATGGGTCACTGAAGCAAAGGCTCATAACAAGGCGAAGCTGATCGTTGTGGACCCGCGCTTTACGCGCTCGGCATCCGTAGCGGACTTTTACGCGCCTATACGAACCGGCACCGACATCATCTTCTTGGGTGGCGTCATCAAGTACCTGTTGGATCACGACAAGATCCAGCACGAGTACGTGCGCAACTACACTGACTTTTCCTACATCGTGCGCGAGGACTTCACGTTCGACGCGGGCCTTTACTCGGGCTACAACGCCGAGAAACGCACCTACGACAAGGCAAGCTGGGACTACGAGCGCGGTGACGACGGTTTCGTCAAGACGGACCCGACCCTGACGCATCCGCGCACGGTCTACCAGCTGATGAAGCAGCACTATTCGCGCTACACCGAAGACATGGTCGAGCGCGTGTGCGGCACGCCCAAGGACAAGTTCCTGAAGGTGTGCGACATGCTGGCATCCACGGCCACGACCGACCGCGCGGCCACCATCCTGTATGCGCTGGGCTGGACGCAGCACTCCATCGGTTCGCAGATCATCCGCACCGGCGCCATGGTGCAACTGCTGCTGGGCAATATCGGTATCGCTGGCGGCGGCATGAACGCCCTGCGCGGGCACTCGAACATTCAGGGCTTGACCGATCTGGGCCTGATGTCGAACCTGCTGCCGGGCTACATGACCCTGCCCAACGAACCCGAACAGGACTACGCGAAGTACATCGAGACGCGCGCGCTCAAGCCCTTGCGGCCGAATCAGCTGAGCTACTGGCAGAACTACAGCAAGTTCCACGTGAGTCTGATGAAGGCCTGGTGGGGCAAGTCGGCCACTGCCGAGAACAACTGGGCGTTCGACTATCTGCCCAAGCTCGACAAGATGTACGACATGCTGCAAGTCTACGAGCTCATGGTTCAGGGCAAGATGAACGGCTATATCGCACAGGGTTTCAACCCCCTGGCTGCCGCGCCCAACAAGGGCAAGATGAATGACGGCTTCGCCAAGCTGAAGTTCCTGATCATCATGGACCCGCTGGTCACCGAGACCTCGGAGTTCTGGCGCAACGCGGGCGAACACAACGATGTGGACTCTTCCAAGATCCAGACCGAAGTCTTCCGTTTGCCCACCACCTGTTTCGCCGAGGAAGATGGCGCGCTGGTGAACTCCGGGCGCTGGCTGCAATGGCACTGGAAGGGCGCCGAGCCTCCGGGCGAAGCCAAGAGCGACATCGAAATCATGTCGCTGATCTTCACGCGCCTGCGCAAGATGTACCAGGACGAAGGCGGCAAGTATCCCGACCCCATCGTCAACCTGTCTTGGCCGTACTCCAATCCGCAAAGCCCTACCGCGGAAGAGTTGGCCAAGGAGTATTCCGGCAAGGCGCTGACTGACGTCGTTGATCCCAAGGACCCCACCAAGCTTGTTCGCAAGGGCGGCGAGCAAGTGGCGGGCTTTGCGGAATTGCGCGATGACGGCTCCACGGCCAGCGGCTGCTGGATCTTTGCTGGCGCCTGGGGACCGGGCGGCAACTTGATGGCGCGCCGTGACAACAGCGACCCGACCGGCATCGGCCAAACCCTGAACTGGGCTTGGGCGTGGCCGGCCAACCGCCGCATCTTGTACAACCGCGCATCTTGCGACGTGTCTGGCAAGCCGTTCAACCCGCGCCGCAGCCTGATCGCGTGGAACGGCAAGATCTGGACCGGGGCCGATATCCCCGACTTCAAGGGCGATGAGAACCCGGACGGCGGCATGGGGCCGTTCATCATGAACCCGGAAGGTGTGGCGCGCTTCTTTGCGCGGGCGGGCATGGCCGAAGGGCCGTTCCCCGAGCACTACGAACCCTTCGAGAATCCACTGGGCTACAACCCGCTGCATCCGAAGGCCAAGGGCGTGACCAGCAACCCGGCCGCGCGCGTGTTCAAGGACGACCTGGCCGCCATGGGCACGGTGGACAAGTTCCCGTATGTCGCCACCACCTATCGTCTGACGGAGCACTTCCACTACTGGACCAAGAACGTCCGCATCAACGCCATTCTTCAGCCTGAGCAGTTCGTGGAGATTGGCGAGGCGCTGGCCAAGGAATTGGGCATCGCCAACGGGTCTCGAGTGAAGGTGTCGTCCAACCGCGGCTACATCAAGGCGGTTGCGCTGGTCACCAAGCGCTTGCGGGCGCTGACCATCGAGGGCAAGACGGTGCACCACGTGGGCATTCCCATCCACTGGGGCTTCGTGGGCTTGGCCAAACCTGGCTTCATTGCCAACACGCTGACGCCAGTGGTTGGCGACGGAAATTCGCAGACACCGGAATTCAAGTCGTTCCTGGTGCAGGTCGAAAAGGCTTAGGAGAACCGTCATGTCCATGCAATCCCTAGACATCAAACGGCGCTCCGCCACGACCACGCCGCCGCCGGGCATCCGTGAGCCCGTCACGGGCTCGGTGGCCAAGCTGATCGACGTGTCCAAGTGCATCGGGTGCAAGGCTTGCCAAAGCGCCTGTATGGAGTGGAACGATCTGCGCGATGAGATCGGCACCAACGTGGGCGTCTACGACAACCCGGCCGATCTCACTGAGCACTCGTGGACCGTCATGCGCTTCTCGGAATACGAGAACCCGGCGGGCGACCTGGAATGGCTGATCCGCAAAGACGGCTGCATGCACTGCGAGGACCCGGGCTGTTTGAAAGCCTGTCCGTCACCGGGCGCCATCATCCAGTACACCAACGGCATCGTGGATTTTCACGAAGAAAACTGTATTGGCTGCGGTTACTGCATCACCGGCTGTCCGTTCAATGTGCCGCGCATTTCCAAGAAGGATCACAAGGCCTATAAATGCACCTTGTGTTCCGACCGCGTGGCCGTTGGCCAGGAGCCTGCTTGCGTCAAAGCCTGTCCTACCGGCGCCATTGTGTTTGGCACCAAGGAAGACATGAAGCAGCACGCCGAAGAACGCATCGTCGATCTGAAGTCGCGCGGCTTTGAGCAGGCCGGCCTGTATGACCCGCAAGGGGTGGGCGGCACGCATGTCATGTATGTGCTGCATCACGCCGATCAACCGGGGCTTTATCACGGCTTGCCGAAAGATCCGCATATCAGCCCCATGGTGTCGCTATGGAAGGGGCTGGCCAAACCGCTGGGCGTGGCCGTGATGGCCCTGACGGCTCTGGCGGGCTTTTTCCACTACGCCCGGGTTGGCCGCAACGAGGTGACGGAAGAAGATGAACGCCGTGCCGAAGAGGAGGTGCGCCATGAGTGAAGACCACCAACACCGCCGCATCAAGCGTTATACGCCGGGCGAGCGGACCAATCACTGGATCATCGCCTTCACGTTCATCATGCTGGCCTTGTCTGGATTGGCGCTGTTTCATCCGTCCATGTTCTGGTTGTCCAACCTGTTTGGCGGCGGTCCCTGGACGCGCATTCTGCATCCCTTCATCGGGGTGGTGATGTTCGTTTGCTTCGTGGTTTTTGCCGGGCATATGTGGCGGCACAACATCATGACGAAGGCGGATCGACAGTGGCTGCGGCAGTTGAACGATGTGGTCGAGAACCGCGAAGAAAAGCTGCCAGAAGTCGGCAAGTACAACGCCGGTCAAAAGTTGCTGTTCTATGTGCTGATCCTGTGCATGTTGGGCCTGTTTGCCAGCGGCATCGTGATATGGCGCGAGTACTTCGCGTTCTATTTCCCGGTATGGGTGATCCGGGCAGCGTCCCTGGTGCATGCCGTCAGTGCGCTGGTGCTGATCTGCTCGATCATCGTGCACATTTACGCGGCGATCTGGGTCAAGGGATCGCTGACGGCAATGTTGCGCGGGTACGTGACCGCGGGCTGGGCCTGGAAACACCACCGCGCCTGGTTCCGCCAGCAACTGAAAAAGTAGACGCGCTTCGCGGCGCGCTTGGCGCGCGCTTTCTGGCCCCAAATGGCGGGGCCACATAAAGTCCGACGGCTGCTATCCTTCTTCCAGAAGGCTGGCAGCCGTGTTTGTTTTTTTGGAGACGCAATTGCAGCGAATTCTTCCGCGCGGCGAGATCGAAGCGCTAGACCACAACCGTATTCCGCGCATCAGTCTGCCCGATCGCGCTTCCGTGTTTTCGACCCGGGCGGCGCGCTTGCGGCAGTTGGCCGTGGACAGCCCGGTGGGCGACTATCTGCTGTTGATGGCCCAACTGGTTGATGCCCAACACAGCGCGTTGAAAGATTGCGCTGCGCCCGAGGCGTCCGAAGACCGTATTGCGCTGGCTCAGGCGCATGGCATGCCGCCCTTGCAGGCGGTGGGCTGGCCACGAGATCCCTTGTGGCGCGGGATTCTTGCCCAGTTGGTGGACGAGGTGTCGCGCAGCAAAACCGTGCCGGCCGAAGCCATCGAAGTATGCGCGGCGTTGCGCCGCGCAGTCGATGAAGACCCCGAATCGCTGGAAGACTTGGCCGAGGCCGTGCTGGCCGAACAGGACCAAGGGGTAGACAGCGCCGCCGCGCCGTTTGTCATGGCTGCCTTGCAGGTCTATTGGACCGACCTGGCCAGCCGGTTTGACGAAAAGCAATTGCCCGTGGCGAGCCCCTTCGGGGTGTGCCCCGTGTGCGCCAGCCTGCCGGTGGCAAGCGTGGTGCGCGTGGGCGGACAATTTGAAGGTTATCGATATCTGTGTTGCAGCCTGTGCGCGACCCAGTGGCACATGGTGCGTGTGAAATGCACCCACTGCGAGGATGTGGAATCCGTGGCCTACCAGGCCATTGATGGCCGCTCACCCGCCATCAAGGCTGAAACCTGCGACCACTGCCATACGTACCGCAAGATTTTCTACCAAGACAAAGACTTTTATGTAGAGCCGGTAGCCGACGACTTGGCCAGCCTGATGCTGGACGTGCTGGTGGGCGAGGCGGGTTATTCGCGCGCCAGCGGCAACCCGTTGCTATGGCACGGCTCTGAGGAATAAGCATGGCTGATCACCGGTCCGAAGGCGTCGTGGCGGCCGTCTCAGACATCCCTGCGCTGGACCGCTTGCTGAATGCAGACGCCATGCGCGCCAGCTTGGACACGTATGGCCGTACCCAGGTGGTTGCCGCGTTGCGGCGTGATCTGGATGCGCTGCGCCAGCGTGCGCTGGCGGGGAGTCTGATGCGTCACGAGCTGGATGCGGCCGCCGTGGCCGCACGCACGGCCGCGGCCTTGGCCAAAACGGCCGAGCCGCGATTGCGCGCCGTGTACAACCTGACGGGCACGGTGTTGCACACCAATCTGGGCCGGGCGCTGTTGCCCGATGCGGCCGTGGCGTCAGTGCTGCGTGCGCTGACATCGCCTGCGAATCTGGAATTCGACCTGGACACCGGCGGGCGCGGCGATCGTGATGACTTGATCGACGATGTGCTGTGCGAGCTGACTGGCGCCGAAGCCGCCACCGTGGTCAACAACAATGCTGCCGCTGTGCTGCTGATGCTCAACGCCCTGGCTGACCGGCGCGAAGTCGTGGTGTCGCGCGGCGAACTGGTCGAGATCGGAGGCGCGTTCCGCATCCCCGACATCATGAAGCGCGCGGGCGCCAAATTGGTTGAAGTCGGTACAACGAACCGCACCCACGCCGCCGACTACGAAAGCGCCATCGGGCCGCGCACAGCGATGCTGATGAAAGTGCACTGCAGCAATTATGCCGTGACGGGCTTCACCAAAAGCGTAGGCGTGTCCGAGGTGGCCGCGTTGGCGCATGCGCGGGGTCTGCCAGCGACCGTGGACCTGGGCAGTGGCACGCTGGTGGATCTGACACAGTTTGGGTTGCCCAAAGAAGACACGGTGCGAGAAACCATCGCAGCGGGCGCCGATCTGGTGACCTTCAGCGGCGACAAGCTGCTGGGCGGTCCGCAAGCGGGGTTGCTGGTAGGACGTGCCGACTTGATCCGCAAGATCAAAAAGAACCCGTTGAAGCGCGCATTGCGCGTAGGCAAGCTGACGTTGGCGGCGCTGGAACCCGTGCTGAACCTGTACCGCGCGCCGGAGTTCCTGGCCGAGCGCCTGACCACCTTGCGTTTGCTGACGCGGCCGCAGCGCGACATTCAACCCTTGGCCGAGCGGTTGCGCGGCACGGTGGCGCATGCCTTGGGCGCGAACTACGCGGTGCAAGCGGTGCCGATGTTCAGCCAGATAGGCAGCGGCGCGTTACCGGTGGATCAGTTGCCCAGCTTCGGGCTGGCGGTGCGTTACACCGGCAGCGGACGTCCGGGACGGCATCTGGATAAGCTTGAGACGATGTTGCGCCGTCTGCCAACGCCCGTCATCGGCCGCATTGGCGACGATGCGCTTTGGCTGGACCTGCGCTGTCTGGAAGCGCGTGACGAGGCAGCCTTTGCCGCGCAGCTGGCGGAGCCCCTGACATGATCGTCGGCACCGCTGGCCATATTGATCACGGCAAGACCACGCTCGTGCGTGCATTGACGGGCGTGGACACCGACCGTCTCAAGGAAGAGAAGGCGCGGGGCATTTCCATCGAACTGGGTTACGCCTATACGCCGCTGCCCAATGGCGACGTGCTGGGTTTTATCGATGTGCCTGGCCACGAGAAACTGGTGCATACGATGGCGGCCGGAGCCAGCGGCATCGATTTCGGTTTGCTGGTGGTGGCGGCCGATGACGGCGTCATGCCGCAGACGCGTGAGCATTTGGCCATTCTGGCCCTGCTGGGCGTGGAGCAAGGCGCGGTTGCACTGACCAAGACTGACCGGGCTGATGCGGAGCAACTGGCGGCCGCGCGCGCCGGAATCGCGGAGCTGACAGCCGGCACGTTTCTGGATGGCGCGCAGGTGTTCGCGGTGTGCGCTTCCCAGTCCGACGACGCGGGCGTGGTGGCATTGAAGTCGCATCTGGACGCGCAGGCACAGGTGTTGAGCCAACGCGACCGGGCTGGCTTGTTCCGGTTGGCGGTGGATCGCGTCTTCACGCTGGCGGGGCACGGCACTGTTGTCACCGGCACCGCGCACGCGGGTCTGGTCCGCGCGGGCGATGACACGGCTGACTTGCGCCTGATGCCCGCAGGCACTCGTGTGCGAGTGCGCAGCATTCATGCGCAGAATCAGCCCAGTGAAACCGGCGTGGCCGGACAGCGCTGCGCGTTGAATCTGGCCGGCATTGATAAGCACGCGATATCGCGAGGCGATTGGATTGCGGACGCACGTTGTTTTCTTCCTTCGCGTCATATCGATGTTGCGCTGACGTTGTTGGCCAGCGCGGATTCGCCAGTGCGCGCCTGGGCGCCGCTGCACGTGCATATTGGCGCCGCGCGTCATGTGGCGCACGTCGTGCCGCTGAGTGGGGAATCGTTGGCGCCGGGCCAATCGGGCTGGGTGCAATTGGTGTTCGACGAGCCGGTCTGCGCCATGCCAGGCGACCGCTATATCGTGCGCAACGCGCAGGCGACTCGCACAGTGGGCGGCGGGCGGGTGCTTGATCCGAACGCGCCGGACCGCAAGCGCCGTGCCGCATCGCGCATGCAGGGCTTGCAGGCGTTGAGCGATATGTTGGATGGCGCCGGGCTGCATCCCGTGCTGGAACACGCGCCGCTGGGCCTGGACGAAGGCGCCCTGCAACGGCTGACAGGCAAGCCCGTGCGGGAGATCGCGGCGCCTCATGGCGCCGTATGGATAGAGACACGCAATGCGCAGGCGCCGCGTACCTTGATTTTGAGCGCGCATTGGGACGCCTTGCGCGATCGTGTAGAGCAAGCGCTGGCGGCGTTCCATCTCAGCGCTCCGGATGAGCCGGGCCCGGATAGCGCACGTTTGCGCCGCATGGCGATGCCTGTAGGGCCCGACGCATTGTGGTTGGCAGTGCTGGACCAATTGCAGCGTGATAGCCGCATGGTGCGCAACGGGCCGTGGCTGCATCTGCCTGCGCATACCTCGACGTTGGCAGAGGCGGAAACGGCGCTGGCCGCGCGCTTGTTGCCGCTATTGGCCGCTGGCGCATTTGATCCGCCGTGGGTGCGCGATCTGGCGGGTGCGCTGAACGAACCCGAGGATCGCGTACGGCAGCTGTTGCGCAAATTGCTGCGGCGCGCAGAAGTGGCGCAGGTGGTCAAAGACTTGTTCTATCACCGTGAGCAGATGCGCGTGCTGGCAGGCTTGGCTGCGGACCTGGCGGCGCAGCCAGCCGGTTTGAATGCGGCGGTGTTCCGCGATGCGACAGGACTGGGGCGCAAACGGTCGATTCAGATTCTGGAGTTTTTCGATCGTGTGGGGTACACGCGGCGCGTGCGGGACACTCATGTGCTGCGGGGCGAAAGCGCCTACGCGGCGGCACAACCGGTATCATAGGCGGGTCGCTACGGAAGGCATTCGTGCCCGGCGGCACGGCTGGGCTTCAAACCCAGTTGGGGGCGTCAGACGCTCCCAGGTAGGTTCGACTCCTGCTGCCTTCCGCCAATTCCAGACTAGCCGCTAGATCAGCACCTATCCTACGGCCCCGCGTGGACCATCCATCTTCACGTCCGCAGCATCCTGGTCACGACTCCCCCCACCCGGTCCGACTTCCAATCCAGTTCTCCCAAGTGCCAGTAGCGTATCGATCCACCCCGATCGACGAGGTAATTGGCGGGCAAACCGATCGCTTCCCATTTCTTCGATACGGCGCTGTTGCGGTCGTGCAGCACGGTGCCAGCCACCGGCCATTTCGCCAGAAAGGTGGTGACTTTGCCCAGGGCTTCGCCGACGTTCACGGCAATCAGGCGCAGGCCTTCTTCGCGATGGCGTTTGGCCATGGCGGACATGAGCGGAATTTCATCGCGGCAGGGGTCGCACCACGTGGCCCAGAAACTGACAATGACGACGTTGCCGCGCCACGCCGAGAGCTTTTGTTCACGGCCCGACAGGTCGGGCAGGACTAGCGGCGGCGTCGGAGCGGTCCACGGCGCCCAGTCGGGGCCGGTGGCGGTCTTTAAGGCGGAGTCGCTGGCTGCCTGCGCCCACCAGGGCAGGGCGGCCAGCGACAGGCCGGATTGAAGCAGGCGGCGGCGGCTGATCAAGGCGGCTTCCTCTGCGAAGGGTCAGATGGAAATGGGTTTGGCGGTAAGTTTGTAGCTGAAGCTGTCAGGGTCCAGGCTGTCCAGCCGGCCTGCGCTCGTTTCACCGTTGGGGTACATCAGGAAGGGAACCGGGCCGTGGTTGGTGCCTGGCAGCATCACGTCGTGGCCATGGTTGTAGGCAACCCAGTTCATTTCCCACGCGCCAAACAGCATGACGCGGGCGGCGCGGACTTTCGCATTGGTCAGCGGCAAGTCGCCGGGAGGCTCTTCCAGCATGACCTTGCGTACGTCGGCCGGGTCCACAGGAACCCAGCCGTAGCCCGCCGCGTAGAACTCGGCGCGGCAATGCTGGGCCTTGGTGACGTCGCCCGCTTTGCCCAGGCTCTTGTAGCCCAGCTCAGAATTTGCCACCCGCAAACCGTAGGCGTCGCGCGCAGGGATGCCCGATGCGCGAGCGAGTGCTACGAACAGCGCATTGATGTCGGCGCACTTGCCGTTGAGATCACCGGCGGTCAGCATATAGCGCACATCGCCTACGCCGCAGCCTCGCGTGGAGGCGGTTCTACAGGTGTTCTCAACCACCCATTCGTAAAGCGCGCGGGCGCGCGCCAAGTCGCCCTGATGGCCACGCGTAATCTGGTCTGCGGTGCTTTTGACAATACCGTCGGTGGGCAGCAATGCGGTGGGCTGTAGAAATTCGCGCAAGGTTGCCTGACTCTCGCGCGCGGCGCTGGCCGAAGGCGGCTGGGTCAGGTCCACGCGCCGGTTGCGGGTTTGGAAGCGGCTCGTGACAGTGACTTGGCGCGGGGCCTGTGCATCCGGCCATTGCACGGCCAGCATTTGTACGTCGTAGCCGGGGGCTTGCGTCAGCTGGGCGGTGCCGCCACCGCTGACTTGCCACGTGCTTTGCGCGCCGCGCTGATAGGCGGTGTCGGTGGCATAGGGCACGGGAATCCAGATGCGCGTGTGCGCGCCGGGATCTTTAACGGTGATGTCGGTGTTGAGTTCAAAGCTGCGCCAGTCGGCGCTGACGGGCGCTTGCTGCGCGCGCAGGGCTTGCGGCAGCGCCGTTGTGGCGGCGCACAATGCGCCCGAGAAACGGAGAAAGTGTCGGCGGTCCATAAAGCCCCCACGCACGGTGAAGATTGGCTATCGGTGCGCCCGGAGCCGGGCGGCCGTCCGTTGCTGCGTAATGCCGATCCATCATAGGGCGAATCCCGGGAGCGGTGCTATCCTTTTTCGATTGATCACCGGAGACTGAGATGACCCAGGATGTTGCGTCGGCGGATGTGCCGCGTTTGACTTCGCTTTCTCATGGCGGCGGCTGCGGCTGCAAGATCGCGCCGGGAGTGCTGTCCGCGTTGCTGGCGCGCTTTGGGCCGGCGGCCAGTTATCCCAATCTGCTGGTGGGTACCGAAACGGCGGACGATGCCGCTGTCTACCGTCTTAACGATGAACAGGCGTTGATCGCCACGACAGACTTCTTCATGCCGATTGTTGACGACCCATTCGATTTTGGCCGTATCGCGGCTACGAATGCGCTGTCTGATGTGTACGCGATGGGCGGCACCCCGATCATGGCCTTGGCCATCGTTGGCATGCCGATCAATGTGTTGCCGCACAGCGTTATTGCGGACATTTTGCGTGGCGGCGAATCGGTCTGTGCCGACGCGGGCATTCCCGTGGCGGGTGGCCACAGCATCGATTCCGTTGAACCGATCTACGGCCTGGCGGCGATGGGGCTGGTGCATCCCGGCCGCATCAAGCGCAACGCCGATGCGCGCGCGGGCGATGTGCTGATTCTGGGCAAAGGCCTGGGCGTTGGCATCTTGTCGGCGGCACTGAAAAAGAACCGGCTGGGCGACGAGGGTTATCGCGTCATGATTGACACGACGACGCTGCTGAACCGGCCCGGCCCCGCGCTGGCCGCGCTGAATGGCGTGCATGCCATCACCGACGTGACGGGTTTTGGCTTGCTGGGCCACACGCTGGAAATGGCCAGGGGCGCGAAGCTGACCGCGCGTTTGCGCTTGGACGCTTTGCCCTGGTTGCCCGGCGTGCAGGCTTTTGCTGCGGAAGGTGTGATTACCGGCGCGTCAGGCCGCAACTGGGCGTCATACGGCGATTCCGTGCGCCTGGGCGCCAGCGTGACCGGCACGCAGCGGGCCTTGCTGACCGATCCGCAAACCTCGGGCGGCCTGCTGGTCTCGTGTTCGCCCGATGTGGCGGATGCCGTGTTGGATCTGTTTCGCAGCCAGGGGTTCGATCAGGCGGCCGTGATTGGCGAGATGACGGCCGGTGACGCGATGGTGCAGGTCGACTGAGCGGCGTTATCGCGGCCGCGACGCTTGCTCTTGCACTTGGTAGTTGATCTGCCAGTGCATCAGCTTGGGGTAGGCGTTGAGCCGCACTTGTTCCGCCCATTGCTCGGCTGAGGCGTCCTGCTCCTCCGCCAGTTTCACGCCGGCTGCGTCAGCCCAAGGCAGGATGCGGCCGGGCCGGTTACGCCGGTAAGCGCCTTCCTGCGTGATCGTCACATTCGGGTCGTTGATTCCAAAGCACCAGACGGGATCGGGTTGCGCCGCCAACAGATCGCAGCCGCTTCGAAAGAAGGGCGTGTCAGGCAGGCTCAACTGATACAAGGTGGGCATGATGTCTTTGTGGCTGCCTGCGCGCGCCGGATCAAACACGGAGCGCGTTCGGTAGGCTTGCGGCACGTACAGATAGAACGGAACGGCGCGGTTTAATACCGCGTCCTTCGGGTCTTGGTAAGAGATGCCCTGGATGTTGTGATCCCCCGTGACGGCGACGATGGTGCTGCGGCCGCTGGCCGATGCTTTGAGTCGCGTCAGGAATTGTCCCAACTGGTCGTTGGCATAGCGCAGCGTGTCGAAGGTGTCATCCAGCGAATCCCAGGATTTGAAGTACGGCTGGCTGGTAACGTCATCCAGCGGCAAGCCGCCGCGGCGCGCGCCGTCGGGCAGGATGAACGGTGGATGATGAGTCGTGGATAGCGCAACGATGAACAGGCGTTCTCCGTTTTTATCGGCTTCAGCCAGCCGGCTTTCGATGTAGCGGAACATGTATTCGTCGGGCACGCCCCAGGTCCCGGTTTCCGCTTTGGGAAAGCGCGCGCGCAAGGTCTGCTGATCGATAAATTTGTGGGCGCCCAGGTGCGTGGCAAAGGTGCCCAGACTGCGCCACGTGGCGGTGCCAGACGTGACAAACAGCACGCGATACCCGCGCGCCAGATAGGGTGTAAAGGCATTGCTGGCAAATTCGGCGTTGGCGGCCGACGACTGGCCGATGGCGGACACCGGGCTGCGCACCAGCAGACGGGCCAGCGAATCGATGGTGCCGTTGCCCTCCGAAACAAAGCGGTCAAAGCGCCAGTCCTGCTCCCAATGCGTACGCAGCGCGCCCAGCAGGTCACGGCCGGGCTGGTCGTAAGCATTCAGATGGTGCCCCATGCTCTCCATGATTTGCAGCACCACATGAGGCGGGCGCTCTCGCGCCGCGGGATGCGCGGCCGTGACGGCCATGAAGGGCTCCAACCCGGGTTTGGCCCATCCCTGGAAGCGCTCGAACAGCGCGCGCCCTTCCGATGCGGTGACGGGGGTGAAGCGCTTGTCGTTGTCGCGCTCAGCCAGTGCCCAGAAGAACGAAGAAATGCCGTTGGGGGCAATGTCGTTCAGCACCCTCACACTGGAAATGCTGGTGTCGTCCTTGTTCAGCGGAAACCGGCCGATGGATCCACGGCATGCCAGCACGGTAATCCCCAAGATCAGCAGCAGCCGTAGCAGGGTGGGAATCAGGGGTCTGCGGCGCAGGCCGGCTTGCAGCACGCTGCGCCGCCAGCGTAGACCCAGCCACCAGGTGCCCGCCAGCACCGCCGATAGCAGCAGCCCCGCTTGCACCACCGGATAACCGTGCCACAAGGTCATCAGAATGGCGTGGGTGTCGTCGTCGATCAGGCCAAAAACAAAAATATCGATCGATCGGGAAAACGTGGCGTAGTAGAACGCGCTGATCAGCGTCGAGGCCGTGATCAGCATCGCCAGGCTGGCGCTGACGCCCGGCAACCAACGCAGCCATTGCGCTTGCAGCGTCTTGCTGGCGGCGGCCAGCATGGCCAGCGCCAACATCACCGCGAACACGATGCTGGCGATCTTGATATCGAACAGCAGCCCAATACCCAATGTGCGGCCAACATCCAGAGGCAATGCGGCATAGGTGGCAGGGGGAGCGTAGGTCACAAGCAGATAGGCTCGGCCGATGAACTGGGCCAGTACGCAGATCAGCCATGGCGCCAGCATGAACAAGCACGAGCGCTGAACATTGAGGAACCAGTCTTGCCACGCAAATGCCGGACGGAAGAGTTTCATCTGCAACGTAAAGGAATCTATCGGCAGCACGCAACTGGCAGCCACCGGGGGCCGCAGCTTCTTCAAGGAGAAACCGTCGGGGACTCAGTGATATGGGGAACAATCCGGCCCCGGGTTCAAGGGGGCGCTTGCGCCGGGACCCGGTATGGCCGGTTGGCGATCAGTGGCTTTTGGGGTTCAGGTTATTGCCGCTTTTCGCCATGCAGCGCGAAATGTACAGGACGTCTCAGCCGAATGTATAAAGGTTTGTATACCTTTGTAGAGATGCAGGGGGACGAGGGGACGGCTGTCGCCGGGGACCCGGCCGCCTTACTCCGCGATCAGACCGCGGGCAGTTGACGCCGCCTGCTCTGTCAACCATGTTGCGACGACGTCGGCGTCCGGGGTGCTGCGCCGCGTGTTGCGCACCAGCCAGTAGGCATGCTCCGTGGCGCTGGCGGTCTGGCCCCCCACCGCTTCAAGCCGGTGATCGGCCAGCATGGGGGCAATCAGCGCCAGCCGTCCCAGTGCAATGCCATGACCCGCCAGGGCCGCATGCACGATCTGATCGTATTGGTTAAACCGCAGCATGCCCCGGGGGCGTACACGGCCCAGACCGCGCGCATTCAACCATTCTGACCATTGCAGCCAGGGACGCGTGGGGTCATCGAATTCCAGCAGCACATGACGTTGCAATTCACTGGCATCCAAGCCGCGGGCTTGCAATGAAGGATGGGCCACCGGCACCACCGACTCCCCAAACAGCCATACCGCGCCATCTGGCACCATGTCACGCGGGCTATAGCGGATGGCGATATCCACGCTTTCGCGGTCGATATCGATCAGGCGGTTGTCCGCAGCGACGCGCACGTCAATATGCGGATACGCGGCTTGGAAGTCGCCCAGCCGGGGGAGCAGCCACAGCGAGGCCACGCCGATGGTGGTCGTCACAGTGACGGGCGTGCGCCGTTCTGGCGCTCGCAATTGCTCGGTAACGTCGCCCAGCCGGCTCAACCAGGCATCGGCCATGCGGAACAGTTGCGCGCCTTCAGCAGTAAAGGACACGCTGCGAAACCCGCGCACCAGCAGCGGCACCCCCAGATGGGCCTCCAGGGCACGGATCTGACGGCTGACGGCCGACTGCGTGACATGCAGATCTTGCGCAGCAAGCGTGATGCTCATGCGGCGTCCGACGGCGACGAAACCTTTGATCAGGTCTAGCGGGGGGAGTTTTGCCAGCGGGTATGACATTCCTGAAACTCATGCGTAGCGGGCGGAAATATCGCTTGAGCAATAGTACGCCCAAGGCGTTCAATACTTGAGTGGTATGGGCAACGCCCTGGCCGCGCCACCAGACAGGACACCGGAGTTGCAGTGATGACCGCCCCTTTGCCCGATACGCCTCACATCGAGATGTGGTTCGATTTCGCCAGCCCCTACAGCTATCTGGCGATCGAGCGTGTTGACGCTCTGGCGCAAGCGGCAGGCGTCCAGGTTGATCTGCGCCCTTTTCTGTTGGGGCCGATTTTTCAGGCGCAAGGCTGGAATGACACGCCGTTCCGTCTGTTCCCGGGCAAGGGCGCCTACATGATGCGCGACATCGCGCGCCTGGCCGAAAAGTATGGCGTGGTCTACAACCGGCCGCGCCTGTTTCCCCGCATGAGTGTGCTGCCCGCCCGTATTGCCTTGCTGGGTCAGGACGAGCCTTGGGGCCGCGACTTTTGCGTGGCCGTATTCCGTGCCAATTTCCAGCATGACCTGGACATCCAGGACGAAGACGTTGTCCATACGTTGCTGACAGACTTGTCGTTGGATGCGGAAAGCCTCATTGCCCGCGGCAAGTCCGAAGCCGCCAAGGAGGCGCTGCGCCGGCAGGTGGACCGCGCGCGGGATTTGGGCATTTTCGGGGCGCCTACGCTTTTTGTGGATGGCGAGATGTTCTGGGGCAACGACCGCCTGGAAGACGCGCTGGATTGGACGCGCCGCGCCGAAGCGGCCAGTCCTTGGCCCGCCGCCCGGCACGCTTGAGAATATCCGCAGCAACGCACAGATTTCTTCGTCAACGCACCTCAAATGAAAAACGCAAGCAGTGCCTATCGCGGCGCGCCCATGCCGGGCGGCCGTTCATTCACCCAATTCCGCGCCGCTCGCATCCGGCGGGTATCGTTTCAATGGCAGCAGATAGGGCAGCCAGATTTCACAGAAAGCCAGCCCTTGCCAAGCGGAACCCGCCAAGGTCCCAAAGGCACGTAGGCACGTAGGCAGGGGGCTGGAGGCGCGGTTATAAACACGCCAGCATCCAACGCGCCTACCCCTTCGTCACCGGTGCGACTTGGGCCCATTCTTCATCCGAATACAGACGAGAGCGCAGCAGAAAGCGCTTCCCTTCTGCGCTGTCCAATGAAAACGCACCGCCCCGTCCGGGCACGGCGTCGATGATCAATTGCGTATGCTCCCAATACGCGAATTGGTCTTCGCCCATGTAAAACGGGCAACCTTCCAGGTCGCCCAACAGCACGTCCGAGCCGCCCACCATGAATTCTCCCAGCGCGTAGCACATGGGAGAACTGCCATCGCAGCATCCGCCCGATTGGTGGAACATCAGCGGCCCGTGCTTGGTGCGCAGGGTATTGATCAGCTGGCGCGCCTCGTCGGTCGCAACCACGCGTGGGGTGTGCTCTGCCATGACGTTTTCCTATTGGCATCCGGCGCGCCAGACCCAGGGGCCCGGCGCGCCGTTTCACGGCTTGGGGATCAGAAGAAACCCAGCTTCTTCGGCGAGTAGCTCACCAGCAGGTTCTTGGTCTGCTGATAGTGGTTGAGCATCATCTTGTGGTTCTCGCGTCCAATGCCAGACTGCTTGTAGCCGCCGAACGCCGCGTGCGCGGGGTAGGCGTGATAGCAGTTGGTCCACACGCGGCCGGCCTTGATGGCGCGGCCCATCCGATAGCACGTGTTGGCGTCGCGCGACCACACACCCGCGCCCAAACCATAGAGCGTGTCGTTGGCCAGAGCCAGCGCATCATCGGCGTCCTTGAACGTCGTCACGGCCACCACCGGCCCGAAGATTTCCTCTTGGAACACGCGCATCTTGTTGTGGCCCTTGAACACCGTGGGCTGCACGTAATAGCCGCCTTCCAGCGCGCCAGGCAACTGTGCGCGAGAGCCGCCTGCCAGCACGTCGGCGCCTTCCTGCTTGCCGATGTCCAGGTAGGACAGAATCTTCTCCAGTTGCTCGGTTGAGGCCTGCGCGCCCAGCATGGTATCGCCATCCAGCGGGTTGCCCTGCTTGATCGCGGCCACGCGCTTCAAGGCGCGTTCCATGAAGCGGTCATATAGCGATTCCTGAATCAAAGCGCGGCTGGGGCAGGTGCACACTTCGCCCTGGTTCAGCGCGAACATGACGAATCCCTCGATGGCCTTGTCCAGAAAGTCATCGTCCTGCGCGGCCACGTCAGCAAAGAAAATGTTGGGCGACTTGCCGCCCAGCTCCAGCGTGACGGGGATGATGTTCTGCGACGCGTACTGCATGATCAAGCGGCCGGTCGTGGTTTCGCCGGTGAAGGCAATCTTGGCAATCCGCTTGCTGGATGCCAGCGGTTTGCCGGCTTCCAGACCAAAGCCCGTGACGATGTTCAGCACGCCAGGGGGCAGGATGTCGGCAATCAACTCGGCCAGCAGCAAAATGCCCAGCGGCGTCTGTTCGGCGGGCTTGAGCACCACGCAGTTGCCTGCGGCCAAGGCCGGCGCCAACTTCCACGCGGCCATCAGGATGGGGAAGTTCCACGGAATGATCTGGCCAACCACGCCTAGCGGTTCGTTGAAGTGATAGGCCACGGTGTCGCTGTCGATCTCTGACAGCCCGCCTTCCTGGCTGCGGATGCACGAAGCGAAGTAGCGGAAGTGGTCGATCGCCAGCGGGATATCGGCCGCGCGGGCTTCGCGGATGGGCTTGCCGTTGTCCCAGGTTTCGGCGGTAGCCAGACGTTCCAGGTTGGCTTCCATCACGTCTGCAATCTGCATCAACATGCGGGCGCGTTCCGCGGCTGGGGTCGCACCCCATTTCGGTGCGGCACGATGCGCGGCGTCCAGCGCCAGGTCAATGTCGCGCTCCTTGGAACGGGCGTTGCGGGAAAGGACCTGTCCGGTAACCGGGGTCACGTTGTCAAAGTATTCACCGTCCGCCGGCTTCTGCCACTTTCCATCAATGAAGTTGTCGTACTGCGTCTTGAGATCCAGGCGTGTGCCATAGGTATCCGGGGTAATGCGGGTCGCGATGTCCATGCTTGTCTCCGATATTGTTGGGATAGCGGCAGTCGGCTGCCTATCCGATATCAAGCAAAGTCCGTGCCAGTCCGGGGCTTCCCTGCTGGACAGCCCGTGCGACGCATGCGAAAGTAGATTTGCACGCGCTCTTACCGGGCGCGGGCAAAGTTTTTTCTTGCCGGGATGATGTTTTTTGCGACATTGTCGCGGAACAGGTGTCGCAGAACACCGGTCCTAGGAGACATGCATGGCCACACATTCCCGTCAGCACGCGCTGACGCAAGCGCGCCTGCTGTTCAACCAGCAGGGCGCCGTGCCCGGCGGCGTGGTTGCCGAGCCCATCCTGAGATCCTGGCGGCGTTGCGCCGACCTGGGCTTTGATATGCGCGGCGTGCGCCGCGCTGAACTTATGACGCAGGGTGAGCTGCGTGAAGCCCAGCAGCGCAATGAAGCGCTGCGCCGCTTGTCCGAACCTGCGATGTCCTATTTGCGCCGCCAAGCGGGCGGCAGCGGCAACCTGGTGATTTTGTCCGACGCGCAAGGATTGGTCCTGGACAGCGACGGAGATACCGGTTTTGCGCATCGTGCCTCACGCGTGGCGCTGATGCCCGGCGCACCCTGGGACGAGGCCGCGGCCGGCACCAATGCCATCGGCACGGCGCTGGTCGAAGGCCGCGCTACTACCGTCCATGGCGCCGAACACTATTTCGAACCCAACCGCATTCTGACGTGCGCAGCGGTGCCCATTACCGATAGCGAAGGGCGCACGCTGGGCGTGCTGGACTTGTCCAGTCAAGCGCGCGACGTACGCCCGGATGTGCTTGAGCAAGTGCGCGCGGCGGTCGATGTGATTGAACACCGTTTGTTTGAAGAGGCCTACGAGCATCACGCGGTGCTGCGTCTGCATGGAGACCATTCCGGACTGGGCGCGCCGGGCGAAGGCTTGTTGGCGTTTCAAGGTGATGTTCTGATCGGCGCGAACCGGCGCGCCCTGCATGCGCTGGGGCTGGCCGCCACCGCGCTGGGGGTGTACCGCTACGCCGATGTCTTTGAGGGCGAGCTTGAACGCTGCCCGGACGCCGCGGGCCGGGTGCAGACGCGCGCGGGCACGACGTATCACGCGCGTTTGCGTTGGCCGCGCTCACGGCCGCCGAAATCACCTGTGACGCCGGCGTTGCCAGCGGTTGATGCTCCGCGCCTGCCGGGCGGCATGCGCACACCGAGTTTTGATGCGGCCACCTTGGGAGCGTTGGCGCGCGCCGTGCATCTGTCAGACGCGGGCGTGTCGATATTGCTGCAAGGCGAAACCGGCGTGGGCAAGGAAGTGTTTGCACGCCAACTGCATGAGCGCAGCAAGCGGGCAACCGGGCCGTTCGTGGCGGTTAATTGCGCGGCGCTGCCCGAAAGCCTGATCGAATCCGAATTGTTTGGGTACGAAGAGGGCGCCTTTACCGGCGCGCGCCGCCAGGGAAGCAAGGGCCTGTTGCGCCAGGCGCATGGCGGGGTGTTGTTTCTGGATGAAATCGGCGACATGCCGCTGACACTGCAATCACGGTTGTTGCGCGTGCTGCAAACCCGCGAGGTTTCGCCGCTGGGTGCGGCGCGGCCCGTCTTGGTGGATTTTGCGCTGGTCTGCGCAACCCACCGTCCGTTGGCCCACGAAGGCGCGGATGCGCCGGTGCGTCCTGATCTGTATTTCCGCATCGCCGAATACACCGTCACGCTTGAGCCCTTGCGCACGCGTGCGGACCGGCTGGAACTGCTGCGCGGCTTGTGGGCCGCGCAAGGCGCGGGCCCGGTCTTGCCGCCAACCATCGAAGCTATCCTGGCCCGCTATCCGTGGCCCGGCAATTACCGGCAACTGGCTGCGGTGTTGCGTACGCTGCATGTATTGGCAGGCCCATCGGGCATGGTCGATATGGACATGCTGCCTGCCGAGCTGTCGCCAGCAGGCTCGCGCGACGCGGCGGCTGGCTCGCCGCTATTGAGCAGCGAGCCGTCCAATCTGCAATCGATGACAGACGCCGCGATCCGCGACGCGCTGGCCTCGCATGAAGGCAATGTCAGCCGCGCGGCGCGGGCGCTGGGTGTGCACCGCAGCACCATCTACCGGCGCGCGGCCGCGCTGGGCCTGCTGCGTTTGCGTTAGCCGCGTCGGGTTCAGCCGATGAGCCGTGCGAGTTCAGCGCCTGGGTCCTTGGCGCGCATGAAGGCTTCGCCCACCAGGAAAGCATTCACCTGGTGATCACGCATCAGCTTGACGTCTTCGGGCTTGAGGATGCCGCTTTCCGTCACGACGCGCTTGCCCGCAGGGATGCGCGGCAGCAGGTCCAGCGTGTTTTGCAGGCTGGTCTCGAATGTGCGCAGATTGCGGTTGTTGATGCCCAACAGCGGCGTCTTCAAGGTCAGCGCCACGTCCAGCTCCTGGGCGTCATGCACTTCCACCAGCACATCCATGCCCAGCTCCATGGCCAGCGTTTCGTAGTCGCGCAATTGCGAGGGACTGAGCGCGGCCACGATCAGCAACACGCAGTCCGCGCCCATCGCGCGCGCCACGATGATCTGGTAGGGATCGATCACGAAGTCTTTGCGCAGCACCGGCAGCGAACACGCCGCGCGCGCTTGGCGCAGGTGATCGTGCGAGCCTTGGAAAAACTGCACGTCGGTCAGCACCGACAGGCAGGCTGCGCCATGCACAGCGTACGTCGAGGCAATATCCGAGGGGACAAAATTTTCGCGCAGCACACCCTTGGACGGCGAGGCTTTTTTGATCTCGGCGATGACGGCGGCTTTGCCCTGAGAAATTTTGTCTTCAATGGCTTGGGCAAAGCCACGCACGTCTTGCCGCGCCTGCGCTTCACGCAAGACTTCGGCTTCGCTACGCATTTGGCGAGCGGCCGCGACTTCCTCGACTTTGACGGCGAGGATCTTCGCAAGAATATCGTTCATTTCTGGAACTTCCGGGTGTATGCGCAGAATTCTTCCAGCTTGGCTCGCGCCGCGCCGGTGGAGAGTAGTTCAAATGCTAACGCTAAGGCTTCGGGAATGGAATCGGCTTTATTACCGGCGTAAATGGCAAGGCCTGCATTAAGGGCGACGATGTCGCGGGCGGCGCCGTCGACATTCTCCAGCGCTTCGATGACAAGCTCGCGTGACTGCTCGCGATTGGACACCTTGATGCTCCGGTTGGACATCATGGATAGCCCGTAGTCCTCGGGATGAATTTCGTATTCCCGGATTTGACCATCCTTGAGTTCGCCGACCAAGGTGGCGCCGCCCAGCGAGGCCTCGTCCATGCCGTCCTTGCCATGCACGACCAGCACGTGACGCGAGCCCAGGCGTTCCAGCACGCGCACCTGAATGCCCACCAGATCGGCGTGAAACACACCCATCAGCTGGTTCGCCGCGCCTGCGGGGTTGGTCAGGGGGCCAAGAATGTTGAAGATAGTGCGAACCGCCAGCTCTTTGCGTACGGCTGCCACGTTTTTCATCGCGCCGTGGTGGGCAGGCGCGAACATGAAGCCGATGCCGGTGGCCTGGATGCATTCCGCAACCTGATCGGGCGTCAGGACCAGATTGGCGCCCAGGGCTTCCAGCACATCGGCGCTGCCGCTTGAGGACGAGGCGCTGCGGTTGCCGTGCTTGGCGATCGGCACGCCGGCCGCCGCTGCCACGAACATCGCGGTGGTCGAGATATTGAAGGTGTGGCTGCCGTCTCCGCCCGTGCCGCACATGTCCAGCAGGTCTTGCGGATTGGGGGTCACGACCGGCGTGGCGAATTCGCGCATGACTTGCGCGGCCGCAGTGATCTCGCCAATGGTTTCTTTCTTGACGCGCAAACCCATCAGCAGCGCGCTTGCGATTTGCGGAGACATCTCGCCACGCATCAGCATGCGCATCAGATGCAGCATTTCGTCGTGGAAAATTTCGCGGTGTTCAATGCAGCGCGTCAGCGCTTCGGTGGGGGAAATTGTCACGATGCGTCCTTCTTTTAAGCGAGGTTCAGAAAATTGCGCAGCAGGGCGTGGCCGTGTTCACTGAGCACGGACTCCGGATGGAACTGTACCCCGTACAGCGGCAGCGTCTTGTGACGCACGCCCATGATGTCGCCGTCCGGAGCCGTTGCCGTCACCGCCAGGCAGTCGGGCAGGGTGGCCGGATCTATCGTCAGTGAGTTGTAACGGATCACGGTGTAGGGGGTGGGCAGGCCGGTGAAGATATCCGTGCCGGTATGCGAGATCTTGACCGTCTTGCCATGCATGATCTGCTGGGCGCGCACGATATCGCCGCCGTAGGCCGCGCCGATGGCCTGATGGCCCAGGCACACGCCCAGAATCGGCTTCTTGCCGGCAAAGGCCTGGATCACGGGTACTGAAATGCCCGCTTCCGCTGGCGAGCAAGGGCCGGGCGACACGCAAATGCGGTCCGGGTTCATGGCGGTGATTTCTTCCAGCGTGATCTGGTCATTGCGCGCCACGCGCACATCTTCACCCAGCTCGCCAAAGTATTGGACCAGGTTGTAGGTAAAAGAGTCGTAGTTATCGATCATCAACAGCATGTTTTCTCTCCGTGCGAACGGTATTGGGTTTGGCCGTGGCCGGATTCAGATGGGTTCGTCCAGGCCGTGCTGCACCTGTTCCGCCGCGCGCAGCACCGCGCGGGCCTTGGCTTCTGTTTCGGCCCATTCGGCTTCGGGGTTGGAGTCGGCCACGATGCCGGCGGCGGCCTGCACGTACAGCGTGCCGTCTTTAATGACACCGGTGCGGATGGCGATCGCCACGTCCATTTCGCCGCCGTAGCTCAGGTAGCCGGCCGCGCCGCCGTAGATGCCGCGGCGCACGGGTTCCAGTTCGTCGATGATCTTCATGGCTTCGACCTTGGGGGCGCCCGTCAAGGTGCCTGCGGGGAAGGACGCACGCAGTACGTCCATGCTGCTCATGCCGGGGTTCAGGTTGCCGGTGACGTTGGACACCAGGTGCATCACATGCGAATAGCGTTCGATGACCATGGTGTCGCTGACCTTGACCGAACCCACTTCTGCCACCCGGCCCACGTCATTGCGCGCCAGGTCGATCAGCATCACGTGTTCCGCCACTTCTTTGGGATCGGCCTTCAGTTCGGCGGCCAGTGCTGCGTCTTCCTCGGGGGTGCCGCCGCGCTTGCGGGTGCCGGCCAGCGGACGGATGGTGATCTGCGACTTCGGCACGCCGTTATCCACCACGCGCTCCTGACGCACCAGGATCTCGGGCGAGGCGCCCACGACCTGGAAGTCGCCGAAGTTCCAGAAGTACATATAAGGGGAGGGGTTGAGCGAACGCAGGGCGCGGTACAGGGACAGCGGCGAATCGCGGAAGGGTTTGGCGATGACCTGTCCGATCTGGACCTGCATCAGGTCGCCAGCGGCGATGTGTTCCTTGGCGCGGTGGACGGCCGCCAGGTAATCCTCTTTCTTGAAGTCGCGCCGCTCTTCGGTTTGCATGCTGGCGTGGCTGTAGGGAATTTCAACCGGGCGTCGCAGGCGCGCCCGCAGATCGTGCAGACGTTGCTGGGCGCGGCTGTAGGACTCGGGTTGGCTGGGATCGGCGTAGACCATCAAGTAGATGCGGCCGGCCAGATTGTCCACGATGACCAATTCGTCTACGTGCATCAGCATCAGGTCCGGCGTGCCCTCTTCCATGCCGGCCGGGAACGGTTTGACCGCGGGACCCAGGCAAGGCTCGATGTGGCGCACCGTGTCATAGCCGAAATACCCCGCCAGGCCGCCGCAAAAGCGCGGCATGCCGGGGCGCAGGGCGACTTTGAAGCGGCTTTGGTATTGCTCGATGAAGGCGAGCGGGTCGCCTTCATGGGTTTCCACGACGCTGCCGTCGTGCAGGACTTCGGTCAGCGTGCCGCTGGCGCGGATGACGGTGCGGGCAGGCAGGCCGATAAAAGAATAGCGGCCGAAGCGCTCGCCGCCCACGACGGACTCCATCAGGCAGGTCATGCGGCCGCCGTTTGGGCCCGCATGCGCCAGCTTGAGGTAGATGCCCAGCGGCGTGTCCAGGTCGGCGTAGGTCTCGGCTACCAGCGGAATGCGGTTGTAGCCTTGGGCGGCGAGGGCCTTGAATTCGATTTCGGTCATGTCGGGTCTCGTAAGCGATTTTTTTGCTTGCAGACCGGGCGCACAACAAAAAGCCCGGTCCAGGTAACTGGTTCCGGGCTGGGCGCTGTTTACACAGTGTCGGCGCTAGGCGGCTTGAGTCGCGTCTAGGGCCGGGAAGGGAATCATCGCCACCCGGAAGACAAACGCCACCAGCGCCACGAGGCGCCGAGCATTTGGTTCTGGATGGAAACGTTCATTGATCTGTGTTCAGTATTAAGTTCGACGGTTAAGTTCGATGCTGCTGACCGGGCCGGGTTAGTGACTGGACTACTGCAAAGTCAGAGCAGAGTCACAGTACATTCGCTGCGTTCTGGTTTCTGTTCCACAGTGCAATCCACTGAGCGGCGTCGATAAGCGTGTCCACTATACCATCGACATCCAGCTCGCGCACGTCACGTCCTTCGTTGTAACCGTAAGGCACCACCAGCACCTGCGTACCGGCGCTGCGGCCGGCCTGCGCGTCGTTGATGGAGTCGCCGATGGTCACGGCTTCGGTGACCGCCACGTGCAGCAATTCGCAGGCGTGTTCGATCTGGTCGGGGTCGGGCTTGCGGCGCGCGCAGGTATCGCCGCACACCACCGCGTCAAAGAAGCCAGCCAGACCGGTGCGTTGCAACAGCGGCAAGGTGAACTCGGTGGGCTTGTTGGTGACGACGGCCAGCTTCAAACCCTGGTCGCGCATGTGTTTCAAGCCTTCGATGACGCCGGGATACACCTGGGCGCGCTCGCCATTGACCAGGTGGTAATGGCGGTAGAAAGACTCGCGGGCGCGGTCGAAGTCGGCGGGTGACGGGTCCGCTGCATTCAAACTGCCCGCCAGGCTGCGGCGGACCAGGTTGTCCACGCCCTTGCCCACGAAGGTGGCCACCACGTCCTCGCGCAGCGCAATCATGCCAAGTTCAACGCGCATGGCGTTGGCGGCAAAGGCCAGGTCGGGAATGGAGTCAAGCAGGGTTCCATCCAGGTCAAGCAGCGCAGCGCGAAAAGCGGTCATAGTGATTCCCAGGGGCTTAGATGGCGGTGGTTTCGCCGATGGCGATCTGATCACGCATGGATTTGATGATGCCGGCGTAATCGGGCTTGCCAAAGATGGCGGAGCCAGCCACGAAAGTATCGGCGCCTGCGCGGCGGATTTCAGCGATGTTGTCGATTTTGACGCCGCCGTCCACTTGCAGCACGATTTCCTGGCCGCCGGCCTGCATCCAGGCGTCGATTTTGGCGCGGGCCTCGCGCAGCTTGGTCAGCGCACCCGGAATGAAGCTCTGGCCGCCAAAGCCGGGGTTGACCGACATGATCAACACCAGGTCGACCTTGTCCATCACGTAGTCCAGGTAGGTCAGCGGCGTGGCGGGGTTGAACACCAGGCCCGCTTTACAGCCGTTTTCACGGATCAGGGACAGCGTGCGGTCCACGTGACGGCTGGCGTCCGGGTGAAAGCTGATGTAGTTGGCGCCGGCTTTCGCGAACATCGGGACCAGCTCGTCCACGGGTTCCACCATCAGATGCACGTCGATCGGCACTTCCACGTGGGGGCGGATTGCCGCGCACACCATGGGACCGATGGTCAGATTGGGGACATAGTGGTTGTCCATCACGTCCACGTGGATCCAGTCGGCGCCTGCGGCGACGACGTTGCGGACTTCCTCGCCCAGGCGGGCAAAGTCAGCCGACAAGATACTGGGGGTGATGCGAGTGGTGGTAGACATGATGTTCGGAGATCAGAAGGGCATAATGTGCCATTATTGCAGTTTGGGGCGCGGGTTCGGAAACGGTCCGCTCAGCATGCCCCCAAATTGCGTCTTTCAAGCGCTTGGCGCCGAAATCCGGCGTCCCGCGCCCAGTCACACAGGGAAGGACTGTGAAACCTTACGACCTGAGCGTCTCTGTCTCTCCGCGCTTCGTGCCCGAACAGTCTGATCCCGGCGAACAGCAATTCGTGTTTGCCTATACCGTCCGCATCACCAATACCGGCGAACATCCCGCCCAGGTGATCAGCCGCCACTGGGTCATCACCGATGGCAACCAGCGTGTGCAGGAAGTGCGCGGGCTGGGCATTGTGGGTCAGCAGCCTTTGTTGGCCCCGGGCGAGACCTTCGAATACACGAGCGGCTGTCCCCTGCCCACTCCAGTGGGCACGATGCGCGGCACCTATCACTGCGTCGGCGAAAACGGTATTCCGTTTGAAGTGCCGATCTCCGAATTCGTCCTGGCCATGCCGCGCACTTTGCACTGAATGGCCCGGCCACCTGTCGCACGTTTTTCCATCTGCTCATGAAGCGCATTCTTAGCCTGTCCGTGCTGTCGGTTCTGCTGGCGGCATGTTCCACCCCATCAGAAGTTCCCCCTGAATCCGGCGGCCCCGCCGCCCCAGGCGTGCGCACGCCGGCGGCCGATGGCCCTTTGGTGGTGCCGTCGCTGTCCGCTTTGCCGGACACGCCGCCGCGCGCGCTGGCGGGCAAGTTCAAGGCCGGTTCCTGGGCTGAAATGCCCGGCTGGTCTACCGATGACCTGACGCAATTCTGGCCGCTGTTCTTGCGCAACTGCCGCGGCCTGATGCGGCCGACCAGCGGCAATCTGGCCGCGCCCGCGCGCGCCACGCCGCGGGCCTGGCAACCGGTTTGCGCGGCCGCCGTGGACCCGTCCCGCGCTCCGGCAGCAGGCGATGGCGAAGGCGTGCGCCGTTTTCTTCAGACCTATCTTCAGCCGTGGCGCCTGAACGCGGCCGATGGCAAGCCGGCCACCAATACCGTCACGGGCTACTACGAACCCCTGGTGCGCGGGTCGCGCCGTCAGGGTGGCAACTACCAATGGCCGCTGTATGCCGTGCCTGCCGACCTGTTGACCATCGATTTGGGTTCGATTTACCCCGATCTGGCCGGCAAGCGCGTGCGAGGCAAGCTGGAAGGCAAGCGGGTGGTGCCTTACGACACCCGCGCCGCGATTGAATCGTCCGGCCGCCGCCCGCCGGTGGTGGTCTGGGTGGACGACCCTGTGGATAATTTCTTCTTGCAGGTGCAGGGTTCAGGCCGTGTGCAACTGACCGACGGCCCCGATACGGGCAAGACGATCCGGGTGGCGTACGCCGACCATAACGGCCAGCCCTATGTGTCCATTGGCCGTTGGCTGATCGACCGTGGCGAACTCACGGCCGATCAGGCGTCCATGCAGAACATCCGGGCCTGGGCGCAGCGCAATCCGAAGCGCGTGCAGGAAATGCTCAATGCCAATCCGGCTGTCGTGTTCTTTCGCGAAGAGCCGGTCATTGATCCTGAGCAGGGTCCCAAAGGCGCCTATGCGATCCCGCTGGCCCCCAAGCGTTCCATTGCGGTGGACGCCACTTTCGTGCCGCTGGGCACGCCGGTGTACCTGGCGACCACCCTTCCGGCATCCGACCGGCCGCTGCAGCGGCTGGTATTTGCCCAAGATACGGGCACGGCTATCCGGGGCGCCGCGCGCGCTGACTTCTATTGGGGTTATGGCGAAGAGGCCGGCCAGCAGGCAGGCCGCATGAAACAAAAGGGACAGATGTGGGTGTTGTGGCCCAAGCAAGCTGGGGAGCCCTCGGCAAGATGAGCCATCAGATCGTAGTTTGCGGGGCCGGCATCGTCGGCCTGTCCACCGCCTTGGCGCTGGCCCGGCGCGGGCAGCGCGTTGCCGTGCTGGCGCCGCGCTCTGCCGTGCCCGCGGCCGATCCCAACCGTTATCACCCGCGCGTCTACGCCATTTCGCCTGCCAGCCAGCGCTTTCTGGCCGAGCTGGGTGTATGGGACGCCATGCCTGCCGCCCGGCTGATGCCGGTGCAGGCCATGGAGATCCATGGAGACGCGGACGGACAGGTAAACCTGAACGCCTGGCAGGCGGCGCTGCCGCAACTGGCCTGGATTGTCGAATCCGGTGAGATCGAACGTGTGCTGATCCAGGCGGTGCGGATGTTTGGCATTCCCTGGCTGGAAGACCGCTGCACGGCTTACCAGGATGGCGCCGTGGATACGGAAAGCGGCGCTCGCATCAAGGCCGAATTGTTTGTGGGCGCGGACGGCGCCGCCTCTCCGCTGCGCACCGCGGCAGGCATGAAGCATGATGCCGTGTCCTATGACGATACCGGACTGGTCGTGCATCTGGACGCCGAAATTCCCCATCAAGGCACCGCCGTTCAGTGGTTCCGCGACGACGGTGTGCTGGCGCTTTTGCCGCTGCCTGACACCGCCGACGGGCCGCAGGTGTCCATGGTCTGGTCCATGCGCAGCGATCGCGCCCAGGCGTTGTTGGCCCTGCCGGCCGAAGAACAGACTACCCAGTTGGAAGCCCTGCTGGCCGATGCGTCCGAGGGCCGCCTGGGCAGCCTGAAGGTGCGCAGCAAGCTGCATGGTTTTCCGCTGACGCTGGAGCGCGCCCAGATGGTTGCGCCCGGTATCGCGCTGGCAGGCGACGCCGCGCATCGTTTGCATCCGCTGGCAGGCCAGGGCTTGAACCTGGGCCTGGGCGACGTCGAAGCGCTGGCTCGCACGGTGGCGGACCGCGAACCCTACCGCCAGGCAGGCGACCTGCGCGTGCTGCACCGCTATCAGCGGGCACGCGCCGAACCGGTCCTGGCAATGCGTTTGGCCACCGACGGTCTGCATAAGCTGTTTGCGTCGCACGCCACGCCGCTCGTCTGGCTGCGCAACGCGGGTATGCATTGGGTCGAAAAGGCGCCGCTGATCAAGCGCCGTCTGATTGCGGGGGCGTCAGCGAACTGACGCGGGCAAAGCCAGGGGCGAGGGGGACAGATCACGACGATCACTCCGCGTTTTTTGAACCTTTGCGCGGCGTCGGCCGTCTGACACAGATGGCGTCTGCGCATGGCTTGCGCCCACTGGGCTGGCCCCCGGCACTTGTCCGGATGCGTTACGCTTTCCACCAAAGAACACGATAAGTACAGGAGTACTAATGAATTTGCGTATCTCCGCCACCTTGGCGGCTTGTTTCCTGGCCGGCGGCTTGGGTTTGTCCGCCAACGCCTTGGCGCAAGCGCCTGCCAAGGGCGACAACGTCATCTCCACGCAATCCGTGGGGCAGCCTGGCAAGGGCGAGAAAAGCGTGTCCACCACGCAGCTCGACCCGGTGACGGAGGGCGTCAAGGAACGTTTTCAGCAGCGTTTTACCGGTATGGACGTATCGGCAGTGCGCCGCACGCCTTACGGCTTGTTCGAGGTGCAGTTGGGCATGGACCTGCTCTACACGGACGAAAAAGTAACGTGGGTCATGGAAGGTCCGTTGATAGACGCCATGACGCGCCGTGATGTGACGCGCGAATCGCAAGAGAAACTCAGCGCCATCACGTTTGATCAATTGCCGTTGGACTTGGCGCTCAAGCAGGTCAAGGGCGATGGCTCGCGCAAGGTCGCGATCTTTGAAGATCCCAATTGCGGCTACTGCAAGCAGCTGCGCCAGACCATGGAAGACGTGGACAACGTCACCGTTTACACCTTCCTCTATCCCATCCTGTCGCCCGATTCCAAGGTGAAGGTGCGCGACGTCTGGTGCGCCAAGGATCAGGGCAAGGCGTGGGATGACTGGATGGTGCGGGGCAAGAAACCCGCAACGGCCAACTGCGATGTGCCTGAAGACAAGTTGCTGGCGCTGGGCCAGAAACTGATGGTTCGCGGTACGCCGACCCTGTTTTTTGCCGATGGCTCGCGCGTAAGCGGCGCGATACCGCTGGACCAACTCAAAGCTCGTTTGAACTGACCGGCGCGTTGCGCGCCGGCCGGGTGGCTGGTGCGAACCGCGCCACGCCACCCGGAGACAACACTTGAAAATCGCAATACTCGACGATTACCACGACGTAGCCCGGCGCTATGCAGATTGGACTTCTTTGGGCGGGGACGCCGAGGTCCGGATTTTCAACAACTTCATTCCGGCCGACGAGGTCGAGGCATCGCTTGAGCCGTTCGATGTGATCGTCGCCATGCGCGAACGCACGCCGTTTCCGGCCGAGCGTATTCGTGCGTTGCCCAAGCTGCGGCTCTTGATCACGACGGGCATGCGCAACAATGCCATCGATATGCAGGCTTGCACTGCGCAGGGCATCGTTGTGTGCGGGGCTCCGGGCAGCGCCGACGCCAACACGGCCACCGCCGAGCTGGCCTGGGCGCACATTCTGGGCCTGTTCAAACATTTGCCCGCCGAAGACGCGGCCATGCGCCGTGGCATGTGGCAGACCGCCATGCCCGAGCCTCTGGCGGGCAAGCGCCTGGGCCTGTTGGGTCTGGGCAAGCTAGGTCAGGCAGTGGCCAAAGTGGGGCTGGCCTTCGGCATGGATGTGGTGGCGTGGAGCCCCAATCTGACGGAAGAGCGCGCCCAAGAAGCCGGCGTGTCACGTGTGGACAAGCACGAATTGTTTTCCACGTCCGATGTGGTCAGCCTGCACCTGATTCTGTCCGATCGCAGCCGCCATATCGTCGATGCCGCGGCACTGGCCGCCATGAAACCGACCGCATATCTGGTGAACACGTCGCGCGCGGGTCTGGTGGATCAGGACGCGTTGATGGATGCGCTGGTGAAGTTCCGCATCGCGGGCGCGGGCTTGGATGTGTACCCGGAAGAGCCGCTGTCTCCGACAGACACCGTGCGCGATCTGGATAACGTCATCCTGACGCCGCATCTGGGTTATGTGAGCCGCGAGAATTTCGAGGCGTTTTATCAGAATGCGCTGGACGCGGTGAAGGCGTACCAGGCGGGTAAACCGGTCAGGGTGCTGAACGCATAACCCGTCCCGCAATTTCACGATTCCCGCCCTGCGGTTTTCTCTCGAAAACCGCAGGGTGGGTAGTCAATATCAACTGCGCGTAAACGTCACTTTCTTTTCGATGATTGCGCCCGGTTCCAAGGCTGGCGGCGTATCGCCGCAGGCGTCGTCCGCCGCGTCTTCATCGGGGTCCACGGCATCGAACGCCGTGTCGCCATTGGCGTCTGGCACGCCAGTGGGCTTTAAGCCCACGAAATCGAACAGATCGCGGTCCATCAAGTGCGATGGCACCACGCGTGACAGGGCGTTGAACACGTTCCAGGAACGGCCCGGATACTGCTTGTCCCATTCCTTGATCATCCGGCCCACTTCCTTGCGCTTCAGGTTTTCCTGGGAGCCGCAGAGATTGCACGGAATGATGGGGAACTGCTTCAGTTCGGCGTAGGCGATCAGATCGGTTTCAGCCACATAGGCCAGCGGGCGGATCACGGTGTGGCGGCCATCGTCGGACACGAGCTTGGGTGGCATGCCCTTGGCCTTGCCGCCGTAGAACAGGTTCAGGAAGAATGTGCCCAGAATGTCGTCGCGGTGATGGCCCAGTGCGATCTTGGTGGCGCCCAGCTCGGATGCCACGCGGTACAGAATGCCCCGGCGCAAGCGCGAACAGAGCGAACACATGGTCTTGCCTTCTTCGAGCACGCGCGTGACGATCGAATACGTGTCCTGCGTCTCGATGTGGAACGGCACCCCCAGGTCTTTCAGGTACTGCGGCAGGATGTGGTCGGGAAATCCGGGCTGCTTCTGGTCCAGGTTGACGGCAATCAGCTCGAACTTGAACGGCGCGCGCTTTTGCAGTTGCAGCAAGATATCCAGCAAGGCATAGGAATCCTTGCCGCCCGACAGGCACACCATGACGCGGTCGCCTTCGCCGATCATGTTGTAGTCAGACAGGGCGCGCGTGGTTTCGCGGGCCAGCCGCTTGGTCAGCTTGTTGCCCTCGTGCCTGGCCTTTTCTTCGGCTTCGGTACGAAAGCGGATGGGGGGAGCAATGTCGTTCATGGTCAACGCGTGATCTGGATTTCCACGCCCACCGCCGCACAGTCGGAGAAGGCCATGGGCTTGCTGATGCGCAAGCGCAGCGAGCGGATTTCCTGGAAGTCGGCCAGAAGGCGTGCAGCGACTTGTTCGGACAGGGTTTCGATCAGGTTCACATGCGCTTGCGTGCATTCCTCGACAATGGCTTCACGCAGACGGCGGTAATCCAGCACGCTGTGAATGTCGTGGTCGTCAACCGAGCGTTTGATGTCCACGTCGAATTCGGCGTCGACATGCAGGGGCTGGGTGGCGCGGCGCTCGTGTTCAAGGATGCCGATGCGGGCGTCGAGCGCAAGCCCGGAAAGGATAATGCGGCGTGTAGGCATGATGAAAACCTGGGTGGGATGCCGGAATTGTAAAGCGACAGCGGATCGGGGGCGGCGCGCTGGCTACAATTCGGCCATGTCCGGGCGCTCTCGGGGCGCCGGCGCAGTCAATAAGGGGTGAAATGCAACAGATGCACGATTCGGTCATTGTAGGCGGCGGTCCGGCCGGCGCCTCTTGCGCCCTGTGGCTGGCCAGGCTGGGCTTGTCCCCGCTGTTGGTCGAAGCCGGCCCCCGTTTGGGCGGACTGGGCAATGACAACCCGTTTGTCGATGACTGGATTGCCGTGTTGCCCGGGGTAACCGGGCAGCAAGTGGCGGCCAATATCGATGCCAGCGTGCGGGCGGCCAATGTGCCGCTGCGGCTGGACACCCGGGTTTCTGCCGTGCTGCCCTGCAAGGGCGGCATCCAGGCGACGTTGACCGGCTCGGACGGGAGCCAGACCCCGGTGCGCGGCCGTACCCTGGTGATCGCCTCGGGCGTGCGCGCCAAGGGCTTGCCCGATCACCCGCAAGGGTCGCACTGGCCCGGCGTGCTGATCGGCCCGGGCTCGCCCATCGTTGCGCAGGACTATTCGGGCCTGTCGGTGGCGGTGCTGGGCGGCGGTGACAACGCGTTCGAGAACTATGTTTATGTACGCAACCGGGGCGCTCGTGCCGTCCACCTGTATGCCCGCAGCGTTCGCGCCCAGCAGCAATGGGTAACGCGCGCTGGCAGTGAAGGCGTGCGTATCGGCCCGTATAAGGTTGACCCCGCGAACCGCAGCGTAGACGGCCGCCAATATGATCTGATTCTGGTCTTTTACGGCTGGGAACCCCAGGCGGCCTTTGCCGACGGACTGCAACTGGCCCGCGACGAACGCGGCTACATCCGCACCGATTTTGGTACCGCTGAAACCAGCGTGCCGGATATTTACGCCATCGGCGAAGTCGCGCATCGCATGCACCCGTGCGTGGTGACGTCGATGGCCGACGGCGTGGTGGCGGCCAAGGCGATCCAGCGGCGCTGGGAGAGGGCGGGGGAATAGACGTACGCCCATTACACGGGGCGCACAGGCCGGGTTGATTTGGGTAATAATAATTATTCTCAAATAAAGCCTGGAACCACCCATGTCTTCCTTGCCCGCCGCCGCTGCGGCGTCTTCCGGCATCGTCGAGCACCACCGCGTTGACGCGGCTTTAAGCGTGCCGGGCGGCTACGACGTGCGCGCAGGCGTGTTCCGCCGTGGCGCCACGCAATGGCGCGAAGAAGCGCTGCACCGGGGGCTTAAAGTCATCATGCTGCACGGGCAGGTGCAAAGCCGCATCGAAGACCGGGCGCCCATGCGTCTGAGCGGCTCCACGCTGTTTCTGGCCTGGAATACCGGGCAGGCGCAGGGCGCCGACGCTTTCGAGGCGGGTGTGGAGCAGCAATACACCATGGTCAGCCTGCCAGAGACGTCGCTTTGGCCTGAGCTGGGCGTAGACCCCGATTTCTTCCAACAACTGGACCCCCAGGGCGGCACCGGCCGGCCCGTGGTCTGGCATGGCGCTGCCGGACGCGAAGCTCGCCGCATCGCTGATCAGGTGCGCGCCTGCGCCTACGACGGCGCGGCGCGCAGCCTCTACCTGGCGGCCAAGGGCCTGGAACTGGCCGCGATGGCGCTGGCGCAGGCGGGACAGGCGCGCATCGAACCCCGCGTTCCACAGGCTGCGGCCCGCGAGTTGGACGCGGCGCACGAGGCCCGCCGGCGTCTGCTGGCGGATCTGCGCCAGGTGCCCGCCGCTGCGGCATTGGCGCGCGACCTGGGCGTACACACCCGCAAGCTCGATCAGGCATTCAAGCGCGCCTTTGGCGTCAGCATGGCGCGATGCGTGCAAGAGGCGCGGCTCATCCGCGGCCGGGATCTGATTTTGAATGGCGGCTTGAGCGTGTCGGAAGCCGCCTGGCATGTGGGCTACGCGCCCGCGCATTTCTCGGTGGCGTTTCGCCGTCATTTCAACGCCAGCCCCAGCGCACTGCGATAACAGGCGAGCTCTGCGTGTCGTCAGCGCGCTGGCAGAAACGTCAGCACTGCCTCCATGAATTCTGCGGGCCGTTCCACATTGGACAGATGCACGGCGGGCAGCTCCAGCAGACTGGCGCCTGGCACGGTGGCCGCGATCAGTGCGCCATGGCTGGCGGCCGTTACCGTGTCATCGCGGCCCGCAATCACCAGCGTCGGATTCGGAATCAACGCGATCGTGCGCCGTAAGTCCGTGTCGCGCACCGCGGCGAAGGCGCCCGCCAATCCGTGGGGGTCAGTGGCAAGCAGCATGGCGCGGAAGGTGTCGATGACAGGTCCGCCAGCCCGTAGCATTCGCGCCGGAAACCAGTTGCCCAAAAACATCTCGGCAGTCTCATTCATGTCCGGCGCGCTCAGGGTCGCGGCGATGCGTTCGTCCCATTGTGGCGCCGGTCCCAGATAGGAAGACGTGTTGGCCAGAATCAAATGGCCGATCCTGCCGGGCGCATGTATGCCCAGCCATTGGCCGATGATGCCGCCCAGCGACAAGCCCAGGAAGTGCGCGCGCGGGATGTGCAACGCGTCCAGCAGCTCGATCACGTCGCGGCCCAGGCGGTCCATTGAATAGGCGCCTGCCGGAACCTCCGACCCGCCATGCCCGCGCGTGTCATAACGCAGCACCCGATACCGCTTGGAAAGCGCCGCGATCTGGCCGTCCCACATGTGCAGCGTGGTGGCGATGGAGTTCGACAGCGCCAGCACGGGCAGACTGGCGTCCCCGTCAAACCGGTAGGCAATGCGGACGCCATCGCCCGTGGTGAAAAAAGAGAGGTCTTGCATGAGGGTGCGCCTGGGAGGTGGATGATGATGCAAATCGTAGTTGCGGCGCCTTCGATAAAAAATTACAAAGTTTGCACAGTCTTTGTCGGAAAAGCAGACATGAGCGATTTCACTTTGCATGACTTGCAGTGCTTTGACGCCGTGGTGCGCGGGGGCGGATTCCAGGCGGCGGCGCTGGCCTTGAACCGGTCCCATCCGGCCGTGTTCGCCGCGGTTGCCAAGCTGGAGCGCCAACTGGACCTGACGCTGCTGGACCGAGGCGGCTACCGGGTGCGCTTGACCCCTGCCGGAGTATCGTTTCATCGACGCGCGCAAGGGCTGCTGCGCGAGCTTGACGGTCTGCACGCGCACGCGGCCCAGTTGGCGATGGGAGAAGAAAGCGAGCTGCATGTGGTGATTGGCGATCTTTGCCCACGGCCGCGCATGTTGGGCCTGCTTAGCCGATTTTTCTCACAGTGTCCGGCGACGCGCTTGCACTTGCATTTCGAGGCCGTAGGCGGCCCAGAGGAACGCTTGCTGGATGGCGAGGCAGACCTGATCCTGCACCGCGTCGATAAGCGTGATCCCCGCATCGAATGGCTGGATCTGGAAAAAGTGCCTTTTCTTCCCGTGGCGGCCCCGGGTTTTCTACCCGCGTCCGCCGGCCGCATCATCAAACCCGCGTTGCTGCGCGATTACACGCAGTGCGTCATGCGTGACACCTCGCGCCATACGCCGGAACGCGGCTACTTCGTGATCGAGGGTGCGCATCAATGCACGGTGGCCGACCAGCTCATGAAAAAGGAAGTCATTTTGCAAGGCATGGGGTGGGGTCATCTACCGCGTTTTCTGATCGAAGAAGAGCTGCGTGATGGGCGGTTGCTGTCCATTGCCAATCGCTATCTGCCCGGCAGTGTCGAGGAACTGGTGGCTGCAAGACGCAGTGACCGGCCGCAAGGGCCTGTGTTGAGCCGCTTGTGGGCATATCTGGAAGCGGCACAGAGCAAAAACCGAAAGCCTTAATCCGGAAATCGAAAGCCTTTTCGATTGCCCGCCGTGCTCCCGTTGAAGATGATTATCAGTCTTATTTAACGGGCAAGATCCGGAGGGAATTGTGGGCATCAAGACACGTGGCGGCCGAGCGCGGCCAGCGCGGCGGGGCAGGGAAGTCCAACAGAGGCGGGGGAGCGCGGGCCGGACAATCTGGTGGGGGCGCAGCGCCGTGGCATTGACTCTGTTTACGGCTGCGGCAAGCGCGCAGGACGCTGCAATGCTCGCGCCCGTCACGGTACAGGGCGATGCCGAGGGTGTGACCGAAGGCAGTCAGTCGTATACCGCGCCCAGTGTCACCATCGGCGGCAAACTGCCGTTGTCATTGCGTGAGATTCCACAGTCGGTGTCGGTCATCACGCGCCAGCGCATAGAAGATCAAAACCTGAACTCGCTGGAAGATGCGATGGCGCAGACGCCCGGCATCACCATCGATCTGGCGGCCACAGCGGCGATTCCGCAGTTCTATTCACGCGGATTCCAGATTGAGTATTTTCAGTATGACGGCGTACCTATGCAGACAGGCGGCGCGTCATGGGCGCAGCCCGACCTGTTCATGTTCGACCACGTAGAGCTGCTGCGCGGCGCGGCGGGCCTTTTCAATGGCGCGGGGCAACCGGGGGGCGTCATCAATCTGGTGCGTAAACGTCCCACGCGCGAATTTCAATTCTCCGGCTCCGCCAGCGCCGGTTCCTGGGACAACTATCGCGGTGAGGTGGACTTATCGTCGCCGCTGAACGCCTCGGGCTCGGTGCGAGGCCGCGTGGCGACCGCTCAGGAAGATCGCAAGTATTTCTACGATGTCGCCAATTCGCAGAAGCAGGCCTACTACGGCATTCTGGAAGCGGACCTCACGCCCGACACCTTGCTGACCTTGGGCGGCAGCTATCAGAAGCGCGATTGGTTGCCCTTCATGATGCAGATGCCACGCTACAAGGACGGCGGTGATCTGGGTTTGACGCGCGGCACTTATCTGGGCGCTGACTGGAACCGGTGGAATTTTGAGAACACTCAGGTGTTCGCCGAACTGGCGCACAAGTTCTCGCCGGACTGGACGGTCAAACTCAACGTCAATCAGGCTGAAGAAACCAGCAAACTGAAATACGCCTACGTGCGTGGCGCGGTAGACAGGACGACCGGCATGGGGCCGCGCCTGTACGGGGGCGGCAACCAGTACCGCAATCAGCAACTGGGCATCGATCTGATGGTGACGGGCGCGTTCGAAGCGCTGGGCCGCCGCCACGAGCTGGTGGTGGGCGGCAACTGGTACGACCGCAGCGCGCGGTCGTACAACGCCTATGCGCTGCCTGGTTTTCCAGCGCAGCCGGTGGATGTTTTCCACTATGACGTCAATGATTACCCCGAACCGGCCGATCCTAAATGGGGCAGCAAGAGCGACGTGAAAACGCGTCAATCCGGCGTCTACGCGATGACCCGCCTGAAGGTCGCAGATCCGCTGACGGTCGTGCTGGGCACGCGCATGAGCTGGTGGCGCACGCAAAGCGAAAACCTGATGACAGGCGTGACCGGTCCTGCCGTCACCGAGCATGGCCGCATGACGCCATACGCCGGTCTGGTCTACGACATCGACAACCATTGGACCGCCTACGCCAGCTATGCCGACATCTTCCGCGTGCAAAGCGATTTGCGCACGGCGGATGGCGGATCGCTGCCGCCGGTGGTTGGCTCCAACTATGAGGCGGGCTTGAAAAGCGAATGGCTGGACGGCCGCTTGAATACCTCGTTCGCGCTGTTCCGCATCACCGAACGCAACCGGGCGCAAAGCGACCCCAACTATCCGGAAGTGGGCGACTGCTGCTACCAGTCCAGCGGCCAGGTACGCAGCCAGGGCATCGAGGCCGAAGTGTCTGGCCGTCTGGCGCCAGGCTGGGAAGTGTCAGGCGGCTACACCTTCAACACGACGCGTTATCTGAAAGATGCCGAGAACGGCGGGGCGCCATTCCGCACTTTTACGCCCAAGCACATCTTCCAGCTGTGGACGACTTATCAACTGCCCGGCCAGTGGAACCGTTGGAGTGTCGGCGGCGGCGTCAATGTGAAAAGCGGCGTCTACACCGAAAGCGCAGTGCAGGGCCCGGTCAGCGGCAGTTCTGTGCGCGTGAATCAAGGCGGCTACGCCATCTGGAATGCGCGTTTGGGCTATCGCGTCAGCGACCACGTGTCGCTCGGGCTGAACGTGAACAACCTGTTCGACAAGGTCTATTACCAGCGGCTGGGCAATGCCGATATGGGCAATGCCTATGGCGAACCGCGCAGCGTCATGTTGAACATGCGCGTCAAGTATTGAAGTCACTCAGGAGAACAACGATGAAGACTGTCTTGCAACAGGCGCTGCGCGCCGCCGCTTTGAGCGCGCTGCTGTGCGCGGGCCATGCCGCACTGGCGGCAGACGCAGCGCCTGCCGCAGCCAACGCCGTGCAGGCGGCTGCCGTCTGGCCGGCGGGTGAATACCGCTGGGCGATAGACGATGGCCACGGCGAACCGCCGTACACCTTGCGTCTGTACATGCAGCCGCTGCCCACCGGCGACTACGCGCTGACCGGCAGCCTGCTGCTGGACGATGCGGAACTGGGTGCGCACGGCTCTGCACGCGTCCGCGATGGCAAGCTGATCCTGGATCTGACCGCCAGCGGCGGTGTCTTGCAAGCGCCTATGGAAGAGGACAAGCGGCGCTTGTATCCCAAGGGCAAAGCGCCTGAACGGGTGGACTCAGCCGGTTTCGCGACGATGCGCGTATTGCTGGACCCCGCCACGTTGGGCGGTGTGGTGCAGCGTTACCAGACCAATGTGATGACGGGGCATCTGGTGCAGGGCCCGATGTACGCCAACAGCGTGATCCGCCGTTTGCCGTAGCGGCGCTGGCTGATACAAGACAGCTTCGCCTGCCTTTCCTGCGCCGTTAAGCGCAGGCGAAGCCCGTCCTCCAGATTGCAGAATAGGCATTTGCCCACGCTGCATACACACTCCTTCCCACAAGTTGATCAATCAATGATCACGGTGGGAGACAAGCATGTTGCATCCGTATCGCTGGCTGGCTGCCGGCGCAATGGCTATTGCCATGACGAACGCTGCTCACGCAGCCTGGCCGGAACGGCCCATCACCCTCATCATTCCGGCGGCGCCGGGCGGCACAACCGACATCGCCGCGCGTCTGATCGCGGACAAGCTCGGCGCCAAGCTGGGCCAGCAGGTCATTGTTGAGAACCGGGCAGGCGCCGCGGGCATCATCGGCGCGCAGACCCTGGCGCGCGCCAAGCCCGATGGCTACACCTTGCTGATGGGCAACATTGGCCCCAACGCCATCAACTACGCGCTGTACAAGACGCTGCCCTACAAGCCCGCTGACTTTGCACCCGTGACGCTCGTGATCTCGGTGCCCAATGTGCTGGTGGTCAATGAGGCCTCGTCCGTGCGCACCGTGGCGGACCTGCTGGCGCAGGCCAGACAGGACCCCGCCAAAGTGTCTTTCGGCAGCTCGGGCGCAGGCCAGTCGCCGCACTTGTCAGCCGAACTCTTCAAGCAGCGCGCCGGTATTCCCGGCACGCACATCCCCTACAAGGGAGCCGGCCCCGCCGTGGCTGCGCTGTTGGGCCAGCAGTTCACATTCATGATCGACAACCTGCCCAGTTCCATGCCGTACATCCAGTCCGGCAAGTTGCGTGCACTGGCCGTCACCAGCGACCACCGCTTGGCCGAATTGCCGGATGTGCCGACCATGGCCGAAGCGGGCGTCAAAGACATGGTGGTCACCGCCTGGTTCGGGCTGGTCGCGCCTGCGGGCACGCCGGACGAGGTCATCGGCAAGCTCTATGCCGCGACGCGCGACGTCGTGCGCAGTCCCGACATCAGCGGCCGTTTCAAGGCCATGGGCGGGCAGGCGGGCGGCACGACACCCGCGGAATTCTCGGCGTTCATTGACCAGGAGCGCGCTCGCTGGAAGCAGATCGTGGACGCGGCCGGACTGGTACAGGAGCAATAAGTGATCGACAAGATTCAAGCATCCATGGCCGAAGCCGTGGCGGTCATTCCCGATGGCGCCTCGGTGCTGGTGGGCGGTTTTGGCGAGGCGGGCGTGCCTTATGAACTGCTGCAATGCCTGGCCGATACGGGGCGGCGCGATCTGACCATCATTTCCAACAACGCCGGTACGTTCGAACGCGGTATTGCCGCGCTGCTGGTCCGCAAGCAGGTCAAGAAAATCATCTGCTCGCATCCGCGTCCGCCCAATTCCGATGCCTTCGCGCGCGCTTACCGGGCGGGCGAAGTCGAGCTGGAGTGTGTGCCCCAGGGCACGCTGGCCGAGCGCCTGCGCGCTGCTGGCGCGGGCCTTGGGCCGTTCTATACGCCCACTGGCTACGGCACCGAACTGGCGCAAGGCCGCCATCAGGAAGTGATCGGCGGCGTGGGTTATGTGCTGGAACACCCTTTGCGCGGCGATTACGCGCTGATTCGCGCGCATTTGGGCGACCGCTGGGGCAACCTGATGTACCGGCACGCCGCGCGCAACTTCAATCCGGTGATGTGCATGGCGGCAGGCCACGCTATCGCTCAGGTCGACGAGGTCGTGCCGCTGGGATCGTTTGTGCCCGAGCAGGTCATGACGCAAGGCATCTTTGTGAAGTCCGTGGTGCGGGTGGAGGCCTGATATGCAAGACATCACCGGTTTGACCCGCCAACAGATCGCGCAATTGCTGGCCAGCGATATCCCGGATGGATCCATCGTCAACCTGGGTATCGGCATGCCGACGCTGGTGGGCGACTGCCTGCCTTCCAACAAAGACATTCTGCTGCACAGCGAGAACGGCATTCTGGGCATGGGGCCGGCGGCAATCGGCAACGATGTGGACCCGGACCTCATCAACGCCAGCCGTCAGCCCATTACCTTGCTGGACGGGGCGTCCATCACCGAACACACGCTGTCGTTCGCGATGATGCGGGGCGGTCACTTGGACTACGCGGTGCTGGGCGCGTTTCAGGTGTCTGCCAAGGGCGACCTGGCCAACTGGAAGACTGATGCGGCCGATGCCATCCCTGCCGTGGGCGGGGCGATGGACCTGGCGGTGGGCGCCAAGCAGGTGCTGGCCATGATGGAACACCGTGGCCGCGACGGCACGCCCAAGGTGCTGACGCAGTGCACCTACCCGCTGACAGGGGCGGGCGTGGTGACGCGCATCTATACCGATCTGGCGGTGATTGACGTCACGCCAGAAGGCTTGTGTGTCTACGCCATGAAGCAGGGCGTGAGCGAAGGTTTCTTGCGTTCGGTCACTGGCGCGCCGCTGCAATTTCCTGACACGCCGCGCACGATTGTGTTGGACCCGGCCGGCGCACCGCGCTACGCCTGACGTCTTGCGCCCGGCCCCGGGCTGAGGAAATCCTGATGATCCGTTCGATACTGGCTTCTATATCGCTAGGTGTGGTGTGCATGGGCGCGCCGCAGGCGGCACCCGTCTATCCCGACAAACCCATTACCCTGCTCATTCCGTATCCCCCCGGCGGAAGCGCTGACATGCTGGCGCGCCCGCTCAGCGCGGAATTGCAAAAGAAGTGGGGCCAGCCGGTGGTACTGGAATACAAGCCGGGCGCAGGCGGCGCTATTGCATCGTCGCAACTGGCCCGCGCCAAACCGGACGGCTATACCTTGCTGATGGTGCTGGCGGCGCACGCCATCAATCCCAGCCTGTATCCCTCTTTGCCGTATGACACGCGCAAGGATTTTGCGCCGGTGTCGCTGGTGGCGACTCTGCCGATGCTGGTGGCGGCGCCCTTGTCCACGCCCGCCAATACCATTCCGGAGCTGATCGCGTACGGTAAAAGCCATCCGGGCAAGCTCAGTTTTGCGTCGGCGGGCAATGGCAACACCAGTCACCTTGCCGCCGAGATGTTCAAGAACCAGACGGGTACGGACATGATGCATGTGCCGTACAAGGGCAGCGGGCCTGCGGTGGTGGCTTTGCTGAGTGGAGAGGTTTCTTTGATGTTCGACAGCATTTCGACCTCGCTGCCGCAAGTGCAGGCGGGAAAATTGAAGGCGATTGCTGTGACGGGTGACCGCCGTTCGCCGTTGCTGCCTGATGTGCCAACGGTGGCGGAAAGCGTGCCGGGGTTTGTGGTGAACGGCTGGTACGGGGTGCTGGCGCCGGCGGGAACGCCGTCTGCGGTGGTGGATGCGTTGAGCCGGGGGATTGCTGAGGCGGTCTCAGTGCCGGGGGTTCGGGGGCAGTTGGCGGGGTATGGATATGAGGTGGTGGGGTCTACCGCTGCGGAGTTCTCGGGGCATATTGATCGGGAGCTGGAGGCTTGGAAGCGGGCTGTTGAGGCTTCGGGGGCGCGGTTGAATTGACGGGGGTTGGTTTTTGCGGGGCTGGGTTGGTGCTTCGTAGGCTGCCCCTGGCGGCGGGGGAGTTGTTGGTGCTTCGTAGGCCGCCCCTGGCGGCGGGAGTTGCTGGTGCTTCGTAGGCTGCCCCTGGCGGCGGGAGTTGCTGGTGCTTCGTAGGCCGCCCCTGGCCGCGGGCGCCGTGTCCGCTCGCGCCCACGATTGCGGTCCGGAGCCTTCGCTCCGGACTGCCCCGTTGTCATCTTCGTCCGCCTTCGGCTCCCTTCAGATTCCCTCGGGCGCATCGAGGTTGCTCGCAGCCACGTCGCCCGCGGCCAGGGGCTCTGGCTGTCTTAAGCCGGTGCGCTGCTAGATCTGTGTTTACTGACGAGGCTTGCGGTGCCCGCCTCTGCGGCCGCCCGGGCGGCGCGCTATCGGCTTACGCGTTGTGGTGCGTCGAGGCGATGGCGCTTCGCTAATGCGGTGGGCGGGTTGCTAGTGGTGCCGCCCATCGGTTCTGATGAAGCGCTTGTGCGTCTGTGCGTTTGTGGCGCGGTATTCGCGCTGCTGCGGCGAAACACGTTGTCGCCGCAGCGGCTGGGCATCAGTCAGGCAGAGGATTACTGGCGGTGATAGACCTCGGCGCCTTTCTTGACGAACTCCACGGACTTCTCCTGCATACCTTTTTGCAGGGCCTCTTTTTCGCTTACACCCTGCGCCGCTGCATACTCGCGGACGTCTTGGGTGATTTTCATGCTGCAAAAGTGCGGTCCGCACATTGAGCAGAAGTGCGCCACCTTCATCGAGTCCTTCGGCAAGGTCTCGTCGTGGAATTCCTTGGCGGTGTCGGGGTCCAGGCCCAGGTTGAACTGGTCGTCCCAGCGGAACTCGAAGCGCGCTTTGGACAGGGCGTTGTCGCGGATGGCGGCGCCTGGGTGGCCTTTGGCCAGGTCGGCGGCGTGGGCGGCGATTTTGTAGGTGATGATGCCGTCTTTCACGTCCTTCTTGTTGGGCAGGCCCAAGTGCTCTTTCGGCGTCACATAACAAAGCATGGCGGTGCCGTACCAGCCGATCAGGGCTGCGCCGATGCCGGAGGTGATGTGGTCATAGCCGGGGGCGATGTCGGTGGTCAGCGGGCCCAGCGTGTAGAACGGCGCTTCGTGGCAGTGTTCCAGCTGTAGTTCCATGTTTTCTTTGATCATCTGCATCGGCACGTGGCCGGGGCCTTCGATCATGACCTGCACATCGTGTTTCCACGCCACTTGGGTGAGTTCGCCCAGTGTCTTCAGTTCAGCGAATTGCGCTTCATCGTTGGCGTCGTAGCCGGAGCCGGGACGCAGGCCGTCGCCCAGCGAGAAGCTGACGTCGTAGGCCTTCATGATCTCGCAGATCTCTTCGAAGCGTTCGTAAAGGAAGCTTTCCTTGTGGTGCGCCAGGCACCACTTGGCCATGATCGAGCCGCCGCGTGAAACGATGCCGGTCATGCGGTCGGCGGTCATCGGGATGAAGGGCAGACGCACGCCTGCGTGGATCGTGAAGTAGTCCACGCCCTGTTCGGCTTGTTCGATGAGCGTGTCGCGGAAGATTTCCCAAGTCAGGTCTTCGGCCTTGCCATCCACTTTCTCCAGCGCCTGATAGATCGGCACGGTGCCGATCGGTACCGGCGAATTGCGGATGATCCATTCGCGCGTTTCGTGGATGTGTTTGCCGGTGGACAGGTCCATGACCGTGTCGCCGCCCCAGCGGATGGCCCAGGTCATTTTTTCGACTTCTTCGCCGATACCGGAGCTGACGGCGGAGTTGCCGATGTTGGCGTTGATCTTCACCAGGAAGTTGCGGCCGATGGCCATCGGTTCGACTTCGGGGTGATTGATGTTGGCCGGGATGATGGCGCGGCCGCGGGCGATTTCGTCGCGGACGAATTCGGGGGTGATAGCGGCCGGGATGGCGGCGCCGAATGATTGGCCGGGATGTTGGCGCAACAGGCGCTTGACCATCTTTTCGCCGTCGGGGCCGCTGTCGCGCAGCGTTTGCAGATAGTGTTCGCGGCGCAGGCTTTCGCGGATCGCCACGTATTCCATTTCAGGCGTGATGATGCCGCGGCGTGCGTAGTGCATCTGCGACACGTTGGCGCCGGCCTTGGCGCGCCGGGGCGGGCGTTGCAGGTCAAAGCGCATGGCCGTCAGCTTGGGATCGGTCAGGCGCTCGCGGCCAAAGTCGCTGGTTGGGCCGGACAGCACTTCCGTGTCGCCGCGCTCTTCGATCCAGACACGGCGCAATTCGGGCAGGCCGCGGCGGATGTCGATCTTGGCATCGGGGTCGGTGTAGGGGCCGCTACAGTCATAGACCGTCAGCGGCGGGTTCTTTTCCCCGCCGAACATGGTCGGCGTGTCGTCCTGCTCGATTTCCCGAAATGGCACGCGGATGTCGGGGCGCGAGCCCGTCTCATACACGCGGCGCGATTTGGGCAGCGGCGCGACGGCCGCCGCGTCGACTTCGGCGGTAGCGGCCAGGAATTTGGGATTGGCGTTCATTGAAAGCTCCAAGCGAGTGGTTGGAGCCGATCGGGAATGGACTTCTGCCACGCGCGCGAAGGCACATGGCGGAAATACGGCTCCCAGCATCGGCATTATCCGTACTGGTACGAAGGGACTCTCTCAACACGTCCGGCCAAAAAGGCGGGACGAGTACCCCTGCGCGAAGGCGAAGTATAGAGCCTGGCGCGGTCTGCGGTGATGCTGCGTTGCGTCAGGAGGTCGGCGCTGGAAGCCCGGGCTTTTGGGTATGCGGTGTTTTTGGGTGCCTGGTATTACTGCATTACATTTGGATTCAAGCTGCGGAGACACCGTCATGCAGGTTCGGTACACTTTTCCAAACCAAACGCCCTGTGGCCAGCCGCCACCGGGCATAGTCCACTTAAGAAGGAATCGAGCATGCAACTGACTCTACGCAAATTGGCGCCCGCCCTGGTTGTTGTGACGTTGGCGCTAGCGGGTTGCAAGACCGCCCCGACTAAGGCCCCCGGCGCGGCGGCGACGCCCGACGCCGGTCAGCAGGCAACGCCGCCTGCTACCGCGTCGAGCGTGGACTTTTACCTGGCCCAAAAGACGGCCGGCCCGGGCCTGCGCGAAATCGCACTGCCTGACGGCAAGCTCTACATGCAAGAAGTGCCCGTGCTGACGCGCGCCGACCTGACCGACGCTGCCGCGTTGGTGGATCGCCAGGGTCAGAACTTCGTGGGCCTGCGCTTCTCTGAATCCGGCGCGCGCAAGCTGACTGAAATCAGCACCAAGAACGTCGGCAACATGCTGGCTCTGGTGATTGACCGTGAACTGGTGGCAGCCCCCAGCATCGCTGAGCCGCTGAATCGCGGCGTGCTGGCGTTTGGCGTTCCGTCCGCTCAGGCGGCATCTGAAATCGCCGCCAAGATCCGCGGCGATGCTGCTCCCGCGCCTGCCGCTGGCGGCGCCGTGCCGGCTCCCGCTCCCAAGCCCTGATCGGCTTGAAATTAAAAAACCCGGCAATGTGTGAATTGCCGGGTTTTTTTTCGTCTTGCCCATGTCGGGCTTAACGCCTATCTGCAAAAGGGTAACGGCGGTCAGCCGATTTTGCGCCCGCGCTTGATACCGCGCCGGACCTGCACCATCTCAATATAGGTCTGCGTCAACGCTTCCAACATGGCTCGATCGTCCGAGGTCAGGGTCTCGAATTGGGACGGCGAGATATTCGGAAATGGCCATGGAGCCATCGGACGAGTCCGGCCGCCAGCACGCGCCGCTGGATCAGCAATACCCGGTGGAAGCAGGGTGTTGCTCAGGTCGTAGCCTTCCATGGGAAGCTCCATGGGGCCCTTGCCGGTTTCGAGCCATTCGACTTCCACCTTGAGGACCTGCGCCAGTTTTCGGGCCGAGCGGCTGGAGTGCCGCAAACCACTTTCGTAGCTGCCGATTGCACTTTGCGAGATGCGTACTAAACGGGCGAGCGCGTTCTGCGTGTGGCCACGCAAGAGACGCGCATGCTTCAGTCGGTCTGAGAATGTCTTCACACGGCGATTGAAGCTTGCCGTGGTGGCACTTTGGTAGTTATAAACATTACCTAGGTGATACATTGGGGGGACAATTGTATGCATGAGCGTGGCAGCGTCTTCGTCGTGCAACTCGATGAAATGACTAGCAGTACTTTCGTCGATGCACTACGCCAGTTTCGTTGGCAAGTACGCGTCTTTCATTCTTCAGGCGGGGTATTGGAGAACCTGCAGACTCACGCTGCGGATGCGCTGGTCTTGCGTGGCGCGTGTGCCGGCGCGCCCGGGCTGATCGCCACCTTGCGCAAGGCGGCGCCGGGGGCAGCAGTGGTGTGGCAGGCGCAAGAGTCCACCGCGCTTGAACGCGTGGCGGCGTTGGATGCCGGCGTGGATGTGTGCACGCCTGGCGGCATGGAGGTCCTGGAATGGGATGCGCTGTTGCGCAATCTGTACCGCCGGACGTTGCGCCATGCGATGACTTGGCGGCTGGACAGACGGGCGCGTGCGTTGGCGGGGCCAGGCGGTGAACAGTTGCCGCTGACCCCGACGGAAAGCGCTTTTTTTATCCGTTTGCTGAATGCGCCGGGGCAGTGCCTGCACCGCGAGCGCTTCTTTCCCGCTGGCGCGCGCAGCCCCTTGGATGCGGCGCGGCGGGTGGATGTGCTGGTGTCGCGGTTGCGCAGCAAGGCGCGCCGCATGCAGATTGAATTGCCTGTGCTGGCGGTGCGCGGGTGGGGATATCTCTTGCTGCCCCACACCGACGCTGACGAGCCAGACTAAAGGACGACCAGGTTGTCCCGATGCATGAGCTCGGGGTCGGTCATGCTGCCCAAAATGCGGGCAATTTGCGAAGACGGTTGGCGCAGGATGCGGCGGGTATCCACGGAAGAGTAGTTGATCAGGCCGCGAGCCCACTCGCGTCCGTGGCTGTCCACGCAGGCCACGACGTCGCCGCGGCCAAACTCGCCTTCCACTTCGGTTACGCCGATGGAGAGCAGGCTTTTGCCTTCGCGCACCAGCGCCTGTACGGCGCCGTCATCCAGCACCACGCGGCCGCGCAGCCGCAAGTGATCGGCCAGCCATTGCTTGCGCGCCGACCACACGGGCAGCACGGCGCGCAGTTCGCTGCCGATACATTCACCCTGGGCCAGGCGCGTCAGCACGTTGCGTTCGTGACCGGACGCGATGACGGTGTGCGCACCGCTGTGCGCAGCGCGCTTGGCGGCCAGCACTTTGGTCAGCATGCCGCCTGTGCCGATGCCGCTGCCGGCGCCGCCCGCCATGGCTTCCAGCGCCGGGTCGCCCGCTTGCGCGTGCGACATGAATTTGGCGTCGGGATTCTTGCGGGGGTCGGAGTCGTACAGACCGCGCTGATCGGTCAGGATGATGAGCGTATCGGCTTCGATCAGATTGGTGACAAGCGCGCCCAGCGTGTCGTTGTCGCCCAGCCGGATTTCGTCGGTGACCACCGTATCGTTTTCGTTCACGATCGGCACCACGCCCAGACGCAGCAGGGCAAACAGCGTGCTGCGCGCGTTCAGGTAGCGGTGGCGGTCAGCCAGATCTTCGTGGGTCAGCAGAATCTGCGCGGTGCGCAGGCCGTATTCGGCAAACGCCGCTTCATAGGCCTGGCACAAACCCATCTGGCCCACGGCCGCGGCGGCTTGCAGTTCGTGCATGACGGACGGGCGCTTGCGCCATCCCAGCCGCGCCATGCCTTCGGCGATGGCGCCGCTGGAGACCAGCACGATCTGCTTGCCCTGCTTGTGCAGGGCAGCGATCTGCGCGGCCCAGTGCGCCACGGCGGCGCGGTCCAGGCCTCGGCCTTCATTGGTGACCAGCGACGAGCCGACTTTGGCGACTAGACGCTGGGCGTTGGTGACAACAGAAACGGCAGGTGATTCAGCTGACATGATGGGGGCCGGCTGCGGCGCGAAAAGACGTAATCGTAAGGACTGCGATTATGGCTTATTCGTCGTTGCTGCGCGGCGCATCGGGCTTGTCGGCATCCGAACGCGTGTCATCAAAGCGGGGGTCCGGCGCCACATAGGTGCCATCTGCCTGGTCTTGCGACAAGTGTTCCTTTTCGCGCGCGGCGTCCAGGTAGTCTTGCAGCGCGTAGAGCAGGTCTTGCGTGCCTTCGCCCGTCAGGCCGGAAATGGCGAACACCGGGCCCTTCCAGTCGTAGAGTTCCAGGAAGCGGCGCTGGGTGTCTTCGGGGTCCGGCACCATGTCCAGCTTGTTCAGGATCAGCCAGCGCGGCTTCTCGGCCAGTTCCGGGTCGTAGCGGCGCAGCTCTTCAACAATGGCGCGCGCGTCGGTGACGGCTTGCTCAACGGGATCTGCGTCGGGATCGGGCGTGGAGACGTCAACCAGGTGCAGCAGCACGCGGGTGCGCGCCAGATGGCGCAAGAACAGGTGGCCCAGGCCGGCGCCTTCGGACGCGCCTTCAATCAGGCCGGGAATATCGGCCACGACAAAGCTGCGCGACGGCGACGTGCGCACCACACCCAGGTTCGGGTGCAAGGTGGTGAAGGGGTAGTCCGCGATCTTCGGCTTGGCGTTGGAAATGCGCGTGATCAGCGTGGACTTGCCGGCATTGGGCAGGCCAAGCAGGCCCACGTCTGCCAGCACTTTCAGTTCCATGCGCAGGTAACGGTGTTCGCCTTCCTTGCCGGGCGTCCACTGGCGGGGCGCGCGGTTCAAGCTGGACTTGAAGTGCATGTTGCCCATGCCGCCCTGGCCGCCAGCAGCCAGCACAACTTTCTGCTCGTGGGTGCTCAGGTCGAACAGGACTTCGCCGGTTTCGGCGTCATGGATGATCGTGCCCACCGGGACACGCAGCGTGATGTCCGGGGCAGCCGCGCCGTACTGGTCGGAGCCGCGACCGTTTTCACCGCCTTTGGCGCGGTGCAGGCGCGCGTAGCGGAAGTCGATCAGCGTGTTGATGTTGCGATCGGCCACTGCATAGATGGTGCCGCCGCGTCCGCCGTCGCCGCCGTCCGGGCCGCCCTTGGGAATGAATTTTTCGCGGCGAAAGCTCGCCACGCCATTGCCGCCTTTGCCGGCGACGACTTCGATGGTGGCTTCGTCAACGAATTTCATGGTGTCTGCGTGTCTAGTAAGTTTGGGGCCGCTGCCCGTCAATGGGCGCCGCCAGGAGGCAGATAGGACAATTTTGCCCGCAATGCCTTAAAACAAAAAAGCCCTGCCGCATGCGACAGGGCTTTTGCCGTTCGAGAACGCGGCGAACCGCGTTCTACAGCGTGCGAGTCTGATGACTCGTCCGCTGAATCGCTCCGATTACTCGGCAGCGATGATCGAAACGGTCTGCTTGTTCAACGCGCCCTTGAAGCCGAATTGAACCTTGCCGTCGATCAGCGCGAACAGGGTGTGGTCCTTGCCCATGCCGACGTTCACGCCAGCGTGGAAGCGAGTACCGCGCTGACGCACGATGATCGAACCAGCGGGAATCAATTCGCCGCCGAAAGTCTTGACGCCCAGACGCTTTGATTCTGAGTCGCGTCCGTTTCGCGTAGAGCCGCCGCCCTTTTTCTGTGCCATGTTTAGCTCCTGCTAAGTGGTACCGAGTCGCGTCTTAAGCCGTGATGGCTTCGATGCGGATTTCGGTGTAGTTCTGACGGTGGCCCTGACGCTTCTGATAGTGCTTGCGACGGCGCATCTTGAAGATCTTGACTTTGTCATGGCGGCCTTGCGCAAGAACCGTTGCCTTGACCACAGCGCCGGGGACGAGGGGCGTGCCAACTTTCAGTTGGTCGCCTTCGCCCACGGACAGCACTTGGTCCAGGGTGATTTCTTGCCCAATGTCTGCCGGTATCTGTTCTATCTTGAGTTTTTCGCCAGCGGCAACGCGATACTGCTTGCCACCGGTTTTTACGACCGCGTACATGGGGTGTTCCTTAAATAGGTAAATGGGTTTATTTACGTTGCCAGCCCTGCTGGGCCGGATTACCGCTTTGGGGGTGCTGGGGGTGCTTGCTTGTTCTGGCAGAAACCAGAAGCCAGCAGGAAGGACACCGTCCGGACCGCCCTAAGGGTTTACCCCTAAGGATTTACTCCTAAGGGTTTACGTAAGCAACCGACGTAATTCGGGCATTGCTGACCGAGTCGGTGATATTAGCCTGTGACTTTCAGAAAGTCAAAAAGCCGTTGCAGGCTAAGGGCTTAGGTGTGGCGTGAAGGCTTCACGCCCGGGGAGCCATCCGCTGCGTGATCCCTTGCGCGACCTCTCGAAGCCCTTCCATCACGTCGCGCCGGCGGGCCGCGTCCAGGCGATCGGGGCGGGGGTGATGGGCTGGCGGCGCCGCGCCTGCCTCGCGGAACACCCCGTATAATCGCTGGTCGAATCCCCCGCCCTCGCCGGTGGGCCCAGCGGTAAGAGCCGTCACGCGGCTCGTTTCACACTTGTCGGATACGTCTTGAATCTCCCCGCGCTTATTGCCCCCATTGCTGACGATATGAAGGCTGTCGACGCGGTTATCCGCGATCGGCTCAATTCCGATGTGGTTCTGATCCGCACGATTGGCGACTACATCATTGGGGCGGGCGGCAAGCGCATGCGCCCGGCCATGGTGCTGATGGTGGCGCGTGCCCTGGGTTACGAGGGGACGCATCACCAATTGCTGGCCGCCGTTGTGGAGTTCATCCATACGGCCACCTTGCTGCATGACGACGTGGTGGACGAGTCCGACCTGCGCCGCGGCCGCGAGACCGCCAATGCCGTATTCGGCAACGCCGCCAGCGTGCTGGTGGGCGACTACCTGTATTCCCGCTCGTTTGAAATGATGGTGGAAGCCGACTCGATGCGCATCATGAGCATCCTGTCCGAAGCCACCACCGTGATCGCCGAAGGCGAGGTGCTGCAGCTTCTGAACGTGCACGACCCGGAAGTCTCGCAAGAGCGCTACCTGCAAGTCGTGCGCTACAAGACCGCCAAGCTGTTCGAGGCCGCCGCCCAGGTGGGCGCCGTGCTGGCGGGCGCCACTCCTGAGCAGGAAGCTGCCGCCGCAGCCTATGGCCGCCACGTGGGCACCGCCTTCCAACTGGTGGACGACGTGCTGGACTACAGCGGCGACGCCGCCGCTCTGGGCAAGAACGTGGGCGATGACCTGCGCGAAGGCAAGCCGACCCTGCCGCTGATCCGCGTGATGGAAGTGGGTACGCCGGAACAGCAGCAACTGATCCGCGACGCCATCACCACCGGCGACGCCGACTTCGCCGCCGTGGCCGCCGCCATCCAGGCAACGGACGCGCTGGACCACGCCCGCCAGGCCGCCGTGGCCGAGGCAGACCGGGCCCGCGCCGCCCTGGCGGATTACCCCGTTTCGCCTTTTCTGAATTCTCTGCTAGAATTCTGCGCTTTCGCGGTGAATAGAGATCGTTAGCCGAGGCGGTTGGCAAAATCGTTGGCTAGATACCCAAAGCAGGATGCTTTGGAAGTTGGGTTCAGAACTAGATTCGAACCCCATTTTCAAAAAAACCAAATATGGGTTCTAATAGCGGTCGCTGTTGATCAGCGTGAAGTAGAACTTGGTAGCACTGAGCGCCACTAAGTCGGTCGCAATACTGGTAGTGAATACCGGTAGTACTGAGGCCAAAAGTAGTAAGACTCGGGGCGTAGCTCAGCCTGGTAGAGTACTGCGTTCGGGACGCAGGAGTCGGAGGTTCGAATCCTCTCGCCCCGACCACTTATCTGTGGTCGAATTTTTGGTGGTGTTCTCGACACCAGCAGCAATAGCCGGAATCGTGAAAGCGACGCCGGCTTTTTTGCGTTTGCTCTCTTCTCGGGCCAGCAGGACAAATGTGGTGTCGATCGCGACACCAGCCTCCTGGGCCATCAGCATAGCAGTGTGATAGTCCGGCAAGTGCGTTCCCTTGACGTAGCGGTCAAGGGTGCGCTGCTGGACTCCCCACGCCTTCGCCATGCTGTTCACGCTGCGTCCCTTCAACGCCGCAGCAACAAATTCCGAATATTCCATTCTCTGTCCTTCCTTGACAAATTGATTGAGGGCGGATAGCTTTGCACCTCATTAGACAATTTTGTCTTAGAAATTATTGTCTATAGCTTAACGATACCTGCCCTTCATCGGGCGCGCAACTGGGCCTAAAGGCCCCACGCCGAAATAGAGGAACGCCATGCCACACGTGATCGCGGTCGCGTCCACCAAAGGTGGAGTCACGAAGACCACAACCTGCGCAAATCTTGCCGGGATATTTGCCGACTTCGGCATGCGGGTCTTGTTAATAGACGCTGACGAACAGAACAGCCTGACGAAGTACTACCCCATCGACCAGCGCGCGGAGCACGGTCTGACGCGTGTAATCACTCGCGGCGGTCTCGTCACCGAAGACTGCATTAGCAAGACCTCGATTGCTGGAATCGACATCGTTTGCTCGGACGCTGTCGCTGGAAATCTTCAAACGTGGCTGAAGGATCGTGAAGATCGTCTGCTGATAATGCGTCGGGCCGTACGGCGGTCGGCCGCCGTCGAGAAGTATCACGTGATCATCATCGACACGCAGGGCGCAGCCGGCGAGCTGCAGAAGACGGCGGCGATGGCGGCGGACGTCATCCTGTCTCCCATCAAACCTGATGTCTTGTCTGCGGCTGAATTCGCTGATGGCACGCTCCGCATGATGGAGTCTCTGAACAGTCTTTCCGACTTCGGTTCGGACTTCCGCAGTGGGGAGCTGTACGTCGTCATCAGCGCACTGGAGCGCAACAACAACGCGCGCCAAGTGGCAGATCAGATCCGCCGGAGCTTCCTCGGCCATCGGCAGGTGAAGGGAATTCTTGAAACGGTCGTCCCGCATGCTGCCGCATATACCGCTGCGACAACAGCACGGCTCCCCGTTCACCAATATGACCGCCGCCGGGGTGACAAGTCACCCTGGGACGTCATGCACCGCCTGGCGTGGGAGCTCTTCCCCGCGCTGAACGGCATTTACGTGGACGGTCAGGGCCAGGCCAGTGAGTCGGAGGTCTGATCGATGAAAAGAGCAAATCGACTGCCTGAACTGCCGGACATCGGAGACGTGTTCCGAGCAACGGCGCCAGCAGGAGGCGAGCAGCCGCCTCTGACGTTTTACGTGGCCGTGTCTACAGACCACGCGCCCCTCGAAATGCGACGTGCACGCGCTGCGGCCGTCGTCCAAACAGCTCTCCTCGCGATGCGCCCCATTGGGCTCGACGCCGCGGTAACGGCTCCGTCCGAAGTCGTCAGCTTCAGCGAAATGCGCCTCATGGGGGTGTCGAAGACAGAAGCGGAGCGCATTTTCGAGGACCCAGTCCTCCACCGCTGCGTCCACCGACCCATCTTTATCGTGCCGGACCCTGTGCCCTATTTGAAAGCGTGGTCCGCGATCAGCTCGGGGGGGATCGAGGCGTGAGCACGAACAAGGAACTAGCTCTCCAGCACCTCGGCACTGAGCTGGATCTTTTGCACCGCGCAGCGGCCGGATCGTCCGAGCGCGCCCTGCATCTGGGCGTTGTGCTGGGCGCCGTGAGCGCGTACCGAAACCTCGGCGTACTTGGTGAGGATGACTTGCTTTTCATGGCCACCGCCCTCGCCGGCGAGGATGACAAGCTGCCTACTCTGAGGGGCCACGGATGAAGCCCGCAATGAAGAAAGTAAACCTGGATCAGATGATTGCTTCGCGGCTGAGCGAAAGATCGCCCGAGCCCGCCGCGATCGAGTCAGCGGTGACAAACGTCATCACCCTCAACGTTCGGGATGATTGCCGCTTATACGAACGGAATCCGCGAACGGTCCGTAATGAAAAGTTTGACGAGATCAAAGAGTCGATTCGCAAGCGCGGACTCGACCAGATGATCGCGGTGACTCAAAGGCCGGGGGAGAAGCATCACATTCCGGCCAAAGGCGGTAACACTCGCTTGGAGATCCTGCAGGAACTCGTCGCTGAAGGCGAAATGCAGTTTTTGCACATGGACTTCGTCAAGGTTCCGTATCGCGGCGAGGCAGCCTTGCTCGCGGCGCATATGGTGGAGAACGACCAGCGCTCAGGCCTGCTGTTTTGGGACGCTGCCCGGTCGACCTTTGACCTTAAGCAGGAAGTGGAGCGCGAGCGGGGTGCCGCAATGAGCTTGCGGGAATTCACAGAGCACCTCAAGACGAACGAAGGCATACAAGCCTCTCCAGCGCTCCTCAGTCATTACGGCTTCACCATGAAGCATCTCGCCGACCTGGCCTGCGCAGCCAATCACCTCTCCAGACGGGACGTGCAAGACCGCTTCATACCGGCACGCAGTCGGTTGGCCCCGATTGCTGCGAAACTTGGTGCAGAAGATGCCCTTGAAGAGGCCTGGACGCTCGCTGTCGGCCACATGCGCGAGCGTTACGTCGCTACCAAATCGCTGGATTTTGGGGCATTCAGTGTCAGGCTTGACGACAACTTCGCGCAGCGCGCGAATTTGACTGTGGACGAGCTCCAGCGTGCAGCGCTGGCAATTCAAGCGAATTCGGATATTGACGCGGCCAGCCTGGTGCGCGATGCAAAACAGCCCACGTCTGCCCATGGCAGCACTTCCGAAGAAGGCGAAGCTGCAGTTGGCGGAGACAAGGGCTCCGCTCATCCGCCTACGCCAGGCACTATGGAGAAGACCCCGGCAGAGCACAGCGAAAAATCAGGACAGCCGGTACCCAATCAGCAACAGAAGCCTCAGGCTCAATCCGCCGGGTCGCAAACCGGCGCGGCGCAAACTCAGGTCGATGACCGAGGTGCCGCCGAGCGCGAGCTCTGGCACGCGCTGGATGAGCTTGTAATGGCCAGCGGCCTTCAAGGCTGCCTGCACTCGATTGACGAGCTGCCTTTGCGCTTCATGGTCGAGATCCCCGTAGACGTCGGCGGCGGGCTGGGGTCGTTGCAAGAACAGGCGTTACAGGGCGGAGACTTCGCTGAGCGCTACTACGCGTGGTGGTGGCTCGTCCTCCTCTCCCAGCAAAACACTCCTGCCGGCCTTCTCGTCATTCCGGACTGCGAGTTCAAGAGGCAGGCAGATTGCACCGACTCCTGGCAGGAAGCCTGCGAAACGATGCTGGGAGATCCTGTCTATGCCGATGGCTCTTACCACGTAGTGCGACGGATGACGGACGCCAGCGATGCGACAGGATTGGTGTACCTCCGGGTCATTCAAGCCGTCCGTCAGTTCAACCAGGCTTTCCCTGAACGTTCCACGCAGTCCTTCTGGAACTCAGTGGGTGTGCCGGCAGAGCTCAGTGGAGGTGTGTCGTGAATTTCATGGAACTGACCCATCCGACGCTCAAGCGTAAGGCCCTACGCGAGCTGAATGAACAGATCCGCCGGCGCGCATGCGCCGATGGGGCGATCCCACCGCAGACGGCGCAGCTACTTCTGGCCGGACTTCGTGATCGTGGACTTGACGCAATGCTGCCTGCGGTGTCGGTCCGAATCTATGTAGATCCCGACGCGCTGGTAGCACAGCAAAGCGAGTACCAACAACGTCAGGAGCTGATGGAGCAGCTTCGAAGGTTTCTACGTGCCCAAGCCAGCGGATCGCTGATTCGCGCGCTGTTTCCGTCGATACCGACGACGGAAGTCGAGCAGTTGCGTACACACATGCGATTGAGCCAGCCAGGTCCTGCAGTCGAACTGGATCCGGGCGAGTACCTGCGCGTTCACAGCATCTGGAAGGAGTTGCAGAAGGCGACCTCCGACGTGCGCGAACGCTATCTCGCGTTGCACGACGCCTTTCCCAATCACACGCTTCTTACGCTGTTTGCAGCGCTCAACCAGCGTTAGCAGGAGACCGCTGATGAACTCACCAAAGATTCAAGGCTGCGTGCCCGCGCCAGCCCACGGCGATGACCATATTGCTACTGTCACCGTTCTTAAGGGCACGCCGGCGTTCCGTCCTCTCGCGTACACGCTCGCAATGCGACGCGTCGTCGAACGGGCCGCCGATCAGCCTCCGATGAAGGCGATGTCCGGCCGCGCTGGCTTCGGGAGGGGCGGTCGTGGATAAGCGTTCCCTACCGATAACGTGTTACCCCATGTCTAGAGATGTTCGGAGCAATGTTGCTCGCTCTGCGCCCCTCTGCTGGTTTCTGCTCGGTAAGGATGGAGCATGCCGCGGCGCCGCGAATGATCCTCTGTTCGTTCACAACGAAGGGACTGCCTCGTTTGACGGGAGCCAGCAATGACCACATGGGACTTTGCGCTCGATCCCTATGGACGTCGATACGCTGCTAAGAATGGTGCGAGCACGGCGATTCAGCGCGACCAGGCCAATGAGCACTATCTTCTGCGTGTACTGGACGCCCCGATCACAATCCACCGTGCTTTCGTCGAGCTCGCGGGAAGTCTAAATGCCGCTGCGATCCTTAGCGATCTGGCGACCCAGTCCGACCTCGTTGAATTGGAGGGAGACTGGGTCTACCTTGACGCGGCCGACTGGCGGGCGCGCCTCGGCCTGTCCTACAAGGAGCAGCTCACTGCGCGCAAGCTACTAGAGCGCAAGGGATTTCTTGAGAGCATCCGTACCGGAATGCCGCCTCGTACTGCGGTGCGAGTCAACTGGATGGCGGTAGATCGGGAATTGCGTCTGCAAGCCGCCAATGCTGCGCTGGCGCGTCCATCGCCAGTTCTCAGTAGCTGACCGTCGTATGTCGTCCAATTTCGCCTACGACCGTCTCTGGCTGGCCTTGAAGCAGAGCCGGCCTATCGCTTTCGGACTTTTCTTGGCACGCATGACCGGGAATCCGAAGGCGGCGATCGTACTGTCTCAACTCGCACATTGGACCCGAACCGGGCGGGACGTGGCTCAGACCAACGGCTGGATTTTCAAGACTCAACAGCAGTGGTGGCTTGAGACAGGGCTCTCTCGTGCCGAACTGGACACAGCGCGGCGCCGCCTCCGCACTCTCGGGTTCGTGGAGGAGACACTTGCAGGCCGACCCGCCACCTTGTGGTACCGGATGAACCTTCCAAACATAGCGAGAGCCTTGGAGGTCTGCCGTAAGGAGGCCCTGCCAGTGGAGCTCACATTCGAGTTCATGCGGGCCCCTGAACGCGCCGTACGCGATCTCCTGGGCCCCACAACGGCATATCACCGAATCCTGGCAGACGTGACGGGTGGGGTAAATGCAGGTTTGCTGTTATCGCGCCTGCTTCAACTGCAACGCAGGTCGGTCGAGTCGGGCTATCCCTGGTTCAGTTTGACGGCATTGAACTGGCAAGAGGACCTCGCGCTAAATCGTCGGTCCTTGGAGAACGCGAAGGACCGGTTGAAAGACCTCGGCCTTGTGCAGGAGTTTCACCTGAACCGGGGCGCGAAACGCGTGTACACGCAGGTCGATCCGGCTCTGCTGTGCGAATTACTGGAGGAGCAGTTCGCCTCCCAGGCCGCGACTCAAAAGAAGGCCGAGGTCGAAGGTATAGCTACCACTCGTCGTCACCAGGCCTTTCAGATGGCCACGGGCGACGGGATGGCGATCGCGCCGAAACAAGGGGTCGCACGGCCCAATGTACGAAATCAGCAAGCTGGAAATGCCAAATCGGAAATATCAGATTGCGGGAATCATCCATTGCAGATTGCTGGAAGCGTCCACGGCAGTTTGCCGAATTCGTCCATTTCTATAAGAGGTACGACTACATCTTCGAATACAGCAACGACCACAACCCACGCGAGCGCGCGAGACACCGTTTTGCTGCAAAACACATCGGTGGTGGTGGGATTGGAATCGCTTCTTTGGCCAGACGTGCTTGCTCCTGACGGCAGGCAAGGCGCAATGACCATTCTTGGCTACGCCCCGGACGAGGTACGACAGACCTTGCTGGACGAGTTCGCTGCGCGTGCACGAAAGCAGACCGTGGAGAACCCCCTTGGGTACTTGCGGCGGCTTGTGCTCTTGGCCCAACAAGGGCGCTTCGTGCCCGAGCTTGCCCACCTTGAGGCACAACGCCGTCGCAACCTCGCGGCAGTTACGGCATCGGTTCGTGCGGCAGAAGCAGGGGTCATGGGGGACGTCTCACCGGCGTTGCAACCTTCCTCCAAGGCAGAGGGCCGAGCCCGCATCGCAGAGCTTCGTGCGGCCATGGCGGAAAGGCAGGCACGGCCATGACTGTTTTGCAGCAAAACATGCCGACACGGGAAGTGCTCCGCGCGATGGCAGCGCCGTCGTGGAGCAGCCTTTCAACGTCGTGGGCCAGCATCACCCAAAAACATATTCACCAACGGAGAAGCGCCTGATGGCACCGAAAAAAATGGCGGTTGATACTTCCTTGTCCGCGTTTGCGACGGAAGACACCTCCCCTTTCCCTGATCGCTACGACTTGGCGGGCGAGCGCCGGATTCTTGGCGCGTTGCTCAAAGAAGATGATCCCGATCCCGCAAATCCGCTGTTCGGTAGGTTGCAGCTCTACTACGAACGAGATGCCGAGTTCAAGCGCATGCAGCAGTCTCACGAGGCCCGCGCAGGTGCTGATCCTCTTGTGGGAAATTTGGAGGCACGCCAGATAAAGTCGCTGCCCTCTCTTGTCGCCGAGAGTCAGGACGTGATGTCCCTCCACACGTTGGAGGCACTTCGACTGTTCATGGGCAAGGCGGTCGAGCCGGGCAAGCAAGGCGCGCCGATCGCAGGGGGGAAGCGCGTAGCCGCGGCGCTTCGATCGCTTTGGTCTCTCTCGTCGAATGACAATCCGTACGCTGACTGGGCGCTGGTCGAGACGAAGTCTCGCATTGAAGAAGTGCGCGCATACACCAGAGCGGAGCAGGCGCAGCTTCTGCAGAAGCTGGACGAGATGAAGGCCAAAGGGCTGACGTACTCGGTTCTTCAATCGCGGGAGCCGGCGCAGATGCAGCTTGGTTTCGCATCGCCCTACGGCTACATGGTGGCCTTGCTAATCGTTGAGGTGGACTATTTCACGCGCGTTTTGAAGAGCGCCCAGCGACGCGACCTGGTATCCGGGCGTCAGGGACACGCGCTGCTGCAATCTGTGAAACACAAGTGCAGGAGCGTATTCGAGCGTGTTCTGTACTGGCAGAAGTACCTAATGAAGGATGAACTCGTCGCGCTTAGCCGCGTCGACTTTGTGGCCGGGGCCGATGTCATGGCCCAGCAGCGTGTGCAGGCTGTCAAGACAATCTTCGGAGACGTGCCCAAAGCCGTATTCATGGGCGAAGACGCACCTCGGCACACGAAGCGTCGGCTGAACCTCTCGGCGGCAGAGCTGCGACTCCTGGATGCCGTGCCGTTGACGGATGAGGTCACGGCAGGCGTGGATAAGAACTTGCTGGCCTAGGTGGAGGCGACGATGTCATTCCCTGCTGCAAATGCTGCTTGGTCCCCCGAGGCCGGTTGTTCGACACCTCATGAACTGGTGGTTGCGAGAACGGCTGTCAGCGTTCCGTCCCATTCGAGCTCATCCGTATCTGTGGACATAAAAGCCTTTAAGGGTAAGGGAGCGTTCCGCTCCCTGTCGCGGCAGTTTGCGAACTCGGTGGCGCAGATCAGGGATGCCATGCACGCTCTGGCGCAGGATACGACCCGTTTCGAGGCCGGGTGCTACCTGCGCGTGGTGGAGGAGCGCGGACGAGGGGCATTGGGCCGCATGCGACTTCGCTGGTGCATTCGAGGGCAAGCGCGGTACGTGCTCTTCGAGGCTCTGCGCGAAAGCTTGGCTGGGCTGCCGCCATCGGTCGTAGAGCACTTTCGAAACTGCGAAGTTCGGGCGGCGGAGCTCAACGTGTTGGAAAGTGTATTGCGCCAGGCGGTCGACCAGGTGGAGTCGTACCTGCGGAATGGGGCGCTGCGCCAGAGAACCGGCTTTGCAGAGGTCTCTCCTGTTTTGCTGCAAAACAGTTCGGGCAGAGGTGAGGGCGATGCTTAATCCGAACCTCTGTTGCGAAACGGCGATGGATACGCTGCTCCGGTATCTGCTGGCAGCGGCCACGTTTGCTAGCGGTGTAGCTGGGGCCGGCATGCTCGTATGGGCGATCTTTCTTTTCCTGACGGACGCCGAAGTATGGCGCATACCGTTTGTCGGATCTTGCCTCTTCTTTTCTCTCGCGGCTTGGGCCCTCAGTGCATATGAGGATCGCGCCGCGCGCGTGACTGTTTTGCAGCAAAACGCGAAACCCTATGAACGAAACCAGCAACCTTGATTCCGCTTAAGCGGGGCGACTGACTCTGTCCCAGCGGCACCAACCTAACGAGGACCAACTTTTTTGGAGCATTGATATGGCTATGAGAAGCGAAATGAGCGGGAACGTTCTGACGAATCCCGTTCTGAAAACCGTCAAGGTGAAAGGTGAGGACCGTCAGATTTGCGAACTGCGCGTGATGTGCTCGGAATACAAGTCGGACGGTAATGGCGGGTACGTGCAAGACGACACGCGGACGTTTCCTGTCCAGGTGACCATCTGGCATGAAGGAACGGCCAAGCGGGTTTACGAGGTGGTGCGAGTTGGGGCGTCTGTCAACGTCATCGGCGCGACCTATGTCCGGCCGTGGGTGAATGAGCAAAGCAACCAGGCAGAGGCCGGCGTGTGCATGGACGCCGAGAAAGTCACCTTGGGCCTGCAGCGCGTCGAGGCCGTCCAGTACCGCGCCAAGGCACAGCCTGACGCACAAAGGGCGACCGAGTCGGCACCGGCCGCTTTCTAAACCTTATTCAATCGGCCAGGGGTGGCTTGCCCACTTCTGGCATGGAGGACATCAAAATGCGTATCAGCACGAGAAGGCCGAAGTGGGAGCAATTCCGGGAATCGCACGTCCTGCGAGTGGGCAAAGAGCAGCGTGTGCTGGGTAGGGTGGATTTGATTGGTTCGGTCGGGTATTGGTGGCAGACGGCTGACAAGACTGATGTCGCCTACAACCTCCAGGACGCCAAGCGGAAGGTTGAGGATCTGCTCAGGCTCAGCGGCGGTGTTGTGGTTATCAAGGGCATGACGGCAAATCCGATGGCGCGAGCGGCGTAGAGGCGAAACATGGGTGATTCTATTGGTCAGCGCGTCGCATACGTGCGCATCGCCGCCCTTGAGGCGAGTGTGGGGACTGTTGTCGTCGCGAAGAGGGCGTGCAACGTCGTGACAGGAGCTCGTCTCCGGCTGTCGGCGGTCTTGGGAGTGATTTGCTCTGTTGCGCTTCTGGCGAGCTTCTTTTCCAATCTTGCGTCAGTTGGCGAGATTGGTTATGTGATGCTCGCCGACTTCGCGGCGCTTCCCTGGAACAGGGCCCTTATTGCCTATCTCGGCGGGTACGCGGTCTGCTCCTGCGCCTGGCGCGTGGTTTCGGTGGCCCGGAGGTTGGGGCGCGAGGAGATGACGCGGGCGTCCTTCCTACGGGGCGGCGCACAGCGCTCGAATTGGCCGCGGAATATCCTTCGGGAGCGTGACTGATGAAGACGCTCATCATTGCCGAAAAGCCATCCGTTGCGCGCGATATCGCTGCGGCAATCGGCGGGTGCCGCCAGGTCGGAAACTGGCTGGAAGGTGAACAGTTCGTCGTCAGCTCAGGTATCGGACACTTGGTGCAGATCGCCGATCCTGAATCTGGCCATCCCTCCGTGGGCTTCGGGGGCCTGCCCCGAATTCCACATCAGTTCGCTCTCAGTGCCATTCCGGGCACCGTAGATCAGCTCAAACTACTCGGGAAATTGATTGCGCGGCCCGACGTCTCCAAGGTGGTCAATGCTTGTGACGCAGGCCGCGAGGGCGAGCTTATCTTTAACCTGATCTACGAGTTCCACAAGGCACAAAAGCCGGTGTTTCGGATGTGGATTCAGTCCATGACTTCTGCGGCGATCCGTGAGGCATTTAAGGGGCTTCGGCCTGCATCCGCCTTTGCCAGGCTGGGCGATGCGGCGCGGAGCCGCTCGGAGGCAGACTGGCTGGTTGGCATAAATGGATCCCGGGCGGTTTCCGCCCTGGTCGAAGTGCAGACTGATCGGCGGGAGCGAAACTCCGTCGGCAGAGTCCAGACGCCAACGCTTGCGATTGTCGTCCACCAAGAGCTCGCTATTCGCTCCTTCATACCGAGGCCATATTGGGAGTTGCACGCGACTTTTGCGGTGCACGCAGGGGAGTATGTTGCCCGCTGGCGTGGGCCGGCCATTGACGCAGGGGATTCCGCGGGGGATTCGAGACACCGCATATGGGATAAAGCCAAGGCAGACGCCTTGTTGGCAATGTGCCGGGCAACTCCGCCCACATCGGTGCGCGATGAGTCCAAGATAGTCACAAGCGGTCCTCCCAAGTTGTTCGACTTGACGACGCTCCAGCGAGAGGCCAACAAGCGGTTTAAGTTCTCCGCGAAGAAGACGTTGGACTTGACCCAGGCCCTGTACGAGAAGCACAAAGCTCTCACCTACCCACGGACGGACTCGAACGCGCTCCCAGAGGACTATGTGGGCAAGGCTGGAGCAGTCGTCGAAGCCTTTGCGAATAGCGCATACGGTGAGCATGCTGGACGGATTATTTCCAATAATTGGGTCCGTCAGGACAAGCGAATCTTTAATAACGCAAAGATCTCCGATCACTTCGCCATCATCCCGACGGGGCGACTTCCGGGCGATTTGACCGACGGCGAAGCAAAGGTCTTCGACCTGGTTGTTCGGAGGTTCCTGGCGGCCTTCCATCCGCCGGCGTCATTCGCCAAGACTGAGCGGACGACGGTCGTGTCCGGGCAAGAGTTCACCGCTACAGGCCGGGTGCTTCAAGAAGCTGGATGGATGGCAGTCTATGGGCGAGACCTCGACGCAGAGGACGAGGCGCCGTCGCTTTGTTCACTGGTGCAGGGAGAAACCGCAGCAAACCGGAATGTAAAGCTCGTTGCTCAGAAGACCAAGCCCCCAACTCGGTTTAATGAGGCAACGCTGCTGGGGGCAATGGAAACTGCCGGAAAGTTGTTGGAGGACGACGACCTCCGCGAAGCCATGCGAGAGCGCGGCCTTGGTACGCCCGCTACGCGCGCGTCCATTATCGAGGTGCTCCTGGCAGATCAAGACCGGGCCAAGCGTTCGATAGAGCCCTATTTGCGGCGGCAGGGAAAAGAGCAGTACCTGGTTCCCACGGACAAGGGCATTCAGCTTGTACAGTTCTTGGAGGCCAATGGCCTTGAAGAGCTGACGTCGCCCAGGATGACCGGCGATTGGGAATCCAAGCTTCGTCTTATGGAGCGTGCACAGTACGAGCGATCGCTCTTCATGACTGAGACCGCGCAGTTTGCACGTCGCCTCGTCGAGACGCTGAAGGCCAGGGCGGCTGCGGTGCCGGCAGCGCCAACGACCGCTCTTAACGCGCCTTGCCCCCGGTGCCAGGCGCCGCTGCTGGCGAGCGCCCGTCAGGTTTCGTGCAGCGCCGGTTGCGGATTTCGGCAGGATCGGTTGGTGGCCGGGCGAGAGTTGTCTTGTGAGGAGCTGAAAGAGCTGTACAGCGTGGGTAAGACGGAGGTGCTGGAGGGATTCGTTAGCAAGGCGAAGCGGTCGTTCAGTGCCAGGCTTAAGCTCAATCAAGAACGACGTCTGGAGTTCGAATTCGATCCGCGCGCCGGGGCCGGCAAGGGCGCGGGTGTCACTCCCGGGGGAACGCAGAAGGCATACCCATGCCCGCTGTGCCGTAAGCCTTTGCGCCTGCGGCAGGGCTTAAAAGGAGCTTTCTGGGGATGCAGCGCCTACCCAGAGTGCAAACACACGCAACCTGACGAGGGCGGTAAGCCGGGGGTTCGTGCAGCGTCTGTTGCGGCGTCGATGCCAACTGCGGAAGTATTGAATGCCTCTGCCGGCCGTGAGGTCTTGGCGAGTTCTACAGGGGCAGCGTGCCCGACCTGCGGGGCCGGCAAGCTTGTAAGCCGTGTCTCCTCCACCTCGGACAGGCGCTTTCTGGGCTGCAGCAAGTTTCCGAATTGCCGTCATTTCGAATGGGAGAAGGGCAATGGGAAACGTTAGGGTGCAAGTGCCGTTCAGAGCGGCAATTGGAACGATGGGGCAGGTGTCTTTCCGATTCGACGAGAGTGCGTTGCATGCGTCTTCAACGGCATCCCTATCAATCGACCTGGGCACAGCCCAGGGGCGCGGGCCTATGTCGGCGACCCTTGATGTTGAAGGAATGCGGCAACTCGTGGATGGGTTGATGGACGCGATCCTCGCCGTTGAAAGACGCCAGCGGTTGGATGGCCAGGATTGGGTTGGATGAGGCCGCTGCTGCTCATCGGCCCGACTGGCGGTTCTACCGTACACACTGCGCGGTGTGTACGGTACAGAAAACAAGGCGTCATAAATATGACGATTTTCATGATCGTGGTTTTGGAGGTTAGCCGGTAATGGGTAGGCCGTCCTTTCAGCTAACAGACGACCAGGCACGGCGCATAATGGTCGCCGTCGGGCGCCTGCAGGAAGCGTATCCGGCGGTAGCGGATAACCGCGCGTTTCTTGGTGGGCTAGTAAACGCGGTACTGCAGGTTACGGGGCGCCTGTATGGCGTTCCCACGTACCAGCGAATTCTGCGAGCGTACGCGCCGAGGCGAAGCCCGTCTACCAAAACCATCCTGTCCGTGCTGGTGGGTGTCCAGAAGGCCATGGCGCGGACACCGTCGACCGACGCTGATTACGATACCTGCGCTGCGGTTGCGCCGGCGCAGGTCGCGGCGCGTCAGGAGGACCCTACACCTGTTCGTCTGCTCGCGATCGAGCTTGAGGAGAGTCGCCGCCGACGCCAGGTGCTTGAGGCAGACAAAGCTCGATTGGAGGCGGCAATGAGCGCGCAACAGTGCGAATTGGCTCGCGCGCTTGGGCAGGTTGACAGCGCTGACCGTGCCCTCTCTGCCCTGGCGGATAAGATGGCTGCGCTTGTGAATACGGTGACGCAGGTCACACACGCTGAGCAGGGCGGGCGTGCTTTCGCGCTGCGGGCAATCGAAGCGGCACGCGCGGAAAGCCGGCTATGGCGAGAACGCTATGAAGGATTGCAGGCACTGCGCAAGGAAGAGCAAGCGCTGTTGGATTCATACAGACGAGCCGCGCTAGGGGCTGCGGGAGCGTCGCGATGAACGCTGTGGCACCTACCCCGGCCTCTTCCATTACGAGCGGCTCAGAGGCCGTTCCGTGCGTCCTGGGGCTGGTTCGCGATGACTGGGACGCCGCGGAGCGCTGGCTAGAGGTGCTGGCCGCGCGTAGACCGCCTGTAAGTCCTCATACCCTAGCGAATTATCGGCGCGAGATTCAGCGCATCCGGTGGTACTGCAACCTGGTCGGATCGGATGGGCCTAGCCGGTGGTCTATCCCTGACGTGACCCGCTACCTTGCATTCTTGCGCGAGAGGTCGGGTGACCATGTCTGCGGTAGGCGCACCGCGCGCACCGGTGATCTCGACTGGACGCCATTTCGAAGCAGGCTCGGAGCGTCGGCACTCGCGAACGCCCAGAAGGTCTTGCATGCACTACTCAAGTTTTGGTTTGAGGCAGGGTATAGACGTGCGAATCCAATGGCGTCTATCGGAAGTGGCGGTGGGGTTGGGCGCGATGCGCCGCGTCGCCACGCTGTCCCCCCGGATTTGATCGAGGAAGTTCTGGAGTCGATGGAGCAGGTTTCGCGTGCATCAGTGGAGAAGAAGCTGATGTTTCTGCGAGATCGGTTCATTCTTCATCTGCTGCAGTTCACGGGGATGCGGGCGAGTGAAGTTGTATTGGCCAACATGGGAGACGTGGAGCTTTATGCGGATCCGAAGTCCGGGCGCGCCCACTGGTCTTTGCTTGTGAGATATGGGAAGGGCAGAAAGATTGGGCGGGTAGCATTGCCATCGAACGTCATGGAAGATCTGCGTGCCTACCGCTACGCATTCAGCTTTCCACCGGAGCCCGTCTGCGGAGATCCTACCGCACTCATTCTCTCGCCGCGCACGCGGAAAGTGGAAGGAGTGTGCCCTTACCCGTCGTCAGTGGTGGGACGTCGCAGTCAGCGGCTGTGGCGAGAGATACGGAGGCGAGCGACACTTTGGGACATACTCACCAGCGCCTTCCAAGGTTGCGCATTGCGGCTTCGTGACGCCGGTCGGGATGAAGAGGCGGGCCTGCTTGAGCGCGCTTCAACACACTGGCTGAGGCATACATTCGGCAGGCAATTGACCGCGATGGGCGTTGACGTGCGTGTGATCGCGAAGGCTATGCGGCATGACGATGTGCGGACAACGATGGCATACACGGAGTTAGACTTTCTGGATATCGTTCGAGTACTTGAGAAGGTGCGGCCGGGTGGCGTGTAGGTGCTGCTAGCTCAGCGCCGTACAGCAGCACCTTCCAAATTGAGCGTCGTTGAACGGGTGGGGCCCGGCCAGCACCGCACTCGGCGTCGCGCCTAGAGTCAAACCTGGCGTGGATGGCCTGAGGTCCACTTCAATGATGCATGCCCGGAATTCAGCCGCAAGGCAAAGCAGCACCATTTTTAGAAGTTGTCGGTGCGCGTTTATTCGGTGTGCATGGCCACCAACGCCTGTCAAGTGTCCAACGTAGATAGGACGAAAGTGAACCTCCTGGGGCAAATTGGCCGAGAAGTCGCACCGGCGCTTGTAGAGCAGGGCAGGGCGCCGCAAAATCGCCGCGCAACAATGCGTGACCTGGGCGCCATTCACAATGGCTATACATGATCTGGCACGCGTAGCCCCTTGGGTAGATGAACGCCATATCTTTCATGAACTGTATGCGCGAGGTCAGAATGCGCGACAGAATTCAAATAATCAACTTGATCGCCTTGCGTCGCCATAACTGAAAACTTCAAATTGATGGACGTGCGATCGAAGGGAATGTCAATTGCGTAGTACAGCACTTCAAAAAGTACGAACGGCCAACCCCGCAGTGTGAAATTCAACAATTCGTCCTCTCCGTAAGGGCGGCGTTCAGAGGGCGTGCCGCCGTACGCTAGCGATTTGTCGATCACGTACACTGACCACGATGCACCGGGTGCAACGGTCTCGGGTGTGACCGTCTGACCATTTAGCGGCCACGCCGATAACATAGGCGTCGAAGCGCCTAGGAACTGCGCAAGATTGTGCGTGAAAGAGTTGCGCCGAGAGTAGAGGTAACGGACCTTCAAACGGTGCTCTTCCTTCGGATCGTCAATGGGCTTCGATGGGTAACTGGTATTTAGGTTTACTTTTGCCTCGGGCGGTAGTTTTGACACTCGAATTGCATCCAACAAGTGTGCTCGGGCGACTTCAGGAAGGTGCTCAATCCCTGCTTCAAACGCCGCGCCCACGCCATACAATTCTGAGTGGCGCTTTAGTAGCACTCGTGTCATGGCTTCGGGATCACAGCAGTCCTGTTGATTGCGGAGACTCTCGAGAGCCGCTGCCCGTTCAGACTTAGCCTGCGACTTTTGACTGTTGATCCAGTTCGCAAATGGCATAAAGTCCCTGTGCTGTCCTAACTTATCGAAGCATGTCAGAAGCAAATACTCCGTCAACGCTTCCCTTTCATGCCGCTCGTGTGCAAAGTTGTCCACATTCGGATTGAACGACCAGCCAGGCAAGCTATCGGAATCTTCGAGTATTCGCTGCGCGAGATGCAGTCTTGCCTTGATCTGCTCAACCGTTTTAGATGCAATTTGATGCTTAGTCATGCGTGGGTATGTCCACATTGGGGTTGGGCCAACAGCACTGGCTTTGATCCGCGGTGCCGCCTTCAAACGTATGGAGCGAAGCTCAAGCCGTTTGTCGGGAAAAGTAGGCGGCCAGCAGTTGCAGCCGCAGGTCTTCGTTGTTGGGCTAGGCCCGGGGGGTTGATTGCCGAATTATTCGGTTGGAGGGCAGGCTCTTCACCCAGGCGAATAGGTTGTTCAGCACCTCTGCCCCCTTTGCTTTGCTGCCAAGGAAGTCCTGTGCGTACACCAAGAATCTGTCGCTTAGACTGCCATCGGTCATATTGCTCTTAAACACGCGTCTCCATTCCCTAAGCTGCTCTGGCCTCGGAGAGGTGGCGCCGTTCCTGAAGCGTGCGAGGGTTACGAGTTGCTCGATACGCCCTTGACGGCCACGCCCGCCGATCTTCTGATACACACGTGCTGCAGCAATATAGAAGAAAGGAACTGCGAAGAAATACTTGCAAGCATTCAGCGAGGTGAAGGCTTCTGACAGATTCGAATGGCGGATCAAATGTGCGTAGAAGGTGCGAGTCTCACGAAGCAGCGGCCTGGAGTAGATCGTGTCGTCTGGTCCCACCAGGAAGAAGAATGGCGTGGTTCGCCTGACATCCAGAGGGGCGACTGCGTGGATCCCAAAGCAGCACGCGGTTAGCACGCCAAGGTTTCCATCGGCAGAAATGTTCACTCTGCGCAGAGTTTCGCTTAGGTGTTTCCATGGAAGGGTACCGTTTCGGCCGTCCGCGCCCCAAACCAGCCCAAGGTTCGGATCTCCATGGCACTCTATCTGAATGATCGGGCGCACGCCTTCATCACGACAGGCTGTTGCCAGCTTTTCCAACTCATTGAGTAGGTGTCCAGAGGTAGGCACCCGGACATAGCGGACTTGGGGCGGGTTTTCCGCGACGCCGCATTCAAGCACCAAAAAGTTATGGACGAGTTTAGCTGTCGGGTCATCATCGTCCAAAAGCCCATCGAAAACGATGATCGTGTTGTTAGAGATTCGCGCAGGCGGGGCCGAAAAAGATGGGTGGCTCATGCGAGTATCTCGCTGCCCTTAGTTGTTCGACTGCTCGATGGCGAGTCGTGCTGGGATGTTGTCCGTGACTGGAAATGCGAGCCGAGTTGTCATTTAATGTTTCTGATCATTTGGTCGACGTTCTATACCGGATTTTAAGGTGAGGACTGGCCAGCCGCCAATACGGCGACTTGCGCTGCCCCAAACTCTGCCTAGGCGAAGAGTGCAGCATCGACAGGATGAAAATCTTCCTTACTCACTAAGCTTCTGGTGCCAAGTGGAAACGTCAAAGATATTTGCCAAAGAACGAGACATGCAGGACTGGTTAGTGGAGCGGCTCCGGCGGGATAACCAGGGCTTCGGCGAACTGATCATCAACCCTGATTACCTCACGACTGTTGAGCCAACAACGCACGCCGACACTCGGTTTTTGGAGAGCTACCGCCGAGCGATGGACGCCCTAGATGCTGTGGAAGTATTGGTGGTGAACCAAAATATCGCCACAGATGAGCGCGACAAGCTTCAGCCCGATCTGGTGCTTTATGATCAGTACAAAGGGGCGATAGTTGTTGTTGAACTGAAGAATCGCCGAGCGGCAACTCGCGAAGCCGGGACAGAACTGGGCGCCTATGCAGCGGCAGTGCGTACGTACGTGCCATTCATTGCCGCCGCAGATGTTGTTAGCGTCATCATTTCTAGCGAGTGGCCCACCCTTTTGCGACGTTTTGTTTTCAATGAAATCGTATGGTTTGGTCGCACAGTCATCTGCCTGGAGCCAGCTTTAGGCCCTGACGAGGCTGTCAGTTTGTCTATAAAAAAGATCGACGCTTTCACCGGCCGCAACGCCACAAAAGCGATCAGTGCATCCGACCTGACGGGCCACATCTTAAGTTTGAAGCCACCCCAAGCGGGCTTTCCTCGCACGCATGTGGCCCAGATGAGGTTGGCCGGCATGGCAATGACGCGCCGTGGTATCTCTCTCGGGAGCAACGGTTTTGCGTTCCTTTGGAAGACCAATAACACCGACGCTCCATACTCCTTCACGTTGGTAGATGTTTCACCGATGCGAGATCTTTTTCATTTGTGCGACAGCGCCCCTCCACACAAGGGGATAAATGCATTTCATCTAGCTCTTATCAAAACCAAGAACATGTGGGGGACCCCTGACCTGAGCAGATCGCTCACCGAGATAAGAGAGCACGCAAAGTCGTTCCTGAAGTCTTGTTGCCATACGCACCTCGAAGGTGCGATGAATTGGCAAGATCTTTTGGAAGATATGCTGGATAATCGCACACGATTTATCGGCTTCTACGCATGGGGAGTGTTCGGGGACGCCTACCACCTCAAATTAGCTGAAAAAGCCGCACGGAGTGGATCTACGGTGCATGACTCTGTTGAGGTCGGGTGGGAAACAATCTCTGAATTGGTGATAGACGACGCAGATTAGGTTGGGGGGGTACTGCTCGTGAACCCCTGCATCTACTTTCGTCAGATACGAAAAAAAAAGCCACCCCTTGTGGGGTGGCCAGTCCAGCTAGAAAAACGAAGTCAGCTTACCAATTGCTTTGCAAGGGCGACTTCAATGCTGTCCCCCCCTTGGTTGAGGATGTCCAGCCCCGAGTCAGGCATGTCGCCGGATGTGGATTGAGATACCGCGATTTTCTGAGCCATGAGCTGCAAGCAGCGCATCTGCGCCGTGCCCTGATAGCCAAGAAAATCCACGTCCACATCCCGCGTCTGACCTATCCGCCAACTACGCCTTGCAGCCTGCTGCAGCGTGTAAACGTTGTAGCCCGTCTGCATGAACAAGATGGTCGGAAACTCCAACATATCCAGCCCCGTCTTGACGAGCTCTGGATTGCAGATGAGCGCGTCTATCCCACGATCGACCTGCTCCATCACCCAGTCTTCCCGCTTCTCGGCGGCCACGCTGGAACGAAGTACAGCGCTGCGAACGCCAGCCTGGTCGAAAAGCGCCTTGAGCCTGGCCGAAGTGTCGCGAGTGCCGGTGTACGTGGTGTACACCAGTGTGCGACGACCTCTTGCAGTCTCCCTTCGTACTCGTTCCAGTAGCGCGTCTTCCTTTGGAGACATCTCCTGATTTCCAAATAGTGAGGGAAGGCTAGCAAGCACCGACTTCGTATGAGGATGTCGCACAGTCTCAGGCCGAAAGCAGCATTCCGGCCACGCGAGGAGAGCGTTGAGCACGACTCCCATAAGCGACTTGTCACCGGCGCGCAATGCGCGACGTAACTCTTCGACCAAGGTTCGCTCAAGGTACTTATAGGCAGATTCCATGTCGGCAGACATGGCCACCTCCACCATGCTTTCGCGATACGGAGGAAGCACGTCTTGACCAAGCTGGGAAAGCTTCAAGAACGCCGTGTAGGGAACCACATACCGCATGATTCCCTTCGGACCAAACCCCGGGCCTTTGACTGTCGAGATAGTCTTCTTATCCCCTTTTGCCGTGCGATGAGATCCTGAATTCGATTCTTTGTGAATATCGATCAGGACCCCATGCTCGCGCATGAAAGCCATCGTCGCGGAAGCCATCGACCCCTTCGAATTGAAGTTGAACCCGTCCTCAATCATCATCTGCGGATGCAGACGATAGAGAAGATGGTAGAGGTCGTCAGCATAGCCCCCCATCAGCGTGCCGGTAAGCGCAAGAGCTTTTGAGCACTTGCGCGCCAGAACTCCCATCGCTTGGCCCTGAGCAGAACCCTCGTTCTTATACTCGTGTCCTTCGTCTGCGATTAGCAGGCCGAAATAGCCTTGCGGCAGGTAGCGCTTGATGAACTCGGTAGGTTGAAAGCCACCCTGACCGAATGACACTTCGGTATAGGCCAGTGCTCTTTCCATGCGCTTGGCCTGGCGGTCCGAAAACACCAGGTCGCCTTCGTCGTCCATCAAGTTGATGAACTCGTAGACGTTGTCCTGCAGCATATCGCCAAGCAAGGTTTCGCCGAATCGAGAAAGAAGATTGTCCGCGGTGCGCGGGCCAACAGTTGGCATTTGAACAAGCGCCTTCTTGACCGTGTCACGGTAGCTCGTCGGCGTAGCACGTTTGGGGACTAGCGTCCAAAGCCGCTCACCACATGCGCAGGCAGTTCGCCGCTCGTTCAACGCTGATGTTGCTAGCGCTGGAGTGAACGGAGCACCTTCCTCATCGCAGACGAACTGACCGCACCGAGGGCAGCAAGCGGCACTTCTGTACACGCGGCCGAGCTCCGAGTCGTAAATAGCCGGACGTGTCGCGAAGGCGGGGCGCCAGTCGAACCCCATCCGCATGCGAACGCGGCCCAAGATGAAGAATTGCGGCACTACTGGCTTGCTTCGCATGCTCCTGAGCTGCAGCAGCTTTCGAAGCGTGTCCGGGCCGTTGAGGATCCAGACTTGCGCGTTTGGAACCGTCGCACGAATTTCACGCCGCCATTTGTAGACCAAGTGGGGGGGTGCAAGCACCAAAGTGCGGGGGAACCCAGCGTGATGGAGGAGAGTCGCGACGAGGATGCCCATAAGGGTCTTTCCCGTGCCCATCTCCGCATTGATGACGCCGGCTGGTGCATGCTGCGTCAGAAGGGTGGTTAAGGCATGTACGACGCGTCGCTGAGCGGGAAACGGCGTCCGCGATAGAGAGTTGATGATCCCGTCCCAGATCGGGTTGGAAGCCTCGTCGAAGATTGGGGGGTTTTGGCGTCGGACGGCCTGTAGCAGGCCAGAGCCAAACTTACTGATGAATTCCGACAGAGGGATGCTCGCGGCTTCATCGGAGTGAACTTCTTCCAAGACGACAACTCCGTCGTCAACGATTGCATTCATGGTGGTGCTCCAAATAAACGGGGATTAAGAGACACCAGCCCCTTCCGGGGTGGTGTCCCGGAAGGGGAGAAGCGGCGCCGTTAGGCGTCCGCGAGGAGGGTCAGTTGGCCATTACGGACGTAAGAGGAAATGCGAGAGGAGAAGTCACTAGGCAGGCGGACAAATGTAGGATGAATGCGCCCCACCGGCCGGCAGGCCTCGTCATCAAGATCGGCCAGCAGGTCGGCGCGAAGTTCGCTCATCACGAACGCACGCCAGTGGTCCAAGAGGGGAACCTCGGAGATCTGTTTGACCAGATCCCAGACGGGATCAACCGCCAGGTCAGTTGCTTGAGCGACCGGAGAGTCGCGCAACACCCAGCCACTACGAGTAGCGCGGGAAGGCTTCAGCAGCGCCGGGTCATAGATCCAGCAGTGCAAGAGTCCACCGAAAAGAGTCTGCTTGGGAAGCCGGCCAGTGTGCTTTTCGAGACGCTTCACATCCCCAACGGTGACCACGGTTTCGACGGCTGATGACGACGTCATCAACGTCAACTGTCGTAGGCCTCCCTCTTGAGTTCCCAATTGAAGAGACGCAAAGAGCTGCTGTACTGATCCGTCTCTGCCATAGAACGAAAGAAACGCGAGATCACCGCTTGGCAACCTGATGCAGGCATCCACATACAGGTCTTGCAGCTCACGAATGCGATACATCATGTTTTGCTCCAAGAGTTAGGTAGGTCTGGATCGTTACAGAGCGAGCTCTACTTCCGCTAGGTGAGGCAATAGTTCCCGTAGCTGCTGAATCGACCGTGCCGACAGCTTCACGTCAAACAAGCGGTCTAGATCGATCTGTTCGGTCAGTGAGGGAGCAGCGTCAGAGACCATTCGGCAAAAGCTGAGAAGGCGACGTGCGTTCGACTGGAGCTCAAGCTCGTGCACGGTCGAATCAGGAGGTGGAAAAGCGGCATTGCCCAGAGGTGAGACGTACCGGTCAACGCGTTCTCCTTCTTCGTGGAAGTCGTCATGGAGGAGTTGCAGGGCGCAGTCTCCTGTCCATAGCGATCCGCTCCCGAAAGCAGACTCCGCTAGCCGCAAAGCGACTAACTCATTGTCGGCAACCACGCCGACCTTGATGACGTGTTGGTACGCGACTTCAAGGGTCACGATGAACTTAGAGGACGTTGTCATTGGCATTTCCAAGCGACAGCGGGCACCCTAACGGGCGGGCCCGCAAGGGTTTAGAGGACACTCCAGGTCGATGCGACCTTGGTCTGGGCAGATGCCCATGGAGCCAAACCAAGAAAGGGCGCCGGTTACGCCGGCAGCGGCCCAGTACCGTTGGGCTTCGTAAAACGCTGCCCTAAGCGCAAGTGAATGCGCTTAGGGCAGCGCCCTCGTGGATACGAAGGGGCTGATGATGCAATCGCTTCTGTTCTCCCCGGGGCAATACGCAGCACTAGCTGCTATGCCCAAGAGATTTAGCGGATGTTGACCAGGCGGCCAAGGGCCGGCCCGGGCGTGAAGTCGATGCCTACGATCGTTGGCACGAACTTGTCGCGCATCACGATCGTCGTTCGAATGTCTCCGTTATCGGCCTCTTCAAGCTGCACCTCCTGATCTTTGACCTTGATCGTGTCGCCGCGGATGAGTAGCTTCGTCCCGTCGTCGCCCTCTACCACGCCGCTTATCTGGCCTGCTGCCAGAGCAAGCGCCAGATGCCAGTCGGAGAGGTTGCACAGTGGGCGGCGATGGGCTAGCTGGCCGTTCGAGAAAACTCGATCGAACTGCGGCCACAATGTCGATGCCTCCACGCGTTGCAGCTCAAGCTGCAACTGCTCAGCGTCGATCTTTGTAGAAATAAATGCGGGCTCGCCTGGAACGTGGGGGATTAGATATGGAGCGGTCGTCCACTCTTGCGGTAGTTCCATTGGTAGCTGCCCTTGGCCGATATCAACCAAGCGCTTCACCGTCTCTGGATCAGGGGACTCTGAGCGTCTCTTGATGCCTAAGACAACCAACTGGCGAAACTCTTGCTCCGGCGCCAAGTAGGCTTGCACGCCTTCAAAGTTCCTGGAGATCATCGTCGCGAATTGTTTGTCCATGACGTAATGCGGGACGATCAAAACCAGTACGCCTCCGAATGTCAGCGATGGCACGGCGGCCTGGTAGAAGACCTTTTCCAGACGGTCGTAGTGCCGATCGCCGGTGTGACCTTTGTCGGCTACTACAGCCCCATAAGGTGGATTCAGAAACAGAAGCCCCATGGATCGCGCAGATACGAAGACATCATGTGCATCTGCATGGAGCCCAAACGAGAGAAGCTCCTTCGAGTGCCAGGCGCGGCCTTTGTCGAACTCAACTCCATAGGTCACCGTCGTTCGAGTGTCATGAAGCGTGTCGAGGTTGGAAGCCACCCAATGAAGCGCGCAGCCTTCGCCGCAACACGGGTCATACAGCCTTGCCCCTGCATCAGGATCGAGTAGCTCAAGAGCGGAACAAATCCGTCGAAGTGTCTCCTCATCGGTTGGAAAATAGCCGTTTCGAACAAAGTTCTGAGCCAGTCTTGGAAAAATAAGCGCCATAGGAATGTCCCTGCTTTGTAGTTTTGAAGTGCGGGGCGGCGGAGGCCGGCCCCGCCCATCTGACGGAGATTTCTACTTGATGTGCCAGGTCTGCGATGCAGCTCTGAAGCTGTACCCCAGCCGCTTTCCGAGCCAGTCGCGTTGCGACCGGAACAGAGCGCGATCGACAGACGGATCGAGCTTCACCGGTTGTCCATCCCTGATGAGCTCGGCGAGCTCATCGCCGAAGATGGCAAGAAGCTCGCTATCGTCGAGTTCAACGTCCGACGACGTAGGCTGTACGGCGGGCTGTTCCTCGGAAACACTGCGCGCCGGCGTAGCTGGTGCTTGATCTGTGATCGCATCAGGCGGGGCCGCAGGTTCTGCCTGAGGCGCGGCCAAAGGCGAAGTTCGTTCTTCATCTGCAGGGTCCGGCTCACTCGCTTGGGCGGGGGTGTCGGAATCGTCCGGCTCGTCGCTGTCCAACATGACTTCTGCGAGGGAAGCCCGAATCTCGATGGTGATCTTTCCGTACCACGTATAGGAGTGCGGATAGATCTTGGAGATGAGGAACTCGCCGGGATAGGAGCCCGATTGAAACTGCTCCAAGATCTTGTCTTTGATCTTGAATTCGCCGATCGCGGTTTGCAGTTCGCCGACGTTGAAGTCGCCGTTGCCGCCTCGAATCGTCTTGACCTCCAGGATGCCGGGGATCTTGATCATGGTGTTGCTCCAGAAATAAAAAACGGCCCCGCAGGGGCCAAGATGAATGAGAGGGGCTGCGGGCATGATGCCCGCATGAAGGTTAAAAATATTTGCTTCAAGAGCTGCGGAACCGAGCTTCCTGCTGCAGTGCTACGGCGATTAGGCAGACGCCTCGCCGAGGTGCTTTTCAAGCTTGCGCTTGATCTCCTGGGCTACACCCCGCCATGAATGAACATGAAACAACGGGTTTTCGGGCCAGGCTTCAAGTTCTGCATCGCTAAGCTCAGCCACGGTCGTGGCATGTTTCAGCAACGCATCTACGACGAACATCTGGGCGAGCGGGCCATAGGAGGAGAACTCCATCAGATCCGCGACGCATTCGACGTTGGTCATCTTTTCTTCGTGCGCATGGAGGGGCATGTTGGGCCTTTAAGAAAGCGAGGCCCCCCATCGAGGAGCCCCGATGGGTGAGTGAAGTCGAAAGAATTACATGGTGCGTTCGGAGAACGTACCGTCCGCCTGGTGCGTGACGAGGCGGTTTCCAACATTGTTGAATCTATCCCGCTCCACTTCGTTGAACATGCTCTCCGGAATGGAAATTCCGAAGTGGTTCAAGACCTGGCGGTAATAATCCAGGTCCTTTCCCAAAGGATCCCGTTCGTGAAGGTTGGAGTAGAGATAGTCGTCGTCGTCTACAAGCTGCGACTCGTCAAGAAGTTCAACGGGCTTGAGGATGACCATGAAGAAATAGCTTAGGGCCTGTCCCAGCCAAGATTGACGGTGATGGGATGATCTTTGTGCGTGGTGGCGACGTAGTGGTTGCTCATTACATCCCCCGAGAGTGGACCCATTCGCCCTCCGGGCGTGGGCCCGGATTGGGAAAAGCAGGGCACCGAGAAGGCGCCGCTGCTTGGGTTTAGATCGGGACGACGCGGGTTGCGCCGGCGCCGCTCAGAACGTTGACTCTCTGGCCAGGCTTCAGCGGAATATCCGCCTCTTGCGCGACCGCTTGCGTTTGACCGCTGTCGAGCCGCACCACGATTTCAAGGCCTGTGGCCTTGGATACCGTGCGTTCTACGGAATTGCCAGCTAGTCCACCAAACAGAGCACCTAAGGCGGCGGCGATATAGGACCCTTTGTGGTTTCCAATAGCGCTTCCTGCCAAGCCACCGATTGCACTGCCGGCAGCCATACCAGCGCCCGAGTTGTAGCTGGCCTGAATGGTGATGGGCCGTGCCGAAAGGACCGTCCCCGGTTGGACCAGTTGTACCTGCTGGGCTTGCTGATAGCTGTAGACGCCACCGGAGGCGCTTGGATTGGCGCAGCCGGCCAGGGTAACTACCGCCAACATGGCGGCGATGCTGATTCGAACGCGGAAGCGCAGTCCGCGAGCAACGGCAAGAAGCGCGGTGCGTAGTTGTGCCGACCGCGCAGAGGCAACGGTGAGAATTCCCCACATGAGGGAGCCCACGCCGAGGCCGAACGTAATGGAAAGGGTCGCAACGTAAAGGGTTGAACTCATGTCGGTTCTCCTAAAGAAAAAGGGGAACCGCCGCCCCAGTCGGGGAGGAAAGTTCCCCGATGGGCTGAAAAGACACTCCTGGTCGCTAGGACCTGCGGTCACCGAATGGTGGAGCCAAACCGCTGCACTGCAAAAGATGCCAGATGGGCTCTGACGGGCGTACTGGGCGGAATCCTACACATAACATCAGCGGTTTGGCAAGGGCAGTACTGACCTTTTTGAGCACCGCCTCGCGGTCTATGATGTGCGGGTCAGGGCTGCGGCGGCGCGCCACTTGGCCCCGGCATTGGAACTCTCTTGGACCTCCTAATCCCACCCCCCAAACGCGCAGCACGGACTGTCTCAGCGATTGCCGGCGTTGTCGCTGCAATCGCGCTTTCTGGCTGCGCGGGAAATGCACCAGACCTGCGGGTATCGCCCGAAAGCTTGGATTTCGACTACTCGGTAAGCACCGAAGGCGAGGTCGGAGTGGTGCGCGCATTTGGGGACCAGGGCAAGACTATTGTTGTGCTTGACCAACCACTGCCGGCGAAGCTGCTGACGGTGCCGGTTGATCTATCAGGCGGCGCGCGCGACTCGGCAGATGTGCAGGGCAACTACATTTTTGTGGCAGGCAGGCCAGACAGATTTTCCGTGCTGCTGCCAGCAGGTAGGGTAGATATCGTTCGAACCTCTGCTCCACCGTTGACTCAGCAAGCTGCCGTGGGCGGCCGGTCGGCCGGCCCGCAAGAGGACAGCGAGGACTTAGCCGACGACCTCAATGAAATCGAGTCCAACCTGGATTGGGGCGCCATCGAAGGTCAGCGCGACGGCAGCAGCGCTCCAACTTTTTACGGCGGGTCGGTCCCGACCAGGCCGGGTGGTCAGAGTGATGTGCGCCAAGGCCCACTCCCCACAAGTGTTGAAAACCTCTAACAAGGATTTAGCGATGAATATTATTTCCCCGTGGGTGAACAAGTGTCCAGTCGGAGCGCAAGCGATGCACGCTCGCCTTGGTGACGTAACGGTTCTCGCCGTATCCGGAGACGATCGAGAGGTGGAAGTCGTGACACTGGACAGCGCTGGTCAAGAAGTCCGCGCAGTCGAGACCGTCCCGGCGGCAGAGCTGAACGCGATCGACCCTTGCCGTGACCTTGCGCCGCGTCGGTCGACGATGGCGTCGATACTGCCATTCAAAATTTCGAGTCCTCAGTAAGGGACTTTTTGAACGTCGAGAATTTGGAGTATCGGTGCGCAAATCTCGTTGATTTCTGGATGACGCAAACGTAAGATATCGGCTAGTTAGCGCGCCGACAGCTTATGTCGGAATCTTTTGTAGTAATGCGGTTTGGCTCCACCATTCGGTGACCGCAGGTCCTAGCGACCAGGAGTGTCTTTTCAGCCCATCGGGGAACTTTCCTCCCCGACTGGGGCGGCGGTTCCCCTTTTCTTTAGGAGATCCGTCATGGCTCAAGCAAACACCCCCAAGTACTTCGATGCCCATCTCCGCGGCCTCGGCTATGTCCGTCGCGTTCGCGAAGTTAAGCCCAAGAAAGGTTCTCCGTTCCTTTCGTGCAGCATCAGCATCTTTCATGGTGAAGCGCAGGAAGGTAATGCGGATTCACTCACCTGGCTGAATTGCGACGTGAAGATCGTCGGCAAAGAGGCTATCAAGGTCATGAGCGAAAAGCTTCAAGAAGCTGCGAACGACTCCAACCGAAAGGTCTTGGCGTCCGTGACCATCGGCGACCCGTACATCGATACCTATAAGATCACGACTGGCACTCGTGCTGGTCAGACGGGAGTGGTCCTCAAAGGCCGCTTGCTGAAGATCCACATGGCGAAAGTCGATGGCGTGCTGGTCTATCAGTACGTTGAACCCGAAGCTTCGGCTGATGGTGTTCGAACTGGCACGGATAGCAACTAAGTCCTAGCCAAACCCCGAAACTCCACCTAGGTGGAGTTTTCTTCAATGTGCGCCAACGGCGCCTATTGAAGAGAACTTCGCAGGTTGTTCAGTGCGCGCCGCACTTAAAACGGCGCATCCCGAGTATCTGGTTAGGCTGCTGAACAGGCCAGATGAAAAAAGCAGTGTCATTCACCCTCATTCGATTCGGCGAATTGGCGTTCCTCGATCGAGACTGAGCTACCCGTCGCGGCCCTGAACCGGCCGCGGCTTTCCCCTCTTCTCCCCGCTCTGCTTAGGGCAGGGCACGCATAGCCCGAGTAGGCTTGCCAGAAGCGATTCTGTCGCTTGTGGCAAGCCTACAGTTGAGCTTACTCGGGCGCCAACCCCATCCCACATCTCAGGCCAGCGGTGGCCCATAACACCGCACCGTTAGCGCAAGAGCGCTCCAACCCCCGCACGGCATTGCCTGGCGGGGGTTTTGTTTTGAATCTCGAAGGACGAGCTATGACGTTTGGCAGCAGCGTCTCAAGGTGAAATCGCACACCAAATTTGGACGGTGTACTCTTGTTACCTCCAATCGGAGGACCAGGATCTTTAGGACCCAGCGCCGACGACGCTTGGTCTAATCCCCTTGCTAATAACATGAGCGACCAGACATGCCCAAGACACTGACAGTGCCTGCCAAGTTTCGGTACGTGGCCTTCTATGACCTGCTGACTGATGCTGCTTTTCACCACAGACTGGCGTCGGATATCGATAATTCATTTGTGATGAGTCGGCATGCACGAGCGTCGGTCATTGCGTCCGCGCTAAGCATTGAGTGCACTGCAAACTGCATACTGGAGTCAGTTGATGCACCGAAGGCGCTGCGGGATGAGATAGACAAGTTGGCGCCCTTGCCGAAAATTGAAACTGCCCTTCGTATGCAAGGGATAACCAGCTTTGATCATGGAAGTCATGTGGTCCAAAAAGCAGCCGACCTCATCCGTGCGAGAAACGACTACGTCCATCCGAAGGCGGCGGCGTGGGAAGCCGAGCTTCATGAACCAGAAGACGCTGGCTCAGATTGGATGATCCCGTTTTCGATTCAGGGGGGCAATTGGAAATCGATCGATATACCAAAGCAGGCTTCATTCTGGTCAAAGGACGCTTCGCTCTCTGCACTTCGAGTAGTCTGCGACTTTTTTCGATATCTCTTCGTGGAAGTCGTAAAGGCTGATGACGAAGCACTGAATCGAATGCTGCCTTCTCGCCTAGAATTTGCCGACGTCTTGATGCCTGCCGTCTTTGACGAATTCATCCAAGAGACTGCTGCGCTTACCAAGGACGGCATTGACTTCTCGTTCCTGAGAGGGGCGGCCAGACAGGAGTGAGCAAAGGCGGCGGCTCGTGGCTTATCCCGTAAGCGCACGAGCACAGAGCGGATACCGATCGCTGGCCGGCGCCTACTGGAATCAGAGGATGTACACGACCGCACCTTCTGGAATAGGGGCCGGCAGTCCGACTATTCCAGTTCCCGCCGAGGGGGAGTCGAGGTAGCCATTTCGGGCAATGCCTAGCAGATACGGGAGCCCAACTTCATCTTCGGGGATCATTCGATACAGATCAGGCGTGCTGGCGCTAGGCACGAAGTAAACATATGCCTTACCTGCAATGACCAGGTTGTCAGTGCCTGGTTGCGGGTAGAACCATGTGGGAAGGCCAAGCGCGCCATAGGGAGCCGCGCCCGAGAAATTCGGATTGGCTTGAGCAAATCGCGCCACTGCGCCTGCATAGATGCGCAGGCTACCGCCGGCAGCCGCCGCTTCCACGTGTTGCTGCACATCTAATGTGCTCTGCTCTGAATGCGAAGCCAAGACTGCGATGAGGCTGAGCAGAGCGAGGAGGGGAATTATTAGCAGACCCATGAAATTGTGTTCCCGTTAGCAACGTACATAGCAACTTCAAGAGATTCCGCAGCATGTGTAGCCTTGCCCCACGTTGCCTGCGTACAAACTCTTTCCCATGACCGTGTAAAAGTTCTGATTGCTCCCCGAGCTGGTGACGCTGGTGACGATCATCCCCGCAGGGCACCAAGAATTGTCAGCAGGCAAGTTATCAGTTGCGCGTCCTGCGAAATAGTATTCGCACCGTAACTGCCCGCCTCCGGCCTTTCGCCACACGCCAGACTGGCACGACAATGGCTCCCCGATGCCAGTTCTGGAGACCAGGCCGTTGGCCTCGCAGCCCCAGCCCTCATTCGCAACACCGCCTACATACAGGTACTCATAAGCGTTGAGTCGGCCGTGTGAGTACGTTTGTCCCATGGAGCGCACGGCACCCCCGCGGACTTCCCCTCCGGTAACGACGTGGCTGTCATTCAGGACGCGGAGCCAGCCGTCGTTTCCCGCGGTGTACCAACCACTTCGCGTTGATCCGTCGCCGTTCTGAATGACCAAGGCGCCCTTGGTGTTGATGTTGGCCGTGGCATCAACCGTCTGCGTCCGCACGGTGCGAACGTTGTTGAGGTCGTTGCTGTTCAGGTCGATGCTCGTGTTCATCCGATTGACCTCTGGCCTACCGGCCACCGCATTTCGGTACAGATAGTCGGTGACCTGGCCAGCGCTATTGAAGAACAGTGCAGTGGCCAGATTGCCGCCGGGTAATGAAAGGCCGAAGCTGGCAACTGGGACCTGCCAACTTCCCATTGAACCCTGAGCAACCGTAGGCTGGCGCGAGAGCACGAAGCCTCCGCCCTCTAGCATGGCGGCAGTCCGACGCAGGTCGGTCTCGGGTACGTCAGCTCCGCCTCCGCTGACGAGCAGGGCTTCCAGGATGTCCTGGCCGCCCTGTGCTACCCGGCGCACCGCTAGCGAGTAGGCCTGGCCATAGGGATTTCGAAGCGGCACGCTCGAAGGTAGATTGCCGGCGTCTCGTATCGTTTCAAGAGAGACGGTGACCGGCCCACCAGCAGTCGAGGATAGAAGCGCGGCGTAGTTGTTTTTGACATACGCGGCGGCGGCATTGCCAACTTGCTTTTGATGGAAGGCGGTCTGTCGACTGGTAAGCGTTGCCACGTAGTCGGCTTGGTACCAGAGCCAGGCTCCCATGGCCGAAGCAAAGAGGATGGTGACAAGCATCGCCTCAAGGACGGTAAAGCCGGCTTGATTGCGCCTGGCTGCGACCATTCGATAATTTTGTTTCATGTCCTGCTCCCAAAGATCGCTGCCGCCTTTTGGGCCGCAATTTCCGTATTCAGCCCCGCGAAGTCGCCTTTGCGAATCTTCGCGCGGATGGCTGTGTCTTCCTTGCCGTCCAACACGAGCCAGTTGATTTGAAGGCGCTTGGCGATGCCAGTGGGCGTCTTCACGGTTTCAAGCTGTTGATGAATCACAGCGGCGATGTTGTCGGCGAGCATTGCATTGAAGGATTCGACAGACGCGCCTGACCCGGCACATAACGACTGAAGTTTCGTGAAGGTCAGCTCAGGACTGTCTGCATGAAGCGTCGTGAGTACCGGCCAGCCATTGCCGCTGACGCGTACCACTTCGATCGCGGACGGCGGATCGCGTGTCTCCCCCAGGTAGAAGATATTCGCGCGAGACCGAAGTCCCCTCATAAGCTGTTCCTGATAGCCGCCGTGTTCGCGTGCCACCTCGATCTGGATTGCGCGCCCTTTCCCGTGTATGCCGTTTAGCGCGGTTTCTGGAGGATCGGCGAGCGCGATGCCTAGACCGCCATGCCGTTCAAGGCGGTCTATGAAGATGGCGTCGGCCGTGGACGTCTTTCCGTGTCGCATTCCTCCAGATACGACGACCAGGCCGCTCAGCTTCGGCCGCGTCAGATGATTGAACAGCCGATCTGCCATGCCGAGCGACTTCAAGGGTCTTGTCTTTACGTCTGCCCGAGCCAGGATAAAGATATCCTGCGAGTCGACGTCAAAAAGCTGCGTCACCCGAAACTTCTCTTCACCCAAAGAGGCGGTGAATTCGGATTTCGTGAGCGTGCGCAGCGCCTGCCTGCATTGCTGCCGCAGCAAGTTGACGTCCGCCTGCAGATGGCCCGGGACCCTATCTGAGAGGGACTGACTCCCTTCCAGTTCTCGAAGCTCCGCGTAATCAGGACCGATGATCATATCGACGAATCTCAGATCGAGCAGGCTTGTCGCTTGCTCCAAGGTGACGGGCAACGTTTCCATCAGCGTGCAGTCAGGACCAGGTCGACGTTGCCGGTGGTCGGGCAATTCGTCATGGTGACAAACTGAGAAGTTCTGGAAAGATTGGCGCGCAGCGGGATGCAGTTGCTGCTCGGGACCGCTCGATAGGTGATGACAAACTGCGTAGCTGCGCCAACCACGGTGACTTCGCCATTCCAACTGTGATAGAGCGTGCCGGTGGTCGCTCCGATCATATTGCTGGGGATTGCGCCGGCGGCCTGCAAGGCGGCAGTTGTCACGTTGCCATAGCCGTTCATGTCGCGCAGGAGCTTGGCACCTTTGACGAGTTGCGCAATATTCTGCGCCTCTTGGTTGTTTTCCGTGTCCTTGTTGAGGACGTAGTAGCCTCCGAAAACCGCAGCGGCCACGATGACAGCCAACAGCATCCAGGCCAGGAAGTTGTCGACGGACGCTCCCGCCTGCCTTGCGAGCGGCGTACCAGCATGAGGCATGGCATGCTGGCCGACATCCTCAGTGTGAGGGCGGGGCGCGGGTTGATTGGCGAGCAAAGCGTGAGATGCGGAGGGGGTATTAACGCAAGTGGTCATGTGATACTCCAAAGGTGAAAGTTTGTTGCTCTGCGCTGTCCTGCGCGGTTAGAAAGCTCGATCGCCCATTGCGGCTGTTTGCAGCCCGAATAGGCCAAAGAAGATGACAGCTGCGAGTGCTGTGACTCCGATTAGCCCGACGAAGAAGATGACTTTTCCGGAGGCCTCCAGTCGCTCGGCCGCGGTCTCGGCGGCGTTCGTAGCGAATTCGGCCAAGGCGAACGCGAAACCTTCTCGGGAGGCGATGGTGGTGATGTAAGCGATCGACTCTTCGTCTGGGAACTTGTGGCCTGCAAGCTCAAGGGCGACACCCAGATTTTTTCCCATGCTTAGTCCGTACATGGTGTCTTGCAAGCGCTGTCGCAGCCACGGATTCGCGTGCTTGTGGATATGCACCATGGTCTGTAGAAGATCCGCGCCGGCATTGAGCAGGATCGCGAGATTCGAGAAGAAGATCGCGCCCTGCATCGTCTTGTAGGTCGACCACGGGGGCAGGCGTTCAAACGCTGGCCGAAGTGCGCCCGTCCAATTGGGCAGCGACCATCGAATCGCATACCCCAAACCGGCAAAGGCCAGCAGAATAAAGATGCCGTAATGCCGGATGGTCTCGCTCATCCAATAGACCACTGCAGTTTGTCCAGTCCATGTCGCCGGATCGGAGCCTCTGGCATATACAGGGACAACCTTGAACGAGACGAACGTCAGGAGTACTGCGGCCATCACCACAATCACCGACGGATAGGCGAATGCGCTAAAGATCGCTGCTCGAACTCGCGCCTGGCGCTTTATGTGCTTGATCGCGTCGTCGCAGCCCGTGGCAATGTCTCCAGCCTTTTGGGCGGAGGCGAGCATGGATATCTCGGTCGGGGGCAGCCATCCTTCGAATGCCTCCGCAAATCGATCTCCGCTCATGCCGCTCGAGAAGCGGACGAGGACTTCGTGCGCGAACACGGCTATTGCAGCCTTCGGTCGCCTTCCGTTTCTGCTGTGTGCCTTTTGAATGTCCACCAAAGCATCGAAAACGGGAACCTTGGATCGCGCCATCGAGTAGAGAGTGCGGTAGATGAGCATGCGCCTGCGCGGGCTAAGCTTTGCCATGGCGATACCCCCGTTGATTGAGCATGGACGGCTTTAAGCGGGCGCTTGAGCGGCGCGTTCGATGGGGCCGCACACCTTCATTGAGCCAGGCGTCACTATCTAACGGCCGAACCATGAGCTCCCCAAGGTCCGGGTCCACTTGGCCAGCCTCAATCAGACGAATCAAATGAGCGCACTGCGTGATTCCGCCCATCTTTTGCACCCAGTACTTCTGCGCAGCGAATGTCCCTTTTCTGCGATAGACCGCCATCAGCGACGGGTTGGGAGACACCACCTCGGCGCACACCGTTCGACCGACGAGTCCGCGTCGGCAATGTGGGCAGCCTGGTCCGCGAAGCCGAACCCCTGAGACATCGCAGAATCGCCTTACTCGATCACGCAATCCCGCCTCCAACCCTTTCTCGGAATCGCCAAACGGGATGCTGCAATGAGGGCAGAGCACCGGCACCAGCGCCTGGTTGATGATGCCGATGAACAAGGTGGGATCGGTTAGGAGATTTCTCGGGACCCCGGAGTCTTCCAAACGGTCGAACGTACTGATGGCGTCCTTGACGTGAAGCGTGGCGAGAGTGGGGTGACCGGTGAGCGCTGCGCGGATTGCGGAGCGCACCGATGCCTTCCCGCGTATCTCGCCAATCAGGATGGAATCTGGATCGGACCTCAGCATGTGGTCGATTGCGTCGACCCAAGCTGCCTCAATCTCCTCTTCGCTGGTGCCGGCCGGGATGATCGGCTCCTGCACAGCCACATAAACAATATCGTGGCCTTCTCGGTTGAGAACCACGCGAATGGGTTGTTCGACTGGATCTTCGGCCGTGGCGATGATTAGCTCGCCGTCAGCGTGCAAGAGTGCCTGCTTAAGGTAGTGATTGAGGGTGGTGGATTTGCCTGACCCTGTCGTCCCCGTGACCAAGACAATCCCCGATGTCTTGCGGGAAAACTGGTGGATCTGATCGCACTGTTCTGGCAAGTACCCAAGTTGCTCCATCGACTTCGGGGTGTCTCCGGTGTCGGGATACAGGCGAATGACGAGCTTCCTGCCTCGGGCTGCTGGGCCAGTGGCGATGCGACATACAAACAGACCGGATTGACGCGCGTAGCGCTCCATCAGACGGGCGTTTTGTTTGCGCGATGGTTCATAGTTGTCAGGCTTCTCGCACATCGACGTGTAGAGCGTCGACACCAGATCTTCAGCGACGGCCCGGTCGAGTGTGAAACGCGCCTCTGGAATTCCATTGATTCGGTACTTCACATAGGTCTTCTCGACGTCCGGAAGGAAGTGGATGTCGCTAGCACCTAGGCGCGCGGCCTCGGAGATCATTCGATTGATTTGCTCTTGCTGCGCAGTCTTGGTGCTTCCCTGACCGTCGACCATCGATAGCGCAGCGCCGTCTTTGGCGGTCTGCTGAAGTCGCTTAATCTCCGAATGGCTGACCATTCGCTGTTCGAACGTTACGCGGTTGAGGCGGAGTCGGGATATGTACGACATCACGCGCATGTCGTCGCTGTGCTCCTCGTCGACGTATAGGACACCGTCGTCGGACAATACAACGCGGTCGATCACATACTCCGGGGCCTGCCAGTCACCGCCCACAGCGCTCAAATTCTGTACGCGGCGATGCGGCCCGGCTGGCGAGACGAGCGCCAGTTCAACTTCGGCGCTGGCATTGGGGGTGTGGATCGTGGTATCCATAGCAGCTCACCTCCCTGGTTGGTACGGCACTGCGGCGCCGGGGAACGGGGAGCTCAGCCGAACCGGACCATCGGACATCGCTTGAGGGGCTTCTGCCGAGAATCCCAATCGAAGCTCTTGACCGTTTCGCGTCAAGACCACGCGGTCGACGGAGATCGACTTTACGCGGTAGCCGCCTGGCACGTCCTCACCCGGCCGGGCGGTGGCCTGTGCGCCACCGGCGTACACAAGAACCGCGTATAAGTGGCTTCCCACCCCCTGGACAGAGCGGACCGCAGGAACCCCTGTAGCACTTCGGTCTTCGACGCGCGAGGTCTTTTCGTAGGCCAACTTTGCTTCATTCATTCCGGCAAGGGCTTCGTACCTGAGTCTGCGGAGCTGAATGTCAGCGAGTTCCGCCAGCGTGCCCGCCGGCGGCGCTTCTTGATCAGTTTGGCGCGCGACCTGAGCTACCGCCTGCGGCATGGGAGCAAGCAGCAGCACCATCACGGCGCACATCGCGGATACGGTCCTACTTTCCATAGATTTCTCCTTTCATCGTGTAGGAGAGCTTTCTCTCCGTGATGGTCGTAGACTGCTCCAGCAGGCGGACACCTCGCGCGTCGAATCCCTTAAAGATGGAATGCGCTGGCCAGTCGGATGTAATTTCGAAGGTTGCGGCCACCCAGTCCTGCGGCGCGTTTGGTTCGTGTCCCGGCGCGCTCTGAGTGGGTGCGGCCTTGGGCGCAACGATGATCGGAATAAGTTGCTTTTGCAGATGCGAAACGAGGCTGTCCACGCGGAATCCGATGTCCAGCATTTCGTCATCGCCTCCCGCCGGCGCCTTGGACAAGATGCGGACCGTCGCTTGGTTCGCGTCGGCCTGGATAGACACCGCGGCACCTGGGAAGGCGATGGCTGCGGCTGCCCGGAAATCCAAAACAGTTGCACGTGGCAGGCGCGAGTAGGCCGCCTCGAAGGCGGCGGGCGTGCAGTTGAGTCCCTTGAACTCCCAAGCGCTGACGTAAAGGGGCACCGATCGGGCGGCGTCTTCGCAATGGGAAATCATGGCCGGGACGGATGGGGATGTCGTCCATGGGTGCACCAGGGCCGCGGGGAGGACAATTTGGCCGCTGTCATGTCTAACACGCGCCAGCTCGGCTTGACGCAGGCGCTCCAGACGCTCTTGACGTTCGCGCTCATGCTGCCGATAGACCTGGAGGGCGACGGCGAGTGCGATGAGAGCCACTACCGCAACTGCCACAAGTACCCATTCCCGTCTGCTCAGGCCAAACCGAAGCGGCTTTAGCTTGTGACTGCGTCCAGCGACACTCGCAAGCGTCTCTAGGGTGACGGATGCATCTCCCCCGAATTCGAGCTCCGCTGGGGCGTATACCGCGACTTCTTTTCCCTTGGAGGAGAGCAGAGCGTAGAGGGCACGGACGGCCTCTTGGGCTTGTGCCAGCGTTCCGAAGACAACGTCGGAATCCGGAACGACTCCGCCGTCCTTAAATGCGACGATCGCGAACCTCCCATCGCCGACAGCGAAGGCGGCAATGAGAGGGTCGAGAGTAGACTGCCCTTCCTTGCGCAGGAGTAGGTCAGCAACGATCGACGCTAGGCTAAACATGCCCTTTTGGACGCCAGCCTGTTTGCGCACAAAGCCGGCTTGGATGATTGTAGGAAGGCGACGGATTGCGACGATGTCCATGCCGTCGCGTTTTCCGATCTCTCGCGCTTCTTGCATCACCTTTTGGGGTTTTGAGAGCGTTTGCCAGTAGAGACCGGACACCAGTGATTTCCCGCCGGCGGAAATGACTGTGACGCTTCCGGCGTCAGCTTGGGTCTGAGCCATGGTTGCCACCTCAGCTTGACCTCGCACGGTACTGTCCGGCGGTGTCAGTCATTTCCTGAATCTCGGAATCGTCTTCCAACACGATAGGCGTGATCAGGATAACCACGACCTCGCGCCTATTGTTGGTCGAGCCTCCGCCGCCAGTAAGCCAATTCGAAGGGCTGAACATGCCGCTGCGGTTGCCTCGATCGACGTTCTGCTCGAAGCCGGACAGAATGAGGGTCTGTCCCGAGCGAAGGCGCACACGCTGAGAGAATATTCGGCTGTCGACCTCCGGTACTTCGATGGAGTTATCGCCACTCGTCACGGTGCGGAGGCGCGGGTCCGTGGAAAGGTTCATCGTGAACTGCAGGAGCATCTGCTCGCTGTCGATCATGAATGGCAGCAGATCCATCGAGAAGCCCGTCGTGACTGTTCCAGGCGTTAGCGCCGACGTGGAGCCGACCTGAGCCGTTGCCGTGTTGGAGACCGCAGCTAGATAGCTCGTCTGCTTTGCGACCTGGACAGGAACTGGCTGGTAATTGAGGGTTGTGACGGATGGCTGGGTGACGATTGACACCCGGCCTTGACTGGACAGCGCGCGAAGAATCGCGTTCGAGCCCGAAAACTGGCCCGCAGTACCGGTCGCCGTGTCCAAGATGCCGATCGACGCTGAGCCAGAACCGGACGCTGCTGTGAATGCATTGGCGACCGTGATCCCGTAATTGCCGTTCAGCGATTTATAAACGGCAGTCAGGTCGAGGGCCTGGTCGTCAGTCTCTGTCCGCTGCACGACGGCGACGGTGATGTTGAATAGCGCTTGGCGGGTGATGTTGCGATTCTCGGTCTTGAGATACGCAGCGATGCGGCTGAGCACGTCGGGTGTGTCTGTTACCGCGACGCTCCCTGTGCTGACCGACAGGCTGGATTGCCCCAAGCCCGGCGTCAGCATGCTCTTTATCATCCGATCCACGTCCTCAGCCAAGTTCGATTCGATCGATACCATGGTGGTCTGCGTGGACCCCCCAGAGACGGTGCTGCCGCCAGTACCCGACGACGATGTTCCGCCGGCAGCACCTTGCCCCCCGGCGCCCGACGAAGCGAGCTGTGTGCCGGACTGGACAACAGACTGCATGTTCGTCTTGGACTGGATCGCGTAGATCCGGAAGACCTTGGTGTCCAAGTAGTGAATCTGTACGGCGCCATCGCGGAAGCTCCAGCTCAACCCGAGGCGGGCAGTTACTGCGTCCAGCAGACCGGGCAGCGGCTTTCCGTCCCAACGAATGCCCGAAATCGTCGTGTCTCTGGCGGACATTGATAAGGCCGCGGAGCTCTGGCCACCGCCGCCGAGTGCTCCTAACCCACCCGGTGGCATAGGGCCGTTCGCGCCGATTGGCGGCGTCATATCGGGCATTCTCGAGCCCGCACGCGTGCCTCCACTCAAGGCCGCGATTGCGTCAGGCGTGATTCGAACTGGAACCCCGCAAAGTGCCGTTACCGTCTGCCCAAATTCAAAGACGCTGATCGGGGCGGCAGGCACGAAAGTGATTGGGCATTGCAGCGGTGCAGGATATGTGGCGCTCGACGGCCGGAGGATGGGAGTCTTCGATACCCACGGTCTATCAATCACCTCCACGGCGCGATCGCGTGCTTTTCGCATGCTGCTCGCGGCGGCAGCATGCTCACCATAAGCGTCATCAACTCGGGCCTCAGTATCTTTGATCCGCTGCAGGGCGCAGCCAGAGAGCGATGCCGCCACGGCCACCGCCAGTACGATTGCCTTTTTCATTATTTCTTCTCCCAGACTTCCAACACCTTGTTGTCGCGATATGCGAGGCCTCGAAACTTCCTTTTCGCGGCGTCATACGCGGAAAGAAGATCGTTGGCCGCATCCCAAAACTCGCCGCGAAACGTTGCCGGAGCCTCAATGACGTAATCGAAGTCGGGTTGCCACTTCACGGACTGCCAGCCGGCGGTCTGAGCCCACGCATCGAGTGTCTGCTGGACGGTCTTGCCGAGATCTGCATGCCATTCCTGCTGTGGTGGCGGTGCAGTGGCAATAGCTGCGATGGTGCTGCCGGCAGCAGATAGGTCGACGGTTGCCACGACGGGTGAACCGCTTGGGGCGGCGGCCGCGCCGGTCGCGGAGGAATTGGAGGGGTCGTCGCGTGTGGAGTCCGATACCGGTCCGGCAATTGCGACGCCCATGAACGTGGCGAGACTGGAGCCGTCTCGCACCGACGCAACTAGTGGACGTGCCGCGGGCTGGACGGGTGGAGCGGCGGCGACGATGGGCCTGTAAGACGGATCCGGGCCGGCCGTCGCATCGGCGGCTGTGCGCCGAAGCGCCAACTGTTCCCTTGTGGCTGGCGATGCCGCGCTACCAGTCTGTCTGGCCGGCGTCGCCAGGCCTGTATAGCTTCCTTCTGGAGGAAGGCCCGCGCGCCACGCGAGCGCCTCTCGTCGCCCTAGCCTGAAGGCAAGGCGTGCTTCCATATGAGGAATCACGATATAGGGGGACTGCGCCTCCCATGCGAGCAAGATGCGCCCGCCTGGGGCGTCGGCGAAGATAGCGGGGATCTCGCTGCCTGGGGCGAACTGCAGGTACACCCTCCGGCCGTTGTCGAACACTTGGACGGGTGATATGCCACTGTCTCCGGACTGCTTCCAATTGAACTCATAGAACGCAGGGCTCGGGGCAGCGAATTCGGGCTGTGCTTTGGCAACGACTGGTACGAGCAGCGCCAGGCAGGCCCCCGCGAATAGATGGGAAAGGCGGTACACCATTTAGTAGCTCCTGACGATGTTCGGGTCGAGCACGAGATCTCGTGCGACGACGATGTTGATCTTGTCGGCCGGCTCGAGCGTGAGCGTTCTCTTGATCGACTGATTGCGCTGGAGGATCTGCCGGACTGTGTCGCTCAGTGCCTGGCCGGCCGTGCCCGTCAAGGTCGATGTGGCGCTGCCGTTGTTGGAGCCCCCGCTGCCGACGTTGATGGTCACGTTCTGGCTGTTGTCGTAGCGCCCGGCCAATGCGGCGACTGCTGCTACTCCAAAGGCGCTGCCGAAGCGCTCCCAAAAGTGGTCGTCAACCTTCGCGGCAATGCCTGCGGCTCCACTGCGGTCGGAGATGTCCCAGCCTCCCAGGGCCACGCGGCCACCGCTCGGGAAATCCATTCGGTTGACCGACATAATCATGCGGCTCTGCCCTTCGGCGATGTCGGTGCTTACCTCTCCAGTGAGGGCTGTGCCCCGTTCGATGAGGAGGTGCTCGCCTCGCAAGCTGTCGTAGACGTCCGACGTCACCATGGCGCGAAACGTGCCCGGGGCGTCAGTGTTCAGGGACTGTTGAATAACCGCAGGAATGATCCAGCCTTCCCGGATGTAGTAGGGGGATGGAGCAGCAGACGCGAACAAAGGCGACTTTATGCTTCCTGTAGCGCCGCCTGATGCGCTTGCGTTGCCCTGTGGCCCGACTACCTGGCCAACTGTGTTGGCCGGTTGCCCGCGAGGCGGTATAACGGGAGAAGTGCCCCGCGTGAAGCCGCTGGTGTCAATGCCGGCGGCAGCAGCGACCGCCGCTACATCGCGAAGGGTGCTTTCAGGACTGGACGGGGCGCGCTGCGGCATTCCCGGAGTGCCGTTCTGACTGTCGTCCTGGTCCTGTGCTTCCCAGAAGCCAATTTCGACACCCGACAGATCTTCGCGCTGCGACACCGTTTCTGTGTGCCGATGCTCCTCGATCCGCTTGGCGTCGGTCTCCGTGCGTGTCGGCTTGGCAGGCTCAGCAGTTGTCTCCTGTGCCGGCGCCGCCGTGCGCGGGGGAGCTTGGTCATCGTTGCGCGCCAGGCGGTCTCGGAGCTGATCGGCGATCAATCGCTGCACTGCAAATGGATTACCCGCCTCCTTTGCGGCACGCTCCTGCTCTTCCTTCTTGGCTCGGGCGTCCGCCGCAGATTCGGGCGCGACCCCGGCAAGCCTCCGAACGACCACGAAGCCGAGAACGACCACAATGAAAGTGACCAGGACGATCTTAATTAGCCCGCGGGACACCGCAGTGCGACGCTGCGGCGCCGGTCCGCTGGATGTGGTGGCTGGTGCGCTCATTGATATGTCGCGTTGTTCAGATTTTTGACGCCGGACACGCCGCAGCCGAACAGCCCACACGCTTTACCGCGGCGGTTGAAGATTCGGACCTCGTCTTTACGTAGCTTTAGTAGCGCGCCGTCCGGAAATAGGCGCTGAACCACAAAGTAGTTGCGGCGCACGGTGAAGTTGACGAGCTCAGCAGTGCCGTCGGCTCCGAGAGCAAAGATGGCGGGAATTTCTTGAACGTCGGCCGGGAGCTGGATCCAGGTGAACTTGCCGTCGTCGAAGACCATCGCAGGCTTGAATGGGGCACTGCCATCAATGCGATAGTCGAAATTCGCCTTCGACATGTCGACGATATCCGCTGGCCGCCCGCCTTGGTCGGAGCGAGGGACTGCGGCGGAACGGGGAGAAGGGGTGGCGGGAGCGTCCCATTCCATCCCACCTAGCGGGCCGTTCGACCCGCGTCGCGTCGGCCCATTTCCGCCAAATGTGTCGAGTCCTGCTGCGGCTAAATCCTGATCCGCATCGCCGGCCCAATTTACGCGCTTGTAGTACGAGCCTTTCGAGGCAGACACGAACGTTACCTGGTAGGTGCGTAGATTCGTGATGATTGTTGCGGTATTGAGCAGGTTGTCTCCCTTAGACATGACGAACAAGTCACGCTTCGTGCGCGCTGCCTTGAAGGTCCAGCGGCTCGCGCTCATATCGGATGAGTAGTAGCCCTTGATGGACTCGCCTGGCGCGAATTCCAGATGGACCATCGTGAATGGACGCATGAGGACGGGATAGTCGTAGTCCCGGTCGAAGTTGAACGTAACCAGCCGCGCGTCGAGAGGCATAGGGACAGCCGCGTTCGGACCTGTGCTGGCACGCTTCTGCGCCTGGGCGACCTCCGTTCTGACATCGCTCTCCTGTGAGTGTGCCGGCGCACTGGCGCAAAGCAGGCTGACGACCGCCGCAATGAGGGGAAGGGCGAGACGCATTACTGAGCTCCCTGGATGCGGACGCTGGTAGGACCGAAATAATCGGTAAGCGTCCACCACTCGATCTTGACTCCGAGCGGGTTGGACCGCTGGTCATCGATCCCTTGTTTGTCTGTTGAGAGAAGGAACCGCAGCGTGAGGAGCTTCGTCTTTGGTTCCCCGTACTCCTTCCCGTTCACACGTTCTTGCAGGGTGAGAAGCATGTAAGCCTGCTTGCCGTCGACGCTGTAGGTCGTCGAATTCTCCGTGACCTCTCGCGTTAGGCCTGGTTGATCGGCAATGCGAACGCCAATCGGATCGACTTTGGAAAAGTAGTTCGTGAGCTGATCTGTCGCGGTCCCGATGGTCCAACGCGTCGCCTTGGGAATGTCGACGTCGATGGAGTCGGACGGATTCGGCTTGATGGTTAGCAGCCAAGTCGCCCACTGACGCAGGAAGAATGTCTTGTTGGCTGTTTCAGGTGTGAACCGCTCCGCAACGCGGTCAGAGATCCAAACGGCGCCAGATCGCGAATCCCACTCGACGAAATAAGGAGTCTGTTGCTTAAGCGGCACCAACTGATAAAGGGCGATACCCTCAATCAGCGCCACAAGGAAGAAGGCGAAAGCGACCAGCGCAGAGCGATCGGCTTGCTGTAATGGCCGCTGAAACACCGCGTAGTACAGGCGTTGGGCGCGCTCGGTCAACGGGAGGGCGTGTGCATCGAATGCGGGCATGTCACGCTGCTGAGTGGGCGGGGCCCCCGAATCTGCAGGACGCAGGTCAGGACGACGGCGGCCCAAGAAGCGGCCCGGGAGTTTGAAGGGCATGGTTAGGCTCTGCGATTTGGATTAAGCGTGCGCATCCCTATTTGGAAGCGGGGAGTGCACTTATCTCTTGAAGAAAGTCCGTAGGAAGGGATAAACTGAACGTGTAAGTTCGATCTCCGGCCGCGCAAAATGACGGCCACACCAGCGGGCAGGGCACCCTTGAGGAGGCCCTCCATACCAGAGTGATTCGAGTTCCTGTTTGGTAGACTCGGATCCGTCGAACAAAAAACGTATGGGGTGTCTTCCGTGTCCAAAGCAAAAATCGTCTTGCTTGTCGCAGTCGTTGCAGTCGCGAGCGGCGCGGCTGTCTTCGCGCTGCAGAAGCCCCAGGGCACCTCAGCCGCGACGTCGATTGAGCAGTCGAGCGTCGCGAAGCGGGAGGCCATCAAGCAAATGACACCGCTTTGTCTGGCGGGCATGGACTGCCCCGCAAACGCATCGGCTGGAGGTGGAAAATGAGTGGGCTTTTGGGATTTGTTGTTCTGGGGTTTTTGGCGCGCGCCTTTATGATGGGCTATGCGTCGTCCGGGCGCGTCGATAGTGGTGGCGAAACTTACGCCGACCGTTTCGACAAAGAATGGGAAGAAGAGTGGGACCGGGAGTTGCGCGAAGGTTGAGCAGCTCATCGCTTGCCTCCGCTGCGCAAGAACTTCGCGGCCATGCCCCGGCCCACCATTCCGCGTCCGAAGCTTTGCGCGCTTGCGCTGCCGCCGGAGACCAAGCCTTGTGCGAGCCCTGGGACTTGCCACATCATGAAGGCTGCGATGAACCCGAGAAGGGCGATGGCGATCATTGCAATCTCGTTCGAAGCGAAATAGAGATCCGCCTCTTTCCTGCTATCAATCTTGGCGTAAAAGCCGACCAAGGTCGGAACAATCCCCTTTGTCACGAGAACGGCGACGAACCACGCGACTAGCTGCTGCAGCGAGGCAGCGATCATGAACCGTAGCCAGCCGTCAAAGAGGAAGGAAACCGCCGGAATGATTGATAGCCCGACCAGCAATGGACCTAGCGCTAGCCCGAGCTGCAACATGACGTAGGACATCTGCAGGACAACGATGAACGCGATAGACATAAGTACCATCGCGATAATCGCCAGCACCTGACAAAGGAAAATCACCAAGATGATCGGAAGGTTCTTCAGGATATCGAAGAAACCGATTTGATCCTTGCTCACGCACTCAGAGGGCCGCGAGTCAATGATCCAGTCCAATGGGTTCAACGACCAGCCACCGTGGATCTTGCAGTAGAGCGATTTCTCTGACTCCTTTCGCTTGCCATCGGCAATTAGAGAAATGGTGTCCATCGTCAGCTTCAGTATTTCTACTGGGTTCGCTGAACCCTTCGTAATCTTGGTTGCCGCCTCCTGGGTCGCAATGACGAACATGTCACGCGGAACGCCGTTCATGCTCTGGACAATCACCAGGACCACGCCCATCCGCAACACCAGGTTGAACAGGCTGACAAGGAACTTGACGGTGTCGCTGGCGAGAAAGTAGTCGCGCAGTAGGAACCAGACGCCTGTGCCGGCCGCGCCCACGGCTAGGATGACCCGGCCTTCTTCCACAAAGATGTCGGCCATGGCGAAGCCGGCCGTGTTAACGGCCGAGAACGCTTGATTGAAAAGGGCAGCGACGTCCATGTCAGCCTCCGAATTGCCAACCGAGGGCGCGCGCTCCAGCATCGAGCGCGAAAAGCGCTGCCGACAGGAAGACGACCGCAATGAACCCGGCTAGCGCGTTTGGTGACGTGCAGTCAATCTGCACGATCGCGATGGCAAGCGACAACCGCATAGACTTCGCAGCCGCCCGCATCGGCTTATGGTCGAGCCGCCCGCGTGCGGCGATTTCCACCCGGTACCTGCGGCGCTCCTTGCATACGATGCGAAGTTCGCGGCGGCTGCGGCAGAGGGCCATAAGTACTCTTCGGAGAGGCTTACCGGTCATGGCTACAGGCCAAATTCAAGACTTTGCATTTTTCCGATCGCCGACCGCTTGCTCGCCGCTTCTCTGGCCACAGCGTCGTACCGCTGCTGAGCGCCTTCCACGGAAAGCTTGTTCAGATCTTCTTTTGTCGCTCGGTCTTGCAGGTCGAGCACGACCTGGCGTTGCATAAGGCTGCGCATTTCGAGAAGCTCGCCGGCGAGAACACCTGACTGCTGATTGAGCAGTTGCAGTCCCTGAACATTGCCCTCTATTCCAGGAATCTGGCGGGACAACTGCCGAAGGTTGGCCGCACGTGAGGCGAAAGCCTCCATGGTGGAAAAGTCCTGATCGAGCTGCTTTCGATACACGCCGCCCTTCGTTTGCGCAAGGTGGACGTAGGCAGTCCCCCAGCGTTCGGGAGTCATGTCGAGAGACTTCATCTCGGCGCTTGCACTGTCATACATGCGTTGGAGCTGTGCGCCGGCTTGGTATAGCTGGGAGACGCTGGAGGTCAGGTCCCTCATCGCGATGCCCTGTCCGCCATAAGCCTGTTCGGCCAGGTTCAACACGTTGCCGCCCAGGCTCTGCAGGTTTGTGAGGTTTTGCTGCACCATCATCGTCTGCTGTGTGAGCTGTTGAGTTTGGTTCATCACACTGAGAAGCTGCTGAGCAAAGTTAGCGCCGTCGAAGGTCGGAATTCCCGACGCCTTTGGCGCGCCCGCCATGAAGCTCAATGCGAGGGCTGTTGCGGCGCGGATGGCGGTCCTGCGGGATCGAGAGTGCATGGTCGGTACCTCAGTAGTGAACACGGTTGTAGATCGCGCCATCGATGATGACGTCGATCGCACGGGGCCCCTTGTAGGGCAACCAAACGACGCTGCTGTACACGTTGACGGTGGTCGGAACACCACCCCCAGCGTCGCCACCAGGGCCACAGTTATCGCAGACGTCATAACGGCCAACGTATCCGCTCACGCACGCACGTTGACCGGGACCACTACCCTCATCGGCTGACGGCTCTGAGGTGGCGTAGGCGCCTTGGAGCTGATACTTCGGACGAAATGGCTTGGTTTCGCCCGTAGGCGTGCCTTGGGCGACGACTTGGCCTCGCCCGGCCGGCTCGTGGCCTACTGGGCAGAGGTCGTAGGGCTCGCGTGACTTCTTGGCGTAATTGTTTGCACCCGCGATCGCGCAAGTGGGGAACGGTCCAGGAGGGACTGCGTTTAGGACACGCCAGAGTCGGTTGAGATAGCCGCTACATTGGCTGGGCGGTTTGAGGCCGGCCAGGCACAAAAGCACCCCGCATCCCCATTCCGACCCGCCTGGTTCGTACTCAGACGTGTCAGGAATCTGCGGCATCGCAGCGCTCACGGGCGTGGCTGCTGTGACCAACAGAAGCACGGCCAGCGTTCGCGCAACGGACTTACGGATTTGATCCACGGGCGACCTCTTCAAAGTATGCTTCGCGCCAGTCTTCTCGACCTGACGCTCTGTAATGGTCAAACAGGGCTTGGGCATCGAGCTCGCTGCGCAACACCGCCAACGAGCGCGTATCCAACCTCAGCGCCACCTTGCGCATGAACCCGTCCTTCTGCGTCAGGAAATAGTCTTGCTTGGGCGTTCCTTCGGCCAATTGGTCTATCTGTTGCGGATTCAATCCAAGCTCAGTAAACGCCTTGCGAAGTGATGGCGAAGTCTTCGCCGCGGGGTATGGCAGGATGATGCGATTCGGGACGTTGTCGCGAATTGAGGCGTAGATTGGTGAGTTGATATATCGCTCTGGCGATTGCGCATCCATCCACACGCATCCAAGGAGCTTTCGAAGGGTGTCGATCCATTCGGCCAATTTTCGGGCGAAGGCTGGCTCTTCCAAGAAGCCCCATACCTCGGGCAACCCGATGAACGTAGGAGCGATAACGCCGGAGTTGCGGCGGCTCTCGATTCGATCTTGGATGCGATAGAAGCAGTAGATGAGGTAAGGGATGAGGACATCAGGTTGTGCCAGCAGCTTGCCCATTTCTATGCCTAGCACCGCTGCGGCCCGGCCTGCTGCGATCTCGTCAAATATGTCCAATGCGTTGTCGAACCAACGCGCGTTCAGGGCCTCCCCGACCCATTCGGTCAGAGCATTCTGGAACGAGCTTACGGGAAGCTGCACATACACCGCGTGCAGCCTCCAATCCTTTCGTTGGAGTTGGCGGGTCGCCAGAATCGCCTTTTCAAGTTCTTCGCGGTCTGTGCTCGTGGCGACGTATCCGCGCCGTTCTGCCAATGTGCAGACCCAGTCCTTGACGAACTTGAGGTGGCGGATCTCGCCGATGAGTGACAGCGGGTTGACGGTCAAACGGCTGTCACTGGTGTCTTCGGGATCGCAGTACACGCCACCTTGCATCATGATCGGGATGCGACTTGAGAACGTCCTGTCGAACACAAAGACGTCTGAGCCAAGGTATTTTCGGAACAGCGTCCAGCCCAGATTGACGATCGTGGTCTTTCCCAAGCCGGTTTCGCCAGAGACCAGCGTGTGACCAATGTCGTGGTAGAAGCCGGTCCAAAAATAGGGGGTACCGTAATCGGTAGGCAGTCCCGCCAAGGCCGGAGATGGTTGTTTCATCATGGTGGCCAGGTGGCGATTCTCTTTCGCGCCCTGAGAAACCGTGCGAAGAGGCACGGCACGCGCGACCACGGCAGCACGCAATGGCGCCCAGCGCGAGATATCGCGCCAAGCTCCGGGGATCGATGCCGTCCAGCCACCTAGCGCGCCCAGGCTCTCGATAAGAGGCAGGAACTTGGCACCTATCAAAGCATCGCCAACCTTTCCAGCGGTTGCTCGGGCTTGCTCCATAGCGTCGTCCCACGCCTCGACCTCGTCGCTGTGGAACGGGGCCGATAGCGAAGTTATGCTTAGCGTGTACTGTCCGTAGGAGGTTTTCCCACGGCTTACGCCCTTTTTCAGGTCTTCAGTTTCGTCTGCGGCTTCAACACGTCCCTTGTCTTCGCGCGGTGCGTAATTTGAATCTCCAGAGTTCGCGGCAACCGCTGCCAATGCGCGAAGGTCCAATGCGCTGGTGCGGTGGTATGAGCCCATTTGGTCGATCATCTTGGCGCTGGCGTCGGCGTCCTGGATGCGATAGACGTGGCTGATCGTGAGTTCGCCAGGTACTTTGAGAAGATCGTCCAGCGCGTGCGGGCGCAGACGTGCCGGATAGAACTGGTGCGCTGCGGGTATCCCGGTAATCACGCCGATGCGCTTGCGCCCTTCGGCCTTGAAAAGGATGTAGTCCTCGGCGGGGATGACTTCGCCGTGGGACATGGATTCGTCGAGAAAGTCCACCATTGCAACTGACGCGCGGCGGGGGGCAGCAGGCGCTGCGCAGGAGGCTAGAAAGCCGCCCAGTTCTTCGCCGGCCAGCCGTGTGAGAGTCAGGGCAGGAAGGCTGGCCCTCCAGCGGCTAAGCTGTTCCTCGAAGTCCTTCACGGCCGCGGCCAGTTCCACGGAGGTGTAGGCGAAGTCGGCCTGGTCAGACCAGATTCCGCGCAATGCGTGAATGGCTGCGCGAAATGGCCCTATCTTTTCGTGTGCCATAGCATGGAAGAACCTTCCAGCCATGCGGTCCAGCCCTGCGGAGGCGCTTAGAGCAACGGCAAGGTAGTGTCGGTTGATGTAGTTAGACTTGGTCTTGAAGGCGTTGCTGCGCTCGTCTTCGACTACCTGCGAATAGGGGTCAGGCATCGTGGCCGGCGCATAGGGGTCGCTCCGACGTCGATGGGTGATAAACCAAAAGGTCTGGGGGTTTCTGCTGGCGACTTGGAAGGCGTGTTCAGCCTGATGCATGAGACCCAGCAATTGAGCCGACGACTGGCTGTCGGTGTCAGGGCCGGTGTACTCGAAGCACGCCATCAACGCCGAATCTTTGTTGACGACGATTTGCTCGTTGTACCGGAACATCCACGGCAGCAACTCGGCGGTGGAGGCCAAACCCTTCGTCCGCGCCGATTCGAGCTCGCCGAGTGTGCCCGCATCGAGTGGGTAGCCGTCTTTTTCAGTCAGTAGCATGGAAAGTCCCTGCCGAAGCCGAAGGGGCGCTTGTTGCGCTTCTGAGAGCGTGTGGCGCGGGGCACGTAGTGATCGTGTTGAGTCTTGTAGATTTGGTACACGTCGATCTTGTCTGGATCCTTACGCATTAAGTAGCGGATGCCCAGGTACATCGGTATGACTATGAGCACCGTCCAGAAGCTTCGGCTGATAAGCACAACCAGCGGCGCAAGCAACAGGAACGCGCCGGCAGCTCGTCGATCGAGGCCGATGATGCGCCGCTTTTCGATGAGGGCCTGATCGACCTCCACCTCTAGCTCGTCGACTGGGTCGCGTTCTTCCATGGCCTTAGGCGCCGATGGTGCACATCAGGTTTCGCCCCGATACGAGCGCAACGATGGTGGCGATGCCGAAAATTGACGCGATGCCGCCGGCGAGACGAAGAGCAAATACCTTCACCTTCGATTGACCATCGTCCAGCAGCCACATCAAGATCGCGCCGACGCAAGCGACGAGCACGACGACGGAGATCAGCTCGTTGTTCACGACCGCCTGGAAGGCGGTACACAGCCGGCCCCCGAAGATGCTCGATTGTGCGAAGGCTGGGGTCGGCGCAAGAAGTGCGATGGCGGCGTAGGCGGCCAAGAGCAGGTTGTCCGCGGGCTTGGCAAGGGCGCGACCACGGAACCATTGACGGAGCTGGTTCAACCGGGGGCTATTCATAGTGTTCGTCCTGAAGTTGGATTTTGGAAAACAACAAGCGGGTTTGGTACAACCCATCCGAGTCGACGCCCAAGATTTCTCTGATCTCACGCGGGCCTCTGGATGACCCGACGCGCTGGGCGTGGACGACGAATCTGAACGTGGATGCGATCTGGCGGCGGAGGTCGTGCAGTGGCCAGTTCTGCGTCTCCGGTGCCATCCTCAGCATTGACTCCAAGCGGGGCAGGGCCATCGCGCTTGAGTCCGCGTGCAGCGATACTTGGCTGCCTGGATGTCCCGTGTTTAGCGCGTCCAGTAGATCGAACGATTCGGCACCGCGCACCTCGCCCAGCACGATTCGATCAGGCCGGCACCGAAGGCTGAGCCTGACCAGGTCGCGCACGCTTACGCCGAGAGCCTGATTGGCCTCAAGGCCTACGTGGTTGGGAACGCTCAAGCGGAGCTCAGCGGTATCTTCGACCGTGATGACGCGATCAGAGCTGGGGACAAGATCGAGCAAGGCATTTAGAAGCGTGGTCTTGCCAGCAGACGTCGAGCCGCTGAGGACGATGTTGTGCCGGCGCTCGATGACCCATTGGAAGAAGTCACGAAGCGCGGCGCCGCCATGTCGCATGGCGTGCTTCAGGGCCGCTTGCTCTTGCTGGTCCGATGCCGCTTGCGAAGGATCTTGAGTGACCACCTCGAAAGCACCGCTATCCACGTAGCTGTCGAGAGAGATCCGCTTTGCTGCAAAGCGCCGGACGCAGAGCATTGAGCCGCGTAGCGCCGTGGGTTTGCGCGCTGCGGCTATTCGAAGTCCTGGCAAGCGTGCGTCGAGCAGCGGCGAATTCGTCTTTCCGTTCTTGCTCGCAATCAGTGTTATTGCGCGATCGACTTGCTCTTCGCTCAGGCAGGCGTCCACTTTTCGCATTACGCCACGGTCTTCGACCCATATGTCGTCGGCTGCGTTCACCATCACTTCGTTCACGTCATTGGAGGTGAGGTAGGGCTCGATCGCGCTCAGGTGTTGCCGCAGGATGCCCTCGGCATAGGAAGTTGATGCGTCCATCAGCGGGCCTCTATGTCATTTCGAGCGATTGGCTTGGCTGCCTCTGTTCCTGCAGAACGGCCGGCGTCGGGATTGGAAACAGTGGCTGCGATGGACGGTGATCTACCCGCGGCCTGAACGTTTGCGGTTCGGTGTGAGAAGGGGACATGCACGGGAACGAGCGTGCCGGCTCGAATGGCGCTGAGCTTCGCCTGGATCTTGGTCGCATACGCTACTCGCTTGGCCGGGGTGGCCGCGTTGTACGCGCCGACCGCGTCCCACGTCACGCCCAGTCGGTCGAAGTTCTCGGCCAGAATCCAGGCGCCCACATACGCGGAAACGCACGGGTTAAAGAGATCCTGTTTGGACACGCCGAATCGCTGTAGGCGTTCAAGATGGATGCTGTTGATTTGCGCGAGGCCGTAATCGCACGAAGCGTTGGCATTGGCGCAATTGACGGCTTCGGCCCGCCCGGCCGATTCCTGCATCACGATGGCTTGCAGGAGTTGAACGTCAATTCGGTGGTAGGCAGCGGCGGCGGCAATGCAATCGGCGTGCGCCTGGGAAGACAGCACGGTCCACATCGCAATGGCTGCGGCGAATCGATACCGGGGTTGGAGCTGCACGTCGCACCTTGAAGGAAAAAAACCCCGCTAGGTGTCGAGCCCAGCGGGTAAGCCAGCGGATCGGCAACGAGGGAAGCCGACGGCTGAACTTTCGCTTCACGCGGAGAAACTGGCACTTGGTGAATTAAAGAGAATCTAAAAGTTACGGCTGTTGCGTGCTTGTGTGAGCTTGGTTTGCGTGCTATCGCGTCGTGGGTAAACGCGCTTGTTTGAATCAACTAACAAGGCGCCCGAGTGCTTGATTTACGACTGGTTGCAATGTCGTTTGCGATTGATGTTTCTTTAAATGTGAGAAAAGAAACTAAACGCTACGAAGGGGAAGGGGCTTACCTAAAGGCCGGGCACTCAAATCGGTGCCCTCAAAAGGCGCAAATGCTTAATGGAGAAGGGCCACCGCAAAGGGGGAAGGGGAAGGCAAACGGCTTAAAGGGGCAAACCAAAGGGCTGGTGCTCGGCGCCTCTGTCGTCACGCGTTTGGGAAGCATGCGTTTGTCAATGCGTTGTACGTCGTTACGACTGCGGGCCCTCCTGTTTCAACGTTGACCTGAATGTCTACTGGCGGCGAGGCTTGTCGTATTTTCCCTCCTGCCGACACCCATGAACTACCTCAGGCATTCCACCGCTCGCCCTACCTGGCCGCCACAGGCGATGCCTTTGCCAGATAAGGCAAAAGCGGAGATGCAGCGAGAACTTGGTCGCGTGTGCAGTGGACCGCAGCGCGCCGTCGCGTTGATCTGGCTCGGACGCTTCGACGGGTGGCAAACCGCCACTGGTGGGGAGGGCGGTGCTGAGCTCTACGACATGGCGTGCCAGCAACTGAAGCGCCTTCCTGGCCCGTTTAGCAGCCCGATCTGCTTTGTCGAATGGCTGGTTGACCTTCCGTGTACGCGCTGGCGGGCGGCCACCATCGACTCAAAGAGCCAATGGGACCCTCTCGCTGAACGCTTTACCGACTTCCAAGCCGCGTCGGTCACGCTCGTCGTGGTGTATGCGTCGGAGGTGGGTGCGGACGCTTGGCGCAGCTATGTTCGGGGCTACTTGGCGGCGGCACTGGTTCAGTTTGAGAGTGCAGACCGTGCTGACGACCGAGTCTGACCTGGTACTGCTCGCGTGCGCTGGAGCAGCCGCCGGTGCGTTATGGTGGCTGCGAAGGCCGCCACGCTCGAAAGCAGATGCTGGTGACCATCCCGCAGTCGAATCTGCGCGCCACCCGGCGCCCAGCTCGCGACACCTGGAGGTAATGCCCGCGCGGCGCTTGTTCGACGTTGTAGGGGCGGCGCCCTTGCTGGAACAAATCCGCCAGCGCATGGGCTTCACGCCTGAAAACTTCTCGCGGGACGTGCAACCGCTGCTGGACGCATTCGCGGAGTTCGTCCAGTTGTTGCCCGCGTCCGAATCGCATCATCATGCGCAACCCGGCGGTCTCTTGGTGCATCTGCTTGAGGTTGCCGCGCACGCGCTGCACTTTCGCGATGCCTACAAACTACCTATGGGTGTGGCGCCAGAAGAGCAGACACGGCTCGCCGCTAGGTACACCTACGCGGTGCTAGTTGCGAGCTTGTTGCACGACATCGGTAAGCCGGTCACGGACGTCTTGGTCCAAGTGCATACGGCGGCGGGATCTGCAAAGCCGTGGGTGCCGTTGGGCGGCACGATGCAGGAGCAGGGCGGCGAATGGTATGTAGTTCATTTCCCGGACCATAAGGACTATCGCAAGCATGAGCGCCTGAGCTTGCCGTTGTTGCGCACACTGGCCCCTGGGCAGGCGTTAGCCTGGATCGGGGAGCATCCTCCGCTCATGGAAGAGCTTTTTGACTACCTCGGTGGAGAGCAGCGGAAGGGCGTGATTGGTGAGCTTGTTGGCCGAGCGGACAAACAGTCTGTGGCAAGCAACCTGGCCACTGGTCCAAGAACTCGTTTTGCGAGCGCTAGGGCGGTCCCGCTGATCGAGCGCCTTATGGCGGGACTTCGCCGCGTCTTGGCCGAGGGGTCCGTATCCTTGAATCGGGCTGGCGCAGTTGGTTTTTGCGATGGCGAATCGCTCTGGTGCGTTTCTGGATCAATTGCCAAGCTGGTCAGAGATCATCTGGCGCAAACTGAGCAGCGCAGACCTGGCGCTGCAGGGGTTCCTGAGGACAACTCGCGTTTGTTCGACACATGGCAGGAGTATGGCGCAGCAATATCTAACGAGGCTGGCGCAGCCATCTGGACGATAAAAATTGTCATTGGCACGTGGTCCCAGCGGCTTACCGTGCTCAGATTTCCTCTCTTCATATTGTTCCAGGACTCATCTCATTACCCAGCAGCATTACCGCCTGGTGCAATTTCCGTGGTCGACGCAAAAGCCGGAGCCAACGCGGGCGGATTGGAGCGAAACGGCGAGTTGCCTTCGGCGTCCGAGCCGGCGACTCTGCGGGCCGACCTTGAGCCCACGCCGGCGGAAGTGGCGAACGACGGATTCCCCGAGGATTTCGCGCTCGCGACCTCGGGCGAGCCCGAAGCGGTCCCCTGCGTCGTGGATCTCCCACCCATTGGGGATCATGAGCCAGACGAATTAGGATTGGTGCAGGAAGGTCATATGTTGACGGATACCAATCCTCTTGAGCTAGACGACGGCTACCTTGACGCTGTCGATAGCGCACTGCCGGAGCTGGTGCAGCCCATTGAAGTTGAAGCACCCCAATTGATGAGTGCGCCAATGGCGCCGCGTGTCAGGGCTGCGCCAGCCGCCTCAGTGCTGCCCGCCATGCCAGCGAAAAAGGCAAATGTTGAGCGATTCATGGCTTGGATTCAGATGGGCGTTAGCGCTGGATCGCTACCGTACAACGAGGCGAACGCAGCGGTGCACTTCTGCGATGAGGGCATGCTGCTCGTCTCTCCGAAGATCTTCAAGGATTACGCGGACAACTTCGAGACCAGGATTGACCTGCCAGCGCCAGCAGATGGCGGAGCGAGCAAGGAGCGATGGCGCGTACTGCAACAGCAGTTTCAGAAATCCGACTACGCGCAGAAGAGCGCAGCCGGCTCATTCTTACATCGGTACAACGTGAGCGGACCAGGCGGAAAACAGTTAACCGGCATCCTGGTGGCCGGGCCCGAGCGCTTCTTTCAACCAGTCCCATCACCTAACCAATTGTTGAAGCCGGCTTCCACGGGGCCGAGCGCTTAATCATGGCACATCCATACGAAAACCTGTTCCGGCGACCGTATGAAGCGGTTTCTTCAATCGCCGCTCTTGCATCCGTCGGCGCCCTATGGATTTACCAGGGTCTTTTCCTTGTCACGCCTGCCACGGGAGGGATACTAAGCGCAGGTCTGCTCTCGCTCGCGGCGATCAGAGCTCGGCAGGCGAGGCGCCTAATCCGCTTTCAACGCAATCTGCGACGGTTGCCGACGTACTCGCTAACTGCCAATGAGATACCTTGTTCGTCGAGGGAGTTGTTTCTAGGAAAGGGCTTCTATTGGACGCAAGAGCACACGCAGCGGCTTCACATTGCTCGCCTCCCTCAGTACAAGCACCTGACTGCGAGGAATGAGCTGTACCAGTGGGCCCGTCGAGTGGAGCGCCAGCATCCCGGATGGCTTGCGAATCTGCTCAGAAGGGACGCGTGGTGGAACCCGGCCAAACCGCTGCCTCCGGTAGGCGGAGACCCTGCAATTCACGGCGTAGAGCCCGACGAGCGGGATATGTGGTCCAGCCTTGGCGAGCGAGTCGGCCACACGTTGGTGCTTGGAACAACGCGCGTGGGCAAGACTCGGCTATGTGAACTGTTGGTCACGCAGGATATCCGCCGCGGCGACGTCGTCGTGGTTTTTGATCCCAAAGGGGATGTCGAGCTACTCCTTCGAATGTATGCAGAGGCGTGCCGTGCAGGCCGGGAGAAGGATTTCCACTTCTTCCATTTGGGCTACCCCGATGCGTCATCGAGGTATTCGCCCATCGCGACGTTCTCGCGGATTACCGAAGTGGCGACTCGGCTTGCTGGGCAATTGCCCTCGGAGGGCCAGGCTGCGGCGTTCAGAGAGTTCGTGTGGCGTTATATCAACGTGATGGCGCGCGCGATGGTCGCGCTTGGAATGAAGCCCAGCTACGAGGTCATCTACCAGAACGCCGTCAACATTGACGACCTCTGTCTGAAGTACTTCGAATACTGGCTCGACCGAGACCATTCCGGCTGGCGTGACGAGATGTCGGAGCCGGACAAGCAGCTCCAAGCGCAGGCTCAAAAGACAGGGCGGGCGATGTACCCGTTGCAGATTCTGAAGCTGATTCGGGATAAGGGCTGGCATGACCAGATTGCGGATGGTCTCGCCAGCGTTCTTACGAATGATCGTTCGTATTTCGAGAAGCTGGTTTCTTCCCTGTATCCACTACTGGAGAAGCTAACAACTGGGCCAGTTTCGAAGCTGTTGTCGCCGGACTATTCCGATCCTACGGATCCCCGCACGGTGTTCGACTGGCAGAAGGTCATCGACACGGGAGGCATTGTGTATGTGGGCCTAGACGCCTTGAGCGATTTCGAGGTCGCTGGTGCAGTCGGCAATTCGATGTTCGCAGATCTGACATCAACGGCTGGGCGCCTTTACAAGTTTGGGTCGGGATACGGGCAGACGACGCCTGGCAAAAAGCGCAACGTGTGCATTCACGCCGACGAGTTCAATGAGCTTGTCGGCGACGAGTTCATTCCCATGGTGAACAAGGCAGGCGGTGCCGGCTACCAGGTGACCGCGTACACCCAGACCGGTTCGGACGTCGAGTCTCGAATTGGCTCGAAGGCCAAGGCAGATCAGATCTTCGGCAACTTCAACACGCTGGTGATGATGCGCGTGAAAAACCTGCCAACAGCTGAAATTCTCACCGATCAACTGCCGAAGGTGCAGGTGTATACGCGCCAACTGGACTCCGCAACTGGGGATGGGACAGACGACGGCGTAACGGATTTCACGTCTCGGACGCAAGATAAGTACTCGGCGCGTGAGGTGGCGTTGGTTGATCCCTCGGACCTGGTGCAGCTACCCAAGGGGCAAGCGTTCGCGCTCATTGAGGGCGGCCAGTTGGTCAAACTGCGTTTGCCGTTGGCAAGCAAAGACGCAGATCCGCTGATGCCAACGGGCTTAGCCGCCGTCGTCAAAAGTATGCGCTCGACGTACCAGGCATACGCGGACGCCGCGGACGCGGGCCGCGTCATCGGCATGCAGGACTTTGAAGGCTCTTCTTCAAACGATCTGCAGCGAACTGGTGGGGTGTCGTCCAATGTGACAGTGGAGGGGGCCGGCCGTGGCTTCTAGGGACAAAGCTTCCGGGGAGGATGCTGTTCGAGGATTCTTCTGGCCGATACACGCCGCGCTTCATTTTTCCGTTTGGCTCATCGTGGTGATGTTCCTGTCCGTTGTGGCATCCCTTACGGTTGCCGCCGGCTTCCAGACCGACCGGGCCCCGTCAAAGTATATGAGCGACCTGGTCGAACACTATCTCGACCAAGCGCCCAATAGAAGGGTTGCTGACGATGTAGCGGGCATATCTCGGGCTTTGGTGTTTGGCTGGCCCGGGGTGGCGGCGGCGTTGTCTGACGAGACCAGTACCTCCCCGCCCAGTCTCCTGGGAGGCGCTGTGCAGAGGTCGACCCGAGGACAGGGGCGCGAGCTAGTTCTCGTAACTATGCATGCTGTGGAGCTGCTTGGTGTGCGGTTGCTGTTGCTTTTTAGCGCGCTGCCGGCGCTGGCCCTGCTGCTAGCGCTCGCTCTGACGGATGGCCTGGTGGCGCGTTATGTGCGGCGGGAATGCGGGGGGCATGAATCGGCAACACGACACACACGCGCCAAGCGTCTGCTGAATCGGGGAATCATTCCGATGGTGGCGGTGGTATGGCTCATCGTGCCGGCACCGATGTCCCTGGCCATGTTCTTCCTTCCCGTTGCAGCGGGAGGAGCAGTCCTCGTTTGGGTCATGGCCAAGTACTTTAAGAAGTATCTATAAGTCAAAAACGCCTATGGCGGTCAGGACGAATTAATGAAAGAAATCATGAGCGTTGCTGTCGGTCAGGTTTTTCTATGTATCGAAGGCCGACCGAGCAGTCATCATGTCGAAATTCGGGTGCGAGAGAGGAAGGAGAACGGCCGGCCAGGTCGCACTATCGGATTGGAAGTTGAGCGGCGGTCGGGACTCTTTGCAATTGCCATGGGCATGCTTTCCGTCGGTGGTTCCCTGCCGCCGGAGCAAGCGTTCGATCAAAACGAGACCGTCGGCACCGCGCGGAATACGCCCCACCGCATCCCTCTGCGGCAACAGGAATGGGATCTCTTGGACGGCATGCGTTCGGTTGACGCCGGCGAGCCCCAGCGCAGTATCCAGGCCGTAAAGGCTATGCATCGCAAGCTGCAGCGCCGAATGCACATCGTTCAGCGGTGCGTGCAATTGATGGAAGTGTTGGGTGACCAGGACGCGCAACAGATCGATCTGCTCCTCACGCTCGCGGCAACGGGGCGGCCGTTGCCGTTCTCGATCCATGTAGGCCCGGCATCGACTTCAGACCAGGACGAGTCGCGTCGAGGTCTCCCACATTGACAATATGAGGGGACTGACGTGAAAACGGTAGATAAGTAGGTCTCGGCAAGTATCGGGTTTCCCTTGCCAACGGCGATCAATCGTCTCTCACCGCGCCCGGTCTATAGTGGCACACTTTTTTCGCAACCTTCTTCGTCCTAGTCCCGCGCGAAATACTCGCCCCGCTGCCTACAATGCGCCGCAGCGGCGCATTTGGCCGCTGTCGACCTAAAGTACTCACTGAGCTTAGACGCCGCGCTCTGAGCGGAGCAACTTCGGAGAACTCATTGTCGAGGAGGTTATAGGGGCCTCGCACTTGTGACCTAGCACCTTGCCGTTCGAGTGTCGCCACTGCTGGCAAAGATCATTAGCCGCGGATGCCAAGCCATCCAGTCATCCCCACATAGATGCCCACGGCAATGATCAGCAGGCTGGAGAGATACGGCGCTCGTTGGGCAACCGCGTTAAGCCACGGCGCACGTTTGTTGACTTGGCGGACGCTTAGTGCCGCCACAGCTCCGACCGTCACTAGCGTGAGGGCCAGCCCAATCGAGAAGCACAGCACCAGGACGGCACCCAGCGCGAACTCCTTGAGTTGGAGGCATAACAAAAGCACGGTAATCGCTGCGGGGCAAGGGATCAGCCCGCCGGTTAGGCCGAACAGGGCGATCTGCCAGTTGGTCACATTCCGGTTCGTGAAACGCCGGCGGATGTCATTGGCATGCGCTAGCTGGTGAGCATCCTGGTATCCCTCACCCGCCACATCCAGTCCTCGCATCTCTTCGTGCAGGTGGTCATGCTGATGCTCATCCGGCTCCATGAATGCGATGTCATAACTGTGGACATGCCCGCCGTGGCCCAGGGTAAGGCGCGCCATGAACTCGTGTGGTTCAGGAATGTCCTCAAACGACTCCAGATAGCCGTTCTTCTGCGCGAAACGGAATTCGTGGCGCGCCCCATCGATCCGTTCGGTCGTCACAGAAACGTCCTGCGCTTGCCAGTTCCCGCCCCGCATGCTGGTCAATCGCCAACGCGGTGGAACGCCGTCTTCGTACACTTCTAGCGCGACTATGCCGTGCCCGGTATCAATTTCGTGCCGCTCCACCGCATGGGAATGGCCCCCATGCCCGTGGTTTTGATTGTGATCAAGGTGATGGTTGCCATGGTCCGCATTACGCTGGTCCCGCCACGTCCGCCAGAGCATCCATGCCGCGATCAGCCCGATGATCACCCCGGACGCCAGCTGGAAGTACGGCTCCAGTTCCTCCGCCGCCACTCCACGCCAAAGATACATGCCGCCCAGGCCGATCCCCCACACGATCAGGGTGTGCGAAATGGTCGCGGTAATGCCTAGCAGCATCGCCTGCCACACCGATCCCCGGATCGCGACGATGAACGCAGCCATCATCGTCTTGGAATGGCCGGGCTCCAGCCCGTGCAGAGCGCCCAGCAGAATGGCACTCGGAATAAACAGCCAGGCGTGCGACGAACCCTGGGCGATCAGATCAGAAAACGACAACATGGATAGCGTTCTTAGAGGTATTTGGTTATTTCTTTGAACTCGTCGATCGCGCGCTGCCTATCCGCGTCCAGCTCGCCTACCGCATCCTGTAGGCAGTGGTCGATATGGTCTTGAATGAGGATCTTCTTGGCCTGGGAAATGGCACGCTCGACCGCGTGCAGCTGCTGAGCCAGCTCAAGGCAGGGGCGGTGTTCTTCCATCATCGACAGAATGCTGCGCAAATGCCCTTCCGCCCGCTTGAGACGTTTGGCTACGGCGTCGTGATGATGGTGGGGATCTGGTTTAGTCATGCGGAAATCATATCCTCCCCCGGGGGATATTACGCAAGAGACCATGTCGCCAATCAGGGCAAGCGGGAAACTGCTGTTGCGGGGGCCCTAAAGCCACCACGCAGGCTCAGAGCGATACTATGGCATCGCCAAATCTGTCACTCCAGTTTCAGGGCGCCGACAAGGATCGACCGACGTTTCCTAAAGCGGGAGGCGCCCAGCATGCACCGATTTGGCGTTCCCTTGTAGCCTCGAGCCGTCCTTGATGACCGACAGATCCAGATCCCAAAAGGTCGTCACTCCCCCCGCCCAGCTGGCTTAGGACCCAATAGATTGTTGTTGCATGCGCGCCTAGCGAATTTGACATACACAAGTTCGGCGACAAGCTCGATCAGTGTCTGGGTGACGATGACTGCTGGCAGGATCGGTATGGCTCCAGGGATAGCTAACGCCAAGGGCAATACCACGAGTGAATTTCGTGTCGCCGCGCTAAACCCGACGGCGAGACGTTGCGCGGCTGGCAGGCGCCACGCCCTCGCGACAATCCAACCTACGACTGGGCTCAGTAGCGCGAATGCAATGTAGAGCGGAACTACTTGCCCAACAGGAATGAGCGCTTGCCCCAATTCCGGCGTGACAGCGGCCACGACGACGGCCAATACAGCAGCGGTTGCGGGGACGGGTAGCAACCCAAGCACCTCGGTGACTTTGCTACCGACGTTGCTCCGGGTGGCCCAGGCTTGGCAAGCCGCGGCAAGCACCAACGGAACGGCGATCAACCAGACAAAGGCATAAATGAACGGCTCCCAACTCACAAGCTGGCTCGTCTCTCCACCCAAAAACAGTTGCAGATACAGGGGAAGCAGTAGCATCTGGCCGACCAAGAGAATTGGTGTCGCGGCCAAAAGCGCCCGGGCATCCGCGCGTCCCAGATGTGCAAAGGTCACTACATAGTCAATGCAGGGCGTTAGCACGACCAGCAAGAAGCCGATCCGGATGAGTGACTCCCCAGGTAACCACGGCAAGAGAATCGCTACCAGTACAGGAATTGCGACAAAGTTGGCGGTGATTAATGCCCCCACAAACCGGACATTCGTCATGGCCTGGCGAAGCTCGCCCATTGGGACCTGCAAAAAAGTCACAAACAGCATCAAAGCCAGTAGGGGTTCGATGGCGACGGCTAGGCCGCGCGTGGCGGGCAGAAAGAATGCTGTGACAAATGCCGCCGACACCGCCACAAAGTAGACGGAAATCTGCCTGGTTTCCAGTAAGTCACGAAGGTTTGCGGAACTCATCTGTAAAGGCTCCCCTCAGGCATTCGCTGGCGCTAACAGCTTGTGTTCGACGATTCCGGGGATGATCAGCACGAAGCACATCAGTCGCATGAAACTGCGATCATCTCCTAGGAAAAGCGATCCATACACCTCCGCGACGGCCGCCAATACCAAGTAAATCCACCCCATCCTAGTCCCCGTATCGCAACGCACCAAAAATCGCAATATACCGGAACGATTATCAAATCCACCCCAATCTCTTCCCAGCTCCACCCCAAAAGCACTCAGCGAAAAAGGACTGTCAGCGACATCATTCGCAAACGCTTTTTTGCAACCTGTGGGCGTCATCTCGAAGTCTAGATGGCGGCTAGCTGCATTCGGTGCGACAGGGCCTCGGCGGTTCCCTTGCGTTCGCTGAAGCGGTCCACGAGGTAGGGCGCGACATCTCGAGCGAGCAAGATGAACTTCATCAGCTCCTCGACGACATCAACCACGCGGTCTTAGCAGGGCGAGGGCTTGATCCGCCTCGCATGATCGAACTCCAGGTAAGCCTTAGCTACGGACGATTGCCTGGGTATAGTCAGTATTCGCATCCATCGGCCCGATACCCGCCTCTGGTGCACCGCATTGAAGAGCTGCGAACCTCCGGATACGTGCATGACGGCCAGCGCTTTGCTCTGAGTCTGGCGCACAGTCCCCAGGGACAAGGGGATCCAGTCGATCTGAGTCTTCATCAGACCGGTCATGGCGCCATGGCGCCATGGCGCTCCGGCGAGCTCCACATCATGCCTTCCGACCATTGAACTCGCTCATTCAGCTCGCGGACTTTGGTGTTGTCGACACGGTAGTCGTCGACCAGTGGCAAGGCGGACGGATTAAGGATGGCGGAAGCTTTGGAGAATCTGTACCTAGGCTGGTTCCGGGCTCCGGAGGCAAAGGAACAAATGTGTGGAATTCACGCTCGGCATCGATAAACACCATTGGCTGGAACTGCTAGGCAACGACCAGACATGTTATCTACGATCCAGACCCTCTCGTCGTCGCCGGCGCTATATCGGCATGGCAAGGACGAACTCGAACTTGCGGCGGCTAGCTAGCGAGCGTAGCAGGCGACAGCGACTCGATGATGCGGCACTCGGCTACCGTGCCGCAACTGCACTGATCAATGAGATGGTCGAGTTCGGATTTCAAGGCACGAAGGTCGCGAATTTTCTGCTCGACAGCCTTGCGGTGCTCCATCGCAATTTCATCAATGGCAGCGCATGAGCGTGACTTGTCATCCGAAAGCGATAGCAACGCCCGCACTTGGGGCAAAGAGAACCCCAGGTCGCGCGATCTCCGAATGAATGCCAGCCGTTGCAGGTGGCTGGGTTCGTAGGCTCGATAGTTGCCCTGAGTGCGCTCGGGCCGCGGTAGCAATCCTTCGCGCTCGTAATAGCGGATGGTTTCAATATTCGTGCCGGTTGCCCGTGCAAGAACACCAATGGTCAGCGGACGTGTGCTCATAAGTTTGACTCTGTAGTCACTACGGGGTTTATGGTACGCCCATCGCCTAATTCATGTCGAGTCCAGCTATGTCCACAAACAAGGCCCTGAAATTACGAATAGAGGGGATGGATTGCGGCGCTTGCGCGGTCAAGATCGAAAACGCCATGAAGCGCCTTCCTGGTGTCACCGACATCAACGTCAGCTATGGACAAGAGAGTCTGGCGTTGTCGTATGACGAGGACCGCAGCAGCCAGCAAAAGATCGAAGCGCAGATCCGAGCGCTGGGATTCACGCCCATCGGCCACGACGCGGCCGCAACAGCGGCAACCGCCACCGAACGGGATGCGCTGCCGTTCTGGCGTGGGAAAAAGGCCAGGCTGGTGTGGATGACGGGGATCGCGTTCGCCATCGCATTCGTTGCGGCGCATTTCGCGCCGCAGTTCGAGCGCTGGGCCTATTCAGCGGCCGCCATCCTAAGCATCGTGCCCGTTGTCCGTCGGGCTTACGCCAGCGCCACGACAGGCACGCCGTTCAGCATTGAAACCCTGATGTCGGTGGCCGCCATTGGCGCGCTTGTGATCGGCGCGGCTGAAGAGGCCGCAGTGGTGATATTCCTGTTTGCGGTCGGGGAATTGCTGGAGACTGTGGCCGCTGGCCGCGCTCGCTCGGCAATCAAGGCGCTCATGGATCTTGCGCCGAGGCAGGCGCTCCGCGAGCAGGACGGCAAGCTGGAAACCGTGGCAGTGGAACAACTGGCAGTGGGTGATGTCGCAATCGTCAGGCCCGGCGACCGGGTTCCCTCGGACGGAGCCGTGCTTGAGGGTATTTCCGAGGTAAACGAGGCACCGATCACTGGAGAGTCAGTGCCCGTTGCCAAGGAGCCTGGCGCGAACCTTTACGCCGGCAGCATCAACGGCAACGGCGAGCTGCGCATGTCGATCTTGCGGACCGCGGCGGACAACACCATCGCCCGCATCATCCACATGGTCGAGGAAGCGCAGGAGTCCAAGGCTCCGCTGGCACGCTTTATCGATCGCTTCAGCAGCGTCTACACCCCGGTGGCGATGGCGGTTTCCCTGCTTATCGCTATTGTTCCTCCATTGCTGTTCGGCGGCGACTGGATGACCTGGATCTACCGCGGCCTGGCAACATTGCTGATCGCATGCCCCTGCGCCCTGGTCATTTCCACCCCAGCGGCGATCGCTTCGGGCCTCGCCGCTGGCGCCCGGCGGGGGTTGCTGGTGAAGGGTGGGGCGGCGCTGGAAACACTGGGCAAGATCAAGACCGTGGCGTTCGACAAGACGGGCACGCTCACCGAGGGCCGTCCACGCATCACCGATATCGTGGCCATCGAAGGGGCCGAGGATGAGGTCCTAGCGCGGGCCGCCGCTGTAGAGCGCAAGACCAGCCATCCCTTGGGCGCGGCTATCGTGGAAGCGGCGCAGGCGCGGGGCCTGGAGTTGCCCCAAAGCTTCGGCGCGGCGCTCGCCATTCCGGGCAAGGCCGTGACCGCCCGCTTGAAATCGGGATTCGCCTCGGTAGGATCGCCGCGCTATGCGCAAGAACTTGCCCCCATCGAGGAACCGGTATCGCAGGCCATTTCCAAGCTCGAACAGGAAGGAAAGACGGTGGTCGTGGTGCTGGCCGGCAAGCGGATCAGTGGCTTGATCGCCTTGCGCGACGAACCCCGCCCGGACGCAGCCCAGGCGCTGAAGCGCTTGCTCGACATGGGCGTCCAGACCGTCATGCTGACTGGCGACAACCGCCGCACGGGTGACGCGATCGGGGCTGTCCTGGGCGTCAGCGTGCAGGCTGAACTGCTGCCTCAGGCGAAGCTGGCCGCTATCGAAGCGCTCAAACGGGATGGCCATGTGGCCATGGTGGGCGACGGGATCAATGATGCGCCCGCGCTAGCCACCGCGTCGGTCGGCGTCGCGATGGGCGGCGGAACTGACGTTGCGCTGGAAACCGCCGACGCCGCACTGCTTCAGAATCGGGTGATGGGAATCGTGAACCTGATCGATTTATCCCGGATCACGCTCGGCAATATCTGGCAGAACATCGGACTTGCGCTTGGCCTGAAGGCGATCTTCCTGGTGACGACTGTGTTGGGCGTCACAACGCTATGGATGGCGATCCTCGCGGATACCGGGGCCACGGTTCTGGTGACGGCGAACGCGCTGCGCTTATTGCGATATCGCGGGCGCGATTAATGCCGCTTTCTATCCGAACAGCTGCTGCTCCCAACCGACTACGAACTAATAAGGTGAAGCATTGATCAGGACCCGAATCGGAATTTGCGCCATTGCCGCATTGTTGACCTCCGTCGTCCCCTCAGTCCAAGCGGCGGATTCGGCGACTGTGTCCGTCCGTGAAGCCTGGGCTCGCGCAACACCACCCGGCATTCGGGTCGGCGGCGGGTATGTGACGGTGGTAAATAGCGGCAAGCAACCGGACCGCCTCATTGGCGCCAGTTCGCCGTTGTCGGAGAAAACCGAAATCCATGCGTCCGAAACCACCGGCGGCATGGCTCGCATGCGCTGGCTGGAAAACGGCCTGGAAATTCCCGCCGGTAAGGACGTGGTCTTGGCTCCTGGTGGCGTCCACCTCATGTTCCTTGGATTGACGCAACCTATCGTCAAAGACGAACTCGTTCCAGTTACTTTGAGATTTGAGCGAGCAGGCGAGATTACCGTTCAGTTGCGAGCTGGACCTATCGGGTCGCTAAAGGCTCCCGTCGAAAGCGGTGTGAATGACACTACTCATGCTCATTGACAAATCAACTCCGAGCTTCCCAAGATTTGCATAGGAGCCTACCGTGACTAGTGTTTCATCTCCATTGAGACATCGCGCTCGAAGTGCTGCCTCCTGGTTGATTCTGGCGTGGATAACGGCGCTGGTTGCAACTCTATCGGCGGTATTTATCGGGGAAGTGCTGGGCAGGACGCCGTGCGTGTTGTGCTGGTACCAGCGGATATTCATGTTTCCTCTGGTACTGGTGCTAGGGGTTGCCTGCTATCGCGGCGACTGTGGCATCTGGCGCTATGCCTTGCCGCTGGGCGTAGTCGGTGCTGCCTTCGCGTCTTATCACACCTTGTTGTACTGGCGCGTGATCGAGCCTGAGATCGTCGCCTGCTCGGCTGAGGCATCCTGCTCGGGGGCCGCGATGGCAATCTTTGGCTATGTACCTCTACCGCTGCTTTCCCTGACCGCGTTTGCCGTGATAGTCCTTTCCCTACTTTTTGTTCGTCATCACACCAAATAAATGAATCGACGCCTTCTTGTCTTATCCGTCAGTGTCGTCTCGATCGTTGTATTCACGATCTTCGCGTTCCTCTTGCGACCGGCAACTGAGCCAGTGCCACAGGCAGGTCAGGAGGCGGGAGCGGGTGCGCCCACGGCCGCGACGCTCGTGCGATTTCACTCCCCGGTTATTGGGCGATTCGATGCCCCTGTAACCGTGGTGGAATTCTTCGACCCTTCGTGCGAGGGATGCCGCGCCTTCTACCCCTATGTCAAACAGATCCTGAGCAAGTATCCGAGCGACGTACGGGTAGTGATGCGATATGTGCTGTTTCACAAGGGCTCCGAAGAGACGGTTCGGATGCTTGAAGCCGCGCGCCGGCAAGGTCTCTTCGAACCGGTATTGGAAGCGATACTTGAAGCGCAACCCGATTGGCATGATGACCCGACGGTCACCGCCGCCTGGCGCGCCGCAGTAGGTGCAGGGCTGGATGAGACGCGGGCGCGAGCAGAGATGCATGATGCCGCAATTAGCGCACTTATCAAGGCAGATGAGGCGGACGTGAATGCAGTAGGCATCAAGGGTACTCCGACGTTCTTTGTGAACGGAGCACGCCTGGTGAAGCTAAGCCCCCAGGACTTGTCCTCGGCGATTGAGTATGCGATGCAAACTCGCAAGGAATAATTGTCGTGGATTTGCGCAAATGAATTAGAGAGGTGGAAAGCAGCGCGCCAGGCGTTGGGCAGAGGGACGAAAAGTTGAAGCTGGTTCGATCAGCGAACGCCCGGCCATAGCGAAAGATCGAGCTGTTCCTCGGCCCTGCGAGGACGGCTTGCTGTTCGGTAGCCGCCGCAGGCATATTGCGACGTTGATCGAGCGGCAGACGCGATGCGAATACGCATACGCACGAAATCAACCCTTGCGGAGTGGACTGATAAAGCTCAGTCAACGTACGTTGCTGGCAGCAATTGTGCAGGCGATCCCGCATCTCGCATAGCCCATGAGGGCACCGCTTAAGCGTGCCGCGGAGGAGAGGACTGCGCTAAGGAGAGAATTCTTCCAACCCGTGAAACCAACGTAGCTGGATTCCAAAGTCGTCGAGGGCGACGTGCCAAGGCTTGACTGACCTAGCTCTGTAGCCCTCAACGATAGCCGCCGCTAGATGCAGCTTTCAACCCAAAGCGGACCTTGGCATGATCTGACACCGTTTGGCTGGAACTTTCCAGTGAAATGAATTTCATATGCCCATCGCCATGACCCAGCCCGCCAAGCCTGCTAACAGCACCACAATCGCTGGCGGCACGCGCCCCACTATAAGGAGCCCGAACGAGACCAACGCCAGCCCAAAGTCCGCTTTGCCATGGATGGCGCTTGTCCACATCGGGTCATACAGTGCCGACACCAGAATACCAACCACGCCGGCGTTGATGCCGGCCATGGCAGTCTGAATACCCGCGCGGTGACGAAGCCCTTCCCAGAACGGCAATGCGCCCACCAGCATGAGGAAGGCGGGGAGGAATATGGTGCCCAGCAAAGCCAGCCCACCAATCCAGCCATGCAGCGGGCCGTGGGCAGCCGCCCCAAGATAGGCCGAAAAAGTAAACAGCGGTCCTGGCACGGCCTGCGCTGCGCCATAACCAGCTAGGAAGTCGGCGTTGCTGACGATGCCGCTGGGCACCACGGTGGCTTGCAGCAGCGGCAGCACAACGTGCCCACCGCCGAAGACCAGCGCACCGGAGCGGTACACCCCCTCCAGCAGAGCTATCGTCGACGACCCCGTGGCTGCAGCCCACAGAGGCAGAACGACAAGCGGAGTGGCAAACAGCAGCAGCGCAACAAAGCCCAGTTTGCGCGAGACAGGGAAACTGTGGGCTTGGCCTCCGCCAGGTTGTGAAATCTTCAGCGTCCACAAGCCGAGCAGTCCTGCCAACATGATCGCGGCAATTTGTCCCGCTGCTGAGGGCAGGATCATGGTCAGCAGTGCTGCCAGAATGGCGAGTGCAGCGCGTGGCCGGTCAGGGCACAACGACTTGGCCATGCCCCACACAGCCTGTGCCACGATGGCTAAGGCGACTACCTTGAGACCATGTACCCACCCGGACTGGGCCAGTCCTTGGTATTCGGCAATGCCAAAGGCGAACAGGATTAGCGCGATGGCCGATGGCAAGGTGAACCCTGCCCACGCCGCCAGTAACCCCAACCAGCCGGCGCGGCCAAGCCCAAGCGCCATACCCACCTGGCTGCTTGCCGGACCCGGTAGAAATTGGCACAAGGCGACCAGATCGGAATAGCTGCGGTCATCCAGCCAACGGCGGCGCTCGACAAACTCCGAGCGGAAATAACCCAGATGGGCGATCGGTCCGCCGAAGGAGGTCAGTCCCAGCTTAAGGAAGGCGCCGAAGACTTCAACGGCTGAGCCGCGCGCAGATACAGCTTCGTGCTGTACGGTGTTGGCGGAGCCTGTCATATGTCCATTGCCTCCCCAGTGAACTCCCGGATGCGTTCTTTGGCCAGCGCCAAGCCTTCCTTGCCCTTGGGCGTGATCGTGTAAAGCTTGCGCATGGTGCGTCCGTCGCGCTCCTGGCGCGAAATGAGGTAGCCATCGCGTTCCATCTTGTGAAGCATCGGGTACAACGTTCCGGGAGAAAGCCGGTAGCCGTGGTGGGCCAGCTCGTCAATCATCCACTGCCCATAGATTTCCTGCTCGGCTGCGTGGTGCAAAACGTGCAGGCGGATCAGTCCCGACAGCAGATCGTGGTGCTCCATTGCGCGAGGTGTTGAGCTCTCTTTCATATCGATTTTCGATAACGAAATTCGATAATAACACTTGCGTGAGCGATCAAAGTCTGTGCAGTTGTTCCTCCTGGAAGGGCTGCCGTTGGCGAGGTGCAGACTTTCGCGGCCGTCTGCTCCCGCCCCAAAGGCGAAGCTGCTTACAGCATTCTGAATAAACAATATTCGAACTGCTGCCGCGCTCCAGAAGGAGTTTCATGCATCTCAGACACACTTTTGACCAACTCGAAGGCTGGCCCAATTTCGCTTGATAGGCTTGAGGCGTCATAGCGCATCGTGTCCAGCCCGCTGCACTTAAGTGGCCCTTCCAGCCCGAACGTAGCGATTATGGCGAAACCTGATGGCCTCAACGCGTGAGTGAGTTGGGCGACATAAGCACGCCGGTCGTTCGATTCCATCAGAAAGTGAAACACCGCTCGGTCATGCCAAATGTCATATCGCCCACCAGGGAGATCGACCGTCGTGACATCGCCGACCAGCCATTGAACATTTGCTGCTCGGCGCCCGATCCTAGTGGCACTCGCGGAGATCGCCGCCTCAGAAATGTCCAAGACGGATAGATCCTTGTAGCCTAAGTCCAACATATCGTCGACCAAGGTGGATTGCCCGGCTCCGACATCAATGATTGCCGCGGTTTCAGAAAGTCCCGTCTGCTTCATCAGTCCCAAAGACCGTGTGAGATGCGGTGTGTACCAACTTGCCGTGTCGCTTCCTTTAACTTGGTGAACATGTTCCCAGTGAGTTTTTTTTGACATGGGGGACTTCTCCAAATAGGGGTTTGCCATGAATGATCGCCGAGGAGGTGTTGTTAGGTCGGGCGCCTTTGCTACGGCGAGACGATGTCCGTCAAAGTTGCGGCGCTCGTTTCCCTGATCAAGGAGACGAAGTCGACTAGATACTCTTTAGCGCTATCTGGCGCGCGAGTCGCGGCCCAGACGTCAGCAATTAGCCCTGCCTCCGTTATCGGCCTTGCGGTGACGTACTGTCTCTGAAGGTAGCTTTGCACCGCCCATCGAGGCAACACTGCGATGCCGCGGCTCGTAGCAACAAGCATCAATATTGCCACCGTAAGCTCGGTGGTGCGACGCTTGGGCACGATTCCTGCCGGCTTGAGCAACTGGCGGATGATGTCTAAAGCGTCGTCGGAGACCGGATAGGTAATGAGGGTTTCGTCGATAAAATCCGCGGCTTGCAACACACTCTTCTGGGCGAGTGGATGGTCATTTGCCACAAGTGCCATCAGTCGATATCGAAACAGATGGTGGAAGTCAATGCCCGCTTCTGGCTCTTGGCAAGATACCAGGGCTACATCGGCTCGATCTTTGTGGAGCAACGCTACAGGATCTGATTGATAGCCAGACACCAAGTCAACCTCGACCTCTGGCCACCGGGCGCGAAATGCATCTACAGCCGGCATCAACCAGTCGAAGCAGGTGTGGCACTCAAGAGCGATCCGAAGTGTGCCGGTTGCGCCCTTGGCTAACCGAGCAAGGTCCCGAGTGGTCTGGTGCAGGATCGGAACCACTGCGTCAGCGGCTTCCAATAGGCGTTTGCCAGCTGGTGTGAACGTCACCGGCGAGGATTTGCGCACGAACAGCTGTAGACCATAGAAGTCTTCTAGCGCCTTTATGTGGTGGGACTGCGCGCCCTGCGTTAGACGCAGCCACGTCGCCGCCCGTGAAACGCTACCGCTATCTCGCAAAGCGATCAATGTCTGCAAATGCCGCACGTCTATAGGGATTCTTTCCATTACTTTTTTTGAGATCAAGAGACGTTATTATTCATTTGATTAATATACACCAGTGCGCGAAACTGCCGAGCTCTCCTTGCGACCGTGCTCTCACGGTCGACAAAGTTTAATTTTCTTGTAAGGATTTAGGATCATGACCGGCCACACAATGCACCGCCAGGTTGCGATATTGGCGACGGCCCAAGCTCTGTTTCAGACTGCTTCTGTGCTTGTGATGACTGTAGGAGGATTGGCCGGCGGGCTGGTCGCGCCTAGTCCCGAGTTGGCCACCACGCCAATCGCGGCAATGTTCCTGGGAACTGCTGTGATGACTTTTCCAGCTTCGAGCTGGATGGCGAAGGTCGGTCGACGGAGAGGCTTTCTGACAGGGTCCTCCCTCGGCATACTTGGAGGTCTTCTTGCCGCCCTTGGAGTGTGGCTAGCGTCCCTGCCTGTACTGGCGGCAGGAACGTTCCTTGTTGGCGCCTATCAGGCTTTCGCTCAGTTCTACCGGTTTGCCGCGAGCGAGGTGGCAGACGAACTGTTTCGTCCTCGCGCGATTTCTCTAGTTTTGGGTGGCGGAATCGTGGCGGCTCTGTTGGGGCCTACCTTGGCCCGCGTAGGTGGGCCCATGTTGCAACCTGTCTACACTGGCTCTTTCATCATTTTGGCTGCCGTTTCCCTGGTCGCTACGTGTGTGTTAGCGGCTCTGCGCATGCCCAACGTGCGGGTCGATCATGTGGATCCTACGCAGGGCCGCAGTTGGCTTGCCATTGTTAAACAACCGTCGTACCTGGTCGCGTTGTTCAGCGCTGTCACTGGGTACGGAGTCATGATATTGGCCATGACGGCGACGCCGCTCGCCATGGTGCACCACCATCATGAGTTGTCCACCGCGACGACAGTGATTCAACTTCACGTTCTTGGCATGTTTCTTCCTTCGTTTTTCACCGGCTCGCTCATTGCGCGATTCGGGGTCATACGCGTCATGCTCGCGGGTGTCGTGTTGCTGGTGGGGCATGTTCTCCTGACTTGGACTGGCACGTCTTTTTATTCCTTTGCCAGCGCACTCATTTTGCTCGGCGTAGGGTGGAACTTCCTCTACATCGGCGGCACAACGCTACTCACCACAACTTACTCACCGTCAGAGAAAGGGCGCGCCCAAGCCACGAACGACATGACTATTTTTGTTGTGGGGCTTGCTTGTTCTTTCAGCGCGGCAGGCTTGCTCAAGCGATTCGGATGGCAGGCGCTAAACGAACTGCTCTTGCCCTGGTTGGCGGTCGCCGCAGTACTTCTGTTGTGGTACGGCTTCTCCACGTCCGCCAAAGCGCGGGCCCAACAGGTGAAAGGATCGGTATGAGCTTTCCTTCAAGTGATGGGTTGTGCGTCAGCGATAGCCGCAGCCGCCTCTTTGCCAAACTCGAAGAATTAGGCATATGTTGTGAAGTTGTTCCCTACCCATCCCATGCTTCGATTGAAGAGGGCAAAGCGCTTCGCGGGGCAATGCGCGGTACGTTCACAAAGAACCTTTTGTTGAAAGACAAGAAAGGCAACTACTTTTTGGTCTCGGCGCATGAAGACAGATCTATCAATCTCAAGACGCTCCACAAGCGGGTTGGCGGGAAGGGGCAATTGGGCTTCGCATCAGAAGATCGTGTTGCCGAGCATTTGGGCGTTCGGCCCGGTGCGCTGACCCCGCTCGGCTTAATCAACGACTCGGCCCACGTCGTTAGGCCTGTTATCGATTCAGCACTATTGGACTGCGCCCAACTTAATTTTCACCCGTTAGTGAACGACGAAAGTATTTCGCTTAGTCCAAATCAGTTGCTAGCGTTCATTCGCGCCAGTGGCCACCAAGCAATTTTTGTCGATTTCGACACTTCGGAAGACTCGTAAGTATCATCAAGACCTAGAAATCTATGAACGCCTACACGAAGGTCTCGTGCACCTTTGAACGACACGCTAGCCAAATTCTGCATATTTACAACGACACCATCGCGAATACCACTTCGCTGTACGAATACGAGCCGCGAACGATGCAAACGATGGAATTGTGGTTTGCTACGAAGAGGGAGAAGAACTTTCCGGTGATCGGGGTCGAAAGCGACGACGGAGCGTTGGTCGGGTTCGGTAGTTACGGCGCCTTCCGCCCCTACCCCGCGAAGAAGTATTCGGTTGAGCATTCTGTCTATGTGCACCCGGAGCATCGCGGGCGCGGCGTTGGGAAGATGGTGCTTCAGTCGCTCGTCCAAGCGGCCCGAGGCAACGATCTACATGTCATGATTGGTGCAATAGACACTGCGAACGTCGGCAGCATTTCTTTGCACGAACGCTTAGGCTTCAAGAAGGTGGGGACAATTGAGCAAGTCGGATTCAAGTTTGGGCGCTGGCTAGACATGGATTTCTACCAGATGTTGCTCGATACTCCACGTCACCCGGTAGACGGCTGAACTATCGCGGTTAGCACTATTGCTTCAATCAGATACGTGCCGTTCGTTCGCGTAGCCCGCGCAGAATGTGGCGCGCTACGGCTGTCTATCGGCACTATTTCTATCAACCTTCGAATTGGGGAAGTCCGCTTCTGGCCGCGAGCGGTCTTTGACGACAGACCGCTCCCGACCCAAAGCCGGCGTTCGGAAGTGCTCGCGCTAACGACAGCGTCGCAACGAGTCCCGCCTAATGGCCCCTTGGATAATCGGCTGTCCGCTAAGTGCGGACTTCATGTTGCGCGCGAAGCGGTCCTGCAGATCGAAGGCACGAACTCGAATAGCTGCCGGGGAACATACCGCCTATGTCGAGGCACGTTCCCCGGCCATCAGCATCATCAGCACATGATCGAAAATACTAATCAGATGCTCGGACGGAACCGAGGTGCCAGCCGGTCCGGCGTAATGTGCCAAGAGCGCAATGACAGTGTTTCCCAAGACGTCTACCTCAGTGTCGGACAACGACGGTACGTGTCCCGTATCAGCCGCCCGCTTAAAGAGATTGTTCAGTTCTGCTCGGACAAATGTACTGAAGCGCTCACACAGAGTTCGATAAAGATCCATTAGCGAAGGGATCGCGCTAGCGGAGCTACTCTGTCATTTCGCTTCGGTTAACGCGTTCTGCCCAAAGGACTTACGCCACTCCTTCGGGCTCACTTGGAAGCGCCGTTTGAAGTGCTGGCGCATAGACAGCGGTGTTTGAAAACCCGCCAGTTCCGAAATTTTCTCGATCGGGATAGATGTCGTTTCCAAAAGCTCGCGCGTTCGTCGCAAGCGTTCATTGATGAGCCAATCGACAACCGTCATGCCGGTCGCCTTATGAAAACGACGGGTGAACGTCCGCCGACTCGTTCCCGCTCTTGCCGCCAGTTCATCAATGCTGTGTTGCGCTCCCAGATTTTCCCGCAGGTAATCGAGCAGCTGATTGACTTGAGAATCCTGAGTTGATTCCGCCATTGGGTGTTCGATGAACTGCGCCTGCCCGCCCTCGCGATGCGGCGGTATCACCATGGTTCGCGCAACCTTATTGGCGATCTTCGGCCCGTAATAGGCACGCACGATATACAGACAACAGTCGAGTCCGGCGCCAGTACCCGCTGAGGTAATCAATCGATCCTCGTCGACATACAGCGCGTTCATGTCAAGCCTCACACGCGGAAAACGCACGCAGAAGTCCTTTTCGGCCATCCAGTGTGTCGAAGCTCCCTTGCCGTCGAGCAGTCCTGCATAGGCAAGCACGTAAGCCCCATAGCAAAGTCCAACCACATGCGCCCCTCGCGCATGCGCGCGCACAAGCGCCATCATCAAGTCCTTGTCGGGACGTGCGTCCAGATCGTGCCACCCGGGCACGACCACGATGTCCGCCGTTTCCATCAAATCCAGCCCACCGTCGGGCTGCACGCTCAGCGCGCGTTCGGCGGTCAATGGCTGCGCGTCGGTTGACACGATCTTCAGGTCGAACAAACGACCTTCCGGCAGCTCCGAGCCAAAAACCATGTAGGGGACGGAGAAGTGGAATGGGCTGAAGCTTGGATAGGCGACCAGGGCAACGACGGGCAGTTTTGTGGTCATGGCTGGATAAATCAAGAGTGTGGCCCAAAGTTATCGCTAATTGGAATTCGGGTCAATATTGCAAAAGGAGCCTGCGATACAGAATGCTGCTACCGACTACAACCACTACGGAGCAACACATGCAACGACTCAAGGCCCTTGGCCTTGCCCTTTCTTTCGCGCTGGGCGCGGCCAACGTCTCGGCTCATGCGGCCGGGAATGCAGATGCAACGACGGCCAAGCCAACTTTGCAGATACAACAAATCCGCAACGCCACAGCGAAAATCAACTATGCGGGAAAGACTTTCCTGGTGGACCCTTTCCTGGCAAAAAAGGGCGAATATCCCGGCTTCGAAGGAACCTTCCATAGCGAACTGCGCAACCCGCTCGTCGAATTGCCCATGTCGGCGGATGAAGTCTTGAAGGGCGTGGACGCGGTAATTGTGAGTCATACCCATTTGGACCATTGGGACGGCGGCGCCCATTCGTTCATTCCAAAAGCAATTCCCTTGTTCGTGCAAGATGACGCTGATGCCAAACAGATTCGCGGCCAGGGATATACCAACGTCCAAATATTGGGCAAAGGGACCGTATTCGAGGGGGTGCAGTTGACCAAGATCGGCGGTCAGCATGGCACGGATGAAATGTACGCAGTCAAGCCATTGGCCACGATGTTGGGCGAAGCAATGGGCATCGTCTTCCAATCGCCCGGTGAGAAAACGGTCTATGTCGTGGGCGATACAGTGTGGCGTCACGAAGTCGACCAGACCCTGGCTACGTTCAAACCTGATGTGATTGTGATGAACACGGGCGACGCTCGCGTCGTCGGCTTCATGGGTTCCATCATCATGGGCAAGGACGATGTGCTGCACGCCTATCAAGCCATGCCGAAAGCGATCATCGTCGCAACGCATATGGATGCCATCAACCATATGACGTTAAGTCGCAAAGAGCTCAAGGACCACGTGCAGCAGCACGGCATCCAGGATCGCGTACGCATTCCTGAAGATGGTGAAATCCTGAAGTTCTGAACGATTACGTCAGGCCGGTTTGACGAGGCTTCGGGGCATGTGGGGGGTCATGCTTTTGCGACCGCCCACAGACCCGACGTCAGCATCATCAAACCCGACGCTGTCAGCAAACCAAGGACGATCTGCCGGAAGCGCAGGTCGGATATTCCTTTGTACATCCGTGTGCCGAGAAACGTGGGAATCAGCATGGCGGGGGCAACGATCGCGAACAATGGCAGCGTCGCCTTGGTGACCAGGCCGGCCGCGATGTAGGTGCCCATGATAACGATGAGCATAGCCAGGTTGAAGTTCTGGATGATTGCACGCTGCTCCTCTCTCGGGAATCCGCGCAGGACGCACCACAACGTGGGAATTACGCCGGTGAAACCGCCGAACCCGCCTAGTACGCCTCCAGCCAGTCCCACAACGCCATCAGCCAGCCTGCCGCCGAAACTGATCTTTGGAATGCGCTGTGCAAAAAGCATAGCCGGGCACCAGATCAGAAGTATGACGCCAAGGCCAATTTTGAACGTGTGAGCGTCCACCAGCGGCAAGAGCCAGACGCCGACTGGGATTCCGGTGATGCCTCCCAGGACAAACGGAAGCAATTGGTTCCATTTGAATCCACGCCTGACTGAGAAAGCGGCGATCAGTTGGCCTAAAAGACCACCAAACACTGTCAGTGCGGCTGCGACTTTTGGATCAACAGCCCACACCCAAAACGACATGGCGACCAGGCCGAAGGCAAAGCCAGATAGCCCCTGAACAAAGCCTGCTACGACCGCGCCTGCAACAACCACGAGATAAAGCGTCATTGTTAAACCAAAAGTAAAGAAGAAATACGATTTGCATGGTCACGAGCAAGGCGCCTCGCCCACCACGCGCTTGTTTTCTCTGCCCCAGTAATCGCGCCAGTAGCGGCCCAGTCCTCGCCGGCGGTCGGCGTCGCTAATGTGTCCCTATCGGCCCGGGATCCTCGTGCTCTAGGACCGGCCAATCCTCTAATACGAAGCCGACGGCCCGTAGCCTGCGGGTACTCTCGCCCCGAGAAACCCACGGAAAGACCCAGTCTCAAGGGGCTGGGCCATGTCTCAGGCTCTGTGCCGACGGGATCCTGGTCAGTGTGTCACGGACATGCTGCCTTAGCGGGTTGGTCTTCAGCAGCGGGAAGCCCGTGATTGCACTTGATGCCTTTTTATTGTGTTTCAGCGATGCCCTTCATTGCCTGCCAGCCGTGGGTAACACCCCCTCCGGCGCGAAGCGCTGTAACAACCATGACTGCTTCAGCCACATCTTGATTCGAAGCGCCGGTTTCCACCGCTCGGCGTGCATGGTCAGCAATGCAATATGAACATTGTGTCGTGACTGCTACGCCTACCGCAATCAGCTCTCGCGTCGCCAAGTTCAACCTGCCGATATTCTTGTTAAAGACCGCCTTGTCGAAGTTAAAAAAGGCCGCCACCATTTCGGGCGCTGCTCCCTGAAGATGGGCCATGTATTTTACGTCGTCATTGTGATTGTGCATTCTCAAGTGCCTGTGTTGTGACAAATGTTCCCGTCCTGCGATGTCGTGGTCACGCGATTGTCCATACCTCGTCAGCCGCTGTAAGAACTAGTAGTAATCGGCCCATTTCGAAGCAATACAACGGCGCCACCCTAGAGGTGGTTCCTATGGCTCTTGACGACTACGGGTTAGCTGAAGTCGATTGGAAGATTGATGTGCGAGACCTAGATATCGATCTTATCCGCTGCTTTGTGGCAGTTTCAGATGCTAGGAGTTTTACCGGAGCTGCGAAGCGATTATGCCGATCACAATCCGCTGTGAGCACGCGTGTGCAACGACTGGAAAGCCTGCTAGGCACCGAGCTGTTCTCGCGTAACAGCCGCCAAGTTGCGCTCACAGCGGCCGGAGAGCAGTTTCTCAACTATGTCATGGGGCTATTGCGCCTGAACGACGAGGCCTTTGCCATGCTTGGTCGCAGCAACGTGGCTGGGTACCTACGCCTGGGTATAGTGGAGTACCTCGTTCCCCACCGACTTCCTGAGTTGTTGGCTCGAGTCCGCCGACTACTTCCCAAGGTAGAACTGAGCGTCAAGGTGGGACTCAGTGATGCATTACTCCAGGCTTTCGACGCCGGTGAACTAGACGTGGTGGTGGTAAAGGAACAAGAGGGGCGAGGCTCGGCGCGCCTGTTTCGCGAAGAAAAGCTGCACTGGGTTGCCAATCAGCATTATGCGCATCCCCCGCCTGTGGTGCACTTGTGCTTGCTGCCTGCTCCATGTTCGTTCCGAACTGCTGCAACTTCTGCGCTCAACGTGAATGCAGTTCAATGGCGCGAAACGCTAACACTGAGCAACGTCGTCGGCATCCAGTCCTGCGTCAAAGAGGGGCTTGGCGTCTCAGTGCTATGTGAATCAGCATTGAAAGACGGACTCATTGCCTTGCCACAGGGCGCTGCGGGTTGGCCGGAGCTTCCGGGAATGAGATTAGTGAGTTACGAGCGGAGCCCGAGTGCGCTTAGCCATGCACTAATTGATTTGCTGAAGGAATAGCTCGGGTCAGATTTTCATGAGGGCTGAGCAGGTTTTTTTCGAACGCCGAAATTCATCCAAGCCGTTCACGCCGCGTTATGAGATGTTTCCCCCTCCCTAGCGCGTCGCGTACCTCTTTCGATCGAGGGGCCCGCACCTGCGCGCGCAGCCACTGGGGCGTGCTGGGATAGGCTGGCCCGGCACCGGCAGATGAGAAAGCCACTTGGTCATCGCCAGTTGGCAACAGAAGAAGCGCCGCGGCCAGGACGACGGGCATCGACATACCAATCTTGCAGAAATGGCATTGCTGCATGCGCGGGGTCTCGTCCACCGAACTTTCGGTTTCATCGACAGCCACGTTCATCATCAAGGACAGCATGCCGGTTGTGGTGCAGAGGACGACCGATATCTGCCTTCCTTGCGCAGCGTTCCAGGCCGCCATTGCGCCTGATGCCGGACCTTGGAAGGCCAGCGCGCACAACAAAATCGAAGCGATGAAACGTAGCCGAATTCTGCACCAATGCAGCATGCGCGAAGTCTACTGCGTGCCGGCCGCGGCGAAGTTGCGTTAACGCAATCGACGATCTGCGAGGGCTCCCCCGAACGTCGATCGCGTCATCATGTAATCCGAGCCGCACTCAGTCGCCGGCATGGACATGCCGCAAAGACGTTCAGCGTTTTGCAGGAGTACGCTTGGTCGCGGTTGCCAGCGCCTTGGCTTTTTTGGAGAAATCCGACGCCATATCGAGCATTGCGGCTTTGACAGCGGGTGGCGCGGTGTTCATGGAACCCGCATTAAAAGGCGGGTCCGGGTCGTACTCGCTCATCAGTTGCGTGCATTCCGCGTAGGTTCGGTCCCGCAGCTCCGCGACCATGGCCAGGCCGAAGTCCAGGCCTGCCGTCACGCCCGCGCCGGTGATCCGGTTGCGGTCGCGCACGACCCGGGCGTCCGTCGGGATTGCCCCGAACCCGGCGAGCGCGTCGCGGCACGACCAGTGGGAGGTGGCCTTATACCCGTTCAGCAAACCGGCGGCACCCAGCACCAGGGATCCCGAGCACACGCTGGTGATGTATTTCGCCCGCGCCCCGCGGTCGGCCATGAAAGCGAGCGTCTGCGGATCCGCGGCGGCCGTTAACGTGCCGTCCGTGCCGCCCGGCGCAAACAGAACGGTCACGTCACGAGGGCAAGTGTCGAAAGTCGCCGTGGGCACGACAATCAGGCCGGCGTCGCTGGTGACAGGCTTCAGTGTTTTCGAGACGATGTGGATGGTGGCCCCCATCAGGGCGCCGAACATGCAATGGGGACCGACGAGATCCATTACCGTCATGCCGGGATAGACCAGCATGGCGATCTGTTCGTCGCCCATCCATGGCACGTCGTCCATGCCCCACGTCTGGTCCCCGTGTGTGGTGCCGGAAGATGGGGCGGCCGCGCGGGCAGGCATCGCCGCGAGGAGCGGTGCGATCAGCGCAGATAGGGTCAGGTTGCGGCGTTCGATGTCTATCATGGCGTTTCTCCTAGAAGCGTGCGGTCAGTGACAGATACGCGGATCGGGGTTGCACAGGCATCACCACAGGCGAACTCAGGTACTGGTAGGTGTCGAACACTTTGCGGTTCGTGAGGTTGAACGCGGAGAGCGCCACCGTGTACGGGCCGAACTCATAAGCAGCCTGCGCGTCCAGAAGTGCGTACCCGGGTACAGACACGGTATTGGGTAGCGTCAGCTCGCGGGCGCTGACCGCCGTGACGCCCAGGCCAAACGACAATCCTTTTGCCACGCCATCCAACACCCGGTAGCGACCGGCAAGGCGGCCGCTGTGACGCGGCACCCGCGGCAGCCGCGATCCGACGTCGATAGACGTATCGCGCGTCACTTCCGCCTGCGTGTAGGCATAGTTGGCAAGCAACGAGAAAGCCGGAGTCACCTCCCAGACCAGGTCGGCTTCCAGTCCGCGTGCGCGTTGCTCGCCCGTCTGGATCGACATCCCGAAGTTTGCGGGATCCGGATCGGCCGTCGTGACGTTGCGTCGGGTCTGCTCGAAGAGGGCGACGGTGCCTGACATGCCGAGATCGCGCAGCGCGAGCTTTACCCCCGCCTCGTAATTGCGGGAAGTTTCCGGCTTGGGGGGCTCCAAGCCCGTGAAATTGAAGGCGCCGCGAAAACCCGTCGCATAGGCGGCATACACCGAAACGCTGTCCGTCAGGTCGTACGTCAGGCCCAGCCGGGGCGTGGCGCGGTGATAGGTTTCGCGCACACCCTGCTCCTGCTGGCGCAGGTTGAGCTGGTTAAGTCTGAGCGAACCCAGAAAATGGAATCGCCCATAGGTGGCCTGATCCTGCAGGTAGACGGCCGTGGTCTCGTAACGGTTGGTTTGGCTGAACGTGATATCCGGCACGGCGCCGTAGTCCAGACCGTACGCCGGATTGGCAAGGTCCAGCTCGCCAATAGGCTCGGCGTTGGACATCGCGGAGTAGAACCGGGTCAGGTCATAGCTGAACCCGGCCATGAGCGTGTGACTTCCGCCAAGCGCCTGGTACGTGTTGGAGACATTCGTATCGAATGTGGTTTCCCTGACCTGTGTGGGGATATACAGCTTGAAAATGGGGTAGACGGTGGGCGACGTGGGATCGGGCGGCGAAAGTTCGGGATAGATAAAGCTACCGTAGTCGCGAACGCGGCTATCCACGTACTGGCCGCTGACGTTCAGCTTCGTGCCCCCGGCAAAGCGATGCGTAAACTCGAGACCCGTTATCTGATTCTCGATGGTCGTTCGGGGCTGCCCGATCGTCGCGCCTGGGTAGGCATTCCTGTCCAGGACGCCTGCCAAGGCGGGATCCGCCGGCAGGCCGGAATACTCTCGCAGACTGCGCTTGTCGTACTGGCCTCGCAACAGCAGCTCGCTCTGCGGAGAAATTTTGAACAGCAGGCTAGGCTGAACCGACCATCGACGGCCCTCGACGTGGTCGATCCAGCTGCCGTTCTCCTGGTATTCGGTAACGATGCGCGCGGCGACGCGATCACTTAGCGGAACGTTCAGGTCTGCATACGGGTTGGACGTCGAGTCGCTGCCCACACGCATTCCGAGCGTGCCGCCAAACTCGAACTCAGGGCGCTTGGACACGACGTTGATCAACCCGCCCAGCGGCGCGCCCAGGCCACCGCCGTACAGGGTGGACGTGGGTCCCTTGATTACTTCAATACGATCCACGCTCACCAGGCTGTTGGGATCGAAGGCGGCGGCCGTGCCGCCGAAAGCGGGCATGCCATTCAGGTAAATCTCCGCAGGAAAGCCGCGCACGATGGGTTGGGCAAACAGCAGTTCTTCCGGTTTGGTGGCCCGCACGCCGGACACATTGACCAGCACGTCGCTCAGCGTCCGGGCTTGCTGTTCATCGATCAAGGTGCTAGTAATGATCTGCACGGACTGTGGAATTTCCATCAGTGGCGTATCGGTCTTGGTCGCAGACAACGCGTTGGACGCCGACAGACTGGCTGACCGAGCGGTGACTTGCACCGGGCTGAGCGTGACGGTAGGCGCGGTTTCTTGCGACAGCGCGGGCAAACTGGCTGCAGCGAGCGTGGCTGTCAGTGCGGAAGCGCTGAGCCGCTTGGCGTAATGAGGGCAAGGCATGGTGGGAATTCTTTGAAACGGGGTGAGACGATTTGGCAGCCATGTCTCCGGCTGCTGGCCGCGCGCGAGGTCGTGGTTCACATGTCGCGGAAAGCAGGTTCGGGGGACGCGATGGCGCCCGCTACTGCGGGTGCAGAGCAGGGCTGTTCATGCGCGATTGGGGCGCCGACGAGAATCGAAAGCGGGATCGTCAGGCGAGGGGAGGGGCTCTGGCGCCTAGCGGGGGGCCGCGTGGATCCAGAGGATGCGGGACTGCTGATTCGTGGAATCGCAGCGTGGCGTAGGCTGTCGAAGCGCTCGGCTGTCCTGGCTGAAAATGCCCAATCAAGGCCTGCGCCGCATAGAGTCCGAACGCGCAGACGTCGGACGCGGCTTCGTGCGCGTCTGAGCGGCTGGTCTGCGCCGAGACGGACTTCAGCAGTAACTGGGTGCCGTTGCCGCTACAGAAGGTGATGGAGACAGTGCGCCCTGCATTGACTGGCGCCGGCATGTAGCCCGCGGGGATGACAATACGGAGCAGCAGGCATGCGGCGACGGCCCATAGCGCAATGGACGCCAAGCGAGAATGGCGCGACGCTATGGCCATCATCGAATTTCAATCATGCCGCAGCACCGGTTGGGGCGTTCCCGCGCACGCTGCGGCGGCGGCTTGCGGTCATCATGTCGCGACGGTGCACTGCGCGACCCGCATTGAGACCGCGCGCCGTTCACGGATCATGCTGTCCGCTGCGTGCCGGACTTTCTCGACAAGGTCTGCGCTGGCTACGCGCGGGTGGCCGCTATCAAAGGGTGGGGCAGGGTCGTACTCGAGCATCAGTTGCAGGGCTTTGGCAGTCTCTTGACCGCGGATTGCGGCGAGCACCGTGAAGGCGAAATCCAGCCCGGACGTCACGCCCGCGCCGGTAATCCTGTCGCCATCAACGACCACCCGATCAGCCACAGCTTCGACGCCGAAGATCGGGAGCTGGTCTATGGAGAGCCAGTGACACGTCGCCTTCTTGCCCTGCAAGAGACCGGCCGCGGCAAGGAGCAGGGATCCGGTGCACACCGACGTAACGAGCTCCGCTCCCGCCGCCTGTTCACGCAGGAACTGGATCACTTCGGCATCTTCCATCAGCGCCGTCTGGCCAGGCCCGCCGGGGACGACGATGACGTCATACTGAGGTGCGTCCGCAAACCCTCGGTCCGGCACGATGGTCAAGCCGGTATCCCCCTTTAGGGGATTTCGATCTTTCCAGACCAACTCCGCATGGCAGGAGGGCGCGCGCGCCAGGACCTCGAAGGGACCAAGAATGTCCAGCGACGTCATCATCGGGAAGACAAGCATGCCGATGCGGGTTATGGGTTCGGTGTTCATGCGGCCAAGCATGTGGGCAAACTCGATCCGTCACCGGACATAGTGCGTGCATTTTCTGACATGCGACGCAGATTTCTGCAGCTGATGTCCGAGAACGTGCCGAGAAAGTCCGATGCAGCGCGAGATTGCCGGCAAACTCGACACATAAGAGCCGCTGTCATGCGGCCGTACACGCAAGGGGAAATGATGAACGGTAGAAGAAATTGTCTTCGACTGCTCGGCGCGCTGTCTTTGGCTGCGCCCGGCATGTCCAGATCGCAGCATAACCAGCCCGGCACGGTACGTCTGCTAGTCGGTTTTCCGCCGGGAGCGACTGGTGATCGAATAGCCAGGTTGGTCGCGCCGGAGCTGGCCACCAGCTTAAATTCCAACGTCATCGTCGAGAATCGTTCCGGTGCCGGCGGGCAGGTTGCCGTCAGCTACGCCCAGACCGGGTCCGCGGACGGCAGTGTGCTGTTGCAGACCATCGGGTCTTCGATGGTCATCTATCCGCATACCTATCGAAACCTGCCGTACGATCCGTTTCGAGATTTCGTGCCCGTGGGCACCGTCGCCACCGCGCCGATCGCGTTCGTTTGTGCGCCCAACGTGCCGGCAAAGACGCTCAAGGAGGCCGTTGCACTCATTCCTCGGGATCCCAAGCTGGGGTTTTACGGGTCTCCGGCTTCTGGAAGCGCATTTCACTTCTCGGGCGTGCTGCTTCAGCGCGAATTGGGCTGCGAATTCAACCAAGTCGCATACCGAGGCTCCGCGCCAGCGCTGGCCGACGTTCTTTCGGGCCAGCTGCCTTTTGCCTTCCTGGCGCCGAGTGATATTCTGGACCACCATCGGGCGGGCAAGCTGCGTATCCTAGCCATCACGGGCAAGAACCGGTTTTCCCAATTGCCGGACGTGCCCGCGTTTCCGGAGGCAGGTTTCGATAGTCTGGTGGCGCAGGAATGGTTTTCCTACTTCCTGACCAGCAAGGCCAGTCCTGAGACTATCGAACGCTACCGCAAGGCCGTCCACAAGGTCGTGATGAATGACAAAATCCGGACATCGTTACAGGCGGCGGGGCTCGAGGTCGGCGATGGAGATTCCGCATCGCTCGCCTATACCATGAAGAGGGAATATGCGCAGTGGCAGCAAGTTGCCAAGGAAAGCGGCTTTGTCGCGGATTGAAGCGGACGTGACGGAAAGGGCGTTCAAGGGCACACGAGAAATCGGCATCGTCGTTTTCGACGATGTGCTCTTGCTTGACGCCACCGGCCCGGCCGATGTTTTCAGCCGGGCCAATTGTCACCTGCGCGACATCCGTGAACCGGACCGGTATAGGATCACGGCGCTTTCCACATTCGGCGGAGAAATTACATGCTCCTCGAACCTTCGGCTGCAGACGGCGGCTTTGCCGCCGCCCGAAATCTGCGCATTCGACACGCTGATTGTCGCCGGCGGCCCCGGGGTCATGAACGCGATGCACGACGCCCAGCTCAGGAACTGGTTGCTAGCTGTGGAGCCGCGCGTCCGCCGGCTGGGTTCGGTCTGCACGGGCGCCTTTGTCCTGGCTGAGACGGGCCTTCTGGCGGGCAAGACCACGACCACGCATTGGGGCCAGGCCGACAGGCTGTCCGAGCTGTACCCCTCAGTACACGTCGACAACGATGCCATCATCACGCGCGAAGGAAAGACCTTTTCCGCCGCGGGCGCCACAGCGGGAATCGACCTGGCATTGAGTCTGGTCGACGAGGACTTTGGCCGAGGACTAGCCTTAGATGTCGCCCGTGAGTTGGTGGTCTACCGCGTGCGCGCCCCGGGCCAGGGGCAGCAAAGCATGGCGCTGGCGGCATACGGAGGGTCGTCAGACCGCTTGCGGCGTGCGACTGACTTCATTCTGGCTCGCCTGGAGTATGGCGTCACGGTGGAGGAGGTCGCGGAACACGTCTGCCTGGGTACACGGCAGCTTTCTCGAACGTTCAAAGAGGTGTACGGACTTTCTCCCGCTCAGTACATCCGTGCTGCGCAGGTGGATCTGGCCAGAGAACTCTTGTCAGTCTCCGATCAGTCGCTCGATAAGATTGCCCTGCGATGCGGCTTCTCAGGCCGACAGCAAATGTCTCGGGCCTTCGAACGCAGGCTCGGCGTTACGCCCATGTCGATGCGGGCTGCGGAGGGTACCTTGCGGCAGTAGGGAGCGAGGGCAGCTCCTGCATCTGCCAGGGGTCGATGACGAGGCTTCCAGTATGAGCGTTTAGTTTGCCTTCCGAATCCTGGCATATCGTTAGATAGACACGTTCAGTGCGTGGTAGCTGTACGCAAGTTCGGGGATGTCCGCAATTGGCCGGGAGCCGTCTTTGACGACAGACCGCTCCCGACCCAAAGCGACAGTTCGACAAATCTATACCACGACTGCTTCGCGACGGTTGCTGCCTATCTCTTTACTGAACCCGACGCACGAAGGCCGTCGTCAACGTTCGACGTAAGAGTTAGCTTCCATTCGATCATGTTCCTGTTTTCATCTAAACACTGTTGAACGGCAAGGAGGGGCTGCGCGAGTTGATCTACAACCTCAAAGCCGAACAGTCGGCCTTCAAAATCGCATGATCCAAATCCACGCGTGCCCCCGCCCCTCGTCGTGGAGATTCACGCCTCCAAGTTGGTCTTGGGGACCTCTCAGAGTGCTACAACAACAGCCGAACATTCCGGAGATGATCAGCACAAAGCACATCAGTCGCGTGAAACTGCGAGCCTCTCCTAGGAAAAGCGATCCATACACCCCCGTGCCAACAGCTCCGATCCCCACCTAGACGGCACACGCAGTGCCGATTATTGAACCCGCGCAATTAGCTTGCGCCTTTGGGTGGTCGTCACGGGCGTCGTCGACCGGTGGCACGGAGGACGGATTGACGATGCGGGTTTCGCCGCCGAGCGCTTGAAGTAGCTTGGCGAGAAGGGTGGTTGCGTAACCGTGGCAGTCGGTCGTGGGATTAGGGGCAGGGGAGGTGACGACCTGCTACAAGTAGGCCACAGTCGGTACCGCGATGCCCAGCGCGAGCGGGTGCGACTCCAAATATGGCGTATCTGGTTGAATTCGGCACAACTAAGGGTTTCGATACGCCAGCAATCGCAAGGCGTTGAACACCACTAGCAGGGTCGATCCTTCGTGAACTGCCACCGCGGCTCCCATGCTAAGACCCAAAATCGTCGCGGGCACTAATACGGCAACGATGCCCAGGCTTACGTAGAGATTCTGGCGAATGATTCGTCGTGTTTGGCGGCTTAAGCCAACGACAAAGGGTAGGTGGCGCAGATCATCAGCCATCAAAGCGACATCGGCGGTCTCAAGGGCAACGTCAGATCCGGCGGCACCCATGGCGATACCCACGGTTGCGTTCGCCATAGCTGGTGCGTCGTTGACTCCGTCACCAACCATCGCGATTCGAGATTTTTCCTTGAGTTCGCGAATGACCGTTACCTTGTCTTCCGGCATCAGATCAGCCCGAGCGTCCTCAATGCCGACTTCGGTAGCGATAGCTTTGGCCACCTTCTCATGATCGCCAGATATCATCACCATGTGCGAAATGCCTAGCCGTCGCAGCTCTTCCACTGTTTCGCGCGCGCCCTGTCGTGGAGTGTCCATTAGACCTATAGCGCCTAGATCGCGATCTCCTAGTCGCACGACCATCGTCGTTCTGCCATCTTCACGAAGTTCATTGGCCGAAGCCATCGCGTGACTTCCAAGCTTCGGAATGCCTGGTATGCCAAACATTTCGACCTTCCCGATCCACGCCTGTTGTTCGCCCACTTTGGCGGTGATTCCTCTGCCGACCAGATTCTCTACTCTAGTAACCTCTGGAAGTGGGAATGCTTCGAGCATCTTTCGGCCGTCGCGTGCAATTGCAGCGGCTAGCGGGTGATCGCTCTGCGACTCAACCGCAACAGCAATCGTCATTAGTTCTTGTTCGGAGACACCAGGGACAGCTAAGACGTCTGTGATTCTTGGTCGTCCCTCGGTTAGCGTCCCTGTCTTGTCAAAAGCCAGTGCATTCAGGCTACCCAGTTCTTCTAATGGTGCTCCGCCTTTGATCAGAACGCCGCCGCGCGCTGCACGCGCGATCCCGGATAAAACTGCACTAGGCGTTGCGATTGCAAGCGCGCAAGGGCTAGCCGCGACGAGTACAGCCATTGCCCGATAGAAGCTGTCTCGGAATGGTTCGTCAACGACGACCCACGCGAACAGCAACAGAATCGCGATACCCAGTACCGCGGGGACAAAGATCCGTTCGAATCGGTCGGTGAATCTCTGAGTGGGAGATTTTCTAACCTCAGCCTGAGCGACCATGGCGACGACTCGTGCAAGCGTAGAGTCACCAGATTTGCGGGTGACCTCAATCTCCAGTAAACCAGACCCATTGATCGTGCCTGCGAATACCAGGGACCGCGATTCGATAAGTGTGGGACGGCTGCGCGCGAGGGCCACTTCTGCAACTGGAGACTTGTCGACCGGAATACTCTCGCCCGTCACGGGCGCTTGATCGACGCTCGACGTACCCCTAAGGACAAACCCGTCAGCCGGGAGCCGCGTGTTTGGCTTGACGAGCACTTCGTCACCCACCTCGAGTTCTTCGACCGCAACCTCAACGATTTCACCATTGCGTCGGACCGATGCTGTCTTAGGTGCAAGCTCACCTAAGGCCTCAATCGCACGCTTAGCCCGACCCATTGCGAAATGCTCGAGTGCGTGTCCGATACTGAACAGAAAGAGTAGAAGGGCGCCTTCGGCCCAAGCGCCCAGCGCGGCTGCTCCGGCCGCCGCGACGAGCATCAAACTATCAATCTCTAAACGCCTCTGTCGCAAATTCTTCAGGGCGTCTCCCAAGGTAAAGGTTCCACCAAAGATATACGCTAAGACGTAAAGGGCGAATGAGATTTCACCAGGAACGGGAGTCCACCAGCGTTCGATCGCGGCGCCGACTGCCAGGAGCCCACCGCACGCTAACGCAAAGTACATTTCCGCCGAAAGGGATGGAATTTTCCGGATTGGATAAATTTTCATATTGGGAACACTGTCCTGGAGATACGTTGCTATTTCTTCAAGCAATTGCACGCAATTTTTTGAGAGGGGAGCGCAATCAGCGAGAGTTAGTCTGCAAAACTAGCGTGACTTTCGAGTCAGTGCTGAGCTCTCCACTCGACGTCAAATTTGGATATGATTCCGCATGTTAAAACGATCGACTCAACTAAAATTCTAAAGACGAAAAGTCAAAAATTCGGCAGATTACGAATTTGTAATTTGAATGACTGAAAACTGTCGAATCCAGATCTTTACATTACTAAGTCAGTCGCTAGCTTATGCGACGATTTAACTAACTAAGGATCATTGACATGAAAGAAATTATCTCTGGTGCTGCCATCGCAATCGCACTTTCCACCATTGGGTTTTCGGCTCAAGCTGAAACTTTCCATCGTACCAACACTGAAATTGGCTACGAAGTCCATGTTGGAGATAACCCGGCAGGTAAAACCTCCGAGCAAGTTCGCGAGGAGTTGCTCGCGGCAAAGGCGAATAAGAAGGAGTGGTTTTTCACCAACCTCAATGCCGCCAAGCCCGGATGGATGGTGAAGACTGAAAAGACGCGTGAGCAGGTTGCCCACGAGCGCGATTCCGTTACGCCTGAAGAACAAGCACGCATCGATGAGATCTACAACACAGGCGCATAAATGCGACATTTGGTCGGAGGTGTCCTGTAATGCCCAAACGCGCAACGAGGCTGGCGTTTGGCGGGACTCCTCCATTCATTTGTAGATGAATTATCTCAAAGAGGTGTTGTATGACGACTCGTCTTGCAGTTGCCGTTTCGGTGGCATTGCTTTCTGGCTGCGCGATAGCAAGTAGTCCAACTCCAATGCCAGATGGCGAGAAGACGCGCGCAGAGGTGCGTGCTGATTTGGCCATGTGGAAACGCGCCGGAATGGATAAGTTCTATCGAGGCAGGATATCGCCCAATATCTATAGTGCAGATTATCGAACTCGCTACGCGACTTATTTAAAGCTCAGAAACGGGCAAGAATATAAAGATGAAGTCGCTCGGTTGGGTAGTGGCGGGAAATAAATGTGTACTTTGCTCGATCCGGGATATTGAACTATTTGATGTTGCCAAACGCTGCTCCGCGAATCTTCATTTTCGAATTTGGCTTCTAGCAATCGACAGATAGGGAGCTCTCGCGCGCTTCTGTACTGTGAAAAGCGATGCTCAATTGGCCTTTTCGACCAAAACGAGTATCGCTTTCGAGGCTAGGATCATCCGTGTAAGGAGAGCACAACTTCAATGGAAAAAAGAGTTTGGATTGCCTTCGCGGTGCTGACCGCACTCTGGACGGTGCTGGTCGCGTCAACCTTACAGTTTATCAACTGGATCCTGACTTCGGTCGCGATGCCACGGGTGGCTGGCGCAGCCGTAGATTTGTCCCGATTGGATCTCCCCAAATGGACGGCCGGCTTAGTCATTCCAGCGTGGCCCCAAGCGGAGCAAGATGTGGCAAGTACTGGACAGGCATTAGCCCAAATTTTGCCTGCAACTAACAGTCTAGGAGCTTCGATTACGTTGATCGGTTGGATCTTTTGGGCATTTGTTGTCGCCGGTCTGATCCTTCTAGCGTTGATCCTCACATGGCGAGAATCATTTCTGCATAGGTATGGTTCCGTCGCTCCGCGTAGATCTACCCGTCAACACAACGACGGCCAGGTCATTGAAAGTTCATCCTAAGCGTCACGAGCATGCGTCGCGTCGAGCATTAAGCTCTAATCTCGGTGCGTCCGCATACTTGCAACGGTGCTGATGGTCGTGCGAGAGCGCGGGCGAGGGTGCCGTTCCACCCACTTCGGTACTCGCATGGCAGGCCAAGACAGTGATCTCGATCGTATCTCGGAATTAACTTCTGCTTCCATCGGAAGTTCTCAATTCTCGGACGGTCTACAACGGCTGCCAAGATAACAATTGCAGAAGAAAAAATACTCGGAACGTATCAAGAAAAAAAAGAGGTGCGCACCGCATATGTGGTGCGCACCAAAAAAGACCTCTTCCCTTCGCGGTGGAGGAGGCCGCTCGTCACCCTCGGCTGAGGGTTCTGTTAACGCTTTAGGCGGTCCAACTCTTGTTGGTATTCGGCGCCTCCACGCAGCCGGACATACTCTGCGTACGCAGTCTTGTATTCACGACTGTAGAAATCGGGAGTCTCGCTTTTGTTCCAGAACTCATCCATTCCCGCACGCTTCCACATTGCCAGATCTGCGCGGACTTCGGCGCGTGTGAGTCCACGGTCGGTGTAGGTCGAGTAACCCGGTGCAGTTGTGTTAGCCGGCTGAACAGATTGGGCACTCAAGTATGAGATGGGGGCTGCAACCAAAACGGCGGCGGACAACATTTTGAGGGAAATTTTCATCGCCAACTCCTTTTGTTTACCGACCTTACGCATCTAGGTCGGTATTGAAAACTCATCATCATTTAACGCGTATAGAAATTGTAGCGAAGCCATTCCATCCAAACCGCGACCATAAAATTACGTTTTCGTTGGTATTTTGAAATCGCACGATCGAAGTGATGGTGCCGAGCAAAAATTTTTTGATTCGTAGGAATTTCACAACAGCTCAGGGGCGTTTGCAGGAAAATATTGCTTAGTGGTTCTTAGTTGTTGAGTGCGCTTTGCTTTTACTTATCCTATAAAAAACATATGGTTGCGCACGCTTTGAGTCACCGGATTTAGTTAATTACTCGCAGCAAACATATTTGTAATCATATGGTCCGTTTGCTGTTGGTGAGTTCTCTCCAGACTTGCTTTCGTACTCGCCGATAGGGCACATTGCATTAGCAATGCGAGTCGCGAAACAGACTTCGTGTTTCTCCTATCAGCGAGATCATTCCAGTCCGCCTCTGTGAAATAGGAGAAATTTGTGAAGAAAACTCTACTGCTGGCTGTTTCCGCAGCGACCCTTTCCACCGCCGCTTATGCTGAAACGTCAGTCACGCTTTACGGCATCATCGATACCGGAATTGGCTATGCCAAGGTTGATGGCTCTTACGTTGATCCTCAGACGGGTGCAAAATCAGACTTGAAGGCGAGCCGTATTGGCATGACTTCCGGCCAGACGGCGGGTTCACGGTGGGGCTTGCGCGGCAAAGAGGACTTGGGTGACGGCTTGTACGCCACCTTCCGCCTTGAGTCCGGGTATGACTCCGCGAACGGGACGTCGAGCCAAAACGGTCGCCTGTTTGGACGGGAAGCCACCGTTGGACTCGGTAGCGATCAATGGGGCGAATTCCGCCTTGGGCGCCAGTACAACGTCGCATCGCGCTTAATGGCTTCGATGTACGGCTCTAGCTTCGGCGGTGGGTTCACGCAACTGAATACCGGTGGCGGCCTCGGCTTCAGCGGCGCGTATTTCGTTCGATATGACAACCTGGCTCTGTATGAGAGCCCGTCGATCGGTGGTTTCCGAGTTTCCGCCGGCTATGCCTTTAACGCAGATGACCGTAGTACCGCCCAAACCGGATTCAAAACGGCTGATAACACTCGGGCAATTACTAGCGGTATTAGCTATGCCAACGGGCCTCTCATGGCATTCTTCGCGTATGAGCAATTGAACGCATCGAATAAGCTCTCGTCGGCTCAGACTGCGGCGACCCCGCGTTCGTTTACGCTGGGTGGCTCTTATGACTTCGAAGTAGTCAAACTGGCATTGGCATACGAGCGCGCTACAGACGGTTGGTTCGCTGGCAAGAGTCTCCCATCGAGCGCCTCGATCGGAGCGCTACGAGGTACTCCGTCTAATGCATTTGTTGACGGTTTCAGCACGAATTCTTATCTGCTGGCAGCATCCGTGCCTCTTGGCGGGGCTAGCAGCATGTTCGGTTCGTGGCAGCGTGTGGACCCGAATAACAGTGACCTTACCGGCGGTGACTCGACCAGCAATACGTTTGCATTGGGCTACTCCTACACGCTTTCGAAGCGCACGACGATGTATGCGGTTGGTTCGTACACAAAGAACTTTGCCTTCCAGAGCGATGCCAAGGCGACTGAAGCGATGGTTGGACTGCGCCATTCGTTCTAACGCGTAGCCGAAACGCCAGGTTGTGGCGACATAGACGGGACAAGTTTCCGTCTATGTCGCATTTACGTTGATCAGAAATTCATAAGCCTTGCCTATGAAATCGGGACCTTAGGTATGGCGGACTAGCCGCCTTCTCGATGCTCAATCGTGTACCCCATTCCCCTGACGGTGTGGAGCAGTTTTATATCGAATGGATCGTCGACCTTTGCGCGAAGCCGGCGAATTGCGACCTCCACTACATTGGTGTTGCTGTTGAAGTTCATGTCCCAAACCTGTTCAGCAAGGACGAGGCGCGATAAAACTTCTCCTTGTCTACGCATGAGGAAGGTCAGCAGGCCAAATTCTTTGGCCGTTAGATCAATTCTGGAGTTGCCGCGCGCCACGCGTCGCCGAAGAAGGTCAAGCTCCAGGTCTGCCACGCGAAGGATGTTCGGGCCCGACATTGCGTCACCCGACCCCACTCCGCGTCGCTTCAGCGCAAGTACTCGCGCCTGAAGCTCGGATAATGCAAATGGCTTCACCAAATAATCATCAGCTCCTTGCTCTAGGCCACGGACCCTGTCCTCAAGGCTACTACGCGAGCTAAGCATCATCACAGGCACGTTGTCATGCTGGCGAATTCGCTGTAATACTTCAAACCCATCGAGCCCAGGCAAGACAATGTCCAAAATGACTAAGTCATATTGAGTTTCGTAGGCGAGTTGAAGTCCGCTAACGCCGTCCAAAGCGATGTCAACGATATAGCTGTTATCCGTGAGGCTACGGCGTAACGTTTCAGCGAGTTTACGCTCGTCTTCGATAACTAAGATTTTCATTTGTCGTTTGGAAACGTCATTGAGAAAAAATGACGTTGAAAAATAAGCGAACGGCGCGGATCATTAGATCGCCCCGCTTATCGGAACAGCGCAGAACAACCTAAAAGTCCTTTGCATTAAGTTCCGGCTTCTCGCATCGCTCTATATGAAGAGCTACTTTAGCGGTCAGGCTTCGTCAGAACCCGAACTCGTCAATTACGAATCTGCAATCGAAATGGAAGATTGCTGTCGCCTTTTTGACGGATTTCATTGGGGTCGCTGTTAAACGGAGGGGCGAGGCAAGTTTCGCTGAATCACGTAAGGAATCAAATTCCTAAGAAATGAAAAAACGCCCGCTGCACGTAAATGCAGGGGCGTCAAATTTCGAATCTGGCCGGGGTTTAGAGATTAGCAGACATGCTAAATCCAATAGTTGTGCCCCATTTATCTGAGCGCACAAAAGGTACACCCCCGTGCATTCGGGCTATGGCGGCTACGATGGCGAGACCTAAGCCGTGATGATTGGCATCACTCGCTCGAGCAGAATCGGACCGGTAAAAGCGGTAAAAAAGTCGAGGAATGTGCTGTTCTTCTATTTGTTCACCAAAATTATGAACAGCAACAAGGACTTGTCCATCATTATTCTTTTCAAGACTTACGGTGACTGACGAATCTGGGTTGCTGTAACGAATGGCGTTCGTAATTAAATTGGATATGGCGCGTTGGAACAGCGATCTATCCACCTCTCCTGATTGATCCCCTACTATGGTCAAAGTCACTCTCGCATCAAGTGCTTCGGCTTCATGATAATCAATAACTTCCGCCGTAATCTCTCGCAAGCTAATCACATGGGTTGCTCTTGCTTTGGCGCCTCGGTCCGCTTGAGAGAGAAATAGCATATCGTTGATGATTGCTGACATGCGCTGCAATTCTTCAAGATTTGAGCCAAGTATCTCTCTTAAATCATAAATTGAGCGGTTCCCAGCCAATGCAAATTCAGTCTCTCCGATGAGCGTGGCAAGAGGGGTGCGGAGCTCATGTGCAACATCAGCATTGAATCCTTCCATTTGGATATAGGCACGCTCTAGTCGCTGAAGAACGGCATTGAATTGCAGAACCAAGGGTTTGATTTCCTGTGCCAGACCTTCTTCGCCTAATCGCTCACCAATGCGGTCGGGAGAAATCAATGCAGCTTGCCTTGCCACTTCATGTAGAGGATGTAGAGCGCGCCGCACGAGCACATTTGCTATTACCGAGACCACAATGGCTCCAACGAGTGCGCACGCAAATAGCGTCCAAGCGAGCATTACCCGAAGGCTTACATCTGGCGTCGTGTCAAGAAATAGCTCAGCGGTCATCCTTCTATCTGGTTCGCTTGGCGCCGGTAGGGAAAAAACGACGTGTATTCGAGATGAGTCACTTGCGGTGACCGTGGGCTCGCCGTATACGCTAATCTTTCCGTTGATGACTAAACGCAGCGAAAACTCTGATTTTCCGTAAAAAAAATCACTAAGCTTGTGTTCAAGGTCTGGCAAATCGCCTTTTACTGAAAATTCTTCGGCCAGGTGCTCAATTACCTCTCGTTTTTGCTCCAAGAGCGCCTGCTGACGGTACGAGAGATTGAGATTTGTCGCTATGTACACGACCACGCATACCAAACCGAGTGCCGCAAATGTTTGTATCGCGAGCCAACGGGATAGCCATTCCCGAAGTGAGTTGATCGCTCGAAAGCGCATTACTCATCCCTCAGTTCAAGCACGTAGCCCATTCCGCGTACCGTGTGAAGTAGTTTCACTTCGAATGGGTCGTCCACCTTTCCCCGAAGCCGCCTGACAGCAACTTCAACCACATTTGTATTGCTATTGAAGTTGATGTCCCAGACTTGTTCCGCGAGATCGAGGCGGGATAGAACTTCGCCCTGTTTCCGCATCAGAAGCGCGAGCAGCGTAAATTCCTTCGCCGTCAGATCGAGGCGTGTGCCCGCGCGACTGGCCTTACGGCGCAAAAGATCAAGTTCGAGGTCGCCTACCTTAAGCACGTTTTGCCGATTGGACTCCATAACCACCTGCCCTCTTCGACGTCCCAGAGCTAACACGCGCGCCAATAACTCGGAAAGAGCAAATGGCTTGACTAGGTAATCATCCGCGCCGTCCTGCAATCCACGCACGCGGTCCTCAACTTTGTCCCGAGCTGTGAGCATGAGGACTGGCACACGGTCCGACTTGCGAATCTCGTGCAAAACAGAAAAGCCGTCCATTCCCGGTAGCATAACGTCCAAAAGTATGAGGTCGTATTGGGTCTCGCGAGCAAGATGCAGGCCGCTAACGCCGTCTGATGCAACGTCGACGACATAGTTGTGTTCCGAGAGGGCACGCTTTAGGTATTCAGCAAGCTTGCGCTCATCTTCAACGACCAAAATCTTCATTTTCTTTAACCGTTCGAACTGTGATCGGCACCAAACGTAGGTCGAAGCAGCGGTCACAAAAAGCCTGTGAGCGAACGTGTGCGTACGAGCTGTTTGGCGACTTCGTTGGATGGATAGAGGTTTCAATCTGCTGCCCATTCGTGCCGTGGGAAGCATTTTAGGAATGGCTGATCGTCAATCCCCCCTCTCGAACATTACAAATTTGTAATGCACAGAAACCTTACCAATTTGTCATCTTGGGGTCCGGATTCTGACGAAGGCGCTTGGATACAGTACGGGCGGTCATGCGTCCGGATCGATCTTACAGGGATCTAAGGTGGGGTTGGATCGAGCCAAGGACCAACATCCCTCAGATTTCACCAAGGTTGAATGATGCGCTTTAAGCCAATTCCACTGCTACTGATGGCCGTCGCGCTGTGCGGCCAGCAGGTATGGGCACAGACTACGCCACAACAATACAACAAGGAAGACGTACGTTCTCCGTCCGGAAGCATCCTCACGTTGCCAGAGGCGATGGATGCAGCGCTCAATTTGAACCCCCTGCTATCGGCAGCGAAGAACAATTTCGGGGCGTCGAAGGGCTTAGTGGATCAGGCGGGCCGTCTTCCGAACCCGTCGCTAGATGTCAGCGTCGATGATCATCAGCGCGCGACACGCACCACCACCACGATGCTCAGCATGCCGATCGAATTGGGCGGAAAGAGAGGCGCGCGTGTAGAGGCTGCTCAATTGAGCAGCAAATTGGCCGGATTAGATTATGACGTCGCGAATGCCGAGATTAAGGCATCCGTGGCATCCCGGTTTTATGCGGTCGCGATCGCTCAGGAAACACTACGCGTAAGCAGAGATATGGCTGATGTCGCAAAGAGTGCGCTTCGTCTTGCCCAGAAGCGAGTTGAGTCTGGAAAAGCACCTCCATTAGAACGAAACCGGGCCGAAGTCGAACTAACAAAAGCAGAGATCGAGGTGAGACAGGCGGAAAACGACCTTAGCGTTGCACGCAGAGAATTATCTTTGCTATGGGGAGAACCGATTCCGAAATTCGAACTGGTGCGCGCGAATATTGAAGATCTCCCTCCCCGTCGAGCCCTCGACGATTTGCGCTCCGCGTTGTTGAACTCCCCGAGGTTGGCGGCCGGACGCCTTGCTATGGAAGTCAGCAGGGCAGAACTGAACGTCGAAAAGAGTAAGCGTTATCCCGACATCACATTGAGCGGAGGTGTCGCGCGCGACAACGAGGCGGGACGTAACAAGGCGCAGTTCGGCGTTTCGTTGCCTTTGCCAATTTTTGATAGGAATCAAGGCAACGTTTACTCCGCCACCATGCAGACATATAAGGCGCAAGACATCTATCGAGAGCTGGAGGCGCGGTTGAGCGCTGATCTGGTGATGGCGGCCTCTACTTATGACCTTGCGATTGCTTCTGCCACGGATTATCGCCAGTCCGTCATCCCAACTTCGCAAAAGGCTTATGAGGGTGCCCGTAAGGGTTTTGAGGCCGGAAAAGTCGGATATTTGGAAGTTCTGGACGCTCAGCGGACTTTGTCGCAAGGGAATATTTCCTACCTAACGACTTTGTCGCGAGCGGCTTTGTCGCGAGCGGAAATTGAGCGAATTCTTGGCCAATAAATAGAGATGAATATGACTCCGTACTTTACGTTATTTCGGCGTCGTGCCGTAATCGCCGTCGCGTTATCACTCCAATTTCTAGTTCCAACCTCGGGACACGCGGGTCCTTCAGACCATGACCGCGGAGGTCATACCGAAGCGCCGCCGGGACCGAACGGAGGTGAGGTCACGAAGGACGGAAATGACACGATTGAGGTGGGTCTAGTCGAGGAGGGAGCGTCAGCTCGTCTAAAGGTTTGGGCAGCAACAGGGGGTAAGCCAGTAATGCCTGCCGACTTGAAGGCAACTGCAACTCTGAAAAGGCCAAACGAAGAGGAGGTCGTCCTCACGCTAAAGCCATCGTCGGCCGGCCTGGTCAGCGATCAAGTTATTCCCGAGCCACATTTCTTTGAAGTAGACATCAGCGTTTCATTGCCAGGGCGAGACGGCCCTTTGCGTGCTGAGTTGCACAAGGAGGAGGGGTTGCTGGCGCTCACGCCCGAGCAAGTTTCTTCTGCTGGGATTGTGACAAGCAAAGCGAAGGCTGAGAGCCTTGAATCGAGCACGCGATTCCCGGGTGAAATTCGATTTAACGCTGATCGCACAGCACATGTCGTACCAAAGGCTACTGGAACAGTTCAACAGGTCTCAGCGGATCTGGGGCAAGAGGTGAAAAAAGGGCAACTGTTGGCCGTCATCTCTAGTGCTTCGCTTTCCGAGCTTAGGAGTGAGTGGCTTGCTGCCACGAAGCGTAGAAGCTTGGCTGCGACGACGCACGCTAGAGAACTGAAGTTATGGCGCGAACAAGTATCGGCTCAACAGGACTACCAGCAGGCACAGACTGCACTTCAAGAGGCTGACATTGCTGTCCAAAACGCGCTTCAAAAACTGCGCGCTGTTGGGGCGGAGCCTTCGGCTAAAGACTTGAGTCTCCTCGAAATTCGCGCGCCGTTCGACGGCGTCGTGGTGGAGAAGCACATCGCTTTGGGCGAGGCCTTAACTGACGCGTCGAACATCTTCACGATATCTGATCTGAGCACAGTCTGGGCGGAGTTTGTAATAGCACCTAAAGATTTGCAGACTGTGCGAGTAGGTGAGGATGCGAAGGTCACGTCCACGGCCTTTGCCGAGGAAGCTTCCGGAAATGTGTCTTATATAGGCGCCTTGCTTGGTCAGCAAACGCGCACCGCCACGGCCCGGGTGACGCTGAAGAATCCAGAAATGGCTTGGCGACCAGGTCTCTTTGTGTCTGTAAACGTGGTGGTTGAACGCAACGAGGTAGGCGTTGCAGTGGAAAGCGATGCTATTCAGGACGTCAATGGACATCCGACCGTCTTTGTTGAGGTGCCTGGTGGATTCCTGCCGCAGCCGGTCAAGTTGGGAGCGACGACCGAGAAGAGTTCCGAAGTTGTGTCCGGGCTAAGGGCCGGGACGCGGTATGTCAGTTCCAATGCTTTCGTGCTGAAGTCCGAATTGGGCAAGGCAACGGCTGATCACGCGCATTGAGTCGGAGCCCCATATGTTTGAACGCTTAATTCGCTTTGCCATCGAGCAACGCTGGCTCGTTCTCTTAATTTCTCTGGGAATGGCTGCCGTTGGGGTTTACAACTACTCGCGCTTGGCGATTGATGCTGTTCCGGATATCACCAACGTCCAGGTCCAGATCAACGCCAGCGCGCCAGGCTACTCCCCATTGGAGACCGAGCAGCGTGTAACTTATCCCATCGAGACAGTCATGGCTGGCCTGCCCGGTCTGCAGCAGACGCGCTCGCTATCTCGCTATGGCCTCTCTCAAACGACCGTGATTTTTGACGATGGAACGGACATCTATTTTGCCCGCCAGCTCGTAAATCAACGTTTGCAAGAGGCAAAGGAAAGTCTCCCGGAAGGTGTCATCCCGGTCATGGGTCCCATATCTACCGGTCTCGGAGAAATTTTCCTTTGGACTGTTGAAGCTACGCCTGAAGCGAAGAAGGACGACGGCTCGCCTTACACGTCCACAGATCTTCGGGAAATTCAAGATTGGGTAATAAAACCCCAACTACGAAATGTTCGGGGGGTTACTGAGGTTAATTCAATCGGCGGGTATGCGAAGGAATATCAAGTCGCTCCGGACATGGAGCGTTTGGCGTCGTATGGTCTTTCCTTGACGGACATCATCACTGCACTAGAGCGAAACAACGCCAATGTAGGTGCAGGATACATTGAAAGAAAAGGCGAGCAGTACCTGATTCGTGCACCCGGTCAGGTTAAATCGATAACTGATATAAAAGATATCGTTCTAAGTGCTGTGAACGGGCAAGCCATAAAGATCCGAGATGTCGCTGACGTGGCTATAGGCAAAGAGCTTCGCACGGGTGCCGCTACTGACAATGGCAAGGAGGTCGTGCTCGGTACTGTCTTTATGCTTATTGGTGAAAACAGTCGGGCAGTCTCACAATCAGTTTCGCAAAAACTCGCTGAAATCAACAAGACGCTGCCAAAGGGGGTAGAGGCGATCACCGTCTATGACCGCACCAACCTTGTAGACAAAGCGATCGCCACAGTGAAGAAGAATTTGCTGGAAGGTGCGATCTTGGTGATCGTGATCCTTTTCGTTTTCCTCGGGAATATTCGCGCGGCGATCATTACGGCGATGGTGATTCCTCTATCCATGTTGTTCACTTTCACAGGCATGGTGACTTACAAAGTGAGCGCCAACCTGATGAGTCTCGGTGCTTTGGATTTCGGGATTATCGTCGACGGCGCTGTGGTGATTGTTGAGAACTGCGTGAGACGATTGAGTCATGCGCAGCAACATCACGGGCGCCCACTGACGCGCTCTGAACGCTTCCACGAGGTATTCGCCGCAGCGCGAGAAGCCCGACGTCCGCTTCTGTACGGACAACTGATCATCATGGTGGTCTACCTACCGATTTTTGCGCTTAATGGCGTTGAAGGTCGTATGTTCCACCCGATGGCGCTTACCGTTGTCATGGCCCTTCTCGGCGCGATGATATTGTCCGTGACATTCGTACCTGCGGCGGTGGCGATGTTCATCGGAAGCAAGGTATCGGAGAAAGAAATTCGGGTGATGTCTTGGGCCCGTAAGCGCTACGAACCGTTGCTCGATCTGGCGCTTCGCCGCACGCCTATGATGCTCGCTGGTGCTCTGGGATTCGTGCTTGTGTGCGGTGTCATCGCATCGCGGTTGGGCAGTGAATTTATCCCGAACCTCAACGAGGGAGACATGGCAATTCAGGCATTGCGCATTCCCGGGACGAGTCTGACGCAATCGGTCGCAATGCAGATTCAGATCGAGAACAGGTTGAAGGAAAAATTCCCGGAAATTGAACGCGTATTTGCTCGAACGGGGACTGCAGAAATTGCTTCCGACGCGATGCCTCCGAATATCTCGGATGGGTACATCATGCTAAAGCCAGAGAAGGATTGGCCAAGTCCGAAAAAATCCCATGCAGAGCTACGAGAAGCGATACAGCAAGAGGCGCAAACCATCCCGGGCAACAACTACGAATTCTCGCAGCCGATTCAACTCCGCTTTAATGAACTGATCTCGGGCGTTCGCAGTGACGTCGCAGTGAAGATCTTTGGCGATGACAACGATGTGTTGAATAGCACCGCAAGCGAGGTGGCGGAAGTTCTTCAAAAGATCCCTGGAGCCTCTGAAGTCAAGGTGGAGCAGACCACTGGGCTCCCGATGCTGACAGTGTCGATTGATCGTGCCAAAGCGGCACGCTACGGTCTGAGTCTCTCGGACGTCCAGGACGTTCTTACGATCGCTGCAGGCGGTCGCGAGGCGGGAACCTTCTTCCAAGGCGACCGCAGGTTCGAGATCGTCGTGCGGCTGCCTGAGAAGGTACGAGAGAACATCACCTCACTTAAGAATTTGCCTATCGCTCTTCCGAAGGAAGACGGCCAGGTTCAGACGGCCTACATACCGTTGTCTGAAGTAGCGACGTTCGATTTGGCGCCAGGCCCCAACCAAGTTTCTCGCGAAGACGGCAAGCGTAGGATCGTTGTCAGTGCCAACGTGCGAGGCAGAGATCTTGGCTCATTTGTGGGGGAGGCGGAAACAGCGATAGCTGAGAAGATCAAAGTTCCGACAGGATATTGGACGGCATGGGGTGGCACTTTCGAGCAACTTGAATCGGCCTCAAAGCGTTTGCAGATTGTGGTGCCCGTTGCGCTGCTTCTGGTATTCGTGCTGTTGTTCGCGATGTTCGGAAACGTCAAAGATGGCCTACTGGTATTTACCGGCATCCCCTTCGCGTTGACGGGCGGAATCTTGGCGTTGTGGCTGCGAGGGATACCCTTGTCGATTACGGCGGCGGTGGGATTCATTGCCCTATGTGGTGTTGCTGTGCTCAATGGCCTGGTGTTGCTGTCCTTTATTCGATCGCTTAGGGAAGAAGGCAGGCCACTCGACGTCGCAGTGAGAGAAGGAGCCTTGACACGACTGCGGCCGGTCTTGATGACCGCGTTGGTCGCTTCTTTAGGGTTCGTGCCAATGGCTATTGCAACAGGGACTGGTGCGGAGGTTCAGAGACCGTTGGCCACAGTCGTTATCGGCGGCATCGTCTCCTCGACGTTCCTGACACTCCTGGTGCTTCCAGCGCTCTATCGCCTTGTTCACAGAAAAGACCCTGAGGAACTTGAGCTTTCTGATGGGAAGGTTTGAATCATAAACAGCTTGGAGGGGCCTAGGCTTCTCCAAGCTTGCGGAAATGTAATTCCGACGTTTGATGATTGTCGGTCCGCCCTGCGTAGATTGGCAATCTCCGATACTCAGTGTTCTTATCCCATGGTTACGTTGCCGTCGAATCCTTCTAGGCCTTTCGTCGAGGCGGAGCAAGAGATTCAGCTCTCTATTGTCATCCCGTTCTTGAACGAACAAGATGTTTTGCCAATCTGCTATGCAAAGCTTGAGGTGATTCTGAGGAAGCTCGCCCTTCCCTATGAAATCGTTTTCGTTGATGACGGAAGTTCGGATGAAAGCGTGCCCATACTTGCGGCGGTCATGCGTCGAAATCCCGGAGTTCGCGTAGTGCGACTGAGCCGGAATTTTGGTAAGGAAGCGGCCATGAGTGCGGGCCTGGCGCACACTCGGGGTGCTTCGGTGATTGTGTTGGACGCTGACCTGCAGGATCCTCCAGAGTTGATTCCCGAGATGGTCAAGGCTTGGCGTGAAGGGTTCGATGTGGTTTCGATGCGCAGACGAAAGCGTGAGGGTGAAGGGATAGCAAAGCGGCTCTCCGCGTATGCTTTTTATCGCATTCTCAGCCGTCTAAGTCGGTCTCGCATCCCTGCTGACACAGGAGATTTTCGGCTAATGAGCCGTCGAACGGTGAATGCGCTACTCCAATTGCCCGAGCGATGCCGCTACATGAAGGGCATGTATGCCTGGATTGGCTTTCCGACCAAAGTTATAGATTATGACCGCTCGATCCGAGCCGCAGGAAAGACCAAGTGGAACTATCTCGCATTGTTTGGACTCGCGCTTGAGGGTATTACCTCCTTTTCGACGGCCCCCTTGAGATGGGCCACCGGTGTTGGAGCCTTTGTTGCATTGGCGGGCGGCTCGTTCGGCCTTTGGATAATTTTCAAGACTATTGTGTTCGGTCATGACGTGCCAGGCTACCCGTCACTGGTAGCCATGATTACGCTGCTAAGCGGAATTCAACTTTTGACAATCGGCCTGTTAGGCGAGTACGTCGGAAAAGGGTATATGGAGACGAAGCAGCGGCCAATCTACATAGTGCGCGATGTGCTTGATCCGATGACCGTAACTGCTCTCCAATTCGCTGAGGTCAAGACGGAAAATGCAGTTAAAGGCTAAATGGTTTTTCTTGGGCCTGGCTGCAATTGCGCTCGCTCGCCTCTTTTCAATGGTGGTGATGCCTCTAATCGACACTTCGGAACCAAGATACGCAGAGATTGCACGTTTGATGGCGAGTTCAGGCGATTGGATAACTCCTTGGTTTGAACCAGACGTTCCGTTCTGGGGGAAACCTCCCCTATCGTTCTGGAGTCAAGCGCTCGGAATACGGATCTTTGGTGAATCGGAAGTTGCTGTTCGAATCCCTTCATTTTTTACGATGGCAGGTCTGGCAGCAATCCTGTACCACGCGACTGACATCCTCGTCGGCCGAGCTTCCGCTCGATGGGCTACGTTGGTTCTCTCTTCTATGCTTCTGCCTCTTGCCGCAGCGGGCGCGGTTCTGACGGATTCTTTTTTTGCGCTAGGGGTCACCTATGCAATGTTGGCGTTCATAGTCGCGCCGACGAGGCCTACGTTGTTCTGGCGATACGGCTTCTTCGTGGGTTTGGCCATTGGGTTGTTGTCTAAGGGGCCTCTCACTCTTGTTCTTATGGGTATCTCCATTGGTCCATGGCTTGTGATCCGCCGAGAACGTTTGCTCTATCTGACCGCTCTCCCTTGGTTCAAGGGAACGTTGGTGACACTTGCTTTGGCGGGTCCATGGTACGTCTTCGCAGAGATAAAGACCCCTGGATTCCTTCAGTACTTCTTGATGGGTGAGCACGTTCTGCGCTTTATAGATGCTGGCTGGAAGGGTGATCTGTATGGCACCGCCCATGAAAGGCCGCTCGGCAGCATCTGGGGCGATTGGTTACTGGCATCGTTCCCGTGGGGCTGGGTTGGAGTGTTGCTTACGGGCTGGGTGATCGTCCGGCGATCGCGCCGGGAAAGAGCACTTCAGGTTTGGCGATTGCCGCTTGTCAGCTATCTGGCTATGTGGACTCTTGCCGCTCCCGTGTTTTTCACGTTCTCTGGAAACATACTTTGGACCTATGTGCTGCCGAGCTTGCCAGCGTTCGCATTGCTTTTCTCGATTTTTTCCAAGGAGTTTGTCGTTTTCGGAAGAGCCTCACGCTTATCACGAGCCCTGATTGGTGCAGGGGCGTTAGTGCCGGCCGCGGCGATCATTATCGGTATCACTTCGTTGAGTGCACCGAGGAAGTTCAAGACGGAAAAGCAACTAGTAGCCGCGGCCACAACGCAGATGGACGAAGGTCAAACGCTTTACTTTCTGCATAGTCGCCCCTTCTCTGCCCGTTTCTATTCAGGGGGGAGGGCAGAACTCATCGAGATTGACCGGCTTGAGCAGCTTATTTCGGAGAAGGGCGAGAACGTCTTGGTAGCAGTCCCGCAGGGGAAAGAATCCTTACTCAGCGGAAATGTTAGATCCAGGCTTACTTCAATTTATAAAAGTCGCCGCTACACGCTCTACAAAGTAAGGAGCTAATGTAGTGCTCAATGCAAAGACATATCAACGACTGTTAGCCCTTTCGAGCGCAGGAAATCTGACTTCCCGCATGCGGCCTTCCAAATGACGTCTCGTCTGAGAATCCTTCACGTTAGTTCGGCTATCGGCTTTGGCGGGGTTGAGCTGCGAATTTTGAACGAGTTGCTCGCTATGCGAGCGCGGGGGCATCTACTCCAGGTCATCTGCCCTGCAAAATCCGAGTTGGGCCGACGAGCCCAACATAGTGGCTTCACAACGCACCACGTCGAGATGACTGGCTGGATAGCATCTGCGTCTGCTCTGATGAAAATCCGGGCGGTGATGCGCGGTGGAGCCTTCGATGTTATCAATACTCACTCTGTCGCAGACGATCTTCGCATTGGGCTTATCGCACGCTTGATGAAAAGGCGTCTGATCGTAAGGACGCAACACCGAGAAGGGCGGCAGAGAGTATTCAACGCCCTCGGCGTGACGAGTGATCACGTCATCACTGTTAGCGAGTGCCAACGGCAGCGCTTTCTACAGAGCGGGTTTTCGGCGCATCACGTGCAGGCCGTCCCCACTGGTCTTGATGTCCAGTGCCCGAATCAACAGCCGTCTGCCGTTCGCCATGCGCTCGGCATTCCAAGTGGCGCGATCGTTGTTGGATGTTTGGCTGACGATCGAGATATGCAGGGGTTCAGAATTTTGCTGGAAGCAATGTGTCCGTTGATGGAATGCCATCAAGACGTACATTTGCTGCTGGCTGGGCTGGACGAGCTTCAGCAGTGCAATTTGACAAGACGCGCCTTCGACATCGGGTTGAAATCCCGAATTCATTTTGTAGATCGTCCCGTATACAGTGACAAGTTGCTTGGTGCTTTTGACATATATGCGGTAGCACCGGAGAGTTGTGTTGCTGGCTCCACATTCGTTGAAGCCTCCGCACATGGTGTACCTGTTGTAGGCACTGCGGTGGGTTGTATACCGGAGGTCATTGAAAATGGCGTATCGGGATATGTTGTATTGCCCTCCGATAGATTGATTCTCCGATCCGTAATTGGCAAGCTGATCGAAGATGGTGAACTACGCAGGCGGTTTGGAATCGCTGGACGGCAGAAGTTCGAGCCTCATGGAAAATTCAGCTCGATAAGGATGGCGGAAGCTTTAGAGAGTCTGTATCTAGGCTGGTTGAGGGCTTCGCAGGCTGAGGAACAAGCGTGTGGAATTCACGCTCGGCATCGATAGACATCATTGGGTGGAACCGATAGGCAACGGCCGGACAATCTTATCTACGATCCAGACCCCTTGTCGCCACCGGCGCTATATCGGTATGGCAAGGACGAAGGTGAACTCGCGGCGGCTAGCTAGCGAGCGTAGCAGGCGAAAGCGATTCGATGATGCGGCACTCGGCTACCGTGCCGCAACGGCACTGATCGATCAGATGGTCAAGTTCGGATTTCAAGGCACGAAGGTCGCGAATTTTCTGCTCGACCGCCTTGCGGTGCTCCATCGCAATCTCATCAATGGCGGCGGTGGAAATACACGTCCAAGGTGAAAGCAGGCGCGTCAAAGGGGGCCACCAGGAGGACGACTGATGCCGACGATCTAAGTTGATTCGCGGCGAGGCGCGGGATGGTAAGAAGAAGGTCCGAATTTGCCATGATCAATGGTGCGGTCATAACGCTGGGCAGCTCAATAGCGAACTCTACAAGTCTCTCACCTGGGATCGTGGAAAAGAGATGGCCGCCCACAAGCGATTCACCCTTGCTACGGACATACATGTCTACTTTTGCGATCCGCAAAATCCATGGCTACGAGGGACAAATGAGAACACCAACGGACTGCTCAGACAATACTTGCCGAAAGGGATTGACCTTAGCAACTACTCGCAAGCTAAGCTCAATGAAATTGCTAGAGCCTTGAATGAGCGTCCGAGGAAGATCCTGGGTTACGACACCCCGGCACAACGATTTCACCAATCTGTTGCAATGATCGATTGAATGCACAGCCGACAGCGGTCAGTGCGATTCGGTCAAGCCTTCGCGGATGCGCGGCACTGAGCCTCTCGTGGGTACCCTTGCTGGCGCGGAGTGCAAACGGCTGGTCGTAGCGATAGGCTCGCGAGTTCGTAGCCCTGAGATCGAAAGTCTTGACATCACGACCGCGAAAGCCCTCGCCCGACTGTACTTCCATCCTTCAGTTGAAACCATGCGTCTTCCAAGCGACGCATTGCGTCGTGGACTTGGTTCGGTGCGAGGTGCGCGTATCGCTCGGTCATCTCAATCGAGGAGTGCCCGAGAAGGTCGCGGACGACCAACAATGGCACTCCGGCCATGACCAGCCAAGACGCGCACGTATGGCGAAGGTCGTGGATTCTGAAATCGTCGATGTTGGCTTTGGTGCAGAGCGACCGGAATCCCTTTTGAATGGTGCTGAGCGGCTTCGCGTGGTCCCTTGGAGAGGGAAACACCCATGGCGAAGTCGGGCAGTGCTCCGCACGCCAAGTGGCCATGGTGTCAAGGGCCTCAAGCGCCGGCGCATTCAACGGAATGACGCGGTGCTTTTTGGTTTTAGTATCTTCGCTTTCGAGGGTGATGAGACCCTCCTCGGTGCGGACACGTTGCAGTCGGAGCTTGAGCAATTCGTTCCGGCGGCAACCGGTGTGCAGAGCCAACTGAATGAACGATGGAAGATGCGGCCTTACCGCCATCGCTTGTGCGACCGAGATCATGCGCTGCGCTTCGCCCCGCGTAATCCAACGTGTCCTGCCCTCTGGTACTGGGAGGGACATGCCGACGAGGGCATTGGGGAGGTTGAGCTCGTGCAGGAAGTTGTACCAGTTGATCGCGGCGCTAAGATCGTCCAATTCGCGGTTGATCGTGGCCGGGCTCACGCCGGCGGTCTGTCTCAGGGTGATGTACCGCTGAACGGTTGCCCGTCGCAGGCTGCGAAGCGTGCGCCCCTTGAAAAAGCAGTCCAGCTTGAGCTGGCTGTATCTGAAACGCTCAGTGTCTTTGCCAGAAGCCTGGTAGGCCTCCATCACGGCTTCATACGTGGGGTTTTCGTCGGCTCCGGCGTCGTCATGAATGTTATGCCCGGAGTCGCTCACGCCATCGACCGGCGGGCGGGCGGGGGCCAGGGGCCCGGAGATGTTCTGAGCTGGTGCGAGAGTATGGTCCATGTCAGTGGCCGGCCGTTACGCCCAGAGAGCGTTAGGGTAGGAGGTCACCAACGACCGACATTCGCAAATATCTGGCAAATGATGATAACATATTGACATGAATCGATATTTTCGCATAGCCGCGGGATCCGTTGCACGCAAGCGCTCAGAGCGCTTGCGGGATTTCGTCCTGGAATCGGGCCAGGGCGGAACCAAAGACGTATCGATTCAAAAGTTCGGCGATCTTGCTCGGGCCTCGAAGACCACTGCGTTCGGGACGCAGGAGTCGGAGGTTCGAATCCTCTCGCCCCGACCACTTGATGTGGTCGAATTTTTGATGGTGTTCTCGACACCAACAGCAAGAGCCGGAATAGCGAAAGCGACGCCGGCTTTTTTGCGTCTGGACGCTTCGTGCGTCAGCGGGATGATCGTCGTATCAATGGCAAGGCCGGGGTTCCTGAGCCATCAGCATTGCACGCCAAACTACAACCCGTCTTTCCGCCATTCAGCAGTCACGCGAATCCAGTCTGCGAGCTGCGGGGAAGGAGCCCCTGCCAGGTACGCCCTAAGCCGCTTCCAGGCTCACGCCGCGCGGCCGGCGGCGCAGCTGGACCACTTGCTCCGCATCCACGGCCCTAGCGCGCAGCTGGCCGCAGCCGCCTTCCACGTCCTGCCCGGCGCTGTTTCTTATCTTGGTCAGCACGCCGCGGCGGTGCAGGATGCGGACAATCTCGCGGATGCGTTCGGTATCGGGACGCTGGTAGTCGTCGCCTTCCAGACTATTGAAGGGAATGACGTTGAGCACGCCGAACTTGCCCTTGAGCAGGCGCGGGATCGCGTCGAGTTCGTCGTCGCCGTCGTTGATGCCCTTGAGCAGCGTCCACTGGTACTGCACCGGGTAGCCGGTGTCGCGGGCATAGGCTTCACCCAGCTCGACCAGTTCTTCCGGCGTGATGTGCGGCGCGCGTGGCAGCAGGCGCCGGCGCAAGTCGGGCTTCGTCGTATGTAGCGACAGCGCCAGTGCGGGCTTCACGCGTTGTTGCGGCAACGCCTCGAACACGCGCCGGTCGCCGACGGTGGAGAAGACCAGGTTCTTGTGGCCGATGTTGCCGTCAGTGCCGAGCAGGTCGATGGCTTCGAGCACGTTGTCCAGGTTGTGCGCCGGTTCGCCCATGCCCATGAAGACAACTTTCTTCACCGCGCGCTGACGCCGCGCCAGCACAAACTGGGCAAGGATTTCCATGCTGGTGACCTGGCGGATCAGGCCGCTCTTGCCCGTCATGCAAAAAAGACAGCCCACCGCGCAGCCGACCTGGGTGGAAACACAGAGTCCGTCGCGCGGCAGCAGCACGCTTTCCACCATCTGGCTATCGGCCAGTGCGAGGAGCAGGCGCGAGCCGTCGTTGCCAGCATGTTCGGTGTGGATGCGGGCAAGGCTGTCCAGTTCCATCGCCAGGGCGGGTAGCGCGTCACGCACCGCCAGCGGGAGAAAGTTGTCGAAACGCCGCCGCCACGTGCCGTCGTCGAACGCCTGCCCGCTCAGCCAGGCGCGCATGATCCGGCCGCGATGAGCGGGCTGGGCGCCAAGGGCTGTGAGGCGTAGTTCGAAGTCAGAAAATCGCATGGGGCCGAATTTTACTCTGCCGGGTAGTGGCAGCGGCGCCATGCTCGGCGGCTTGTGATGAAGCGCGCACGCTCTTACAGATTGATAGTGCGGTTCGCACAGATTAATAACGCTGCCGCCGGCCAGTAATGCCAAGCTGTCTTCGCCGTGTAAAAGTGCGTGGCTGCCATCAGGGCTGATGTGCTGGTATTTGAAATATTGCAGAAAATAGATAATCCAGGCCGCGCATTTGGTTGATTAAAGTTTCCCGCGAATAATAATAAGAAAATCAGGGGATTCAGTTGATTCTAGTTAATGATAGTGGTGGGTTGCCGCTGGTTTGTATTAAGCGCTGTGGATTAACTAATAATTGCTTCAGCCTTCCTCTTTGTGGGCGCAGCACAGCCATATGAGTTCAGGCCGAGATCCCGCCGCCACACTTGAAAAACGCTTGCCAGCCAAGCTCTTGCGCGTCGGCTGTGGGAGCGGAAGTCATCTTGTTTAAATAATATTGAATGTTTCCAGGCGTGCCATTTTTTCTTTATGGATGGTATCCATTGGCCATGCCTGAAAAGTTCGGTTGGTATCCAATTTCGTTATTCAAATAGCACGGATGGTATCCCGCTATAAATTCTTTGTATTGCAAAAAAATTGGTATACATTGCGTCCTTTTTTTCGAACGGCTCATTTCGCTTACACGGAGTTATACGTTACGTAGTAATACTTTTACTGCAATCCAGTAATGTTTTAAGAGCCAACTATTAATCGAAATAGCAAAGGACCCACGTTTTGATACATGGCACTAAGAAGCTGCTGACGGCGACGCTTGCAGTGAGTACGACCTATTACGGCGGCGTTATGGCTGCGGACCTGACCGTTTCGTCGGGCAACACGCAAGTGTTCGATGGTTCGGTCAATTACCCTGGTGGTGTCGATGTCAACGGCGGCACGTTGGTGATCGGCGGCAACGGAGGTGGCGCAGGTGTTGCATTGGGCGGCAACGTCAATGCGGCATCGAACGGCACCGTTGCGGGTTTTGGCTCGATCAATGGCGATCTCAATGTGACGGGCAATGCGCGCGTCGCGCCCGGATATTCCGTCGGTACGCCGACCGGCGTCTCCAACGGCAACCTGGTCGTCAACGGCAATCTGTCGATGAACAATGCCGTGTTCGACTTCGAGACCGGCTATGCGGGGCTGCCCATCACGCAACCCGGCACTGGCGACAACATCACCGTGCGCGGCAACGCCGCCATCAACAACACGACGCTGAACGTCTCGGTGAACACCTTGGGTGTCAACGCCGGCTACTACCGCATCATGTCTTACGGCGGCACGTTGAGCGGCAACGGCTTCACGTTGGGCACCGTCACCGGCGACTCCGTGCCCGCGGCAACCATCCAGTCGCTGACGGGCGACAAGCAGGTCAACCTTATTCTGGGTCCCAGCACGACCAACTTGTGGAACGGCAACGGCGCGGCGTCTGCGACCCAAGCAGGTGGCGGCAATGGCACCTGGAGCGCCGCCAGCACAAACTGGAATAGTCCTACCAATGCCACGGGCGCTCTGCCCGATAGCGCATACGCCATTTTCACGGGCGCTGCGGGCACGGTGACTGTTGACGGCGGCGCAGGTCCGGTACGCGTATCGGGTATTCAGTTCGCCACGGACCGGTATCGCCTGCAAGGCGCGCCCATCACCCTGGTGGGCAACGGCGGCAATCCACCGGCCCTTGTCGTTGGCGACGGCACCTATGCTTCTGGCCAGTTCGTCGACACCATCGACAACCCGTTGCAAGGCACGCAAGGTTTCGTCAAGACTGGCCCGGGGTCATTGATCCTGACCGCCGATAGCAGCGGGCTGACTGGCCCCATCCTGATTGCCGACGGCGCTCTGGAAATCGATGGCAAGTTGAACGGCCCGGTCGATATCGGCCGTGAAGTCGTGCTGGCAGGGGTCGGCCAGGTGGGCACGACCACTCTTTATCCGACTGCCGTGATCTCTCCGGGCAATGACGGTTCGCCCATCGGCACGCTCACGGTCAACGGCAACCTGACCTTTGGCGCGAACACCATCTATCGCGTGCATGCCGATCCGGCCAGCAGCGCGAGCGATCGCATCCACGTCACTGGCGTGGCCTATCTGGACGGTACCGTCGCGCATGTGGGGCCTGACGGCAACTATGCGCCGCGCACGACCTACAACATCCTGACGGCTGATGGCGGCATACAGGGCACGTTTACGGGCGCATCCAGCGGGTATGCTTTCCTGACTCCCACGCTCAGCTACGACGCAAAAAATGCGTTCATGACGCTGACGCGCAACGATGTGCCTATTGGCAGCATCGGCGACAACAGCAACCAGAACAACGTGGGTGACGCGTTGGATAAGGAAGAGCCGCCCGTGACGGGTAATGGATCGTCCACGACTGGCAATGGATCGTCCGTGACCGGCAATGGATCGTCATTGATCGGAAGCGGCAGCGGATCAGGCAAAGGCACCGGCGCCAACCAGGTGACGACTGCGGTCCTTTCCATGACGCCGGACGAAGCGCGCTCGGCGCTCAGAATGCTCTCAGGCGAAGCGTTCGCCAGCACCGCCAGTGTGTTGCAGAGCCAGGGCGATACGGTGCGCACGCTGCCGATGGCGCATCTGCGCAGCAATCTTGATGCGCCGGTTGTTGCCGGACGGCCGACGGCTCAGCTGGGTTCGTCTTCCTCTGACGCCCTGCCGCAAAGCGGCGCGTCTCCGGTTTGGGCGCAAGCGTTCGGCAATTGGAGCACCTTCGGGGGGGATGGCAACGCGTCGAGCGTGAGCCAGTCCGCAGGCGGTCTCTTCGTTGGCGGCGATGGCGCGGTAGGCGGCGGCTGGCGGTTGGGCGGCGCGCTGGGCTACACCGGCAGCCACAACACCATTGCCGATGCGTCGTCGCGCACCAATATCGACAGCTACACGGCGACCGTGTTCGGCGGGCGTAATTTCCAGGCGGGTGCCGGACATCTGCGCTTTACGGCTGGCGCGGCGTACACCTGGCACGATATCGATTCGAAACGCGACGTGGCGGCGGGCAGCCTGAACCAGCGGCTTGAATCGTCGTACAACGCCTCTTCGACGCAGTTGTTCACCGAACTCGGCTACAACCTGCCGCTGGGCGATGCCTACACGATCGAACCGTATGCCGGCTTGGCGTGGAACCAGTTGCGCACTCGCGACTTCAAGGAGTCGGGTGGTACGGCCGCCCTGCACGGGTCGGGCGCTACCGACGATGTCACCAGCACCACGCTGGGGCTGCGCGGCTCGTGGCAGTTCGGTTCCGACCGCACGCCGGGCCGCCTGACCGCATCGGTGGGCTGGCGCCATGCAATGGGCGATGTGCAGCCCAGGCAAGAGCTGGCATTCGACGGCGGCAGCACCTTCTCGGTGGCTGGCGTTCCGATCGCGCGTAACGCGGCAGTGCTCGGCCTTGGCGCTGAAATGTCCCTCACGCGTAACACCACGGCAGGCATTGCCTACGACGCGCAGTTCGGCGGCGGCAACCGGCAGCAGTCGGGTGTGCTCAAGCTGGCCGTGCGTTTCTAGGCTGAAGCCAGCAGAGGCCAGCGTTTAGCTGGAATCCAAGGCAAATGAAAAGGGGCGGATCGTAAGATCCGCCCCTGGTGTTTTGGGAGGCGATTTTTGTCGCTATCTCAAACCTTCAGTCCAACCCTTAGAACTCAACCTGCGCCGACAACAGCACCGTGCGCGGAGCGGCTACCGTGCCGACGGTCAGGAGCGTGCTGCTCGACAGCCAGTAGCTCTTGTTGAACACGTTCTCGACATTGGCGCGGAACGTGACCTGCTTGCCCATGATTTCCGTGCGGTAGCGCGCGCCGACGTCATAACGCGTCCATGACGGCAGGGTCAGCGTGTTTTCCGCGTCGTAGGGGGTTGCGGCCGTGTGGATGGCGCGTGCGTTCAGGCTCAGGCCTCGGACCCAGGGCAGATCCCAATCGGCGCCCAGGTTGAACGTGCGCTTGGGCACGCCGTTGGCGTTGTTGCCTTGGTTCACGCCGCCGGCGGTGCGCTCCAATTTCGCGTCATAGAACGTTGCGCTGGCCATCAGGCGCAAGCCCGGCGTGACTTCGCCGACTGCCGACAGTTCAATGCCGCGGTTGCGCTGTTCGCCGTCGAAGCTATAGACGTTGGTGACGGGATTGGTCATAGCATTGGGCCGGTCGATCTGGAAGACCGAGACGGTGGTGATGGCGGTGCCCCAGTCCACTTTCACGCCAGCCTCGTACTGCTTGGACTTGTACGGGGCGAACACTTCGCCGACGTTGGCCGTGCCTACGGGCGCGGTGCCGCCGCGGGTCAGGCCGGACGTGAAGTTGCCGTATACCGAGACGTTTTCCCACGGGCGTACGACGATGCCGGCCAACGGAGATACGGCGCCTTCGTTGTACGACGTGGTGACGGCGCCAGCGGCGTTGAAGTTCTCTGCCTTGACCTGCTGTTTGCGCAGGCCGCCAGTGATCAGGACGCGATCATTGGCAAACGACAGCGTGTCGGTCAAGGAGATGCTCGACAGTGTGGTTTCCGAGTTCTTGGTCGGCGTCTGGCGGTCGCCGGTCATCGGGATCAGCGGGACCGGGTCGTAGATATTGGAGTCGATCTTCTGGCTCAACGGCGCAGACAGATAGAAGCTGCCCGCTTCCGTCTTCAGGATCGAACCCGAGAGGCTGACCCGATGCTTGATGCCGAACGTGTCGAAGTTCGCGCGCGCGCCGATCTCTCCCGTCTTGTTGCGCGAGTAGGCGTCATACCAAGAGTTGATCACGCGGAAGTTGCCCAGCGCATCAACGGCGTCAGTGGTCCGTGCCGAAGGAAAGTCTTGCTCGCTGGCGCCGTAGCGATAGCCGCCCGCGGCGTACACCATAAGGCGGTCTGAAATGTCGTATTCCAGGCGTGAGGCGATGGCCGAGTCGCGCGACATCAGATTTGCGCCATCGTAAATGGCGCGGTGGCCTGACGGGGCGGCAGGGATGGACGATATACCTGGTTTGAATCCGGTCTGCGCGCGGAAGTTGTCCACGTTCTCGCGTTGGGAATAGGTATCCAGGGACCAGCGCAGCGTGGGCGAACGGTAATCCAGCGCCAGCGCGCCCAGTCCAAATTTCTGCTTGCCGTTGTCTAGCGTGGTGTCGCCATTGCGGTAGACGCCGTTAAAACGGATACCCCATTGGTTGTCTTCGCCAAAGCGGCGGCCCATATCCAGCTGCGCGCCCAGGACAGACTTGCTTTCGTAGGTGGTGGTCAGCCGGGTCAGCGGCGTATCGCCAGCGCGCTTGGTGACGATGTTGATGTTGCCGCCGATGGCGCCGTTGGGGCTGATGCCGTACATCAGCGTGCCGGGACCCTTCAGCACTTCGACGCGTTCCATCAACGCGGCCGGCATACGGTTCGATGAGGTCAGGCCGTACAGGCCGTTCAGTCCCACATCGCCGCTGGTGACGTTAAAGCCGCGAATCTGGAAGTCTTCGCTGAAGCTGCCGGTGGAGGTCATGACGCGCACGGACGCTTCGTTGACGACCACGTCGGCCAGCGTGCGGGCCTGTTGATCCTCAAGCATCTGTGCCGTGTAGTTGGTGGTGCTGAACGGCGTGTCCATGATGTCCACCGTGCCCAACACCCCCAGACTGCCGCCGCGCGCGACCTGACCGCCCGCATAGGCTTCGGGCAGCTCGGAGTGCGACGTTGCAGTCACTGTCACGGCGGGAAGCGTGGCGGTGCCGTCATTGGAAGCGGGCTGGCGGCTGAGGACATAGCTGCCGCTGCCTTGCTGCGCCGCTTGCAGGCCGGTGCCGGCCAGCAGCGCAGCAAGGCCGCTGCTGGCGGTGTAGCTGCCCTTCAAGCCATTGCTTTGCCGGCCGTCGGTGAGTTCCGGGCGAAACGACAGCACGATGCCTGCTTCGCGGCCATAGCGGCCCAGCACGTCGCCCAGCGGACCGCCGGGAATGTCATAGCCGCGGGTCTGCGCTTGAGCGTGGGCGGCGGTGGGCGCCAGCAGGACGGGGATAACGATGAAAGCGGCCGACAGGGCGGCTTTCAGCGTCGAGGCGTAGAGCGTGCGCTGCAAAGCGGGAGAGGCGGGGCGTCGTGACGCCGGGGCGACATGCATGGATGACCTTTCGGGAGAGAATGAGGAATGGGTTTCTCATTGGTCTTGACCCCCGAGATCCAAAAACGGATCAGCTTTCGCCGGTCAATATGTAACGTTGTGCATGTTCGGCCGCCGCACATACGCCGCACATACGCCGCACATACGCCGCACATTCGCCGCAGCAGCCGATTCACGCGTACCGCCGCTCCTGTCAATCCGCAGGAAACTCGGGCTCGGCGCCAGCGGCTTCCAGCGCGTCGGCAACGTCGTCGGCGCCTTTTTCCGTGGCCCATGCCCAGGCGTTCCAACCCTCGTTATCGCGCAGGTCGGGCTGGGCGCCGCGGGCAAGCAGCAGTTCGGTAATCGCCAGATTGCCGCGAGCGGCGGCAGCCATCAGCGGGGTCCCGCCGTCGTCCATGACGACGTCCGCGTCGGCGCCCGCGTCCAGCAGCAACACCACCATGCCTTCGCGTTCCCAGCCTGCCGCCTGATGCAAAGCGGTAAGCCCGTGGCCGGCGCGGCTGGCGAGATCAGCGCCGTGCGCAAGCAAGACCCGGGCGGCGTCGACGGCCCCATCCGTGGCCGCGCAGAACAAGGCGGTGCCTCCGAAATCATTGCGCGCGTTGACATTCGCGCCCTGAGCAAGAGCCTGCTCGATGGCCGCTGCGTCGTTCTTGCTGGCGGCTTGAAGTAGTTGTTGGTCTGGAGTCATCAGGTGGGGGGCTTTGGGGCTTGCGTTGAATAAGGCCGCTAACGATACACGCTGGCGGTCCAGACGGCTCGCGTGCTTGGATCAAGGGATTGCACTACCGGACAAAAAAAAGCCACCTTGCGGTGGCTTTCGTGTTCAGGCTGCGGTGTCGTTGATTACACCCCGATCGGGCCTCCATCGGCGCGCTGAATCACCACGGTGGACGAACGTGCGCGCACGGTGCCGGTCGTGGCGACGGTTGCGTCATCCGTGCCGTAAGCCGGCCAGTTCACCGGGTGCTGAATGTTCAGGAAGATGCTGGTGTAGTCCGGCGTGACGGCAAATCCCGTGATTTCGGCTTCGTTGGGGCCAACGAAGAAGCGGCGCAGGTCGGCCTGGTTGGACGCGTTGATGACGGGGCCGGTACCGGTGCTGTCAGCAATCGCGCCAGGGATCACGGCCAGCATCTGGTCGTTGGTTGCGCGAGCTACGTCGTTGTTGCGGCCGCTATCGATGCCGTTGTCCGTCTGGATCCACAAGATGCCGCGGGCATCGAATCCCAGGCCGTCGGGGCTGGCCAGCTGGTTCAGTGCGGTCAGGCCTGAGCGGTTGGTGTCGGCGTCGGCGCCTGCGTTGGAACCGAACACAAAGATGTCCCACTTGAACTTGGCCGTGCCAGCATCATCGTGCCAGCGGATGATGTGGCCGTTGACGTTATTCAAGCGCGGGTTCGGCGGGTTGGTGCCGCGGCCGGCATTGCGGCTGGTGTTGTTCGTCAGCGTCAGGTAGATGTCGCCGTTGGTCGGGTGCGTGGCCGTCCATTCGGGGCGGTCCATCGGCGTGGCGCCCACGAAGTCAGCGGCGCCGCGCGTGTTGATCAGGATGTTGTCCAGCGTGCCGAATTCATCGGTCAGGGTGCGGCCGCCAGCGCCGACGGTGGACCCAATCAATGCCAGCCATTCGCCCGAGCCATCGGCGTTGAAGCGCGCGACGTACAACGTGCCCTTGTCCAGATACTTGGCGCCCACGGCCAGGCGGTCGGTGCGCTCGGCATCTTTCGGGTCCCATACCGCTTCGGAGACAAAGCGGTAGATATATTCAAAGCGCGAATCGTCGCCGCTGTAGAAGGCCAGGGGTTTGCCGGCTTCGGGCTTGCTGTAGGCGCAACCTTCGTGCGCAAAACGGCCCATCGCCGTGCGTTTGGTGGCAATGCTGCTGGGGTCGAAGGGATCGATCTCGACCAGATAGCCGAAGCCGTTGGCTTCATTGCGCCAGTCTTGTGTCGCGTCGACACCGGTTTCCGTGATGTTGAAGCGTGCGAATTCGCCCAATACTTCCGACGGATCGTTTGCGGCGGTTTCCCAGCCGTAGCGCCCGGCTGCGGCGCCGATGCCAACGCGCAGTTGATGCGCGGGCTGCACACCGGTGTTCACAAAGCAGGCCGCCCAGTTTTCTTCGGCGGTGATGTAGGTGCCCCACGGCGTGTAGCCGTTGCCGCAGTTATTGTTGGTGCCGCGCACTTGCGTGCCATTGGGCGAGAACGGGGTCTTGACCCAGTCCGTGCCGCCCACGGGGCCGGCCAGCTTCATGGCAGTCGCCGACGTGAAGCGGCGGTTGAAGCGCGAGTTGTGAACGATGTTCCAACGGCCGTTTTCGCGGCGCACGTGCACGATGGCGACGCCGTGGGCGTTGATTTCCTTGCGAACTTCTTCGACGGGGCGCTTGCCAGCCACGGTCGTCGCGCCAGACGGATGCAGCGTTCGTTGGTCGATGTACTCGTGGTTGATCGCCAGCAATCCTTCGGTGGAGCTGCCTTCGATCGGGAAGAAGTGCATGCCGTCATGATGCATGCCCATGGAGTTGAGCAGGTCGCTGGACGTGTTGTTGCCGTTTTGATTCCAGGCTTGCGCGTTGTCGTTGAGCGGCGTGCCCCACGGCGCGAACACATGGGCGACATAGCCATCAGGAACGACACAGCCGTCGGTCATCGAATTGGGCAGCGAATTGAATCCCAGCTTGACCGGCGCAGGCGGTTGCACAACCGGGGGTTCGGTGGGGGCGGGCGGCTGCGTGCCGCCATCGATGACGTCGTCGTCATCATCGCTGCTATTACAGCCGGCCAGACCCAAGGTGGACATCGTCGCGAATGCCGCGGCCAGGCCGCCGCGCATGACCATGCGGCGCGACATGTTCTTTTCGAGAATTTCGCTAAACGGGCTGTTCTGGCTGGGATTGCGGACGGCTTTGTCCGTGATGCTCTTGCTCATTTGAACTCCTGGCGTTGGGCTATGCCTGATGGGACGAGCAATGCTAGAAGTTCGAAATGAAAGGTTAATGACAACAGACTGAAAGATTTCCGGGCGTGGCAGAAATGATAAAGCTGACGCCGTGAGCGCGGCGTCAGCTTTAGGGATGAGGGTTGCCGCGGCTTTTTACTTCGCGGCTACCAGCGGGCATCCGCCTGCGGCAAGCGGCCGGAATGCGTTGTCGCCAGGAATCGTGCGCAGGATCTTGTAGTAGTCCCAGCGCGCCTTGGATTCAGACGGCTTTTTCACTTCGACCAGATACATGTCGTGGATCAGGCGTCCGTCTTCGCGCAGATAGGCGTTGCGCGCAAACATGTCGTCGATCTTCATGCCGCGAATCTGCTTCATCACCGCGTCGCCTTCCAGCTTGCCGCTTTCCTGCACGCCCTTCAGGAAGGTCAGCACGGATGAGTACACGCCCGCTTGCGCCATGGTGGGAACGCGGCCCTTCATCCGTTCGGCGTAACGCTTGGTCCAGTCGCGTGTGCGGTCGTCCATGTCCCAATAAAAGCCGGTGGTGAGAATCAGGCCTTGCGCCTGATCCAGTCCCACGCCGTCCACATCGGTGATGAACATGAGCAGGCCGGCCAGTTTCTGCCCGCCTTTAATCAGCCCGAATTCATTGGCCTGTTTGATCGCCATGGTGGTGTCGCCGGACGAGTTGGCCAGTGCAACGATCTCCGCCTTGGACGCTTGCGCCTGCAACAGGAACGACGAAAAATCGTTCGATGCGCGCGGGTGTTTGACGGCGCCCAAGACCTGTCCGCCCGCTTGTTTCACGGCATTTTCCGTGTCGGCTTGCAGGGCGTGGCCGAATGCGTAGTCGGCCGTCAGGAAATACCACTTTTTGATGCCGGACTCGGTCAGCGCGCGGCCCGTGCCATTGGCCAGCGCGTAGGTGTCGTAGGTCCATTGCGCGGTGGATGCCGAGCAGGCTTTGCCGGTCAGGTCCGAGGTGCCCGCAGTCGAAGCCAGAAAAGCGATGTTGGCCGTGCGCGTGATCTCTTGCACCGCCAGCGCGACGGACGAGGTGGGCACGTCCACAATCGCTTTTACGTTGTCCTGATCGATCCAGCGGCGCGCGGTGGCGGAGCCGATGTCTGCCTTGTTCTGGTGGTCGCTGGTAATGACTTCGATCTTGCGGCCCAACACCGTGGGCCCGAAATCTTCCACGGCCATGCGGGCGGCTTCTACCGATCCCTGGCCCGACAAGTCAGCATTCATGCCGGACAGGTCTGTCAGCACGCCAATGCGTATGGGTTTGTCGGACTGCGCGTGCGCGGCCGGCAAGGTGAAAGCCCCAGCGACAAGCAGGGCGGTTAGCAGGTGGTTCATTGTCATTCCTCCAAGATGTTGTGCCCGCTCTAAGGCGGATCTGAACGGCAAGGGCAGCCGCGCATAACGGCGCCCGATTGGGGCTACGGCGACTGCGACGGCAACTACGGATTGATGGGGTGCGCCCGCGCAGTGGCAGGCGTCTGGCTGGCGGTGGGGGGGGACAGCAGGTGGCACAACAGAAACTGATCGGTCTGCGCGTGCGCGTGGCGGCTGGCGTCAAATTGCGCATCGATGGCGCGCTTGGTCAGCCTCGTTGCCAAGGCAGGGCAGGCGGCGGCTTCGCGGGCTAGCGCCAGCGCGGCCTGCACCACGGCACCTTCGGGCGCAACGATATCTGCGACGCCCCATTGTTCTGCGGTGTCTGCATCCAATTTGAAATCGGTGAAGAGCGCCCGTTTTGCGCGCGCGGGGCCGGCAAGGCTGGCCAGGCGCGGCAGGCCGCCCCATGCCAGCGGCAGACCCAGCCGGACTTCGGGCAGGCGCAAGAAGGCATTTGCGCCCAAGGCGCGCCAATCGCAGGCCAGCGCCAGCACGGCGCCGCCGCCCACGGCCGCGCCTTCAATAGCGGCAATGGTGACTTGGGGTAATTCGCTCCAGGCGCGGCACAGCGCTTCACCGCGAGCCAGCGCGCGTTGCGTTGCCAGCGGGTCATCGTGCGCCCACAGCGCCGGGTCTTTCAGATCAATGCCCGCGCTGAATATGGCGGGCGTGCCGGTCAGCACCACGGCCCGTATCTGGTCGTCTTCCGCCAACTGACTGGCCGCGTCGATCAATGCATCCATTGCCGCCAGGTTCAAGGCATTGGCCTTGCCGCCCCGGTCATAACGCACCACGGCAACTGTGCCGTGGCGTTCGATTGAAACCATGCTCATCGTTGTCCTTTTCTTGCGGAGCCCTGGCCGAAGCGGCCGCATCGGAATGTGGTGTGGTCGGGCCCGATTCGTGGATATACTACCAAGTATGTTGCAAAAATCGCAAGGCGCGCGCCGGCGTATCTAGGGCAGCCAGCGGGGGCGTGCGGGTAAGTCCGTATCCCGCAAGCCTGGATAGCGGCAGAGAAGTCATGAAAAATAAAGCGAAATAACAAACCGAGGAGACGCTAGATGAACGACGAGGCACGGGGCGCTGTCCCTGACCGCCAGGCATGCGTGTTGCGCTATTTGCTGGAAGCTCAGGCAAAAAAGATACCCAACAGAATCTTTGTCCGTTTCCATAAAGGTCCCTCTTGGACTTACGCGCAGACGCTGGCACAGGTACGCCGGCGTGCTGCCACGCTGCGGCAAGAGGGCGTGAAGCAGGGCGATCGCGTGCTGTGCTGGATGGGCAACGGCCCCGAGCTGCTGGCCAACTGGTTTGCCATCAACTATCTGGGCGCCGTGTATGTGCCGCTGAATACCGGCCTGCGGGGCAGGCCGCTGGAACATGTGCTGGAAAACGCGCAGGCATCGCTCATGCTGGCGCACCGGGCGTTGACGGGCCGCTTGCAGGGTCTGGCGCCAGGCGCCTTGAAGCGAATCTTGCTGACCGGAGAAGGCGAGGCCCCGTCGGCGCTGCCTGCGGGGGTGTCGTTTGCGGCGCTGGCCGATACGTCGAGTGAACCGGCGGCCGACCTGCTCGCCACCGACGCGCCGATTGAGCCTTGGGATACCCAATCCATCATGTACACGTCGGGCACCACGGGCTTGTCCAAGGGCGTGGTCACGTCATACGTGCAGCTCTACACCATGGGGCCCGATGCGTTTGACTGCATCACGCCCGAAGACCGCTGCATGATCGCGGGGCCAATATTCCATTGCGGCAGCACGCTGTACGTGTACGCCATGCTGGCCTACGGCGGCTCGATCGCCATGGTGCCGGAGTTCCGCACCGCCGAGTTCTGGGATGCCATCCGCGAAACCGAAAGCACGGTGGTGCTGTTGCTGGGCGTGATGGCCAATTTCCTGCTCAAGCAGCCGCCGTCGCCGCGTGATCTTGAGCATCCCTTGCGCAAGGTATTCATCGTGCCCTTCGGCGAAGATGCCCCCGCGTTCAAGACCCGCTTCGGTGTGGACCTGTACACGGTCTACAACATGACCGAGATCGCCAGCCCCCTGAGCGCGGGGCCTGGCCTGACCGAGGCGGGGCGCTGCGGCAAACCCCGGCCGTGGTTCGAACTACGGGTGGGGGATGCGCAGGACCGCGCTTTGCCCGACGGTGAGGTCGGTGAATTATTGATTCGCTCGCATCGCCCGTGGGCGCTGTTTTCGGGCTACTACCGCAATCCGGAGGCGACGGCGGCGTCCATGCGCAACGGTTGGTTCCACACGGGCGATGCGTTCCGGCGCGATGGCGACGGCACGTTCTTCTTCGTGGATCGCTTGAAAGACGTGATACGCCGCCGTGGCGAGAACATCTCGTCATTCGAGCTGGAAGGCGAGATCTGCGCACACCCGGCCGTGCGCGAGGCGGTGGCCGTGGCGGTGCCCAGCGAGCATGGTGAGGACGAAGTGCTGACCGTGGTCACGCTGGTGGAAGAAGCCGCGCTTGCGCCCGAGGCGTTGATTGCCTGGCTGGCCGAGCGGGTGCCGCACTACATGGTGCCGAGGTACGTCAGAGTGGTGTTGGAGCTGCCCAAGACCGCCAGCGGCAAGCTGCAAAAGCATGTGTTGCGGACCGAGGGCCTGGCAGAAGGCACATGGGACCGCGACGCTGCGGGTATACGTCTGCGCCGCGAACGGCTGGGCTGACGGTGACGCCCTGGCCCCAAGCGCCCGTGCCGTCAGGCGCGGGTGCCCAGGCCGGCGATGATGGTGTGCACGACCTTGGACGCCAGGATTTCGCGGTCGTCGCGGGTTTCGCCCAGCCGGGGCCGATACCAGACAGCAAGCCAGTTGATGGCGCCCAACGCGGCCTTGATGGCCACGGACACATCATCGATGGCCAGCGAGCCGTCTTCCACGCCTTCATACGCCACGCGCTTGAACAGCGCTTCGAAGTCATCGCGGATGGTCATCAGTTCGGCCAGCGTCTGGCGCTGCGCGGGCGTGGTCGCGCCCAGCCTGTGCATGTGCACGCCCTGGACCACAACGGTCTCGAACGCCAGGTTCTCCATCATCGACAGCGCGTGATGCTTGAGCATCAGTGCGAGGCGCTGGGCGGCCGGACCCTTCTCTTTCATGACGGGGCGCACGGCTTCGAAGTTGCGCCGCATGCCCTCGCGGTGCACATCAAAGAACAGGTCGGTCTTGGAGCGGTAATAGTGATAGACGCGGCCTTTGGTAGCGCCAAGGCGGCGTGCCACGTCGTCGATGCTGGATGCGTGGAAACCTTGCTCCATGAAGCACTCAGCCGCCGCGGTCAGCAGTTCAATATTCCCCATGCCGTCATCGCGCGCAGCCGTCACCGTAGGTTCCCCCTTCATGCGTCTTTCTCCATTTTTCCATCGCAGCAAAGCGCCAGTTTAGCCAATTACCAATGCAGACAACGTCTGCGCGAGCGTGCGTCCGTCGGATAGTTCAGGCCATTCACGACCTGTACAAACCGCAAAACCGAAGTTTATACTACTTGGTATGTTGTGGCGTCCAAGAACGGTTTTCTTCCCCCCCCGCCGCCACTCAACCTGACAACGACGCCCCTATCCATGACTCCAGACGCTCTACGCGCTATGCCCAGTCCGCAATCCCTGGCCGATCAGGTCTCGCAGGAAATCGGTGTGTCGGCATGGACCACGATTTCGCAGGCGCAGGTGGACCTCTTCGCGGACGCCACCGATGACCATCAATTCATTCATGTCGATCCTGAGCGCGCCCTGCGGGAAAGCGCCTTCGGCGGACCCATCGCGCATGGCTTTCTGTCGCTGTCCTTGTTGACCGCTCTGAGCCAGGACGTCCTGCCCACGTTCGAAGGCGCCATCGGCATCAACTACGGTTTCGACAAAGTCCGGTTTCTGACGCCCGTGCCCGTGGGCGCGAAAGTGCGCGGCCGCTTTGTCCTAAGCGAGTTCACGCCGCGCAATGCGCGTGAATTCACCACCCGCTATGCAGTAACCGTCGAGATTGAGGGCGCGGCGCGGCCCGCACTGGTTGCCGACTGGATCACTATGACCATTCTTCAAGGATCAGCAACATGAGCATTCGCTTCGATGAACGCGTCGCCATTGTGACCGGCGCAGGCCAGGGCCTGGGCAGAAGTCACGCCTTGCAGCTTGCCGCGCGCGGTTGCCGGGTCGTGGTGAACGACTTTGGCGGCGCGCAGGCCGTTGTGGATGAGATCGTTGCCGCCGGTGGGCAGGCCATCGCAAATGACGCCAATGTGTGCGATGGCGCACAGGTGGATGCGATGGCTGCACAGGCAATGGACGCCTGGGGCCGCGTGGATATTCTGATCAACAACGCTGGCATCCTGCGCGACAAAACCTTCGCCAAGATGAGCGCGGGCGATTTCAACGCTGTCGTGGACGTGCATCTGCTGGGGTCCGCGAATTGCGCGCGGGCGGTGTGGCCCATCATGCGCGAGCAGCGTTACGGCCGCATTCTGATGACCACGTCCACGTCGGGCATGTACGGCAACTTCGGTCAGTCGAACTACGGCGCGGCGAAGGCGGGCGTGATCGGCCTGATGAACGTGCTGCATCTGGAAGGCCAGCGCAACGGCATTCACGTGAATGCGCTCGTGCCCACGGCCGCAACCCGGATGACGGCGGAGATGTTCGACGCCTATGCGTTGCGTGCGTTGGACCCGGCGTATGTCACCCCTGCCGCGTTGTTCCTGGTGCATGAAGCAGCCCCCAGCCGCACCGCCTTGCTGGCTGGCGCGGGCACCTATGCGCGCCTGGCCATCGTCGAAAGTGAAGGCGTGTATTTTCCGGAAGGCGAGCGCACGCCCGAGAGCATTGCGAAGCACTTTGACGAGATCGCCAGCCTGGACAACTTTATCGAACCCGGAGAAGGACTCGCGCATGTGGCCCGCATCCTGAAACGCGCACAGGAGGCCGCATGACTGCGTCTGCCAATGCACCGCGCGCGGCTCCAACCACGCGGGGCGATTATCCCCGTCTGTTGCCGATGACGACCCGGCTGCGCGATACCGACGTCTACGGCCACATGAATAACGTCGTCTACAACGAGTATTTCGATACCGCGGTCAATCAGACCTTGATTGAACTTGGCGTGCTGGACCTGCGGGCAAGCGACGTGATCGGTCTGGTGGTGCATAGCCAGACTTCCTATTTTCGCCCGGTCGCGTTTCCGGACACGGTTGTTGTAGGCGTAAGGGTGGGGCGTTTGGGGCGCACCAGCGTCACCTATGAATACGCGTTGTTCCGGGGCGATGACGACAGCGCTGCCGCACAAGGCAGTTTCACGCATGCCTACGTAGACCGCGCAAGCAATCAACCGGTTGAGTTGCCGCAGGCGCTGCGCGGCGCGCTGGAACCGTTGCTGCGAGCCAGCGCGAACTGATCGCGACCCCCTTGCATGCCCCGGAGCCGTAGAGCCCGGGCAAGCCATTCAAGCGCATCCCACGAGGAGACATCATGCGCATCAAAGCCGCCATGTTGCGGGCATCAGGCGCCGCTGCGCCCTACGCGCAGTCCCGTCCGTTGGAAATTACCGAGATCGACTTGCGGGCGCCGGGGTATGGCGAAGTCACGGTGCGGATCAAAGCCGCCGGGCTGTGCCATTCCGATCTGTCGGTCATCAATGGCGACCGCCAGCGGCCGCTGCCCATGGTGTTGGGCCATGAGGCCGCAGGCGTGGTCGAGGCGTTGGGCGAGGGCGTGCGGGATCTGGCCGTGGGGGATCACGTTGTCATGGTCTTTGTGCCCAGTTGCGGCTGCTGCCTGCCGTGCGCGGGCGGCAGACCCGCCTTGTGCGAACCAGGTGCGGCGGCGAACGGCGCGGGAACTTTGTTGCGGGGTGATCGCAGGCTGTATTTGGGCGCCCACGCCGTTAATCATCACTTGGGGGTATCCGCCTTTGCGGAGTGCGCCACGGTGTCTCGTGAATCTTGCGTCAAGGTGGACCCGTCGCTGTCGTTCGAGCATGCCGCATTGTTCGGTTGTGCTGTGCTGACGGGCATGGGCGCAGTGGTCAACACCGCGCGCGTGCCGCCTGGAGCGTCTGTCGCGGTGGTGGGTCTGGGCGGTGTGGGGCTGTGTTCGGTCATGGGCGCACAGGTGTCGGGCGCGCGCCAGATCGTGGCTGTGGATTTATCGGATGACAAATTGCGCACGGCGCGCGAACTCGGTGCCACGCATTGCGTCAACGCTTCCGATCCTGACGCGGTGGAGCAAATCCGCGCATTGACTCAGGGCGGCGCCGAGTTTGTGTTTGAACTTGCGGGGTCTATTCCGGCACTGGAACTGGCCTACAAGGCGACGGCGCGGGGCGGTATGACGGTGACGGGCGGCTTGCCGCCGCCTGACCGGCACCTGTCGCTGCAAGCCGTGAATCTGGTGGCCGAAGAACGCACCTTGAAGGGGTCATACATCGGCACCTGCGTGCCCAAGCGCGACATTCCCAACTTTGTCTCGCTCTTCCAGTCCGGCCGCCTGCCGGTCGATAAATTGCTGACGCACCGGCTCGCGCTGGACGAGATCAATACCGGCTTTGACCGTTTGCGTGACGGGTCCGCCATTCGTCAGGTCGTGCTGTTCTGAAACCTGATCAGGAGCGATTGTGATCGACCACACCCTGCCTCGTGTCACGTACTCGAACATCCATACCGATTTCTCTGCGGTGCATGACTTGCTGGATCAGCGCTTGCCCGACTTTGAGTCGCGCATGCTGGGTCAGGATTTCAGCCATCGTTTTGAAGGTCGGCCAGTTGCTGGCGAAGTGCTGCAAGAGGTTTATTCGCCCATCGACCACTGGCTGATGGTGGGACGCTTTCCCAGCGCAGACGGGGACGTGATCGAACAGGCCGTAAGCTGCGCGCGCCGCACGCAGCCCGCCTGGGCCGCGCAAGGCTGGGCGCAGCGCATTACCGTGTTGCGCCGGTTGGCCATGGTGCTGTCTGAGCGCAAGTACGACTTTGCGATGGCGGCCGTGATCGAGATCGGCAAGTCGCGTCTGGAAGCGCTGGGCGAGGCAGAGGAATCAGTGGATCTGATCCGCTACTACTGCGATCAGGCCGAACGCAGTGACGGCTACCGCCAGCCCTTGGCGCGCGCCTTCGACAATGAAAGCACGCATGACGTTCTGCGGCCCTATGGCGTATTTGCGGTAATCGCGCCCTTCAATTTTCCGCTGGCGCTATCCGTGAACATGGTCTGCGCGGCGCTGCTGGCGGGCAATACCGTCGTGTATAAACCGTCGCCCCGCGCATCTCTGACAGGTGCTTTGCTGCTGAATGCCTGCGACGCGGCCGGGGTGCCAGCAGGCGGCGTCAACGGCGTGTTTGGCGGTGCGCAAACGGGCGCCGCATTGATGCGGCATTCCGGCATCGATGGTTACGCGTTTACTGGCAGCCATGAAGTTGGCATGGACTTGCTTCAGAGCGTGGCAGCGGGCCGTCACGCCCGCCCGGTCATTGCCGAAATGGGCGGCAAGAACCCGGCCTACATTGCTGCCAGCGCAGAGGTGGGTGTGGCGGTTCAAGGCGTGTTGCGGTCGGCGTTTGGCTTGCAAGGGCAGAAATGTTCGGCGGGCTCGAAAGTCTATGCACACGTCTCGGTTCACGACGAGGTTGTCGAGCGCCTGCGTGTGGCAGCAGAGTCCCTTAATGTGGGCGATCCACGTGACCGCCGCGTCTTCATGGGGCCGCTGATTGACGAAGCCGCATGGCGGCGCTACCGCACAGCATGTGAAGAGGCTGGTGCGGACGGGCGGCTTGTTTCGGGTGGCGGCCGGCTGAACGCGGGCGAACTTGCCTATGGCTATTACGTGCAGCCGGCCATCGCAACGGGTCTGCCGCCCAATCACAGACTGAACCGCAAAGAACTATTTCTACCTTTCGTCAGCGTGCAGCCGTTCACCAGTTTGCAAGCCGCAATCGACGATGGCAATGCCATCGACTATGGCCTGACGGCGGGTTGCTATGCGCAGGACCCAGATGAGATCGATCTGTTTCTGAATCGCGCCGAAGCGGGCGCGCTGTATGTGAATCGGGCCAGCGGCGCGACCACCGGCGCCTGGCCGGGCATCCAGACATTCTGTGGCTGGAAAGGGTCGGGGCTGACCGGAAAAGGCGGTCTGGGGCCGTACTACGTCACGCAATTCGCACGAGAACAAAGCCACACCATCTGGCATCGCTAAGGCACAAGGAATCAACATGAGAGAAGCCGTTATCGTTTCTACCGCCCGCACGCCGATAGGCCGGGCGTATCGTGGCGCATTCAACGACACCACCGCGCCCACGCTGGGCGGTCACGCGATTTCGCACGCGGTGGCACGCGCGGGGTTGACCCCGGGCGAGGTAGAAGACGTCATCCTGGGCGCTGCCTTGCAGCAAGGCACCACACACATGAACGTGGCGCGGCAGGCGGCCTTGCGCGCGGGATTGCCAGCGCAGGTTGCCGCCATGACCTTGGATCGCCAATGCGCGTCCGGGCTGATGGCGATTGCGACTGCGGCGCGGCAGGTCACGCAGGAAGGCATGGATATTGTGGTGGCAGGCGGGCTGGAATCCATTTCGCTGGTGCAGAACAGCAGCATGAATCGGAATCGCTGGTTCGACGCTGATCTGATGCGCGAACAGCCTGAAATCTTCATGAGCATGCTGGAAACCGCCGAGATCGTGGCTGATCGCTATGGCGTCTCGCGCGCCGCGCAAGATGCGTATGCGCTGCGGTCGCAACAGCGCACGGCGGCGGCCCAGGCGAGAGGGGCATTCAACGACGAGATCGTGCCGATCACCGTGGTCATGCAGCACACGGACCGCGCAACGGGCGAGACCTCGGCAAAGACGGTGACGCTGGACCGCGATGAGGGCAATCGGCCCGACACGTCGTTGGATAGCCTGGCGCGGTTGCAACCGGTCTTCAAGGATGGGCAGCGCCTGGCGCTGGGCCAGCACATCACTGCAGGCAACTCTTCACAGTTGTCGGACGGCGCATCGGCCTGCGTCATCATGGAGGCAGAGCAGGCGCGGCGGCGCGGTCTGACGCCTTTAGGCGTGTACCGCGGCATGGCCGTGGCCGGTTGCGGACCCGAAGAAATGGGCATCGGCCCCATTCACGCGGTGCCGCGGCTGCTGGCGCGTCACGGGCTTGCGGTCGGTGATATCGGCCTTTGGGAACTGAATGAAGCGTTCGCGTGCCAGGTGCTGGTTTGCCGCGATCAACTCGGCATACCGGAAGATCGCTTGAACGTGAACGGCGGAGCCATTTCGATTGGCCACCCTTATGGGATGTCTGGCGCCCGCATGGCAGGGCACGCTTTGATCGAAGGCCGCCGGCGCGGCGTGCGCTATGCCGTCGTCACGATGTGCGTGGGCGGTGGCATGGGCGCGGCCGGGCTATTCGAAATCACGGCCTAGGCGCCGCTATTTCGCAGTGTTCTCATCATCAATGGTCAGGCCGCCGCTCTTCATGATGCCTTGGGCGATCTCTTCGGCGGATTTGCCGGCAAAGCCATGCTCGCCGGCAGTGATGCGAAAGCTGTCGCCTTCCAACGGGCTCATCACCGTGGCGGATGACAGCAGCACGCCGTTTGAGCGCAGCTGCACGCGTTTACCGATGCGTTCGCGGGTGAAGTCGGCCAAGGCTTTGCGGCTGTCGGGCTGTAGTTCAATGTCCACGACGCGGGCCGAAGTGGCCGCGTCGCTGCTTGCGGTTGCGCTCGCAGCATGTAGCGTAATGCTTTCGGCGTAAGCGGCCAGCGGCAGCATCAAGGTGATGGCGGCTGTGCAGACTAGGCGCTTCATTGACGGCATGCGGATCTCCTTCAGGTAGGGCGACAACTCCATCCTACCCGATGCGCAGACGGCCCCTGGGGGAAATCGGGGCCTGACTCATCAAGGCTGCCCAGGCGGGCGCACGCCCAAGGCGCGCATCCAGGGCATGTCAGGCAGACCTTGTATCGGCGGCATGCCGGGCAAGGGCAAGCCGGCGGGATTGCGTGCGGCGTCTTGCAGCGCCGTGGCCCATTCGCGCGGGTCCATCGGCTCGCCCATGCGTACGCGCAGATCCAGCAAGTCCAGGGTGGCTCGATGGTGGCCGGCCTCGGCAGCCTCGCGGAACAGGCGTTCGGCTACGTTGTAGTTCTTGGGTACGCCGCGGCCCATGCCGGTCAGTTCGCCCAAATAGGTTTGCGCGGGGGCAAAACCCTGGTCGGCGGCGCGCTGATACCAGCGGGCCGCGGCCTTGTAGTCCTGTTCGACGTGCTCGCCGTTCTCGGCGATCAGGCCCAGCGTGGTCATGGCGACCACGTCTCCGGCTTTGGCGCGCGCTTGTAATGCGCTCAGGCGCGGCTCGTCCAGATACTGCGCGCCGCGTTCAATCTCGTATTCCCACGCGCTCATGCGGGCCCGGATCAAATCGCGGCCCAAGGTGGGCGACGGTCCGCGGCCGGCTTGGGCGGCTTGGCCGCTGGCGGCAGCGCCCGGCACGGCGGGCGTCTGCGCGTCGGCCAGCGTGGTGAACGTCACGGTGCCGACCAGGCTGCTCGCGTAGTGCGGGACCTGGCGGTGGGCCGTGGCAACCTGCACGTCGCCCGTTAGTTGCTTGAAAAAATTCTCGACCGGCGCGGTTGCGGGCAGGGCGTCCAGTCCTTGCGCAAAGTAAAAGGCGTAAGGGCTGTGGCGCGGGCCGTCCTTGCCAAAGCCGTCTTCGGCCGTGGCGCCGGGCTGCGTGGAAAAGGCGATGAGTTCGCCGCCAGCCGGCACGGTATGAATCAAGCCGGGCGAGGCCGCGCCCCGGGTCAGGTTGGTGCGGCAGGCGTCCAGCACCAGCAGGCGCGCGCGGATATTGGCGCGGCGCAATGCCTGCGATACACGGCGCAGGCTGAGTGAACTTTGCTGCGCGGTGCGGATGCGGACCTCGCCCAGCGGTACGGCCAGTTCGACGCCGAACAGGTAGTTCACGTCATCCACCGCCACGGCATGGCCAGCGAAGTACACCATCGCCAGCTCTGCGTTTGTGGCGCGCGTGGCGAATTCGTCGACCGCGTTTTCCATTTGCGGCGTCGTCAGGTCCGTCAGCAGCGTGACGTCGAAATTGCGCTTGCGCAAGGTTTCGGCGATCAGGCGGGCATCGTTGACCGGGTTGACCAAGGCATTGGCCGGCACGGCGTAGCGGGCGTTGCCAATGACCAGTGCATGACGCCGCTTGGCCGGAACCGGCGTGGACGCGGGATTGGCGCGGGCCGTCAATGAATTGACGCCGAGCAGGCCGGCGCCGAGCAGGGCGGTCAGCAATTGCCGGCGTTTGGTGACCAGGGTGGGTGTGCGTGCCATGGGGTTCAGGGTGCGGGGCAGACGCCGGCATCGGCTGGGGACGATGACAAGACGCCAAGTGCGGAGGCGGCGTCGTGCAGCGAAGATTCACGCGCAGCAGCCAGTATGAAGCGGCCATCTGCGTCCGGTCCCGACACCAGGGTCACGGCATATTGGGACAAGGTGTTGCGCAATTGCCGGGCGGTGAGGTTGTCCGGAAGATCCACCACCAGACGCGGGCAGGAACCGCCGCCACGCGTCAACACGCCATCGGACACCAGTATTTCGCGGGGGGCTTGCAGCACCACAACCACGGACAGCATGATGGCCAGCGCCCAGCCCAGCGGCATCAACGGGCTGGCGGGCGTGGGCCATAGCCATTGACCAAAGCGGCGCCAGGCGGACTGGGGCGCCGGGGCGGCGGGTCGAGGTTCGGCCAGCGCGCGCAAAAAGGCGCTGTCGCGATCGGCCTGGCCGATTTCGTTATGCGCCATCTGGCGCGCCTGGGCCAAGGTGCGCCATTCTTCGACTTCGGCTTGCAGCGCCGGGTCGCGGGCCAGGTCGGCTTCGAACGCGCGGCGTTCGGCATCGTCCTGCTCACCTGACAGGTAAGAAAGCACTCGGTCTTCAGACATGGTTAGTCCATTCCTTTGCGCGTGCAGTCGGCCACGAGCTTGCGTGCGGCATGCAGGCGGCTCTTGACGGTGGGCACGTGCAGATCCTGCCGCTTGGCTATTTCATCCATCGGCAGGTCGTCCAGATACAGGAACATGGTGTCCCGCAGGGTGTCGCTCAGCTTGTTCAGGCAGTCGCGCATGCGCTTGACCAGCGACAGATGCTCGTAGGCACGGGCAGGGTCCGCGAATGGGGAGGGATCACCCAGGTCCGCGCTCTCGTCGAAGGCGCTGTCCCCCTGCTGCCCTTCATCGTCGGGATCGGTCCATTGCACTTCGTGCCGCGTACGGCGGTGCCATTGAATCAGCTCGTGCAGCGATCCGCGGTACAGGTAGCCGCCCAGCTTGCTGACCGCCAGTTCATGCGCCGCCCAGCCGTCTGCGGGCTGGCCGTGCTGAAAGCCTTCATCGCGAAACGTGCGCGCTTGCAGGAACTTCATCAAGGCGTTGTTGAAGGCGTCGATGACGCCTTCGGGCGAGGTGTTGAAGAATTTCTTGCGCAGTTTCAGCGTGATGTGCTGTTCCGCCTTGTTGCGGAAATCCAGCGCATAGCGGGGATCGGCATGCATGATGCGCAGCAACCCATCAACGTTGTTGATGATGTAGCGCTTGGGATCGAGCGTGTTCATGGTTCAGATTCTTGTTGTCGAACTGGACGCAGAACGTCAGCCCATCGGCGTAAAAGTGCCGCAGCCCTCGTGGGTGAGGGCTGCGGCACCTTAGCCGCGGGCAGGCGGAAAATCAAGCGCGGCGGCGCAGGGCGGCAACCCCACGCACGGCAAAGCACACGGCCAGTACAAGCGACAGATAGAAGCCGAAGCCAAAGCTCAGGCTGTTCCAGATGGTGGACGCAATGTCCCCGGCCATGTTGCGGCTGGCGCGCGAGCCGCCCATGAAACCGGACAGCTGGCGGCTGGCATTCATCAATTCACGCACTTCGGACAGCACGCCGGCGAGCGTGATGCCCCACAGCGCCACCGGCAGGAAATAGGCCAGCTTGGCGCCACGGTGGGACAGGAAGGAAGGCAGCAGCGGACCGAACACGGCCAGCAGCCAGAGCAGGGCATAGATGCCGGCGCCCGCGCCTTCGCCCGACATGGCGCCCTGCACGTCACCGCCGTTCAGCAGGCGCAGCAGATCGTAAAAGCTGAGGCTGGCATGGGACCCCATCATGCGGACGGTGATCACTGAAAACACGGTGGTGGCCAGCAGAAACAGCAAAGCGCCGATGGCGTCGCCACGGTTGACGCGGCGGGCGGCGATGGCGGCCCAGCGGCCGCCATGGGTCTTGGCCAGCGTCAAAACGTCGCGCAGCTCTTTTCCTTGCATGGTCTTTCCTTTTCGGTGGCCCTGAGTCGTCAGGGCGGGGTGGGCAAGCGGATGCCTGTATGGATCGCTATGCGTGAGCGCCCAAAAGGTTCGATTTATTTTTCTGAAAAATTTTTCGAACCTTTTTCAGCCCGGGGCGTAGCGATGGGCAAGGACGCGGATTTCACCGCTGCCATCCACCCCTGAGAATCCGAACATGACCACGCTTACTCCGCTCGCCGCCCTGTACCAACACGTTGTTCAAGAAGAAATGGGCCTGGTGGCCCGTGTTGATGAAGACGGCGACGTGCTGTTCCGTCATCCTGACCTGGGCACCATGTTCTTCAGCCTGAGCGAGACGGACCCGGAATTCTTGCGCCTCGTCTACCCGAACTTTGCGGACGCGGCCGACCTGGGTCTGACCCGCGCCGAATTGCTGGAAGTCGTCAACGGCGTCAATCACCGTTGCAAGGCCGTGAAGTTGAGCGTTCAGCAGGGCCGCGACGGTTCGGTGGGCCGGGTGTCGGCTGCCATTGAGAGCTTTGTGGCCGGACAAGACACGCTGCCCAGCGAAGCGCTGCTGCGCGCGATTGTGACGCGTTGCGTGTCTGCCATCCGCCACAGCGCCGGTCAGGTATTGAAGGATGCTGGCGTGCTCAAGCAAGACGACGCTGACCGCGCCAACTGAGGTTGGCATGGCGCAATTGAAACAAAGGTATCGCCCAGTTGTAACTCTGCGATACATTGCAGGGTTTTGACGGAATGACTGCCTTGCCGTCCCATGGATCGCCTGCCAGCCATAGGTTGTGGGCGGCCTCTGAGTCTTCCGCCCTGACTATGACTTCTTTGCGCCCGCTTTTCTTTCGTTTGTTGACCGCGCTGCTCCTTTTAGGGGCATTAAGCGCGTGCGCGGTCAAAACCAATTCACGGGGCGGCTACACCTACGGGGTGGACACCGCTGCGTTGTTCGGCACCGAGATCGGCCAGTTCCCATTGCAAAGCGGTGGCGAAGGCACGCTGCGCCGCGAGGGGACGAAGTACTCCGTCAAACTGTCGGGTAATCAGCGGGTGATTCCGTTGGCCAATGTGGACTCGGCGCGGATTGCGCGCACCGAAAATATCGGTACGCGCACCGTGGTTGTGATCGAGACTCAACGTCGCAATTGTGACTACCGCTATACCGTGCTGGCAATCGAGGGGTCCGAGGTGCTGTCCTGGGACCTGGGCAATTGCCGCGATCGCCCCGCCGTGCTGGTGCAAGATGACCGCAGCGCGCTGACGTTCAACTTCCCGAAGGGCTCCCGCATCGAGCGGTTCGTCTACACGCAGGATGGCCGCATGCGCCGAGGCGATACGCAGGCTGTGGCGGGTATGAACCCCCGCGCCAAACCCTTTGCCGACGAATCGCTGTATCCGCCCGGTTATCAGGAAGCCTTGCGCGAGCATGGCGTTTATCCGCCGCCCGCCGCGGCCGTGGCTCCTGCGGGTAAGGGCCGGTCTGCCAAGCCGGCCAAACCCGGCAAACCAGCGAGCTCGCCTGAGACTGCCGCACGGCCGGCTCCAGCCGACAACCGGGCAACAGGCCGCGTCGTGCCGCCGCCGCCGCAACGTGTGCCCGATGGCGCAGCGCCTACGGCAGCCTCTGGCAGCACGCCCCGCGCAGGCAATGCCTCGCGGGTGCCAGCCAAGCTGGATCTGCCTGATGAAGAAATTACTTCGACCCGGCTCGACCTGAGAGATTGACGTGCGGCAAGCCCAGATTCGCCAGATTCTTTTCCTGATCGTACTGACGATCATCTATCTCAGTTTCGAGCTGGGATTCAACGCGCGCCTGCTGGATGTTGTGGGCAGCCGCGCCACCCCTCACGACATCGAAGAGCTTGAGTTCTTCGGCCGCACCTTGTCGGGGATTGCCGCCGCGCTGGTGGTCTTGCAGTTGCTGCTGACCCACCGCCTGCGCACGGGCGGCCGCCCGTCCTACTTGAAGATCGCCATTGCCTGCGTGGTGACCGCGCTGCTGGTGTTTTCTGCCATCAAGTTTTTGGTGAATGTGCTGGTAGACACCCGCGACGGTGACTTTCGCCGCATCGCCACGAACTCCAACTTGCTGCAGCGGTCGCTGGTGCAGGGCGATCTGCATCTGGACGGGCTGGTGGACGACGAAGTCTACGCCCGGCCCGAGGGCAAGGCTTTTCTGGCTGTATTCCAGGTGCTGCTGTCTAACATCGATAACCTGGATGAGAAGGTTGAACCCAAAAAACGGCAAGTGATCCGCACCGATCTGCAACGGCAGATGAAGACCTTCACCTTCGACGGGCGCGAGGTCCGCATGACCGCGCCGGGCATTCGCGGTTATCACCAGGTCTACACCAGCGTGATGCAGTCGGTGTCGGATCGCTGGAAGAAATACGCGGGCGTGCCAGTGGCCTCCGACATTGAGCTGGCGCGTGAGCAGGACCGCGCCTGGAGCGATTACCGCAGGAACCTGTCCAAGCGGGGTTGGACGCCGGAGAATGTGCCGGCGCGTTATCAGGGCCGCGTGGTGCAGGACGTGCGCAAGCGCATCCCGGTGCCGGGCGACTGGCAGACGTATGACCGGGCGACCTTCAATGAAGCGGTTGCGCAGCAGTACTGGAAGACGATGCGCAGCCGAACCGTGCATGTGGAAGGCGATGCCATTCCGCCGGGCCTGTCGTATGAAGACTTCGTGGCGCGTCCCGGCGTGCAGAAGTTGCTGCGCCAGACGATGATGGTTCCTGCCAATATGTTCGTCGCGCCCAACTACACCGACGCCGCCAGCTTCAAACGCCTGTACGACGGCATGCTGGACCGGGCGGTGGATGAGGCAATGCCGCGTTTCTCCGCCAGGAATGAAGATTTTGGGCGAGGCGGCCAGCATTACAAGCTGGGCGAAGACGCCGCGCGGGCGGCGATCGTTCCGCCTGTGGCGCTGCTGTTTTCCCTGCTGGGCGCCGTGGGTCACTTTGCCAAGCTGCTGTACTTGATCGCCAAGCTGGTCGCGTGGCTGCGCACGCCTGCCGGCCAGGAACCGGGCCGCACCGCGACTCGCGCCGCCGGTTTGGCGCTGGTGCTGACGCTGGTGTGCGTGTGGACGGCGTTTTCCTTTATGCAGAATGGCATCACGCGCAGCGAGCTGTTCCAGCAGATGTCGCGCGCGGAGTCCGGACGTGATGATGAATCCGTCGGCCAGGCGTTGCGCCGCCGCGTGCTGGCCAATGTGGCGCATGTGGTGGTGGTCGGCCAAGCCTACACCTATCCATTCAATGAGATGGTGCGCACGCGTGTGCTCAACGGCATGAAGTATGGGTAC